>CAZIKK010000017.1:0-50792 GCA_964539975.1 uncultured Clostridia bacterium
CTGCTTCGCTATCTTTCGACAACGTTTTAAATTGTATCACACCCATTGTTGTCTTGTCAATATTTTTTTGCAAATTTTAACGTGAGTTTTCTGCTCTTTCTTGGGGCGCTTTATAAGATTACCATATAAAACATGAGGTGTCAACTGTTTTTAAATGTTTTTTATTTGTCATTTACGTTGAAATTTCAACATCTTTTCGCATTTCCGATTCACTAGGATCCGTGTCCATGAATTGTCCGTTTGATACTTTGGAAATGCCTTTCTTCTTTCGGATTCTTATTAATGAAAACTTAAACCAACCTTGTTTCATTCGTTATTGTAGCTAGTCGTCTCGACACCTAGTTCATATGTCTACCATAAAAAAGAGACAGCCACAAGGACCATCTCATTATGTTGATCATTCGTTTTACTCTTTATCCTCAACAGGTTTCATCGTAGGAAACAAAATCACATCTCTTATTGAAGCTGAATCCGTCAATAACATGATCACTCTATCTACCCCAATGCCTAATCCACCTGTGGGAGGCAATCCTACTTCAAGTGCATTAACAAAATCATGATCCATCATATGAGCTTCTTCATCACCCGCTTCTCTTTGTTTCAATTGGTCTTCGAATCGCCCTTTTTGATCAATTGGGTCATTTAGTTCCGAAAAAGCATTGGCAACTTCCCATGTATTGATAAATGCTTCAAATCGATTTGTAATGCTTGGGTTGTCAGGATTTCTCTTGGCTAAAGGAGAAACTTCAACTGGATGATGCAAGACAAAAGTTGGTTGAACCAGGTCCTTTTCACAGAACTCTTCAAAGGCTAGATTTACAAGGTGCCCTTTTGTCATGTGGGCTTCAACGTCTAAGTGTAATTTTTCCTTAGCCACCTTTCTTGCTTCTTTCTCCGAGTCGAATTGATAGAAATCATAACCTGTTTTCTCTTTTACCAGATCATGCATGGACGCTCTTCTCCATGGAGGTGTTAGGTCAAGCTCTTTGCCTTGATAGTTAATCTTAGTCGTACCATTGGCTTTTTCGCACATATAAGCGATCACATTTTCAGTCAATGTCATCATATATTCATAATCCGCATAAGCCTTGTAGACTTCCATCGCCGTGTATTCCGGATTATGCTTAATCGACATCCCTTCATTCCGAAACATTTTGCCAATTTCATAGACGCCATCAAATCCACCGACAATCAATCGCTTTAGATACAATTCATTCGCAATTCTCAAATACACATCTATATCCAAGGTGTTATGATGGGTGACAAATGGTTTTGCTGTGGCCCCTCCTGCAATGGTGTTGAGAATGGGGGTGTCCACCTCAAGAAATCCTTTTTCGTCTAAATATTCTCTAAGCGCCTTAATAATCACGCTTCTTTTAATGAATGTTTTTTTTACCTCCGGGTTGACAATTAAGTCCACATACCTCTGGCGATATCTCAAGTCCTGATCTTTTAATCCATGATACTTTTCAGGTAGTATCTGTAAAGATTTAGATAGCAATTGTACGGATTCTGCCCTGATAGAAATCTCACCCATTTTCGTCTTGAAAACGGTTCCTTTTACGCCAATGATATCTCCAATATCATAAGTGATTAGGTCTTCATAACTCTCATCGCCTATGGTATCCTTTTTAGCAAAAACCTGAATTCTACCTTCGCTATCTTGAATGTCATAAAACCCTACTTTTCCTTGTCCTCGTTTAGACATAATCCTTCCAGCGCATGACACAAATTCTCCTGACATGGTTTCAAAGTCATTTTTTATTGCCTCACTGTTATGGGATACATCAAACTTTTCTATTCTGAATGGATCTTTTCCAGCATTTACAAGGTTTTTTAGCTTTTCTCTTCTGACTTGCCGTAACTCATTTAGACTTTCATGTTCGCTCAATTCACAGCCCTCCCTGTTATTCAATACTCACTACTTCGTATTTAATGTAGGCACCACTTGGTGTGGGGACTTCTAGCATATCACCTGCTTTTTTTCCCAGAAGCGCTTTTCCCAAAGGTGACACATTTGAAATTCTACCTCTCATGGGATCCGCTTCAACTGAGCCCACTATTTTGTATTCCATTACTTCGTCAAACTCAATATCTCGCGTCTTAACGGTGCTTCCTAATCTTACCGAATCCTTTTTACCTTTGGTTTCCTCTATGATTTTAGCATTCTTAATCATATTTTCAATTTTGAGGATTCTTTTTTCTATATCCGCTTGTTCGTTTTTTGCTTCGTCGTATTCTGAGTTCTCACTGATATCTCCAAATGCCAATGCTGCTTTGATTTTTTCAGCTACTTCTTTTCTTTTTACAAGCTTCAGCTCTTCCATTTCTGCCTTCAACTCTTCCAGACCTTCTTTTGTAAGCAGAATTTCGTTATTTATCATCTTGTATTCTCCTCTTGATTACATTATTTATCCTAAAAAGTATACGGTATGTATTCTGTATTGTCAAGGAATTTAGCTATTTTCATGGTGTTGAGACAAAAATTGTTTGTAAGTTTCGGTCAATGCCTCCAACTCATTTTTAGAACGTATTTGGTTGAACTTTTTTCGGAATTCGGCCGCTCCATGTAGCCCTTTTATATACCACCCACAGTGCTTTCTCATCTGCAATATGGCGATCCTTTCGCCTTTATCTGCCAAAATCAATCTCATATGCTTTAACATCATATCCATTTTTTCATCATTAGAGACGTTGTAGACCCCTTCATGCTGAGACAGTTTGTCTCCAATATCTCTAAATATCCATGGATTCCCCAACGCGCCTCTCCCTACCATAACACCATCACACTTTGTGGATTCCATCATTTCCTTTGCATCGTTTCCAGTCATAATGTCTCCATTGCCAATGATAGGAATGGTGACTCTTGATTTTAGTTCTCCTATTGCATTCCAATCTGAATGTCCTCTATAAAATTGTTCTCTTGTTCTGCCATGTAGTATAATGGCATCCACGCCACATGATTCTAATAGTTTACCTGCCTCAAGATAATTCACGGATGATTGATCCCAACCAAGTCTGATTTTGACTGTAACCGGTTTGTTGGATACTTTCTTTACTTTCTCCGCAATTGCTCCCATTAACTTTGGCTTTTTCATCAAAGCACAGCCATCTCCATTATTGACTATTTTAGGTGCAGGACATCCCATGTTGATATCAAGAAAATCAAAAGTATCCAAATGATTCAATCGCTGTGTCACAACTTGTTCCATTATCTCGGGATCCGAACCAAATATTTGCAGCGAAATCGGTCTGTTTTCTGGTTTCATGTACATGAGCTGTTCTGTCTTCTTATCCTGGTAATACAGTCCTTTTGCGCTAATCATTTCTGTGCAGACCACATCTGCCCCTTGTTCTTTACATAACGTTCTGAAAGCAGTGTCCGTAATTCCAGCCATTGGTGCCATAAAAACGCCTTTGTTTACTTGAATATTTCCTATTTTAATCATGGTGCATCATCCTTATCTCGTCTTGTTTTGGATCTAAAACTCGTTGGCATTGCTTCTGTATATCTCTAAGTATCAATTGCCCATTCCTGTTAATGCTTTCAAATTCATAGATTCGCCATTTTGTTTGTCTTCTCTTTTTGAGTGCAATCTCTATAGTTGCTTTTAGATAAGCTTCCCACGGCCATCTTATTGTCTCCAAAACGTCTTCATTATTTATTTCGAGCAGATAGGGCTCTATCCTATTGAAGCAATCTGCCATAAGTCTTTCCATCTTCACTGGTTTTCCCGTAATTTTCTTTATTGAAACCCATGGTGAGTCCTTTAGACCTTCCATGTCTTTATCCAAATTATTGATATTGCCATACAGACTCACTAGATAACTCCTGCCTGGTTGAGTTCTTATCCCCTCAACAAAAATACTTCCTATTTTTTCACCTTGTACCATCACATCATTTGGCCATTTTAAGTCACAATGAACTCCGTGACTTTCAAGGGCTTCCCGAAAACCTGCCCCATATGCTAAGGTCAATAGTCCTGACATGTCTTTTTCATGCTGGTAGTGATGCAACACGCTGAGGTATAGTCCGCCTTTTGGACCATGCCACCATTTATTTTTAGATGGTTGACACTCCTCTTGCTCATCACACATGACCACCATTCCTTCTGGGCTATGTGACGCGATTGAGCGCATTTTTTTTGCACATTCTGGCAATCTTTCAAATTGCAAAAATGTCCTACCCATATACTGAGTTTTTAGTTGTTTTTCTAGTGCTACATAGTCAATCACTCGGACACCTCGCTAAAATACTGATAGCATCATACTATATCCTTCTTCATTCTTCAACCCTTTTAATACGACAGACATCTGTCAATGACAGATGTCTGTGAATCGTTGCTTTTTACAAAAGCGAGTTGATCTCTTGTATCAGTTCTTTGAGATTGTCCAAGGTTGTGTCTCCCATATGGGCAATCCTGAAGGTCTTCTCCTTTAAGTCACCATACCCATTAGACAGCGCAAATCCTCTTTCTCCCAAAGCCTCGTTTAGCGCTTTGACACTTATCCCCCTTGTGTTCTTAACCGTTGTGAGAGTATTGGATAAATAGGTTTCATTTGCGAATAGTCCAAAGTTGCTCTTCGCCCACTCTCTAACATATTCAGCCATCTTTATATGCCTTTCAAATCTGTTATCCAGTCCTTCTTCCAAGATTCGATCTAATTGATAGTCCAATGCGTACATTAATGAAATGTTGGGAGTCGATGGGTATTGATGGTCTTTTTTTTCAATGGTTTCATAAATCTCAACCATATCGAAATATAAACCTCTGTTTTTCACCGTTTTTGCTCGATTGTATGCTTTCTCACTCATAGTGCATATGGCCAGTCCCGGTGGCAACCCTAGTGCTTTTTGCGTAGACGTGATACAAATGTCAATTCCAAGTGCATCTACTGCAATCTTTGAACCTCCTGCTGAACTTACTGCATCCACACAAAAAACCACCTCTGGATAATCCTTCATGACTTCAGATATGGCTTCTATCGGATTCATCACGCCAGTGGATGTTTCATTATGCGTCACTGTCACCAGATCATAATCCCCTGATTCCATAGCTTTTCGAACCATTTCAGGCGTTGTGGCTTCTCCCATTTCAGATGTAATGCAATCTGATGGAATCCCGTTAGCTACTGCCATCTTATACCATCTTTTCCCAAATGCGCCAACAGAAAACACCGCTGCTTTCTTAGCTGTACAACTTCTGATGGCTCCTTCCATGAATCCGCTTCCAGATGAGGTTGACAACAGAACTCGATTTTCCGTGTAGAATACCTTTTGGATTTTCTCGCTAATCCCTCTTTGTAGATTTGAAATTTCTTTTGTTCTGTGTCCAATCATCGGCATCGACATCTTGTCTAGTACCTCTTGTGCAACTTCAACTGGTCCCGGAATAAATAGTTTTTTGTGCATTCTCCCACCTCTTGTTATTATTTATTAATTTTTTGTCACCTATTTGCTTTGTACAATTATAGAAAATTCCCAATTTATTTTCAAGTTTTATTTTGATTTTGCCTTTAAGTTCCGATACACTATATGGTAAGATTCTATCCTATAGTGTGGGAGGTACAACATGCTCGGTTATAAAATTGGTATGCCTGCTTTAGTGGAACTTGATACATTTACAGACACTGTGGACTTGTGTCGTGAATTGAAGTTGGATTTCATTGAACTCAATATGAATTTGCCTTCTAATTTCATCCAACAACTACCTCCAAATAAACTTTCAGAGGTTGCTTCCCAATACAACCTTTTTTATACCATGCATATGCCTGATGATGCAGACATGGGTAGTTTTTTTGATCCTGTCAGAAGAGGCTTTGTCCAGCTGGCTGAAGAAACCATCCAGTGGGCTTCTCGTAGCAATGTGCGCTTGTTGAACTTCCACCTCATCGAAGGGGCTAAAATGACACTGCCCCATAAAAAGATTTATGTTTACGAGCAATACGACTCTGTTTTCATCAACCAATTCATGTCTTCGTTTACTCAACTGTCCAAAATTGCCAAACAGAATAACCTTTACATCAACGTGGAGAATTCTGGGAATTTTGGGAAAGCCTATGCGCAAAGCGCCTTGAAAAAAGTATTGGCTCTTCCTAATGTCGGAATAACTTGGGATACAGGCCACGACACGGCCAACAATATGGTTGACCATCCTTTCTTAATGGCCAATCAATCCCATATTACTCATATGCACCTTCACGATACTTTAGGGGCACAGGATCATTTGGTACTCTTTAAAGGCGAAGCTGATATTTTCAAAAGTATATCTTTCGCTAAAACAAACCAGCTCTCAGTGGTTGTAGAAGTTAAAACCATCGATGCATTAAGAGAGTCTATCTACGAATTGAGACAACGCGATCTAATCTGAGTCTATTTTTTTAAAATCCAACTCAATCGATAATTTGTCTCCGTGCAAGGTGGCTTGTATTTTGCCTTTGTTCATCTCCACAATTTCTCTACTTATGGCCAACCCTAAGCCACTACCCGTTCCAGTCGTCCGAGAGGCATCCATGGTATACATTCTTTCAAACATACGCCCAACATCTTGCTTCTTAAACTGCTTCTTTTCGACTCGATTGCTGAACACGATCGTGACCTGACTTCCTTCAACCTCAGTGACTACTTCTAAAGCACCGGGCTTTTTTGCGTATTTGATGGCATTATGAATCAAATTGTCAAACACCCTCACTAATAAATCCGGATCCGCTTCAACGTAGAGCTTTTCTTCCGTTGTTGATAGTTCAAAGTCCAACTCATTCTTTTGCAGTAGCAAATAATATTCTGATCGCACTTGCTGCATCAGTCGATTAATATCTAATCTTTGATTCTCAATTTTTATAGATTGACTGCTCAGTTTTGAATACTCAAATAGTTTCCCGATCAAAGCTTTCAATTGTTGTGCCTTTTTAATACAAATGGCCAAATACTGTTTGACGGATTCGTCGTGGATGGTGTTTTTTTCATCTATCAAATCCAAATAACCTATCATCGAAGTCAGCGGTGTGCTTAAGTCATGAGCCATATTCGTTATCAACTCTCGTTTGGACTTTTCCATTTTTTCTTCCAGATCTTTCCTTTCTTGGATAGCATCCGCCATTGCATTGATATTATCCGCTAAAAGAGTCAGCTCGTCCATTCCCGTTCGATCAATCCGACTATTTAAATCTCCTTTTGAGATCCTATCAACAATTTTTGAAATCTCATGGATATAATTAATTCGATTGTTGGCTAGTCTGAAAAAGATGAAAACAAACAACATCAACGAGACCATTATGATTACAACCACCAACAACTCTTCCTCAAAAGTTCTTTCCGAGTACTGTCCTTCTATAAACAGAATGTGATTCTGTCCATCATAGGCGAATGTTCTATAAAACACATAGTCTCTTTGCGACAATGGCTCCATGTAGTTTTGGTAAATGGATTGTCCATTGGCATCCACCACACTGATTTGTTGAGAAGTATGCCTCACCAACTCACTTAATTGACTATTTAACGACCTGCCTTCATCTATCTTCTGGATTTTCTCCAAAAGAGCGTCGATTTCTTGGATGATTTCTTCTCTTTCATTCTCTTGCTGTTCTATCGTCACTCTAGCATAGAGGCGCTCAACCATGAAAAAAGAAACGGCTCCAAACACGATAGCAGCCATAATAGAGATAATGAAGAATCCCAAAAATTCAGTTCTTAAACTCTTAACCTCATTCTTTCTCAATCTTATAACCTACTCCCCATATTGTCTTGATATATTTTGGGTTTTTATAGTCATCATTGAGTTTTTCTCTAAGTTTTCTGATGTGAACCGTCACCGTGTTATCAGTTACAAAAAACTCGTCTTTCCATACTTCATTGTAAATCTTTTCAATGGAAAAAGCGTACCCTCTGTTTTGGGCTAGCAAACTCAAAATCTCAAACTCTGTTTTGGTCAAATGAATTTCATCTTGATCAATAAATACTTGGTGTCTGTCGATGTCAATTTTCAGGTCATGGATTTGTATTTCTGAAGGATTGTCTTCTTCCTTATCAAACACATCCACTCTTCTGATATTTGCTTTTACTCTTGCTGTCAATTCTAATGGATTAAAAGGCTTTGTAAGATAATCGTCCGCTCCCGATGACAAGGCCATGATCTTGTCCATATCCTCCCCTTTTGCAGACAGAAAAATAATTGGCATTTTCCATTTTTTTCTGATTGCCAAACAGGTTTCCATCCCATCCATTTCTGGCATCATCATGTCCAGAATAATCAAATCAATCTTATTGGCTTCAATTTTTTCTAAAGCAACGACTCCATTTTCTGCTAATAGCGTTTCAAAGCCTTCGTTTTGTAAATAGATTTTGATCATGTTTCTAATGTCAATGTCATCATCTACTACTAATACTGTTTTCTTTTCCAAAACATCCTCCCAATCAAATCTCATGTAGTCCCTACCAAAAAGACCCTTTTGCGTATGCCTACCAAAGGGTCTTTTCATTAATCTAAGCCTGTGAGAATAATCTCTCGAATTCTTTGCCATCTAAAGTTTCTTTTTCCAATAATGCTTCCGCTACTTGATGAAGCTTCGCTAAATTATCTCTTAGAAGCGCTTCTGCCTTATGATACGCTTTGTCAATAATAGATCTCATCTCACGATCTATTTGAGCAGCAACTTCCTCTGAGTAGTTCCTGCTTTTAGCAAAATCTCTACCTAAGAAAACCTCATCCTCGTCTCCTGTGTAGGACATAGGTCCTAAGTTGTCGCTCATACCATAATGCGTTACCATCCCTCTTGCTATCTTGGTAGCCCGCTGTATGTCGTTGGAGGCACCTGTGCTGATATCATCCAATACCAATTTCTCCGCTACTCTTCCTCCGAGAAGATGCACCAAGGTTTCTTCCATCTCAGTTTTTGACATATAGTATCTTTCTTCTTCAGGTAGAATCATTGTAAAACCACCTGCCCTACCCCTAGGAATAATGGAGATCATGTGTACTGGATCTGAATTTGGCAACAATCTAGCTACAAGGGCATGTCCTGCTTCGTGATAAGCGGTCAGGCGCTTTTCTCTATCACTGATTATACGACTTTTCTTTTCTGGTCCAGCCATAACTTTTGTAATAGACTCTTCAATAACTTCCATTGAGATTTTTGTGTCACCTATTCTTGCTGATAGTAATGCTGCTTCGTTCAATACATTCTCAAGATCTGCTGGTGTGAATCCTGGTGTTCTTCTTGCTACTACACTAAAATCCACATCTTCGTGTATGGGTTTTTTTCTTGCATGAATCTTCAAGACAGCTTCACGTCCTCGTATATCTGGGATCCCTATGTGAACTTGTCTATCAAATCGCCCAGGTCTCAAAAGCGCGGGGTCTAAAATATCCGGTCTGTTAGTCGCTGCAATCATGATGATGCCTTCATTTTCTCCAAATCCATCCATCTCAACCAATAGTTGGTTCAAAGTTTGCTCTCTTTCATCATGGCCGCCACCTAATCCAGCACCTCTTCTTCTTCCGACCGCATCTATTTCATCTATGAAAATAATGCACGGAGAGCTCTTTTTAGCTTGCTCAAATAAATCTCTTACTCTAGATGCCCCTACACCCACAAACATTTCAACAAAATCTGACCCGCTGATGCTAAAAAACGGCACGCCAGCTTCTCCAGCAACGGCTTTTGAAATGTATGTCTTTCCTGTACCGGGTGGTCCTACCATCAGAATCCCTTTTGGAATTCTAGCCCCTAATTGAGTAAATCGTTTCGGGTCTTTTAAAAAGTCAACAATTTCGCTCAATTCTTCCTTTTCTTCATCCAAACCTGCCACATCTGCAAAGGAAACTTTTCTTTCTGGATTCTCTTTGTGTATCTTTGCCCGGCTCTTCCCAAACGACATAACTTTACCGCCGCCTCCACCGCCTTGAGATTGATTCATGACAAAGAACCAAAAAATGACAAATATACCAATCATGGCAATCGTTGGCAACATTTGAATGTAAAAAGGTGTTGCCGGTGTGGGTTCACCCTCCATTACAACCATGCCTGATGCCACACTCTCTGCCAAGTACCTGTCAAACACGGAAAAAAGCGCAACATCCGGAACATAGGATGTAAACTCGGTTCCATCTTTTAGGACACCAGACACTTCATTGTTGACAAATTTTATTTGGGAGATATTGCTGTTCTCCAACTGAATCACCAAGTCAGAAAAAGACAATTCAACCAATTCAGTTGTTTGTCCAGACAACATGGTGACAATAAGCAGAATAATGACAAAAATAACGATATATATGCTGATGCCTTTTGCAAAATTCTTCATTTAGTCCTCCTTTCGGCATTAAATTCCTAGTTTGTTTTTCAAATTATTGATTGTTAATTCTAACATAGTCCATTTTTTATTTCAATATTCTGTATCAGTTGGCGTAAACTTCCTCTTTTAAGACAAAAATATAGGGAATGTTTCTATATTTCTCTGCATAGTCCAATCCATATCCAACAACAAACTCGTCTTTGATTGAGAATCCAACATATTTGGTTGGAACATGCGCCTTTCTTCCCGTAGGCTTGTCCAACAAAGTGCAAACTTCTATGCTTTCAGGACCCCTTGACTTCAGATTCTCTAGCAAGTAAGCCAGTGTAAGTCCTGAGTCAATGATGTCCTCAATGATGATAATACTCTTCCCTTCGACTGTTTTATCCAAGTCTTTTATGATTTTCACTACGCCTGATGATTTGGTAGACACACCATAGCTTGACACAGCCATAAAATCTATTTCAACTGGCAATTTGATTGTTTTCATTATGTCTGACATAAACATAATCGCGCCATTCAGAACACAAACCAACAAAACGTCCTTTCCTTCATAATCCTTGGTGATTTCATCGCCTAGTTCTTTTACTCTTTGAATTAATAACTCTTCCGTAATCAAAATTTCTTTTGTTACTTTTGATAAATCCATCTACGCCTCCTTGATTTCAATCATTAGAATCTCATTTGTCTTTCGGTCTATTTTATAACGCTCATCCATTCTATATGGGAACACCCAAAGGATTTGTTGCTCATCTGTCAAGATTGGGATTTCTTCTCTTTGACTTCTCGGGATTTTTTCGTCAATGAAGAAGTCCTTCAATTTCTTAGTGCCTTTCATTCCTAGCGGCACAAACTTATCTCCGCTTCTACGGTTCCTAATAATCAAATTTCCCTTTATTTTATCATAATCCACATAGATTATGTTAGAAGATTTTATCTCTTTTTGACAAGGGACCTTTTTACAAATAACACTTAGGCCAATCTCCAAGAGATCTGTTTTCCCTACCTTATTAATATTATAGGTATATTCCTTAACTGCATCTTTAGTTTGATGGATTCGAATCCACTCATATTCAATCTCCAGCATTATGTCTCTAGGCAATTCCTTCTTTTTCCCAGATTGCATAGCTCGACACATTTGAATAAAAGGATCAATATGAGTATAACCAATGTCTATGGTTTCACCTTTGACAAGCTCTATCCCATGTCGGATCAGGCGATGCTTCATGCCTGTTTTCAACTCATTGAAGTCATCTATTTTCAACCTAATGCCATCTTTGTCACGTTTGCCGATTCTCTGAAAAATTTGCTTTGTATAGTCATCCATGATGTCATTGTCCTGTTTGGCGATCTGAGACAAGCGGTAAAGGCTTTCCGATATCTTCGGGTTGTAATGTTTCTCAAGATGAGGCAACAATTCCAGACGCACTTTGTTTCTCCCATAAATGGTTTCCATGTTAGTTGGATCTTCGCAAAACTCATATTGATTCTCATTTAAATAGGCTTCAATTTCAAAGCGCTTCACGTCCAATAAAGGTCTGATCACTTGACCAGATTTAAAATCCATTCCTCCAAGACCTTTCAATCCAGTTCCTCTAATAATTCTTTGGATCACCGTTTCCACTTGATCATTATAATGGTGGGCCGTAGCTATATAACCGCCTCCCAATTTTCCCAAAATACGATTGAAAAAACCATACCGAATGCTTCTTCCAGCCTCTTCTTCAGATAACCCCTGTTCTTTAGCATATTGAGTGGCATGTTTCCTTTCGATGTAACATTTAATTTGATAGGTAGCGCATAAGTCTTTCACGAATTGTTCGTCCTCATTGGCGCTTTTCCCTCTGTACATGTGATTGATATGTGCACACACAAATTGAATTCCCAATTCTGATCTTAGTTGTCTCAAAATATGAAAAAGACACACTGAATCAGGTCCACCTGACAAACCTAATAAAATGGTCTCCGATTCTTTTATCTGGATTTTTTCCAATAAATTCTTCTTCACTTTATCAATCATCGTTCCACTTCCTAATTTGTAATTGTAACACTATTATAGTCTATAGACAAGCTTGTTTCCCAGTCTTTTGCCAACAAAAAATGCTTTTGAGGAAACCCTGCCAAAAATTGGGTTTTGGCTCAAAAGCATCTCGGCTCTCAATTCTACGTCACCTTTGTTTTATAGATGCCATTCTCAGTTACAATATAGTCCATTTTAATGTCATGGGGTTCCTCTGGTATTTGGTTTGACCATTGAAACTCAAAACAAAGTCCCACAAATTCAACTCTTTCATCAATATGACTCAAATACTCGTCATAATACCCCTTTCCGTAACCCACTCTATTGCCATTTTCATCAAATGAAAGTCCAGGAACCAACACCAAGTCTATCTCAGTATAGTCTACTCGAGTCACTTGTGAATATACAGGCTCAGGGTATCCAAACGCACTCACAGTTAACTGAGATTTTCTATCCTCCACAAGGACGGGCACAAGTTGATGGTTTTTTTTGTCTGTATAAGGGACTATTAAACTTGCGCTCTTCTGGGTAAACCAGTCAATAATCTTATTGGTTTTTACTTCTTGATCAAAGCTTAAGTAACAACTGATTGCCTTTTTATTATCCAGCAACCCCGAACCGATTAAATGACCCATAATTTGATCACTCTTTTCGTCTAATTGTGCTTTTGATAGTTCGGTTCTTTGTTCTATGATGTGTTTTCTTATCTCTTGTTTGTTCAAGTTAATCTCCTAATAATAATCATATTTGACTTCACCATTTGATAGTATGTAAAAGTTAAGGCCATTCTTGAAAGCTACTTGCCTAAGTCCCGCCTCATAAGTTACTGTTGATTGCTCTCCCAATTCTGCCATCAAAACAGTGTGTCCTTTCTCTTCAATCAGGTAAGCAGCTAGTCTTTTGATGGTTTGTTGATCATATAAATCGAGTTGATCAAACCCATCTTTTGCAACAAGTACACTTGTTTTGACTTGACTCTCCTTCAGACTAATTAAACTATCCCATTGTTGCGGATTGGATGCCAAAAGACTTCCCTTTGAATGGTCCAACACAATCAAATTGAGGTGTTCTCCAAAGTACGGGGATGAAAGACGCTCATTGTTTAGATGAATACCTTCACTTCCAACAGAAAATTTTCTAATATAATCTTCTGTCTCTTTTTTCATTTTGTCATAGACAAGGGTGTTTTTAGGTATTTTATCATTGTCCATCCTAGCCATTGGATAATTGGCTGTTAACCTATCTATTAGAATGCTTCCTTTGTTTGCCCCATCGTTGTGAATGTTTGCAATATATACGTTTCTCAATGTGATTGGGTACGCAATATCATCCGGCATCTTTGCTGTTACTTGTTTCCATCCATACCAATCCACAACTGCCTCAAAATCTATTCTATGTTCCACACCTTTTGCATCTACCACTCGCGTTCTTAACCAATGGTTGCTACGATCTCCAAAAACCCACATGGAGAGACTTCCGGGCTTGCCTTCTAAAGGCATCCCCTTTTCTCCAAATTCCACAAAGGCAATCGCTTGATCATTTGGAACCATCGTTGTGAAATCATAAGATAACCTGACGCTGCTGTTCCCTTCTATGCTTCTTCCAAATGTTGTCATCCGTCCATTTGCCGTGGCAGGATACTGAGATAGTTTTAGTCCTGCCAAGGATTCAAACCCATGAAGCATTACCTCTTCATACCCTATATATAAAGGGATGTGAACTTTCGCTTTGTCAAATGTCCCTGTAATGATGGCTGTGCCTGTTTTTTCACCTATTTTTAATATCCCATTCTCAATCGTTGCCAACTGAGGCGTTATTTGCCAAGACATTTCTTCAGCCGATACGACTCCTGTTCTGCCTTCGTCGTCAATTCCTATGAAGTTAGGCATTTTATAGGTTTCTTTGATATTAATATCTATTTCTTCAACAAAACCATCTAGCTGTTCAACTCTGTTCATCACTTCTACAACACCTGATGCCATTACACCATCTATTAGAATCGTAACCTCGGCTGTGCCAGATCCTGTGAATGTTATTCCGTCTTCGCTTATTTGGTTCGTAACGCCTTGTGCACTAATAGTCCCTCTTGATTCATCCATTCTAATTGGTATTTTATATCGATTGTAAGCTTTCACTTCATAATTTAACAATTGGTTTTGAAAAATCCTCTTCTGTGGTAAAATTTCCAAAAAAGCCACCTGTTTTTCTAATGGATAGGCATTATAAACACCATAGCCCGAAACCATCAGACGTTCTCTGCCATCACTTGGTCTATTGACGGTCAAAACATTCCCTTCATGATAATGGTCCAGTGCCATTTGAGTGGAGCCGCCACCATCAAGATTAAACCCGTTCCACACACCGAACTCAAGCAGTATTTCCGCTAGTTCTGATTGCCTAGCCCCGATAGATTCAAGGCTTCTTCCATCAACAGTGATTAAATAGGCTTTGGTTTCATCCTTGTTAAACCCTATTGCTGTACGAGGATGTCTTCCCAAAACTGACAGGTTATATTGATGAATTTGTCCATCTTTCACCAAATGATTCACCGCACCAGCAGCCCAATCAACTGCATCGATATCAAATCCGAAATCAATTGAGAGTTCAATAAGTGTTCCTAATTTGAAAAATTCCAAATAATGATCGTTTTTACTGTTAAATACAACGACATACCCATCCTGTGGAATGTCAACAGCGCTTTCTCCAACATGTATGCTTTTTATCATGTCTCCTCTTACTACCACTTCAACCAGCTCTTTAGTTTGTGAGCTTCCCAATGACTTTTTGCCCCAAGCACTATTTAGCAAAATTAACTCCGCATCCAACTCCCCCACTTTATTCATGGTTCTTAATGGAAGCTTGTTCCCTGATATCATAAGTGCCATTTGAGGTGAAAGTATCTCAAATTCAAAGCCATGGTCTTGTCGAATTAGTGTCGGATATTCAAAGCTAGCGCTATTTGGCGCCGTTATAATGCGTCCAGCATCAACAATTGTTCCAAATGGAAATCCTGGATGATTCATTGAATAAAACTCCCCGTTGATGGCACCCACCGCAGCATTGTCTTTTGCAATTTGTGTTAACGGTCTTCTAATTGATAGTTCTTCTCCATAAATGGGTCGCAAGTCTGTATACTCGTCATCCAACTTAACTTCCAACACGTTGATGTTCAATGGTCCTTCTGTTGTATATTTCTTGATCTGGATATGCTTGATCCCTTCCGACATATGTTGCTCAATTCTTTCCTCTAGTACTGTTTTGGTCTCAGCATGGCCAACCAAGCTCATCAAAAAGACCATGGCTATTACTAAAAACACAAACTTCTTCTTCATTTTTCCTCCAGTTCAACTTTTGTCATTCTCTTATCTAGCTTAGACGATTTCTATACTTTTGGGTTCCCTTACTTAGAACCACAACTCGTACTGGTTTTTATTGGATAGCGCTTTTAATATCCGTTCTCTTCCTTCCGGTACATCTTGATACACTTTCTTTAGCAACATTTTTACGGATTCTCTCTTCGAATTGCCATCCATAGGACACGGACTTTTCAACACAGGAACCTGATGTCGTTTAACTGCGCCAATCACTTGTGATTCTTTGACATAAATCATGGGCCTTATATTATAGATCTCTTTATTGGACAAATAAGTGACTGGCTTGAACGTTGCTAATTTACCTGAATATAGCATGCTCAGAAACAATGTCTCCACGACATCATCACCATGATGTCCTAATGCTACCCTGTTAAACCCTATATCCTTGACTTTGTTATGCAAGGCTCCATTTCTCATTTTTGAACACAAGGCACAAGGATTTTTTTCTTTTCTCACATCGAATACAATCTTTGCAATATCTGTATCCACCTGATAATACGGCACTTCAATCTTTTCACAATAGTCTTGAATTTTTTGTGTTTCAAACTGCTCAAATCCCAAAGATACTGTTATGGCCGACAACTCGTATTCAACAGGGCTAAATCTTTGAAACAGCTTCAGTGCGTACAGCAATAGCATACTGTCCTTCCCCCCGGATAATCCCACTGCGATTCGATCTCCTTGCTGGATCATATCAAAGTCATTCACTGCTTTTCGTATTGCGCCTAAAACTTGTTTCATATTTCAACCTCTTTTTTTATCTTACTGTCTTTCTTATAATAGCAGAAAAATCTTAACTCTACATTACATTTTGATGTTTTATTCTTTCATAATGCATGGACTTTTTAGAACATGATAGGTTATAATGTTCTTTACGTTAAAGAACTCGTGAGGTAGGCATGAATTATATTGTTGAACATTTTAGAAGCGAATGGGCAGTCTTCCTATTATCAATGATACCTATCTCGGAATTGCGGGGATCGATTCCCTTAGGTATCAGTCTTGGGTTGCCACCTTTTGAAGTATTTTTGATTTCAATTGCCGGCAATATGTTGCCTGTTCCTTTTCTTTTGAAGCTATTTCGACCCATTATTCGATATGTGGCACGAACACGGTTGCTTCGTCGACCTGCCGCTTATGTCCTAAAAAAAGTTAATAAAGGCAGCAACAAAGTAATCCGATATGAGTTATTGGGTCTTTTTCTCTTAGTTGCTATTCCTCTACCCACTACTGGAGCCTGGACCGGTTCTGCTGTGGCCGCTTTCTTGAAACTGGATTTTAAGAAGTCTTTCCTATTCATCTTCATGGGCGTGATCACTGCAGGTGTCATTATGTTGGCCATTAGTACTGCCGGCGCGTCTTTCTGGCGGATGACTTAAGGTAAATACGTATTGACAAATATAGTCTATATGGTATAATTTGCTTGATAATTTCAAAGCCTTATCAAGAGAGGTGGAGGGACGGGCCCTGTGAAACCCGGCAGCCTATACAACACAAGGTATGAGGTGCCAAATCCCGCGGTATATCCGGAAGATGAGGACCAATAGCGGACAATACTCTTCTTTGGAATAGAAGAGTTTTTTATTGGTTGATTACCGGAAAAAACACTATCTAGGAGGTAATTAATTGAGAAAATGGCTTTTTACATCCGAATCCGTGACTGAGGGTCATCCAGATAAAATATGTGATCAAATATCTGACGGTATTCTAGATGCAGTATTAAAAAAAGATCCTGAAGGCAGAGTGGCATGCGAAACTTCCGTAACAACAGGACTTGTTCTTGTATCAGGAGAAATCACCACTAAATGCTATGTTGACATCCCAAAAGAAGTGCGTAAGATTATTAAAGAAATTGGCTACACAAGAGCAAAGTACGGATTCGATGGTGATACTTGCGCTGTCTTGACCGCTATTGACGAACAAAGCCCTGATATTGCCATGGGTGTTAATCAAGCAAAAGAATATCGTGACAATGGGTCAGATGAGTACGATCTTATCGGAGCCGGTGATCAAGGCATCATGTTTGGCTTTGCGTGTGATGAAACTCCTGAGCTTATGCCTTTGCCTATCTCTCTTGCTCATCAATTGTCAAAAAAACTTTCTGAAGTCAGGAAAAATAGGACCCTTCGTTATCTTCGTCCCGATGGGAAAACCCAAGTCACGATTGAATATCATGACAACATGCCTGTGCGAATCGATTCTGTCGTCATCTCCACTCAACATAATCCTGACGTCGTTTTAGATGCTTTAGAATCAGACATTATGAAACATGTGATTCAAGCAGTCCTTCCTAAGAATTTGATAGATGAGGCCACAAAGTATTATATCAACCCTACTGGGCGCTTTGTGATAGGTGGTCCTCAGGGGGATGCAGGATTAACGGGCCGTAAGATCATTGTTGACACCTACGGTGGCTATTCTCGTCATGGTGGGGGCGCTTTTTCTGGCAAAGATCCAACAAAAGTAGATCGTTCTGCAGCTTACGCCGCAAGATATGTCGCGAAGAATATAGTCGCTGCGGGTTTGGCAAAAAAATGCGAAGTGCAATTAGCCTACGCTATCGGTGTGGCTCATCCAGTTTCTATTATGGTCGACACCTTTGGTACCAATCTAATCGATGAAACGTCTATCGAAAAGCTTGTCGCCAAGCACTTTGATTTAAGACCTGCTGCCATTATAGAGCAACTCGACCTAAAACGACCAATCTACCATCAAATTGCAGCTTATGGTCATTTTGGAAGACCTGACCTCGACTTACCTTGGGAAAAAACAGACAAAGCAACCCTATTGAGAACAGAAAGCAATCTATAAACAAAAAGTCCTGTCGAGTAAACAGGACTTTTTATTTTGACCCCTTTATTTTAAGTAACTTTCATATTATAATGAAGCTGAGGTGTTCCTATGGGTAAAAAAAAGAAAACACGCAAGAAAAAGAAAATCAATCTAATCACCATCGCTTTTTATGCTGTGGCTTTGTATATGATCGTCACCATCGTAGGCCAACGCCAAGATTTAAGTGCTGTTGAAATGGAGAAAGAATCTAAAATAGCTGAAAAAAATGAAATGTCTGAGTCTTTGTCCTTATTGCAAAGTGATTTAGAAAAAATAAATGACCCGGAACAATTCCTTCAAATGGTTGAAAGGATCGCCCGGGACGAATATCGTATGGTACGCCCATATGAAACGGTCTATATTGATAAAAATCGTTCTAACAATATTTTTATCACAAACTTTTCAGACTAAGCACGAAAATCTTAGCAATCTCTGCCCTTGTAACAGGTGCGTGGGGATCAAATACCTGGCTATTTCTTCCTTCAATGATACCGTACGTATAAATAGCCATCAAACTTTCCAATTCGCTTACTGTCAAACCTTGAACATCTTCAAAGTCAAAAACCAGCAATGCTTCTGGTGTTTTTAACATTTGGCTAATCCCTACCGCTGCTTCAATTCGAGTCAACGGCCTTTCCGGCTCAAATCTATTCTCTTTAAGTGACATTATCTCATGATGAATCATCTGTTCCACTGATGACAATGCGTCCTGCCTGACTTCATTCTTATCTTCAAAATCAGCCCATTCATGATCTCCCAACGGGAATGTTCTTGTCATCAACAAGGAAAAATCTTGCCTTGTTATCAAGCTTTCCGGCGCAAATTCTGTTTCTGTAACCCCTCTTATCAGCCCCTTATTGTAAAGTGCTGAAATGTATCCTTCCGCCCAAGCAGATTTCCCTACAATATCTTTAAATGGCATTTCTAAATCTTCTTCAATTTCTTCAACTTCTTTATCAGGATCAATTTCAGAAGGTTTGTCTTCTCTTTGGTAAGGAACCAACCAATTTCTAGCTGCCCAACCTATCTTTTCTCCCTCTTCACTTTCAAGCCTATACCAATAATAACCACCTGCCAGTACCGCTTCTTCCGATACACGATAAATTTCACCCTCATCCAGTGTTCCTATAATTGCTCCATCTGGTGTCTTTCTCAAATTCAGTGCCGAGGTTGTAGGCAAGTAAGAAACCCTTACCCAGTCTCCAGGTTGAGAAATCAAAATGCCACCGTCATGTGTTATGTCTGGTGTCGCGACATTCAAACTGCTGTCTGGAGTTCCCACTTCAGGTAATGAAGTTCTATCTATCGGCACGATCTTTTGATCGTATTCATTAAAAGCAATATCGTATACCATCTCCTGAAAGGGTTTTCTTCCAAGAGAATACGCTACATTTGGATTGTTGCTCCCGACAAATCCATTGTACCCCCAAAGAGCAAAATACCAATTTTCTAAGATGTTTGGATCCATTTCTCCAACAGAAGGCAAATAGGCCCATCTCGACTGAGAAGCACTTGCTTCCCATTTCTCCAGAAAAACATCAATGCCAGCCTCAATATTGTAAGGAATATCATAGCGCAAACGATGTTCATCATACAAATCTCGAGAATTATTTATCTGCATCAAGCCAATACTGCCCGCACTTCCTGTCCGAACCGATCGATTAGCCTCATCAAAATGTCTATAAACAGATTCTATTCTCGCCAAAGACATTACCAATACTGCAGGCACACCTCTTTTTACTGCTATTTCGGTTATCATCCTCTCCAATTCATCGCGAGACGGATTGATGTAATCATTTTGTGCCATTGCAACCGGTTGAATAATTAACACAAAAACCAAGATAAAACCAATTGTTTTCTTCATGATTGCCCTCACTAAATTTGATCTATGATCGCCAAAACCGAATCCATCATGCTCTTAGAAACTTCTTGAGCTGTTTTTTCATCTCGATGAACGGTAGAAAAATAGATTTTGATCTTGGGTTCCGTTCCTGATGGTCTCAAAACAAACCAAGACCCATCTTCAAGATTGAATTTTAGGACATCTGACTTAGGTAAACCTGTCGGCTTATCCTTATGATTCACGTAATCTATTGCTGTTTCCGCCAAATAATCATATTTTGAGACAACTCTCTTCTCGCCTAATTTCGCTAGGCTTTGTGTTCGGAATTCTGACATGATTTTGGCAATTTGTTCTTCTCCAGCCATCCCCTCCATGTTAATAGATTTGAGTGTGTCAACATAGTATCCATGCCTTTTATGCAACTTGTCCAAAGCATCCAATAAAGTCATGTCCTTGGATTTATAATAGGCTGCCATTTCACAAACCATCAATGTTGCCGTTACAGCATCCTTATCTCTTACAAAATCTCCAATCGTGTACCCAATGCTTTCTTCATAGCCAAAAATAAAATCCAAGGTTCCTTTTTTGGCATTTTCTTCCATGATTTCACCTATGTATTTGAATCCAGTGAGTGTATCAATGCAATTTACGCCATGATATTCTGCCACAACTCGTCCCAATTCACTTGTGACAATGGTCTTTATGACATAGGGGTTATTGGGAAGGGATCCTTGTTCTTTTCTGGTTTTTAAAATGTAGTCGATCAATAAAGGCCCTACTTGATTGCCCGTTAAAAGTTGATAGGTTTGGTCCCCTGTATTCACCGCAACTCCTATTCGGTCACAATCCGGATCATTGGCGATAACAATATCCCCTTTGACTTCATTGGCTTTTATGTATGCTTTTTCAAAAGCTTTTTCATCTTCTGGATTGGGATATTCAACGGTCGAGAAATTTGGATCTGGTATTAATTGTTCGGTAACTGGAAACACATTGCGAAACCCCATTTCTTTTAATACTCTCATCACCGGTCGTGTGCCTGTGCCATGCAAGGGAGTATAAACAATTTTTAGGTTTTTATCCACTGATTTCTTTATGCTTGTGTGTTTCACTTTTTCAATAAAAATATCATCTATGTCATCACTCAATATGATGATTTGTTTCTTTACTAACCCTTCCTCAAAGCCAATGCTCTCAATGTCAGAAAAGTCAATTTTTTCAATGTGTCGAATCAGTTCTTCAGCCATTTCTGGCAACATTTGGCATCCATAGTCCCAATAAACCTTAAACCCGTTGTAGTCACGAGGGTTATGGCTGGCTGTGAACATAATGCCCGCTGTGCATTTCAGTTCTCTTACAGCATGAGACAGCTCCGGTGTTGAGCGAATTCCATCAAAAATATAAGTCTTCACGCCTCCTGCTGCCAAAATACTGGCAGACAATTCAGAAAACTCACGAGATTGATGTCGAGAGTCATAGGCTATGACACAGCTCATATTGTCAACACCTGATTGTTTGATAAAAGACGCTAATCCTTGTATGGCTTTCCCCACAACAGGTTGATTCATTCGATTTGTTCCTGCCCCTAGAATACCTCTCATTCCTCCCGTTCCAAACTCTAAATCTTTATAAAATCGTTCTTTGATCTCCTCTTCGGAGTCTTGGATCTCTTTCAACTCATGTTTCAATCCTTTGTCAACATATGGGCTGTCTAACCATTCCTGATACTTTATTTTATAGTCCACTTTCTATTCCTCCCGACTCCATTCCTTGCATATGTTTTGCAAATACTCCTGAAATGGCTCTTTTAGCTCCTCTCTACGAAGAGCATGTTCAACCGTTGCTTTTAAGAAACCAAGCTTGTTTCCCACATCATATCGAACACCTTCAAATGCATAAGCGAAAACCTTCTCTATTCTCACCAACTCTCTCAAAGCATCTGTCAATTGGACTTCTCCTCTTGCCCCAACAGGTGTATTAGCCAAAATATCAAAAATAGTGGGCGTGATTATATACCGACCAAGTATGGCAATATTTGTTGGTGCCTCGCCAATTTTGGGCTTTTCGACCAAGTCTTTTACCTCATACATTCCTTCTTTATTCATCCGTCCTGTTATGATTCCGTACTTATCCACCTCATCCCACGCAACTGGTTGGACGCCCAGAATCGTACTCTGGCAAACTTCAAATTTTTCTAATAGTTGACGCAAACAAGGCTTTTCACTGTAAACCATATCATCACCCAATAATACAGCAAAAGGTTCATTGTTGATAAACGATTTTGCACAGTAGACAGCATGGCCCAATCCCTTAGCTTCTTTTTGCCGCACGTAATGAATATTGACCATATCAGAAACAGCCCTTACCATTTCTAAGAGCTCTTTTTCTCCCTTTTTTTCCAACGTAACTTCCAGTTCAAAGGATTTGTCAAAATGATCTTCAATAGCTCGTTTGTTTCGTCCGGTTATAATAAGGATATCTTCAATGCCTGACGCAACTGCTTCTTCAACGATATACTGTATGGTCGGCTTGTCTACTATCGGTAGCATCTCTTTTGGTTGGGCTTTAGTTGCTGGGAGAAAGCGCGTCCCCAAGCCTGCAGCTGGGATAATCGCCTTTTTAACTCGCATTAATACCTTTTCCTCTCATCGGTCAACAAAGAACTTGAGTAAACATCAATGTTGTCCAATGCTTTTCCTGTTCCCAGCGCGACACTTGAAATAGCATCCTCTGCAACAGAAACAGATACGCCCGTTCGTTTAGCTATTAATTTATCCAACCCATGAAGCAAACTGCCCCCACCTGTGAGTATAATCCCTCTTTCACTGATATCAGCTGCCAATTCAGGCGGCGTTCTTTCTAAAACAGAGTGGACTGCGTCTGCAACAGATGTGACCGTCTCTTCTAACGCTTCCAACATATCGGTAGATGATATGGTCAAGTTTTTTGGCAAGCCTGTTACCAGATTTCGACCTCTGACTTCCACAAATTTTTCCTCTTCTTCTGGAAAAGCGGTTCCTATTTGTATTTTTAATTCTTCTGCACTTCTAAGCCCGATCATGACATTGTATTTCTTTCTGATATACCTAACGATGGCTTCATCGAATTTATCTCCGGCAATCTTGATGGATTTGCTAACGACGATTCCTCCTAGGGAAAGAACCGCCACGTCAGTCGTGCCTCCGCCCATATCAATAATCATGCTACCTGAAGGTTTTGACAGGTCTACTCCCGCTCCAATGGCTGCTGCTACTGGCTCTTCTATCAAATATGTTTTACTGGCACCCGCTTGATTGCATGCATCGATTACTGCTCGTTTCTCAACTTCTGTTACGCCACTTGGCACGCAAACAATGACCCTTGGTTTAAGAATGGTCCCGCCTATGGCTTTCTTTATAAAGTATTTCAACATTTTTTCTGTTATGTCAAAATCGGATATCACACCATCTCTTAATGGCCTGATGGCTACAATATTGCCTGGTGTTCTTCCCAACATCATTCTGGCCTCTTCTCCAACTGCAAGAATCTTGTTCGTGTTTCGATCTATCGCCACTACAGAAGGCTCTTGTAGCACAATTCCTTTCCCTTTTATATAGACAAGTACTGAAGCAGTACCCAAATCAATTCCCATATCTGTTCTGAATCCCATTCTTATCCTCCATTTTCGTTATGAACTTATTATACAATATTTTTGATTTTTTTAAACCTCTATTTTGTCTTTTTACCCAATTCCAATCCCGTGAGAGTAGTCGCAATACCACCTTTTGCCGTTTCTTTATAATTTTCATGCATGTCTTTTCCCACTTGATACATGGCTTCAACGACCTCATCAAAAGGGATAATAGAAGAAATGCCTGCCAACGCCATATCTGCTGAAACCATTGCATTCACAACTCCTGATCCATTTCTCTTTGAGCAAGGGGCCTCAACCAGCCCACCAATAGGATCACAAATAAGACCCATAATATTCTTTAAAGCAATGGCTGCCGCATGAAAGGATTCCTCAGGTGTCCCTCCAGCCATTTCTACCAATCCTGCAGCCGCCATAGCAGCTGCAGAGCCACATTCTGCCTGACAACCACCTTCTGCTCCTGAAACTGTGGCATTCTTGGATATAATTTTCCCCACGCCTGAAGCTGTGATCAAAGCATTTAATATTGCCTTGCGTTCCAGTCCTAGTTTTTCTCCGACTGTAAGGAGGGCTGCTGGGATAATCCCACTTGATCCAGCAGTTGGCGCTGCACATATTTTCCCCATCGAAGCGTTGTATTCCGAGCAAGCAAATGCTCTTGCCATTGCTTTTGTCATCCAGTCTCCTGTTAGGGTATCTTTTGAAAGGCTATATGTCATCATTTTTCTACCTTCACCCCCGATAAGACCTCCTAATGTCTTGACGTTATGATCAATAGGATGCTGTGTTGCGTGTTCCATTACCCGCAAGATTTCATCCATTTTTTCATATATGCGTTGCTCATTGCTTCCTGTGTTTTCGATTTCATCCATGATGACAATTTGATGAATAGGTTTTTTTAAATTGTCACACATCTTAACAATATCCTTAGCGCATTTATACATCTCTTGTCTCCTTAACCGGCTTAATTTCAATAACTGAAATCATTTCCTCTATCTTTCTAATTCTATCGATGGTGCTAGGATCTACTACATCGTCCACTTCAAGAATCATAACCGCCATTTTGTTGTCCTTGCTTCTTCGAACTTTCATATTGCCAATATTGAGGCCTTCTTCCGCCAAAAGCGTTGTGACTTGACTGATAACTCCTTTCTTGTCCAGGTGTTTTGTCACAATAGTGAAATAGTCTCCGGTCATCTCGACATCAAATCCATTTACTTCCGTTATGATGACCGCTCCTCCTCCAATAGATGATCCAGTCACAGTAACTTTTGAACCGTCTAGTTTTTGTATGACAAAACACGCTGTATTAGGGTGTGCCCCTGGAATCTCAGTTTCCTCAAAGTCAATTAAGAGGCCTTTTTCTTTTGCTATTTTTTTTGATAAGGGCAGTCTTTCATCATAAGGTTCCATTCCTAAAAGCCCTGCCGTCAACGCTAGTTCTGTGCCATGCCCTTTCCCTGTTTCATAAAATGATCCGTGCAATAACACGGTTACTTGTTTTATTCTTTGCTCGCCAATATAACTAGCGATCTTCCCAAGTCTCGCCGCACCGGCAGTATGAGAACTGGATGGTCCTATCATGATCGGACCCATCACATCAAAGATTGAGTTGTATTTTTCCATTGCCACTTCCCTTTGCTTCTTAAATTTTTAACTATGTCTCATTATATCAAATTCGACATCATATTACATCTATGGACGGTAATTCCTTGGCTTTTGACTTGAGTATTCTCATATGTTATAATATTTTCACATTTCTAAAAAACCATCCAAAGAAACCTTTCGAGTTTTATCATTTTTCAATGGTTTTATCTAACAAAAACTAAATATAGGGAGTGATGCAAAATGTTGTCTTGGGAAGAAATGCTAAAGGATAACATAGTGAAAATCGAGGATTTGGACGATGTACTGCATATGTCCCCCGAAGAAAAAGAAAATTTGGTTGCAGTCGCAAAGAGACATCCCATGCGAATCACCAAATATTATTTTGATCTGATTGATTGGTCTGATGAGAACGACCCCATTAGAAAATTGGCTGTGCCAAACAATATGGAATTAAACGACTCAGGTGATTATGATACAAGTGGTGAATCTAGCAACACAAAAATGCCAGGTTTACAACACAAGTATGGTGCTACCGCATTGGTTTTATCCACCAATGTTTGTTTTATGTATTGCCGTCATTGTTTCAGAAAAAGAATGGTCGGTTATTCTGCAGACGAGATCAACCAACGGATGGAAGAAGCTGCTGCGTATATTCGTGATCACCAAGAAGTGAACAATGTCTTGATATCTGGTGGAGACTCATTCGCACTTTCCAATGATGTCATAGAAGAGTATTTGAAAAATCTTACAGAAATTGACCACCTGGATTTTATTCGATTTGGTTCAAGAGTACCTGTCGTATTTCCTCAAAGGATTTATCAAGATCATGAGTTTCTTTCCATATTGAAAAAATACCGTGAAAAGAAAGAAATTGTGGTTGTTTCACAGTTTA
This sequence comes from uncultured Clostridia bacterium, assembly GCA_964539975.1. Lineage (GTDB taxonomy): Bacteria > Bacillota > Clostridia > Tissierellales > Dethiosulfatibacteraceae > 38-11. The sequence goes on from CAZIKK010000017.1 coordinate 26,492, forward strand.
ATCACCCAAAGGAACTGACTGAAGAAGCCCAAAAAAGCGTCCGTGCCCTCAATGATATCGGTATCACTGTTAGAAACCAAACCGTTCTATTGAAAGGCATTAATGACGACCCTGATGTCATGGCCGCGCTTCTAAAAGGATTAACTGCTATTGGCGTTCATCCTTATTACGTATTCCAGTGTCGTCCCGTTAAATATGTGAAATCTCACTTCCAAGTTACTCTTTCAAAAGGCTTGGATATCCTTACAAAAACAAAAAAACAACTAAACGGCATTAGCAAAGGATTCCGATATGCGATGTCTCATCCCCAAGGAAAAATCGAAATATTTGGGAAGACAGACACAGATTTTATCTTCAAGTTTCATCAAAGCAAGGATCCTGAAAATGAAGAGCGCCTTTTCATGGTCCCCATAGACGAGGCTGCTACCTGGTTGGATGATGATCTGAACCCAATGTTCTAGCACTCAAATCGATTCATGCTTTATAACATCAACACACCTTCAATATGGACAAGAGTCATCATTGAAGGTGTGTTTTTATTTGCTATGCTCATTCTATTGTTTTATTTGTATATTCTCTAGCTACATAGGGTGATGTGCAAGCTGCCAGCAAACCACCATAGGTTAGTTTAAATCGCAATACATCCCCTACTACATACTGTGTTCTTTTGGACAGATCCACAATCAAATGATCCGAACTGGCCCCTATTATGGAAATCTCCGAATCTTCAGGCAACAGACCTTCTATTGATACATCTTGTCTGCCCGCAGCACAAATTCCTCTTCGCATAGGTCCTTTATCCTCAAACTCCGGCTTGTTGCCAAAAGCGTCCAAGCCCACTTCTCCAATTGGAAAAGATGGCTTGTCTCGAACTTCAATTAATTCCAATTCCAATACAAACCCGTCATCAAAGGCGCCTTCAATTGGTTTCCCAAAAGCCGTTTCTCTACCAAGAACGATTCCTTCGCCAATTCTCAACATATTAATAGCTGTCGGCATTTTGTCGTCATCCAATAGATACAATGAACTCGAGTTACCACCTGACAGCACTGGTAAATCTATCCCATATTGATGAACCAGTTGGTCTCGAATCATCACCAATCGTTCAAGATTCTCTTTTGTTGGCAAAATGCCGCCATAACAAGTCAAATTGGTTCCTATCCCTTCCAGCTTCACATGTTCTAATGCTCTTATTTTGCCCACCAATTCATGTGCTTCTTTTAAGTCTATGATACCTTCTCTTAAATCCCCTAAATCTATCATCAAAATAATGCCATGAGTTGTTTTTTGTCGCCTGGCTTCTCGATCCAAAAAACAGATCGTTTTCCACTCAGAATTCAATGACAAATCTGCGTATCGAACAATCTCTTTTACTTCACTCAACATAGGCAATCTCAACATCAGTTTTGGCAGTGACAGATCTCTCATCTTCTTCAAATTTTCAACTCTTGAATCCGCCAGATACTTTACGCCTCCATCTATGTAAGCTTTTGCAATAATAGGATCGCCACAAAATACTTTGGTTACGCCAGCAACTTCTATGGCGTGGTTTTTGCACAACTCAGTTAATAAAAATGTGTTTCTTCTGATTTTTTCAATATCTACTATTAATCTTGGGTACATTTTCCGCCTCTTTCACATGGTTGAACGTCTAAGGATTTCAGCAGTAGATGCAAAGCTGCCTCAGGATATTCCATTGACATGACTCCTAATGATGCCATTATATAGCTTTTATCTATCAATATCTTTGCTTCTTTAGTCGGATACATTTCATGACCCTTAGCCTTTCCAATGACATTCTCAATGATTTGCCTACGATTGGGCAGTCTGGTTAATGCCCCTCCCGTTCCAACCATATACTGTATATTGGTAAGATCTTTTCCCTCCGCTACTTTCTTTTTGCCTGCTGACGAATACAAATCTCTGAATCTCCCGGCATGCCGCGATAGAGAAACTGAAACCGCTGTTTCCGTCAATAATTCAACTAACTGAACTTCCCTTTCAGTAGCTGGTATTGGAGGAAATTCTGCCACCATGCTTTCTATTTCTTCCGTAGAAACCGCCATCGCCTTCCCAATCTTTTCGACCCCAATCAACGATACGATATTCTTCCTATTCACATAGACTCCTAAGTCTCCTTCTACAGTTCTTTTGGCTTTTGGTTCTGGGCTGATAAGAATTCTTGTTACTTCTTCTGACCCTTCTGTGACAGAGTGAACATCTGTCGTCGCTCCTCCCACATCAAATGTGACAAGATCTCCTAAATAACTGTACAATAACTGAGATGCCATCATGACTGCTCCAGGTGTTGGCACAATCGAACCATTGACTACTTCTCTTACTTTCTCCATTCCAGGCGCATGGATAATGTGTGCTTCAAAGACATCCTGGATGATTTTTCGGGTGGGCTCAATGTTCAGTTCATCAATTTTAGGATACACATTTTCCACGATATGCAAAGCTATCTCATTTTTTGAAAAGATTTCTTTGATTTCATCATGGTTTTGGACATTTCCGGCATAGATAATGGGCACTTTGAGGTTCAATTGAGCAATCATTTCCGCATTATGCAAAGCAGTGTCTCTTTCACCGTAATCCACCCCACCTGCAATTAAAATGATATTTGGACTAATCTCAGTTATTTTTTTTATGTCACTTTGCCTCAGTTTTCCTGCGGTAACATAATGTAAATTCGCCCCCGCACCTAAAGCTGCTTCTTTTGCTGCTCGTACTGTCATGTCATATACCAGTCCATGTACTGTCATTTTAAGACCACCTGCAGCAGAACTAGTGGCAAGAAAACGCCGGTAGTTTATTTCATTTGATGATACATTCTTTTTCAAATCTTCTGTTGCTTCTTTTAGTCCAATCGTCACATCACCCTTCAATACACTTGTGGGGGCCTGTCCCTGACCCAAAAAAATCGGGTCAGGGGTGTCAATGGCATCAAATGCATTTACCACCGTTGTGGTGCTTCCAATTTCTGCAACCAGAACATCAATCTTCATATGCTGTTCCTTTTCTGTTTTTAACCAAGAATGTGGCTATATGGATCCCCTTTGCTCCTTTTCCAAATCCTGCATCCACACCATTTTGAACCGCAATTTCTGGCGTGACTTGCGTCCCTCCTGTGACAATCAATAATTTGTCTCGGACCCCTTTTTCCACACATAGTTCATGTATGCGACGCATGTTTTTATAATGGATATCATCATGACTAATAATGGTAGAAGCCATTATGGCGTCTGCATTCAATTCTATCGCTGCATCCACCAGTTTTTCTAACGGGCAAGATGTGCCAAGATACTCCACTTCAATCCCAAATTTTTCTATGCCACCATGTTTGATATCAATGACTTCCCTTAAGCCAACTGAGTGTTCATCTTCCCCTACTGTTGCAGCCACTACTTTCATCGGGTGCTTTTCGATCTCATCCCATAAGTCTTCAAATGTCATCATTTCAGGCTCTTCTGGTATCTCAAGTTTCGTCATGTCAATGTCAAAATCTATCTTTCCTTTAACTTGAACTCTGATCCCTTCGGATGGATGAAGCACTTCAACATGAATGGCTTCAGGATCTTTTAGATTCATCTTTTTTGCAAATTCTATCGCCGCAAACTCTGCCACTCTTTTTGATGTGGGCAAACAAAGCTCAACAACAACGGTTCCATCCGCCAACCATTCCATTTCGGGTTTAACTAAATGGGTATTCCTGTATTTTTCTGATTCTTCCATTCTCACATTTACATTATCGTTTTCATCCAACTCATCTATGTAAATGATCTTATTTGGATCCTCCAAAGTAGATCCTCCGATCAAATCCGATGGGTTGTCCACTGCTTCAGCACTGTATTGCTCCACGTTGTTGTATCCAAAATGGGCTGTCACTGGCGCAAAATAATCCTCGTCTCGTTTGTAGACCGTGTTGGCACCGATTCCATCTTCTATTTTTCTGCCAATACCATCTCCATGACGCTCAGGATACATACCTGAATCCACAAAAAAACCTTTTTCAACCGCTTCGAAATAGCCGCCTACTTCCAACAATTCTTCAAAGAAAAGAACCGCTCTTTCTTTCAATTCTCTTGCCTTTTCCGGTAAGACGCCTTCTGTTTTTAAATCCATCATTTCCATTAAGCCATCTAACCCTACTAGCGTTTGTTTTGCTGTGTCACAAGCTTCTATATTGTACATGTGCCAAGGTACATTTCTTCCTTCATCCGGCGTAATTGTTGATTGGATGTCTGCTCTAGTAATTTTTGATATCAACATGTTCATCACATGAGTCACCGTCGCTTCCCTTGATGAGGAAGTAATGTATTTTGTGTTCTGTTGAGCTCTCATTTTATACTCATCAAACAAATCTCTCAACGCGACTGCATAAGGCAGGTCATATTTTGTGCAAGGGACAGGCGCAGCAGAAGGGGGAACTGTGGACAATGCGATATTCTCTTTTTTCATGCCTGCTTTAAAAGAATACATGGCGTTAATAGCGTGCTGAACCATTAACTCCGGCATCACTTTCCAAGCATCTCTTGCTGTAGCATTTGCGTTATGGGCTCCATCAATCTGAGCCATGTTCACATGTGCCATCACTTTCTTTGATTCTGCCGCATCTACGAAAGATCTGACCATGTTAATGTTACGATATAACACATTATATTGTGGGTCTTGATGAGCGCCGTTCACACCTTCTTCTGCAAACATAACTGCAATCTCAGGTCCTGCAACACCCGACACATAAGAATGGTAATTGATGGGCCTGCCTACTTCTTCTTCAATAATATCTAGAGCCTTTCTTTGAGCCCTCACTTGTTTTCTTGTAACCGGTATCCCTCCAATACCCTGTGGAGAGCCTTCTATCAGGCCATCATAATGCGACTGTCCCGCTGTACGGATGACCATGACATGATCCGCACCATGCCACGCCGCCATACGCATTCTACGAATATCATCTTCAAATCTTCCAGATGCAATCTCCGTAGTTATGGTCTCCTGTGGTTGAGGGTCTAGATTGTCAAAATATTGAATAGCCGATGGAATACCTATGCTGTTTTTCAAAGGCTCAGAACAATCCGAGTAAACATGTCCCCCCATTTCCAACTTTTCTACCTTGTTTCGCCATATCCAGCCTTTTCGCTTAGGTCGATAATTTTCAAGGTCTTTAAGTATTTCATGAATATCTAATTTTTCATTTGGTTGATAGGTTTTCATTTGGTTTGACCTCCTTTGAATAAGTTCAAAGCCTCTTCCCAGTGATGACCCTCTATCATTTGAATCCCAGCTTCTCTAATAGACAAACCCTTCTCTTTGGCCACTCGGTATACGACATGTCCCACACCTTTGCCTATCAATCCGCGATCTATGGCCCCTTCAACCAAGGGTTGGGCTTCAATGCTTGAAAAACCCATCCTCAACAACACAGATCGTTCAATGGAGGGTGTTGTATGCGTTCTTGCCATCTCTAACAAAGGATCTACCGTTTTTTCTGCCAAATCCCAAAATCTATCCTTCAACTGTTCATCTGTCAAGTCTGCGATGTACTTTCTTCTTTCTTGAAAATCATCTTCTCTTTTCAAATAGCCTTTCATGGTCACCTTCCCTTTCTCTTTTCAATCTCTCAAATAATTTCTCGAACAAATGCCACTGAAGTCTTGGTATCTTTGGCTAAAAATTCGATATCGCTTTCTGACGGGTTATTAACCTGAGTATTGCTCAAACAGTTTCTGATATAAGAGGTTCTCAAATTATCCATATTCAAATCTTTTGCTTGAATCAATCCAGGGTGCTCCGGCAAAATGATGGTTTCTCCGGGGATTTCTTCTCTAGGATTACCCACCAGCACTTTTACACCATTATCCTTTGCGAAGGTCAGTTGTGGTTGTATGTGTTTGCCTGCTCCTGTATATTCCGTTTCCTGAACAACAAGTATTTGGTCTTTATCCATTTCTTGAGCGATGGAAAAAGCAGCTGCCAAAGAAGTGTTGCCTGCCGGGCCTCTCTCTAGACCTTCCAGTTGTGCCAACATTTCTGTTGTGTAAAATACCTCTCCTTGATTGACTGTGACATATCGATCCATGTACCTAAGTGGTCTACCTGCTGATCTTGGAACATCTGAACGGTCAGGCCATGTGGAAAAAGGTATTCCAAAGCCTGTATGTCCGGTTGTAAAAGATTTTTTGTTAAACTGTTCGTCGCTAGCCATATGCAACCCTTTGAGATTCACACTAGCCCCAATGATTTTTACTTGTTCTCCCTTATGCTTAAGCAATCCTCTTGCCGTACCTGTTAGATTTCCTCCGCCTGCATTTGTTGCAATCACAGCATCTGGCAATCTTCCTTCTCTTTCCATCATCTGTTCTGCTATCTCATAACCTAGTGTCTCCACTCCAGCTATGCCAAATGGCGTATAAAGAGATGCATTGAAGTACTTGGTTTCTTCCAAAAGCATTAGAAAATGGTAAAACAATTCAGGTCCTACAGTAAGTTGTACTACCTCGGCACCATATGCTTCGCATTTCCTTGCTTTTTCAATGATCTCAGGTTGTCCTTTCCCCCTTGAATCGTAGCATTCCTGAACAATGATACAATTCAATCCTCTTATGCACGCTTGGCTTGCCACTGCCGCACCATAGTTACCGCTGGTTGCAGCAATTATGCCTTCATATCCCAGTTTTTTTGCATGGTAAACACTGATAGCTGCCCTCCTTGCTTTAAAACTACCTGAGGGGTTAGAAGCTTCATCTTTTAAAAATATCCTCGCCCCTTTTCCAGGTTCCGAAAATTTTCTCACCAAAGAAGTGACATTTTTTAACTCTATCAAAGGTGTGTTGCCTACGCCTGCATCCATTTGAATTTGGCGCATTTCCTCCAACGAATACCCTGTTTCGCTCATCATTCTTTCATAATCAAATGCGATGCTGCCAGACTCAAAATCACTGTAATTTATACCTACAGATGCTTTCATGATCTCTGATTTTCTTGCCATCACGTTTTCGTAACTCATCTCTTTAATCATTTTAATTCCCTTCCTTCAGCAAACGCTTCACTTGCCGTCCAATATAAAGTAATTCTGGAACACATCTGCCATAATCGTGCTCATAGTAGGGATCGATCTCTACCAACTCCCCCTCCATTAGCCTACCAATATAGGTTTCCACCTTGACACGATCACCGATCTTGGCCTTTTCATCCAGAAGGAATCCTTTATCCCATAATTCTAATGGAACTTTCTTCGTGTCATCCGGAACTTGTGCCGCCCTTTCCTCTGGGCTTAACACCATTTTGTAGATTCGTACCCAATCGCCTTTCTTTGCTTCCATTTTCTCCTCCCTATCCAATTATTTATTGACAAAATCTCTAAAATCACCCATGATGGCTCTTGGTACAGGAAGATCTATCATCGTCTTCAAGCCTGGTGCTGCATTAATCACATGAGGAATCATGTTGACGCACATGGCGATTGTCCCCAATCCACCGTCTACTTCTGGTTTAATTGCCATATTCACCTCTGGTGTTCCTTTTATAACAATATAATCGCCTGTATGTGTGCCTTCCATTTCTGGTTCAATCTGCTGTGGGTGCTTCATATCTATTTTAACCTGATCATTCATGTAGCCCTGACCTGTCATATTGACACCAGCGACATCTCCAGCTTTTGCAAATCCATATTTGGATTTTCTATCTACCGTTGTCATGATGGGTGCCATTTGTTGTTTGAATCCATCGATTGGCCATCCAATGGCATCAGCAATCATATACACTGATTCTGCGAATCCAACATGACCTGACAACGTACCCTCTTCCACTCCTTTTAAGAACTTTTCTTTGGTGATTCCTACACCTTGTTCTTCCATAACTTTTGGTCCAAATGGCGATAAACTGTTCACGCGTTTGCACTCAATGGACTCCACATGGGTCATACAACCAGTTAAGCATACTGCCAACAAATCCATTATCAAGCCTGGGTTAATGCCTGTACCTAATACAGAAACGCCATTTTGTTTAGCTATTCGATCCATTTCCTCCGTCAATTCAGGTTCTTGTGCTTTAGGATAAGCCATCTCCTCAGCACTGGAAATCACATTGATTTTTTTTTCTAAACAATACTTGATCTTGTCAAATGTATCTCTTGTAAATGAATCTGTGCAAATAATGACAACATCTGCTCCATTCTCTTTAATAACGTCTTTGAATTCTCCCAAATGCACATCTGGACGGTTCTCTTTGGGTGTTTCCAAATAATCAAACATACTCGTGCCTACCTTATGTCCTCTTCCAACAACGCCTGTAATCTCCACCCCTTGTTTTGACAATAACACATCTGCAATTCCAGATCCCATAGCTCCCAATCCCCAAATAATCACTTTCACATTTTCTCTCATTTTCTTCCTCCTGTTTGATAGAATGACACCGCCATTCTTATTTCATTATATCTTGATGATTCCTTTTGTTCAATTGCATAAATCATGCCAAAAGCTACCATGAGTGGAATGTTGATATCTCGTAGGCTTTTCTTATCTTCCTAGAAACGTTTTCCTGCCGTCCGCAAAATAAGCAAAAAATTTTGCGATTTTAACGCCACATTTTTTGCTCTTGTTTGTATGATTGACATCTTTTATTTGACAGCGTATGATAAAAGCATCTTGGAGGTCGTTTATGATGAAACTTATCCAATCGTTCAAATATGCCTTTCGTGGTATTCGTTATGCCCTGCTGTCTCAAAGAAATTTCCGTATTCAACTGATTGCATTTTTACTTGTTGTCTTGGCAGGCATTTACTATGACCTTAGCCTCACACATTGGGCTATCCTCCTTCTTGTGTCTTCGTTTGTGATGACACTTGAAATCCTAAATACAGCCATCGAAGTCATAGTCGATATGATTTCCCCCTCTTACGATCCAAAGGCTGAAAAAGCAAAGGATTTAGCTGCAGGCGCTGTTCTGATGGCATCTGTTTTCGCTGTCATCGTTGGTTGTGCGCTGTTTGTATCTTATATTTTTTGATTTTATACTGCAAGCCCTGTCTCTTAATACCTAAGACTTTTGCTGCTTTGGAAACATTGTGACCTTGCTTTTCTAAAATGTTCACAATCAATTCTTTTTCCATCTCTGCCATAATGTCATCTAACGTTTTATCCTGACTGGTCATCTTATTCAAATTGCTTTCAACATAATGACTCACCGAAGATTGCTCATTTGTGTGTAACATGCTTTTAATGTAATGAGGCAAGTGTTTCACCTGAATGATCTTTTCATCCACCATTAAGCTAACGGCCCCTTCAATAACATGCTTCAATTCCCTAATGTTTCCCGGCCAGTCATACTGGTTAAAGAAGTCTTTGACTTCATCTGAAACAGCGCTCACTTTCTTGTGTAGTGCTTTCTCATAATAACTGATAAAATAATTGATAAATACTGCCAAGTCTCCTTCCCTTTCTCGAAGACTGGGGAGCTTAAGATTAATGACACTCAGTCGGTAGAATAAGTCTTCTCTCATCTGTCCAGAGCGAACGAGAGCTATGGGGTCTTTGTTGGTTATGGCTATGATTCTCACATCCACTTGGTGTTCCTCGCTTGCTCCAATAGGACGAAACCTTTTGGTTTCTATTACTCTCAAAATCTTTGATTGCAAAGGTAGAGGCATAGAGTTGATTTCATCTAGTATCAACGTCCCTCCGTCGGCCATTTTCAACAAACCTTCCTTGTTTTCAGCTCCAGTGAAACTCCCTTTTGTTGTTCCAAACAAAATACTTTCCAACAGGTTTTCTGGAATGGCGGCACAATTTTCTGCAATAATTGGTTTGTGGCACCTTCTACTTGCATTATGGATGCTATGTGCGAACATTTCTTTTCCTGTGCCTGACTCTCCTACAATAAGTACATTAGAAGTTGTCACAGCAATTTGTCGGCATTGATCGATTAAATCTTTGATCGCTTTTGACTCTCCAATAATGTCTGCAAACGTATACGTCCCCTTTTTGGAATCCGTCACTTCCGAATATAGCTCCAATACTTTATCGGACATTTTTCGCATATAAGTGATGTCTTTTGAGATTTCCATGCTCCCAACGATAATCCCTTTCTCAACTATTGGATAGGTAGAATTTACCGCGAGTATTTTCTTCCCGCCTTTAGAGATATACTCCTGGTATTTGGACAGAATCGGTTTTCCTGTCTTGAGCACGGTCATATGGGTGCTTTCAAATCCTAAGGCAGGTAATACACGCAATAAATTCTCTTCCATCACATCTTCTGCTGTCATACCTTCTATTTCAGCCATGGCTTCATTGTAGATAATAGTCTTGCCCTTTTCATCTACAACATGTACACCTTCCTCCAACTTAGAAAGGATCTTTTCATAGACCTTCTTTTTGTTCATGTCACCCTCACCCACCTTATTACTCAATTATACAATATAAAAAGACAAATGCAAAATATTTTGCATTTGTCTTTTAAAGCACATGATAAGAAGCTATCTTGGACTTAGTCTCTGTTGTACTTTCTCTTAAACTTGTCAACACGTCCACCTTTGTCAACAAATTTTTGTTTTCCTGTAAAGAACGGATGACATTCAGAGCAAATTTCCACTCTGATTTGATCATCAACTGAACCCGTTTCAAATGTGTTGCCACAAGCGCATGTTACCGTCACTTTTTTATATTCTGGATGTAGACCTTTTTTCATTTTATTCACCTCTTTCAATATAAGCTTATCTATTTGTTGTAGATATTATCAAATCTTCATAACACCATAGAATTATAGCATAGACTATGCGTCTTTTCAATGATTTTTAGCAACTATCTTTTGTTTTTTTCTATATCCATCAATTTATCCGCATTTTCAATGAACTCTAAATTTGTCTTCGTGCTCATCAGCCCAGATATGAATTTCTCTGTTACATAATCTGTTGGATAACTGCTCATCGCTTTTCTTAATTGCCATATCGTTTGCAGTTCATTTTGATCCATCAGCAGATCTTCTCTTCTAGTACTGGATCGATTAATGTCAATTGCCGGGAAAACTCTTTTTTCTGAAAGCTTTCTGTCCAAATGGATTTCCATGTTGCCTGTCCCCTTGAATTCTTCGAAAATGACATCATCCATTCTACTGCCTGTTTCTACCAATGCGGTTGCTAAAATGGTTAAACTTCCTCCAAATTCAATGTTTCGTGCCGCACCGAAAAAACGCTTTGGACTATGCAAAGCCCCTGGATCCAACCCGCCAGACAGAGTTCTTCCTGTTGGTGGGATTGTCAAGTTGTAAGCTCTGGCCAGTCGTGTGATGCTGTCAAGAAGAATAACCACATCCTTCCCATGTTCTACCAATCTCTTAGCTCTTTCCAATACCATTTCTGCTACTTTGATATGGTGTTTTGGCAATTCATCAAATGTGGAGTAAACCACATCCGCATTCACAGAACGCTGCATGTCCGTCACTTCTTCCGGTCTTTCATCGATAAGAAGGATGATAATATCCAGATCAGGATGGTTTTCTGATATAGCGTTGGCAATCCCTTTCATCAATGTCGTTTTTCCAGCTTTTGGAGGTGCAACAATCATGCCTCTTTGGCCACGGCCAATAGGCGCAATGATATCAATGATTCGATTTGAAATCCTCATTTGAGATGTTTCTAGTCTTAATCTTTCATTTGGGAAAATCGGGGTGAGACTATCAAAGTTAGGACGTTTGATAGCGCTTTCGGGGTTTTCTTCATTGATGCTTTTTACATACAATAGGGCTTTGTATTTTTCGCCTTGCTTCGGAGGTCTTGTGATACCACTTATCTTATCTCCTGTATCCATCTTGAATCGTCTGATTTGAGAAGGTGAGATGTAAACGTCGTCGTCACTTGTTAAATAATTATGTCTTCTCAAGAAGCCGTAACCATCTTGATGAATTTCCAATATGCCAGAGGTTTCCAATATTTCATCACTTTGGTCGATCTCATCATTTAATCGATCTGGCAAATCATTTTTGTGCTTTTCTTTCTCGTCATTTTTTTTGGTAGTCTCCATTCTCTCCAAGATAACTTCAATGAGTTCACTTTTTTTGTATCTAGATAGATTATGGATCTCTTTCTCTTTTGCCAGCTCTCTCAATTCTGACAATTTCATGTTGCTTAGTTCGTTTAAATTCACACATGCCTCCTAAAAAATCTAAAATCAACCACCCTCACCTGTCAGCGAAGCTAATTTCTTTCGATTGTATGTTGTTGTTTATAGGAATTTGGTACACAAGAATGGTGTGCTCATCATATCACTATCACACAATACCGTCAACGGTTAATAGTATTTCTTGCGCTTCTCGGATTTGGAAAAGACAATCATCAGTCCAGAAACCAAATAAGGAACACAGTATACCAAAATCGTCATCCAGAGGGTTTCGCTTCCTCTAAAATATAGAAACACCCCGTTAACAAGCCCTCCTATGAAAATAATCAACCCGCCAATGACAGGGGATTTAAAAGAGATCAGTCCCCCAAACAACTTAATGATCAGCAAGGCTGACAAGACATAAAGGGTCACATCCACATCTAGAAAGTCTTCTGCTCCGCTCATAAAAATTGCAAATCCGTAAAACACTGCAAATATAGCAAATGTCACAAAAAATATTATTCTTCCAAGGATTCCCGACACAAATCTCAAGGAGATCACCGCCTACTCAAATAATACGACCAGCGTTCCTGGCCCTGAATGAGCCCCCACTGCACAACCTATGACATTTTCAATGATTTCAATTTCACCAAATTCTTTGACAATCATTTCTTTGATTTGATTAACCTTTTCTTGATCATCTCCATGTCCAATAGCTATTCGCTGAGAAGAAATGTCATGGCCTTCTTCTTTCATGATTTTGATGATTTCTTGCATCATTTTTTTAGTTCCTCGTGTCTTCCTGTAAGGATATAACTTGCCATCTTGATTATCCAAGTGGAGCACAGGTTTTACATTCAACATGTTGCCCACATAGTAGGAGGTCTTCGTCAAACGTCCTCCTCGATATAAATAGGCTAAATCATCCACTGTGAAAATGTGCCTGATCTTGGATGCATATTGATTTACCTTTTCAATGATCTCTTCTTTCTCTGTGTTCAATTCTACCAATTCTGCTGCTTTTATGACTGCCAAACCATAGCCAAGTGTGGCGCATTTGGTATCAATGATGTCAAGTTTAAAGTTCGGATACTCTTGTTTTACATCCTCCAAGGCCAAAACAGCCGATTCAAATATCTTCGTTAGGCCTGAGGAAAAACAAACATAGATGTATGTTGCCTCAGGATCTTTTTGATATAGTTGCGAAAAATAATGGCCGAATTCCCCTCTGGATATTTGAGAAGTCTTATATACCTTGCCACTCCGCATTTCTCGTAGCATGTCTTCAGACTTTATCGTTACATTATCTAAAAAAACCTGGTCCTCAATGATGACTGGTATAGGGAAAACCTCTATGCCATACTGATTTATAATTTCCTTAGGTAAATCACAAGCGCTATCCGCCAGAATTTTTATTGTCATACATACCTCCTATTTCACATGATACTTTATTATACTTTAAAACAATCGACATATCATCCTTTACTTAAAATTTGTTTGAATTACTACTGAAATCATGTATAATAGTGTCAATATTTTTAGGAGGCATTATGTATACCCAACCCCTTTATAGACCACCAAGCGAGGCATCCAGTTTGATTATCCAACTTACGGAAGGTTGTTCCCACAATCAATGTACCTTTTGTGGGATGTACAAGAATAAACCTTTTAGAGTTCGCTCCGACAAGGAAATTCTTTCACACATTATCTATCTCAAATCTATTGACCCTAAACCAGACAAACTATTCTTAGCAGACGGCAACTTGCTGTGTGTCAAGACAGATAAAATTCTTGAGCAACTGGAGCTGGTAAAAACTCATTTCCCAACCGCTCAAAGATTTTCTTGTTACGCCGGTCCTTTGGATATGTTGACAAAAAGCCGATCAGACCTCCACCGCATACGTCAAGCCGGAATGGATCTATTGTATCTAGGTGTAGAAAGTGGCAGCGATAAAATCCTAAGCGATATTTGCAAAGGTGTCACCGCTTCAGAAATGACCCTAGCAGGACAAAAGGCCATAGAGTGTGGTTTTAAACTTTCTTGTATGGTGATCTCTGGTTTAGGTGGCCAATTTCTTTCAAAAGAACATGCTCAGGAAACCGCTAAGGTTATTTCTCAAATTAATCCTCATTACTTTGCATTGTTGACACTTCATATCACTCAAGACACTCCCTTGGCTAAGGATGTTGCCAATGGCAAGTTTCAATTGCTCACCCCCGACGAAGTCATGTTAGAGACATATGACATGATTAAGCAAATTTCCCTAGATAACTGTCTTTTCAGAAGCAATCACGCCTCAAACTATGTGACTCTTAAAGGTGTGCTGAATAAAGATCAAGACAAAATTTTATCCGATATCCAAAACTTCCTTCAAACCAAAGCCTACACACCCGATTATTTTCGGTCATTATAAAAGGACGGTCTGACAACCGTCCTTTTATAATGGGCTTTATGATTAAACGTTTTTATTCAGCTTCAGGTGCAAAAGTTCTAGTAGCCAATTGTCTATCCAACATGTACAGACCATTTGGATTTTCTTTTATCCGTTCAAGAATAGCGATGTTTTCTCTCATAGAATCTTCTTCCTCTACTTGCTCGTCGACAAACCAGTGCAACATAGATTGGGCCGCATAGTTTTTCTCCTCAACCGCTACATCCATCATATGATAGATTCTTTTGGTCACAAATTGCTCATGCTCCAATGCTTTCCTGAACACATCCAATGGAGAGTCAAAGTCTTTACCTGGTAAATCTAATGAGGTCAACGTTACTTTGCCATCGGCCTCATAGACAAAATTATAAAATTTATCTGCGTGGAATCTTTCCTCCTCAGCCTGAACTTTGAAGAAATTTGCAAATCCAGGCAAATCTATGGCATCGAAGTACGCCTGCATCGCTACATAATAATGAGCAGATTCCAATTCATATTTAATCTGAAGATTTAATTCATCTAACATTTTTTGTGATAACATAATAGCCTCCTTAGTCTTATACTCTTAGAAAGATTTTACTTCATTTCATTTGATTTGTCAAGCTAATTGATAATTATTTTCATTTGCTAGTTGTCTCTGCTTTCTCCCAGTCTATGATTTGCATCTTTTGTCTCGTCTCATAGACGTCATTCAAATCAATGGTGGTTATTTTGCTTTCTTCTCCAAATCCCATTTTGCTTATGACATCGCCCCAGGGAGAAACCACTATGGAATTTCCATACGAAATATAGGGACTTTCTTCATCTTTAGCAGGCGCTGTTCCTACCATGAATATCTGATTATCCACTGCTCTGGCTCGAAACAATACTTCCCAATGGCTTGGCCCTGTTGTCATATTAAAGGCACCTGGCACAAAAATAATATTAGCCCCTTCTAATGCCATGTCTCTTGCCAATTCAGGGAATCGAACATCAAAGCATATCATGACGCCTATTTTTCCATAATCTGTATCTATCACCGTGATTTGCTCGCCTGCGGACAATGTGTCTGCTTCCCTAAATCTTTGTCCATTTTTAATATCAATATTAAACAATCGCATCTTTCTATGTTTGCCGATCTTACGTCCACTTCTATCAAAAACATAACTGGTGTTGAAGATTTTCCCATCTTCCGATATTTCTGGCACAGAGCCTCCTATTAAATAAACCTCGTTCTCTCTTGCCCCTTCGCTCAACATCTGAAAAGTTTCTTCTCCTTCCTTTTCAGCATATTCTGAGAACAATGAGGTCTGATAAGGACAGCAAAACATTTCCGGCAATACCACCACCTGTGCCCCTTCTTCTGCTAGCCTTTTGATCTGATTCATTCCTCGCATGACATTCTGTTTTTTGTCAGCTGTAACATGCATTTGTATCTGCCCAATATTGACTTTTCCTTCCATACTACCTCCGCATCAAATCTATTTGTTGTTCATTATAGCACACCTGCCATTCCTCAACAATCCTTCCTGTGTGAAGGCCCAAGTCCTCTTTACCCCTTTACACTTTTGGTCAAATGAATTATGCTTATATTAATAACTGTATCTGATGGAGGTCAATATGGATAAATTAATTATTACGGTTGCTTTAACAGGAGCAGAGGTAACAAGAGAACTTCAACCCAATCTACCTCTAACTCCAGATGAAATAGCTGAAGATGCTTTTGCCTGCTATCAAGCTGGCGCATCCATCGTTCATGTTCACGCTCGTGATGAAGAAGGAAAACCCACACAGGATTATGCTGTTTACAAAAATATTCAGGATAAAATAAAAGCAAAATGCAATGTGATTTTCCAACCTTCCACTGGTGGTGCCGTTTGGCACTCAGCAGAAGAGCGCATGCAGCCAATCGAACTGAAGCCTGAAATGGCCACACTAAGTACTGGAACAACCAATTTTGGGGATGACGTATTCATGAATACGGAAGCCTATATTGAAAAATTTGCTGTTCGTATGAAAGAATTAGGTGTCAAACCAGAGATTGAATGCTTTGAAAGAGGGATGATCACAACAGCCTTACGTTACGCAAAAAAAGGCATCTTGAAAACACCTCTTCATTTCGATTTTGTCTTAGGAGTGCCTGGAGCTTGTCCTGGAGAGGTCAGAGATTTATTGTACATGGTCGAGAGCATTCCTTCCGATTCCACTTGGACAGTGGCAGGAATTGGACGTTATGAGCTGCCCTTGGCAACAGCAGCCATTCTACTTGGCGGACATGTTCGTGTAGGATTTGAGGATAATATCTATTACGGAAAAGGTGTATTGGCCGACTCTAATGCTCAACTAGTTGAAAGAATCGTCCGGTTAGCAAAAGAGCTGGGTAGAGAAGTGGCCACTCCAGATGAAGCCAGAGCCATACTAGGTCTTAAGTAGTTCCATCCAAAAAAAGACGCATTCAGCGTCTTTTTTCATGTTCTCTATTTTCTTGGAGATACTTTTGCTACTCCTATTCGTGCCGCGGCTTTTTTTAATGCAATTTCCGCTCGGAGTATGTCTAAGTCTGCACTCTTTTGTTGCAACCTCTTTTCGGCCCTTTCTCTTGCTCTTTGCGCTCTTTCAATGTCAATTTCCTCAGGCCATTCAGCTGTATCCGAAAGAATAACCACTTTTTCCTTAGTCACCTGCATATAACCTTGAGAAACGGCAGCCAATCGGTATTGTCCATTCTGTTTGATCTTAACCTGTCCAATTTGCAATGGTGTTATAAAGGGCTCATGATTCTTCATAATGCCGATATCTCCTTCGACCCCTCTAGCAATAACCATCTCAACTTCTTCATTAAAGAAAAGTCTGACAGGTGTAACAATTTCTAGTGTGAATTTTGACATGCGTTCACCATCCTTTTCTACTTAAAGGTTTATCAAGCATCTCTTTGCTTTTTCATTTTTTCTGCTTTTTTGACAACATCGTCAATCGTTCCAACCATCAAAAATGCTTGTTCTGGCAAATGATCATGCTTACCTTCTAGTATCTCTTTGAATCCTCGAATGGTTTCTTTCAATGGAACGTAAACACCTGGTGTCCCCGTAAATTGTTCCGCCACGTGGAAGTTTTGAGACAAGAATCTTTCAATCCTTCTAGCTCTTGCAACAATCACCTTATCTTCTTCCGACAGTTCATCCATTCCTAAAATGGCAATAATATCCAACAATTCATTGTATCTTTGCAACACTTCTTGGACCCCTCTAGCTATTCGATAATGCTCATCTCCAATGATCACTGGATCCAAGATTCTGGAAGTAGAATCCAAAGGATCCACTGCGGGATAAATTCCCTTTTCTGATATTTTACGAGACAATACAGTGGTCGCGTCCAAGTGGGCAAATGTCGTGGCTGGCGCTGGGTCTGTCAAGTCATCCGCTGGTACGTAAACGGCCTGAACCGATGTAATGGATCCTTTCTTAGTCGAAGTGATCCGCTCTTGCAAAACACCCATTTCCGTCGCTAGTGTAGGCTGGTATCCAACTGCTGAAGGCATTCTTCCCAACAAAGCCGACACTTCTGAGCCTGCTTGTGTAAATCGGAAGATATTGTCAATAAACAATAAGACATCCTGTTCTTCTTCATCTCTGAAATGCTCTGCCATTGTCAAGCCTGACAATCCAACACGCATTCTTGCTCCAGGTGGCTCGTTCATTTGTCCGAATACCAAAGCGGTTTTGTCAATGACTCCAGAATCCATCATTTCATAATATAGGTCGTTACCTTCCCTTGTTCTTTCACCAACACCTGCAAACACAGACAAACCACCATGTTCTTTGGCAATGTTGTTGATCAGTTCCTGAATCAGAACAGTCTTTCCTACGCCTGCTCCCCCAAAGAGTCCAATTTTACCACCTTTGGAATAAGGACAAATCAAGTCAACCACTTTAATGCCTGTCTCAAATATCTCTGTGCTAGTGCTTTGATCTTCATAGCTTGGTGCTTCACGATGAATCGGAGATCTTTTATCTGTTTTTGCTTCTGGCTTACCATCTATGGGTTCCCCAAGGACGTTGAACATTCTGCCCAATATTTCCTTGCCTACTGGCACACTAATAGGTGCGCCTGTATTGATTGCTTCCATTCCTCTTGTGAATCCATCTGTTGAGTCCATGGCAATACATCTAACTGTATCGTCTCCAATATGCTGGGCCACTTCCGCAACAACTACTTTGTCTCCTATGCTTATTTCAATGGCATTTAGCAGTTCTGGTAAATTGTCTTCACTGAACTCAATATCCAGGACAGCACCAATAACCTGCTTTACTCTGCCTTTATTTAAATCAGCCATTTTTTATCACTTCCTTTCAACTAGTTTAACGCATCCGCACCTGCGACAATCTCAGTAATCTCTTGTGTGATTGATGCTTGTCTGGCTCTGTTGTAAAGCAATTGCAACTCACCTATCATATCCTTCGCATTATCTGTCGCACTTTCCATAGCAATTCTTCTCGCACCAGATTCACTGGCGGATGCTTCTATGGCAGCACCGTATAGTACACTATTCAAATACTTAGGAATCAAATAATCCAAAACACTTTCAGGCGAAGGTTCGTATCTGAACAACATTTTCTTCTTGATTCTCGATTCATCGATGACAACCGGCAACAGCCTTAGGGCCTTTGGTTCGTATGAAATGGTACTGATGAATTCGGTGTAGACTAGGTAAATTTCATCAATCTCTTTTTTTAGGTACATCTCGACTATTTGTCTTCCTATTTCCTGAGAAACTTCTATCGAAGGTGATTCTGATACGCCTATGTAGCTGTCTATGACCTCGTGGCCTCTGCGTTTGAAATAGTCCCGTCCTTTTGATCCAATGGCAATCAATTTGCTATGCTTCTTTTCTGCAATTTTCTCTTCCACTAGTTTGCATACATTGGCGTTATATCCACCTGCAAGCCCTCTATCACCTGTGATGACCACAAACAAAGTATTGTTGATTTCTCTATGGTCAACAAATGGATGCTTAAATCCTTTTGAATGACCAATGATTTCATGGATAGAGTCCAAAATTGTCTCAAAATAAGGTTTTGATGCTTCTAGCTTTGTTCTGGCACGCTTAAGTTTTGCTGTAGCAACCAGCTCCATCGCTTTTGTGATCTGCATAGTACTGGTTACACTTTTAATTCGTCTTTTGACGTCAATCATATTCTGACCCAAGTTTTCACCTCCCGTCAGATTCTATCGCTTATCTTAAGATAAAAATTCCTTTTTGAACTCTTCCGCTGCTTCTTCCAATTTTCCTTTGGTTTCATCGTCAATTTTCTTAGACTCATAAATTACTTTCCCTATCTCAGGATAATTTGTGTCCATAAAATCATAAAATCTTTTTTCAAATTCTGTGATTTTATCAACTGGAATATCTTTAAGAAGCCTTTGATTCGCCAAATAGATCATCATAACTTGCTTTTCAACACCAATCGGCTCGTATTGAGGTTGTTTGATGATCTGCATCAGCCTTTCTCCATGATCTAAAGTTGCTTTTGTTTCCGGATCCAATTCAGAGCCAAATTGTGCAAATGCAGCCAACTCTCTGTATTGAGCCAACTCAAGCTTTAACATCCCGGCAACGGACTTCATCGCTTTGATCTGGGCTGAACCTCCTACCCTTGATACAGACAAACCTGCATTGATAGCTGGCCTTTGTCCCGAGTTGAACAACTCCGTTTCCAAGAATATTTGACCATCTGTGATTGAGATCACGTTGGTTGGGATATAAGCAGATATATCACCTGCTTGGGTTTCTATAATCGGTAGTGCCGTAATGGATCCACCTCCATAAGCATCATCCAATCTTGCTGCTCTTTCCAAAAGTCTTGAATGCAAATAGAAAACATCTCCAGGGTACGCTTCACGTCCCGGTGGTCTTCTCAATAACAGCGACATCGCACGATAAGCCACCGCATGTTTTGACAAGTCATCATAAATAATCAAAACATCTTTGCCATTGTACATGAACTCTTCCCCTATTGCGACACCTGCATATGGCGCAATATATTGAAGCGGTGCCATCTCACTGGCTGTCGCTGCTACAACGATGGTATAGTCCATTGCGCCACTGTTTTCCAGTACCTCAACTTGCTTGGCGACTGTAGACCTTTTTTGTCCAATAGCCACATAAATACAAATAACATCCTGACCCTTTTGGTTCAATATTGTATCAATTGCAATCGCTGTTTTCCCGGTTTGTCTATCGCCAATAATCAGTTCTCTTTGTCCTCTACCAATCGGTATCATGGAGTCAATCGCCTTGATCCCTGTCTGAAGTGGCACAGATACTGATTTTCTAGTAATAACACCTGATGCTTTTGCCTCTATGGGTCTGAATTTATCTGATTCTATCGGCCCTTTGCCATCTATTGGCTGTCCTAGCGAATTCACAACTCGGCCTAACATTGCATCCCCAACAGGCACTTCTACTATCCTCTTGGTTCTTTTAACCGTGTCTCCTTCTTTGATTTCCTGATCATTCCCCATTAAAACGCACCCAACATTATCTTCTTCTAGGTTAAGTGCCATTCCGTAAGTATCATGACCAAAATCAAGGAGTTCACCGTACATGCAATTTTCAAGACCGTGGATCCTGGCTATTCCATCACCAACTTGAATAACTGTTCCAACATCAACCGTGTCAAGTTTTGTATCATATCTTTTTATCTGTTCTTTTATGATTGAGCTTATTTCTTCTGGTCTTAAACTCATTGCTTTCATCACCCCTGTCTTATACGATTATTTCTTTCAAATTACTTTGAAGTTTGTTTAGTCTTCCTTTCAGGGTGCCGTCGATCACTTTGTCTCCTAATTTAATCATGACACCTCCCAATAGGTTTTCATCTATTTGATTATTTAGTTCGATTTGCTTTCCAGCCATTGCTGCCAGTTTATTCTGCAACGAGGCTGCTTCTTCTTCGCCTAATGGTCTTGTTGTATAGGCGGTTGCTTTAATGATTCCTTTATGTTCATAAACCAACGCCTCAAAAGCTTTCGCAATCGTCAGCAATTCTTTCAATCGCCTCTTATCCAAAAGTATCTTGATGAAATGATTCATTTCTTCACTCAATCGAGTACCAAAAACCTCCAAAAAAACATGCTTCTTCTCTTCCGTCTTGATTTTCGGTGATTTGAGAATTTCAAAAAAATCCGGGTACTCATGGCATGCCGCCACAATCGCTTTGATCTCCTCAAGATATAAGTCAAGAGAATCTTTCTCCAATCCCACGTCAAACAATGCCTGTGAATACACTTTAGCTACTAATTCTGCCACGGTTCATCACCCACTTGTTCTATGAATTTATTTACTAGGGCTTTCCCTTTGGTCTCATCTACTTCTTCTTCCAGAATTTTTGCAGCCGCTAAAATTGCCAATGTAGATATTTCATCTTTGATCTCATTGACTGCTTTTTTTCTTTCCTGAAGAATGTCTTCCTCTGCTTTTTTCTTAAGCTTTGTCGCTTCATTCTTCGCTTCTTGCAACATCTTTTCAGCCTTTTCATCGGCATTTCTTTTGGCTTTCTCAATTAAGGCTCTCCCTTCTTCTTGAGCAACCTCTAGTTTGTTTTGATATTGCGTTTTGTAGTTTTCCGCTTCTTCTGTCATTCTTTCTGCATCATTCAATGCGTCTTCAATGCTCTTTTCTCTGCTTTCCATCATGGATGTGACTGGCACAAACAAAAACTTCTTCAACAAATAAAAGAGAATCAATGCATTGACAATGGTAAATATTATGGTCCAGTTAAATCCAACCAACTGTTCCCTCAGCATCAAGTCGCCTCCTTCCATAGTATGATTTGATCAAATCAAATCATGGGTTTTAAAGTAAATTAAGTAATGGATTGGCAAACAATAAGACTAATGCAATTACCAAGGCATAGATACCTGTTGTCTCTGCAACAGCCGCACCAAGCAGCATTGTTCTCAAAATATCACCTTGTGCTTCCGGTTGTCTTCCAACGCCCTCTGCTCCTTTACCCGCTGCATATCCTTGACCGATTCCAGGTCCTATTCCTGCGATCATCGCTAGTCCTGCTCCGATAGCTGAAGCTGCTAATATTAATGCTCTTCCTGTGATTTGTTCCATGATTAAATCCTCCTTAAACTCTCAATTCAAATTTTTTTCTCTTAGTCCATGGCCATGGAAATGTACACCATAGTCAACATTGTGAAAATAAATGATTGTAGTATGCCTGCAAACAAGTCAAAATAGACATGTAATACTGCAGGTAGTCCTGTTTGGAAAATCGGTAGTGCTGAAGGTCCAAATAGCATGCCGCTTAGTCCGCCCAAAGCGTTGTAAACTAAACTCATGATGATAAAGCCACCAATGATATTACCGAATAGACGAAAACCCAACGAAATGGGTGTGGCAATCTCACTAATAAGATTAATCGGCAACATAAAGAATACCGGTTCGGCAAAACCTTTCAAATAACCACCCACGCCTTTTCTTTTTGTTCCATTTACATGAATAAGAACAAAGGTAATCAGCGCCAATCCCAGTGTTGTATTTAAATCTGCTGTAGGTGGTCTGATGGCAAAAAGACCCAGAATATTTGAGACTGCCAAGAAAATCAGTAAAGTTCCCATATATGGTGCAAAAGCCATTTTGTCTTCACCCATGGTCTGTTTTGTCAAATTGTTGATTGCGCCAACAAGTATTTCCAAAACCATTTGCAATTTACCTGGAACCTTTTCAAGCTTTTTAGTGGCCATTATTGAGAAAACAACCAGCACAAGCATAATAATCCAAGTCACCAAAACCGTTTCTGTGACTTTAAACGTGCCTAAAAAATCAAGTCCTGGTACGGTGACTCCTGAATCCCAAATGATCCGTGGTCCAAATCCACTCTCCATCACTTCTCCTCCTTTCTTGCGAAAATTCTTTTATAATAAGCCTTGTCATTAAATAAGTTGGTAACAAGGATTATAAACTTAATTGATACTAAACCAGCCAAAGTACCGAGTGTGTGTATATAATCTGCCTTCAAAGAAACAAATAACACCACCCCCATAATGGCATATCTCACAAAATAGTTTGCTGTCGCATAACCTTGGGCTTTTCCAAGAGGCATTGTCACAGCTCTTTCCAAAGTCTTGGCTAATTGGATAAAATTCAATATGCCAATAAGGCCTCCAAAAACCAATCCTGCAATCCAAATTTTAGGATTGTCCGCCAGAATCAGAGCAATCAGCGATAAAACCGCCAAGGTCAGCAAGACTATCTTGATAATTCTTACTTGCAATTCAAACGTGTGCTTCATGATTTCACCATTCACAATCCTCAATCATCTTTCTTCATCGCAATTTTAAATAAATTCACAAAAGCTGCCACCACACCCATAATTAAGAAAATAAATAAAAAAAGATACCCTGTATTCAATTTGTTATCCAAAAATCTTCCGATAAACAATCCCACCATAATGGGGACCACCATGACAATCCCAATTTGAGTCAATAATGTGAGATTTTTGAGTATTTTATATCGATTATCACTCATTTCTATTCCTTTTTTTATGTGTGTCCTAGTCTGCATACTACTCCGTAAAAAGCATTATATACTCTTTTTGTTCAAAGTTCAACCATTGGGATATCTTGTTTTCAGGACGGAAATAGAAACGTTTTCATAAAAAAATGGAGTAACAAATCGACTTCGTTACTCCATTAACAATTACAATCATATCATAGTCATAAAATCGTGTCAATCCTCAACTAAAGAACATCAACAAGACGCCTGCAGCAACAGCAGAACCAATA
>CAZIKK010000018.1:0-50280 GCA_964539975.1 uncultured Clostridia bacterium
ATAAAAAAATCACCTCTTTAGTTTTGAGATGATTTTATCACTTAAAGATTCCTATGAATATGTGCACTGGGATATGCGCTTACTTATAATAGAGAAAAATTCAATTCTGAAGGGAAATCCTTTTTTGGGGATTTATTTAGGAATTCAGACAATGAGAATTATAGAGAGATATTAGGGGAAACATTTCCATATGTCAATAAGTATAATAACAATCAGGACTTAGTATATACTGGGAATATCATATCAAAAGATCCAGATTACATAATTATATCTAAACTAAGAAGAATATCTAGTGCAAAATATTTTGACTTATATTTCACCGAGACATGCAATGCTTATACAGAAATAGGAAATATAGTAGAGAACCTGATTAATAAAATTAATAAGCAGCAACCATTGTTAAACAAGAATATACTATTAGAAGAGGTATTAAGTTCAGTTCATTATTCATATCACAAAGAAATTTTTGAGAGAGTACAATTATATGTGGATGATTTTGAACAAGAAAATATATATGATTTTGTAAAGTTACTTTTTAATAATGTTCAGGTTATAAATGATTCGCGAGAATTTATGACTTTAAGTGCCAGAAGTAGGGTGGCAGTAATTATCCACACATTATTAAATAAAATTTCAAACTATGAATATGTAAGTTTTTTAGAATCCATCATGAAAAAGCATAGTAGATTAAGGTTTTTACAAGATGTGTTATATTGGTTCAGTAGTGATAAAGAAAACATTAATATTAATGGTAGAAAAGAATTACTGGAAGAAACTATCCAAAAAATGGCAGAAGATATATTAAAAAATAATGTAAATTTGTATGAGGATATCAATTATATGCCAAAAAACATATGGGGCATATATCATGCATATAAAGAAGAACAAGACAAAATTAAGAGTTATATTAAGGTAATTATATGCGAAGCAAATATATTTAGGTTCTTGAATGATATGATAAATATATCTGTTGGAACAGGAGGTTATACATATTCTATTAGTAAAGAAAGTTTAGAAGCTTTCACTAGTAAAGCTGATGTGGATTTAATTTTGAAAAGAGTAGAAGCGAAAACGAGTGATGAGAAATTTGTATTAGAAGTATACAAAGCTTATGATGAAGATATTAAGGATATATGGGGAGACGCAGGAATAGCAATAAGTGAAGAAAAGAAGTTAACATTATAAGATTTATTTATGTAAATAGTTGACCGGAACTGGGACTGGAACGGGTAAGATAAGTTGGAAATGTACCTAAACCACATGGATAAAACTGAAGTGAACGGATAAATAACAGCTAATTTTAAAGCTTTAATATACACTTGATAATATAAAATAAAGAGTGGGAGTAGGAAACTAAATTCCTGAAAGCGTTGGTATTATATCGATACAGACGATGAAGATGGTCTTTGAGTATTCCGGTGTCCTCTGAGCCGTGAGTCCGATAACGTTGAGCCACCATTCCGTTTTAGATTGAGCCATAGTTCCGAAGTTTTTGAGCCAACAATTGTAGTTCCTTTATAATTAGAATATGCATTAATTCAATGCAAATACTTATAAAGGAGGTCACATGATGACCAATTATCATGAGATTCTGAGGCTTAAAAGTCTTGGGGTCAGTGAGCGAAACATAGCTTTAAGTTGTTCTTGCTCAAGAAACACCGTTTCTAAAGTAGTAAAAAGGGCTTCTGAACTTGGACTTGCATGGACAGCACATGGTATTAAAACGAATGCGGAGTGGCAAACTATGCTTTTTCCAAAAGAAAATGATTCGAGCACAAAGCGCCCACCTAACTGCGAATACATTCGCAAAGAGCTCCTGAAGAACGGTGTCAGCAAGAAGTTGCTTTGGGCAGAATACATGGAAGAATGTAGGCTCAACAATGAAGAGTCCCTAATGTATTCTCAATTCTGTCGTTACATTCAGCAAGATGAACAAAAACGTCGTGCAACTATGCACATAGCACGTAAACCTGGTGAACAGGTTGAGGTCGATTGGGCTGGTAATCCAGCCAAGATTATCGATCCCGACACTGGCGTTATTACAGAGGCATACCTCTTTGTAGGTGTTATGACATACAGCCAGTATGCTTATGTTGAGGCTTTTATCAATGAAAAACAACGCGCATGGATTACAGCTCATGTTCACATGTACAATTATTTCGGCGGTGTTGCAACACTTTTAGTGCCCGACAATTGTAAAACAGCTGTAATCCATACAAAAGACTGGTATACCCCCAAGCTTAATGCAACCTATCATGAAATGGCTGAGCATTATGGTACTGCCATTATTCCAGCCAGGGTTAGAAAACCCAAAGATAAAGCAAGTGTTGAAGGCGCTGTAGGCAATATTTCTACTTGGATTACCGCTGCGCTTCGTAATGAACAGTTTTTCTCACTCGAAGACCTTAATACTGCTATTCGAGAAAAGCTAGAAATATTTAACCATAGAACCTTTCAAAAAAAAGGAAGGTCGCAGGTGGAGTCTCTTCCACCACGAAGAGTCGCCTTTCCTAAGCCCCCTACCAACTACCCCTTATGAACTGGCGGATTGGAAACAAGCCACCGTTCAGTTTAATTATCACATATCCTTAGATAGAATGCTATATTCTTGTCCATATGAATATATTAAACGCAAGGTGGATGTAAGGGTCACAGAGAGAGTCCTAGAGATTTTTTATAATCACAATCGTATCGCTTCACACAAACGGCTTTATGGTCGTAAAGGGCAATACAGCACAACCTTAGAACATATGCCACCCGACCATCAGAAGTATCTTGAGTGGAATGGGGAGCGCTTTAAACAATGGGCCCAGCGAATAGGCCCCAACACACATCAAGTTATTATTGCGATACTTTCCTCCAGTCGCGTGGAGCAGCAAACCTATAAGAGCTGCATGGGATTACTCAAGTTAGCTGAAAGACACTCTGAATCACGTGTTGAAGCAGCTTGTGAAAAAGCTTTGAGCTATACAGCCAGCCCAAGTTACAAGAGTATCAAAAATATTCTTGCGACTGGGATTAAAGAGATCTCAAAGCCCGAAACTGAGAAACCCACTAAGAACACTTATGGCATCACGCGCGGTGCAAACTACTACGGAGGAAACTACAATGATAAATAATCCAACAATCGACAAACTGATCGATATGCGACTAACTGCAATGGCGGAGGCATTTCTTCAACAACTTTCTGACCCCAAAATGAAAGACATTGACTTTGAAGATCGCATTGGAATGATGGTTGATATCGAATATACCAGAAGAAAAAACAATCGCTTAAACCGACTCATTAAGAATGCTGAGTTTGAACAACCAGATGCGAGCATTATTGGTATCAATTATTCTTCTGGAAGAAAAATCAACAAGGACTTGATCAAACGACTTTCAACATGTGAGTATATCGCTGAATTTCGAAATGTATTTATAACTGGTGCAACAGGTTGTGGTAAAACCTATCTTGCAAATGCCTTTGGTATGGAAGCCTGTAAGCATTACTTCAAAACACGTTATGTTCGACTACCAGACTTACTCTTAGATTTAGAACATGCGAGAAATGAAGGGAATTACAAGAAAGTCATGGCGAGGTATGCTAACCCGGTTTTACTGATTATTGATGAGTGGCTTCTTCTAAAACCAACTCCAAATGAAGCTAAAGATATCTTTGAGTTATTGCACCATCGAAGAAAGAGGTCATCAACCATCTTCTGTTCTCAATACCGTCACGAAGGTTGGTATGACCAACTTGGTGGTGATGATTCACCTCTGGCAGATGCGATTTTAGATCGAATTGTTCATGATGCTTATAAAATCAACATAGAAAGCATTGATCCATCTAAAGACTTATCTATGCGTGAAGTTTATGGGTTGGAAAAACACTTAAGTGAATGATTAAACAATCAGCAGTGGCTCAGTAGTTCCGGACAAGTGGCTCACGCCACACCGGAACTGCGGCTCTGCCGCATAAGAATATTCAGTCTTCTGACTGCCTTTTGACTGCCTTTGAATTTTGAGGGTTTTTGAGAAGGGTAATTAGCCTTTCATCTATATCTGAGTTGTGTTAGCAGAATTGAATATTGAATGTATATAAGTAAAGGGGAGTCTCGTGAGAGATTCCCCTTTACTTATACATTAGGGTGTTAAAAGGAGTATAATAAAAACTTGAACTATGATTATAAAAGCGGGCTCTTAAAAAATGAAACATTATTATCAGATGCAAATTTAAGAAAGGGACTATCGGGGGAGCGGACAAAAACCTGGACCTGGATTTAGTATAATACCAGGAGGTACAACATGTTTTCCTATCAGGAAAGAATGAAAGCTGTCAACTTACTTATTCAATACGACAGGAGTTACTCTACAGTAATTCGTGAGTTGGGCTATCCTTCAAAGGAAGCCCTTTGGAAATGGTACAAAGAGTATTCTCGAAATGGAGATCTTCATCAGAATTTCAACAAACAATCAAAGTTTACTGATGAAGAGAAACAAAAGGCCGTTGACTATTACCTTGAACATGGTAAATGCGTATCTCGGACAGTGAAAAAGCTTGGTTATCCAAGTCGTCCAATACTGGATAAATGGATCAAAGAGCTTGCTCCAGACCAAAAGAAACATTGCCGTTCAGGTGGAGCTGTTGTAAAATATACGCACGAGAAAAAAGAACAGGCTGTCATTTCCCTATGTTCTCGAAGCAAACCTGCCAAGCAAGTTGCTGCTGAGTATGGAACAACAAGAGAGAATCTCTATAACTGGAAACGCCAGCTTTTGAAAGAAGGATGCGTTCAGACAATGAAAAAGCCCATAAAGAAAACCATTCAATCCCCAAATGCTCAATCTCTTGAAGCTGAGGTATCAGAGCTCCATGAAAAAAAAGATGTTCTCTCGTCACAGGTTTCGGAGCTTCAGAAGGAAGTTCAACGCCTAAAGATTGAGCGTGATATTTATGAAAAGGCTGCTGAACTCATAAAAAAAGACCAGGGCATTAATCTTAAAGCTCTCACTAACCGTGAGAAGGCCATCATTATTAATGCCCTACGAGAATTCCATCAATTAAATGTGCTTCTCGAAATAATACACATGGCCAAAAGCAGTTACTGCTATCAGGTGATTGCTATCAATACAGATAAATATGCTGATTTAAGAGTAGAGGTGAAGAACACCTTTAAAGAATCATCTAGTAGGTATGGGTACCGCAGAATTCATTCTGTTATCAAAGTCAAAGAAAGGATGCTCGCCAGACAATTCAGCATGTGAAGGATTCTTTGGCAGGCTAAAAAACGAAATGTTTTATGGCTACTCATGGGCTGGTGTAACTATAGACCAATTCATTGAACAGCTTGATGAATACATTCGTTGGTACGGTGAAAAACGGATTAAGATATCACTCGGAGGAATGAGCCCATTAAACTATAGAAAAAGTTTGGGATTGGTCGCTTAAAAGGTCCAAAAAAACGTCTTCACCCCCGTTGCACTTTTCTATTGCCAAAAACAGCCTAGAAGCTTTGCTTGATAAAAATGAAGGGATGCTATTAACAAAAGATATTCTTGAGGCTGGTATTTCAAAACAGCTACTAAGTAAATATGTAAAAAAGGGTTATATTGAAAGAGTTGCTCAAGGCGTATATTTATCAAAAGATGCATTTGAAGATGATATGTATGTTTTGCAAGCGCGAAGTAGAAAAGCTGTTTTTTCACATGAGACTGCACTTTACTTACATGATTTGACGGATAGAGATCCTTTGCAATATACAGTAACCTTGCCATCAGGATATAACGCGACTAAGTTTAAAGATAAAGGTGTTTATGTATATTTTATAAAAAGTGATTTGCTGAATCTGGGTGTAGAAGACGGAAAAACGCCATTGGGAAGAACCATACGAATTTATAATAAAGAACGTACAATCTGCGACATTGTAAGGAATAGAAATGTGATTGATCCAGCCATTCTTAATGAGGCTGTTAGAAGATATTTATCTGCGAAAGAAAAAAATATTCCTAAATTAATGAAGTATGCAGAAGAATTTCGTGTAGAGAAGTTAATTAGGCAGTACGTTGAGGTTCTAATATGAGAACTCTAAGACAAATTAAAGATTTGATTAACAAAATGGCGAAGAAGAAAAACATAAACCCTCAAATACTCATGAGAAATTACATGATGGAAAGACTTTTTGAAAGGATTGCTTCATCACCGTATAAAGAAAACTTCATTTTGAAAGGTGGATTGCTTATAAGTTCACTGATTGGAGTGGAAAGTCGCTCAACAGTAGATATGGATACAACGATGAAACAGAAGACTGTGACGCTAGAGTCAATTAAAAAAATCTTTGATGATATTATTTTAATTGATATGGATGACGGTGTGATGTTTGTCGTAAAGAAAATCGAAGAGATAAGAGAAGAAGCCGATTACTCGGGTTTTAGAGTATCGATTGATGCAAAATTTGAAAACGCAAATATACCGATTAAGGTTGATATTACAACGGGTGATGTGATTACACCGAAAGAAGTATTTTATACTTATTCTTTATTGCTGGTAGAACGTTCTATTGAGATATTAAGCTATATAACATTGAAACGGTTTTAGCTGAAAAATTTGAAACAATTATTACACGTGGCACGGCTAATACAAGAATGAGAGATTTCTATGATGTCTATATTTTATATGATCTTAAAATAGAAGAAATTGATTTGAGTATACTGCAAGAAGCCTTAATAGCAACGGCTAATAGTCGTGGAACGTTTATAGTGATTCAAAATGGTGATGAAATCATTGAAGATGTTTTGACTAGTGAAGTTATGTTAAATAGCTGGAAAAAGTATCAAAAAAGGATGGATATTTATCTGGAAATGAAGCCCAAAGCCCATAACTGTCCCTGCTGCCAACAGTTGACCGACAAGGTCCACGATTACCGCACACAGATTATCAAGGACATCCCGGCTTTCGGTATGATTTCTTCACAAGAGGTACGCGCATTAATTAATGAACAAGTAGACTTTTCCGATATAAGAATCAACTAGTTTCTGGTTCAATACTAATACTTAGTTTGGGTGGTACGCTTGTTCCAGATACTTCTTCCAAGGGAATTGGTTTTCAACCTCTTTTCATGTATTTAGGGCAATCTTAAAAACAAAAAGCTGACGGATAAATGCGATAGATGGTTCACTAATTTATAAAAGTATGATAATATTATAACAAGAAACCAACCAATAATTATTGTTGAAATAAGAGGGGAAATATACAGGCGATTTTACTCAATAATCGCTTTTATATAAATAACTAAGAGGGAGAAGGAAAATGAAAAAAGGATTAGCGATACTTTTGATCATCACGTTGATAGTGAGTCTAGCAGGTTGCGCCTCTACACCACCTCAACCAAATGAAGATGATCAAGACATTCAAGAAGAACCTGAAGATCAAGATGAGGGTAAATTATCTTTCACAGCAGGTACCTTTACAGGAACTGGCACTGGTATGAGAGGCAATGTACTAATGGATGTTACATTCTCAGATGATGCCATTACTGATATCGTTTTAAACGCTTCATCAGAGACGGCTTACCTGGCTGACCCAGCTTTTGAACGCATACCCGCTGCGATCATTGATCATCAGTCACTTGATATCGATACCGTAACAGGAGCTACATTGACAAGCAACGCTATTTTATATGCAGTAGCAGACGCAGTAGATCAAGCTGGAGGAGATTCAAGCATTTTATTTGATAGAAAAGTCGAAGTGATAGCCCAGGATCCCATTGAAGGTTCATACGATGTCGTTATAGTAGGCGGTGGCGGTGCTGGATTAGCAGCTGCTATCACTGCAGCAGAGGAAGGTGCCTCTGTACTTATTTTAGAAAAAGCAGGCTATTTAGGTGGCAACACCCTGGTGGCAGGAAAAGTCTATAATACGGCAAATCCTGAGCTACAGAAAAACATGAAGCTAGATGACGCTTTAAGAGCAGAATTAGAAAGCTATCTCGAAAAGGACCCAGCAGATTATGGTGAATTTGGAGAAATTTTAACCATTGTACAAGGACAAATACAAGAGCATTTTGATAATAATGACGATAGTCTTTTTGATAGTCCAGAACTTCACGTTTGGCATACCTATATTGGTGGTATACGTGAAGGGATTGACGGCACTATCATAACTCCAAACATTGAATTGGCAAGTGCTGTCGCTTTTGATGCTTTAGACACTTTACACTGGATGAGTGATCATGGTGTCACTGTTCCCCCATTTGTCGCAACCGTTTTAGGGGCTCTCTGGCCACGAACTCACTTTGCTACTTCACAAGACAATGGTAGTATAATAGGTACCTTTGAAAATCAAGCTCTAGCTCTTGGAGTTGAAATCATGACAGATACAAAAGCCGAAGAGCTGATGGTAGAAGATGGAAAAGTCATTGGTGTCAAATCAAAAAGAGCAGATGGCACTGAAGTTACATCATATGCAAAGGGTGGTGTTGTGCTAGCAACTGGAGGATTCGCTGCAAATGCGGCAATGGTTGCTGAATACGACAACTACTGGGGTGAGTACGTAGATGATAGAACTAGGTCAACAAATGTCAATACAACAGTAGGTGATGGTATCATCATGGCTGATAAGATAGGTGCCAGTTTGGTAGGCATGGGATATTCTCAAATGATGCCAAGCTCTCATCCACTTACAGGGACTATGACAGATGGTATCTGGGGAAGCGCTGAGACTCAGGTATTTGTTAACAGTGATGGCGTACGTTATGTGAACGAGTATGCTGAACGAGATGTGTTGTCAATAGCCGCTCTTGATCAAAAAGATGGCCTTTTCTTCATCATTGGTGATAACGACATCTTGGGCAACTATGATGAACCGGCACTATTAGCAATGGAAGAAGCAGGACACATACATTACGCAAATACATTGGAAGAGCTAGCAGAGAAAATGGGTGTTCCTGTTGATGCTTTTGTAGCTGAGATGGAAAAGTACAATTCCTATGTGGACAATCAAAAAGATCCTGATTTTGGAAAACCAAACTTCGGAGATATGAAGATTGATACGGCTCCTTTTGTAGCAACACCACGTAGACCTTCTCTACACCATACGATGGGTGGTCTTGAGATTACTGTGAAAGGTGAAGTATTGAATACATCGGGTAATATTATTGAAGGATTATTTGCAGCAGGTGAGGTTACTGGTGGTATTCATGCAGGAAACAGACTTGGTGGTAATGCTATAGCAGATATTATGGTATTTGGTCGGATTGCTGGATCAAGTGCAGCTGCTGCAGCAAAATAAACAGCCATGAATGACAGGACATAAAGCGGACATAAAAGCAGTAGAGGGTTTCTACTGCTTTTATTCTGCAATTTTTTACAAAGATAGAGGCACGTTTATTTTATTATCAAAATGAGGTATACTTGTTTCATGTTTTAAAACAGGAAGGTCACATGTTAGAGCTCATTGTCCCAAAGACAAAAAAAGAAAAAAGAGAGTTGCTAAGGTTCTATAAGTCACAATACTTGAACAACCCTTTAAGAAGAGATTCATTATCAGGTTTGTTGGAAGGCGTTTTATTCGAAACCTCAGTCATGAATCAATCAATGCAAACACTGCCACTTATGATAAAAAAGGACAAAACTATTGTCATGATGTGCGTGATTGCCAAAGCGTGGAGGCTACCTACATATTTACAGATCAGCTTTTTTGAATCCAAAGATGAACACATGGATGCATTCAAGATGCTATTTGACAAAGCTATGGAGATTTCGAGGTTGTGGGGGACAGAGAAAATTTGTGCCTCTTTGAACATACATGTCAATTATGGACTGGGATTCTTGGCAGATGCCTATCATAGGCCTCAAAGTTTTGGCATGGCACACAACGATCCGTATATTCATGGTTATTTTGAGGCATTTGGCTTTCAAGCCATCCCAATGGTGACTTTTTATAAAGACATGAAAAAAGAATTCCAAATTATAGGAGAACGGCTAAGAGAAAGACTCAATAAAAGATACACTGTTCGACATGCGGATTTTAAGAACATAAAAAAAGAAGCCAAGATTTATACAGAGATAAATAACGACGCCTTTTCAAATCATCCTTTTTATTATAAGAGGGTGGAAGCAGAGGATTTGGAGTTGTTTAAAAATTTCAAGTGGTTGTTGAAACCAGAAAACCTGCTATTTGTGGAAAAAGCAGGGCAACCTGTGGGGTTCATGTTATGGTATCCAGATTTCCACCAAATTATGAAACCCAAAGAGTCCATTGGATTAAGGACAGTGATCCGAGCTGCGTTATGGAAAGAAAAACTGACTCGTTTCAAGATTGTTGAGATGGGCATTATTCAAGAAGAGCAAAAAAAAGGCGCAATTCTGGCGCTTTTCGATCATTGTTTCAGAATAACAAAGGACAAATACGCTTTTTTTGAATCAGGATGGGTACTTAAAGAAAACACGATGTCAGGAAGCCTAGGTTATAAATGGTCGGACGGCATTGACAAGAATTATATCGCCTATGTCAAGGAGTTATAAACATATGCAGGTTTACACAAGTGTATCTGAAATTGAAAATGGCCAAATTGACAAGGACATGAAAGCATTGCTTTTTTTGTTGGAGCAAGTGAATCCTTGTGGCCAAAAGTATTACAAAATAGAAGAAACGGTTGTGGTCACTTATGTTCACAAGCTGGATCTGTTTCATTTTAATAATAGATTAAGGTTACGATTTCCAATCAGGATTGTGGGCTTACCTATTTCTATAGAAAGATCCGGCGTATTTGGGAAAGATCAACTTGTGGGGCAAGTATTAAAAACCATAAAAGGGATAAGTCTTGTGATCAATAGCGACCAAGCGTTGATAGGTGGGGGTAGAACGCTTTCAAGTTTTGTGTTGACGAATAGATTCGTAGATTTTGATGAATACTTGGATGCATTGAGAAGCCATTATAGACGACGGATTAAACAAGCATTGCGAAAAGGAAAGAGTTTGCATATCAAAAGGCTTGATAACAAAGCATTTGATAGCTGCCATTACCGTCTTTACCAGTCAGTTTACAACCGTTCAGCACATAAGTTGGAAGTTTTGCCAATAACCTTTTTTCAAAGATACGAAGGAGAAATATACGAGTTTAGAAACCGAGCAGATGAGTTATTGGCTTTTGTTCAAATCAAAGAAAGAGGAGACAGGCTTTTGTTCATGTTTTGTGGATTTGAAAATGAAAAGGAAAAACAATATGATCTTTACTTCAATATGCTTCTGTTTATTTTAAAAGAAGGAATAGAAAGAGGGATGAAACAAATCTATTTTGGTCAGACTTCAGAAGAGACCAAAATGAAAATAGGATGCGTTGAAACCAACAAATACCTTTATCTTCATCACAACAACCCTTGTTTGGGATGGGTTTTTCGTAAGCTTGCGCCGTGCTTTTCCTACAAAGGATCTAATGCGGCATATAGAGTCTTTAAGGAGTATCTATGATTGTTTTTTTGGAGAAAGTTCGAGTGAGGACTGCATTTTCTGTTCTTGAACCAATCGTAACAGAACCTTTAGAATTGATGTATCTGGAAGCCATATTGTCAGAAGAAGGGATTTTGTCTTACTTGATTGATACAAAATTCAAGAAGGAGCCACCCAAGGGAGTTGTTCCGGATCTGATTGTGTTGAATGGCTACAATGTGTCAGAATCACAAATGATCAGTCAATCTAGATACTACAAAAAAACATATCCATTCACAAAAGTTATGGTATCAGGTGTGCATGCACAGGTGAATCGCAAAACTTTTAGAGTGGAAGGCATTGATTATGTGTTCTTTTCCCAAAGCCTTGAGACCTTTAGACGATTTATTAAAGGTGATACCCTTCAAAAAGGATGGGATGCGTATCAACCCTTTGAAAGAAAATGGCGATTGGGTGACGAAGATCGTTTGTTTAAAAACGAGAATATTGAACCGGAAAGACGGTTTTTTTATGAGATCAAGTCAAAAACCCGATACATAGATAAAAAAGAAGTGGCCATCGTAAAAGGTGGTCATGGCTGTCCCTTTGAATGTGTGTTTTGCTATTGTAGGCTTTTGAACGATGGCGTATATATAAAACCTGATTATGACAGATTGATGAGTCAAATTCGTCAAATTGACACTCATTTCATATGGTTGGTGGATGACAGTTTTTTCATCACAAGTGAAGATGCCCTGCTGTTCATTGAAAAGGTCAAGCAATATGAGATAAAAAAAAGTTTCATAATGTATACGAGGGCGGATTTCATCATCATGAATCAAGATCTTCTGGTGGCACTCAAAGATTGTGGAGTGGACGAAGTTATTGTTGGGTTTGAAACACCAGATGGAAAAACGCTGGAACGCTACAAAAAAGGGTTGAATGAAAAGGCTAATGAAAAAGCGGTTGAAATTACAAAAAAAGCAAGAATTGATCTGACAGCACTCTTTATTGTGGACCCAGATTACCAAATCAAAGATTTTATCAAACTCAGCCATTACATCAAAGCCCTTGATTTGAGCGTGTATACCCTCTCGATCATGACCCCTTTGAGAGGAACAGAAGACTATGAAAAGAAAAAGCATTTATTGACTGAAACAGACTCCAGGTACTTTGATTTTCTTCATTTGGTGTTGCCTTCAAAGCTTCCAAAAATGATTTTTTACTTGTTGTTTTATACGAGTCATATTAGGTTGCTCAAGTCAAAAAGAATAAGAAAAATGCTAAGAGGTATATTTTGGGAAAAATGATATGGAATTTTTGGGCAAAAAAATATCACGGGCTGCGGGTTCAGAAATATTCTCTTGGACCAACCCGGGAAAAAGTAAAGCACTTGATAACAGAGATATGCGACGGCCGTGACAGGTGTCTGTTGGACATTGGTTGTGGAATTGGAGAACTCTTATGTGAATTGGAGGACATCCATCATTTGAGAAGATTTGGGATGGATTTTTCTCCAAACATGATACAGATTTCTTTGGCCAAAAACTCTGAAGTGACGCATTATGTGATGGATGTTCATGATCTGGACAAGATAGAGCGACAATTCGATCTCATTACGTGTACACATTCTTTGCCTTATTATTCCAACCAGCAAAAGTGTATAAAAATGATGCAAGAGATTCTTGAAAAAGATGGCAGGGCAATCATTGCGTTTGCCATGGTGAATAGTTGGTTTGACAAGTTGGCTCTGCAGTTTGTAAAATTGACTACAGGTCCTGCAATTTATCTCAAAGACGAGGATTTCAAAGAAATGATTCATGGCTTGTTCAAAATTGAAAGCCAGGAAATAATTAGATTAAAACCATATATGCCAACCATAATGGTTTATGATTTGAGGAAGGTGGACAAGTGAAAGTTCTGTTAATCAGGCCAAAACCAGATAAAGAAACCATTGGACTTCAACATGTGATGATTTGTGAGCCCTTAGAACTAGAATACTTGGCTTCAAATGTGCCAGATCAGATCATTACCGATGTGGATCTAATTATTTATGATTTGATTGTTGAGAAAAAACCTTTCAAAGTCATTCTAGAATGGGAAAAACCAGATCTTGTAGTGTTTACAGGTTACATTACCCATGTGGAAACGATAAAGAATTTGGCAAAAATTGCTAAATCACTCTATCCCAAAGTTCTTACAGGTGTAGGAGGTGTTCATGCAGAGGTAGTTGGGGATGATTTTTTAGATGCCCATATTGACTTTATCTATAGGAAAAATGGAGTAGATGGATTCAACGCCACATTGTTAGGGATATTGAACGGTTTGGATAAGCAAAAATTGAAAGAAGATATTTTGGAAATTGAGAGGAAAGATTTCAGATTCGAACTCAAACATCCCAACAGAGGGGCTACTGACAAATATAGAAGTAAATATTACTATATGTTTCACAATCCTTGTGCCCTTATCAAAACATCGTATGGCTGTCCTTTTCAATGCAGCTTCTGCTTTTGTAAAATGATAACCCAAGGAAAGTACTTCGTCCGGAGTATGGAAGATGTGATCAGTGAAATAGCTGATATAAATGAGAAAGAGATTTATATTGTAGATGATGATTTTCTTTTTAATAAAAACAGATTGAAAACATTTGTTAGAATGTTGAAAGAAAGAAACATAAATAAAAACTATTTGGTTTATGGCAGAGCGGATTTCATAGCCGACAATGAAGAGGTAATGAGAGAGTTGAAAACCGTAGGACTAAGAGCTGTCATTGTAGGAATTGAGTCGATTAGAACGAAAGATTTGAAAAGCTATAATAAAAAAACCACTGTGGAACGCAATGTTAAGTGTATCCAGACCCTCAAGTCCCTTGATATAGAACTGTACGCAACGTTGATTCTGCCGATGGATTTTACTAAGAAGGATTTTAAGGAGCTAACAAGATGGTTGGTGGATTTAGAAGTTACCTTTGTGAATCTTCAGCCTTTGACACCCATACCAGGCACGGAGATTTTTGACGATTATAAAGAGAGATTAATAATTCCTAGAGAACAGTATGAGAAGTTTGATATGGCACATGTGATCGTAGAACCATCGTGTCTAAGCATAAGACAATTTTATATGCAGATGTTGATGAGCTATCATGCCATCATTATGAGACCTAAAAACATGGTGAGATTGTTGAAAAAATATGGTCTAAAGGAAAACATTAAAATGATGAGAGGAAGCCAACGTATATGCTTTCAGTATTTGAGAAAAATAATAAGAGGATGAAATGAAAAAACTGTTGTTGATACAACCCAGTCCCTATGAGCAAAACAAGCAAGTTATAAAGAAGAACAAGCTTTATTTTGTAGGGCTTTCGTTGCCAATATTGGCAGCTTTAACACCAGAAAACTGGGACATAGAATTGATTTATGAAGTGATTGAAAACATTCCATTCGATACAGATGCGGACCTCATTGGCATTAGTACCATGGGACATGGCGTCATTCGATCCATCGATGTAGCTTGTGAGCTTAGAAAAAGGGGTAAGACGGTGGTTTTTGGAGGCTATATGGCTAGCATCATGCCAGATGAAGCGAAAAAGCATTGTGATGCTCTTGTTATTGGAGATGCGGAGATTGTCTGGAAGGAAGTATTGCATGATTTTTGTGAGGGTACATTAAAAACAGTCTATGAAAAGCCACTTCCAGACGGATTCTATTCCACGCCAAAACCCAGATTTGACCTTTTAAAAAACAAGAACATAGGAGATTTTCTCCCTGTACAAGTAGGCAGGGGCTGTCCGAATTCCTGTAGTTTTTGCTCGGTCGCTTGTCTCTACAAGGGCAGATACGTCAAAAGGCCACTAGAAGAAGTGATAAGGGATGTGGAACAAATAAAATCCCTTGGCTTTAAAAAACTGCTCCTTTTGGATGATAATATTTTTTCTGATAGAAACTACCTGAATGACTTGTTAAAGGTACTCGAGAATCAAGGGACCACTTGGATGAGTCAATGTGAAATTCGAATTGGAGAGGAAGGGGACTTGCTAGAAAAGCTTTACAAAAGTGGGTGTAGAACACTTAGTTTTGGAATTGAAAGCTTGTCGAAAGAAAGCTTGATCGGTATGGAGAAAGGTTGGGTGAACCCACATGATCACCATCGACTCATCCAGAATATCAAAAGACATGGCATTGATGTGTCCACAGAGATGATTGTAGGAGGAGAGGGTGACACCTTAGAATCTATTCAACGAACAAAGAGATTTATTGAAAAAAACAGGATTTCCGTTCCTAGGTTTTACATTCTGACCCCTTTCCCAGGGACGAAATTTTTTGAGCAGATAAAAGCATCGGGAAGACTTGTCAATCACGACATTTACTCTTATGATGGTACTGCGGCAGTCTATCAACCAAAGAACATGACACCGGATGAGCTGACAGACGCCTACTGGCAACTATATGAGGATTTGTTCACCTTGAAATCCATTTTTATTAGAAACATACTGAAAAAAGAATTTTTGAAAACACCCTGGCGTTGTATGTTTAACTTGGTGGTAAATCTTTATTACAGAGGGCAGGTAAAAAAAAGAGTCACTCCTAATATATTCTAAGCAAATGCGTCAGAAAACCTATAAACAAATGGATACGAAATCTTAAGAAACGAATTCGTATCCATTTGTTTATGAGAGGGTTTCACGTCACAAGAATCTATATAAGCTTGTTATTCAAATCTTGTTCATTCTTGCGTGAAATCGGTCTTAATTGAATCTTCTAAATCCTGAAAAAACATCTTCTGTAATTTCACTCACGGGTACCCAACCTTCTGTTCCGTCATCAGCAATTACTTTAACCCATGCTTCGTTATCTGTAGCCACAAAACGTACATTTTGATTTGGAAGGAAAGTGACTTCATCGCTGTTGTTGTCTTTATCCAAATAACCTGTGATTGATTGCTCAATCACCAACTCTATGTTTGTTATGTAATCTATTCCATAAGGGTCAATATTATCAATCAATGAAACATAGGTAGAGTAGAATGTAAACATATTTCTACCTATCCATGTTTGAGGTGTGACTGACATCCAGACGGGCGCTTCAATCCCTTCACCAGGGATTATAACCGCTTTGTTGTTAAAGTCATCCTCAGACTGAGAGCTATACTCTGAAGCGGAGACTAGTTTTCCACCTACTGAACCGACACTTCCTAAAAAATCTTCGCCTCTGGGTGTTGTAATGGCGAATAGATGCGTTATTGGCCACCCGTTTGGCTCGTGATCAAGGATACCTATCATATTCATTTCAGTACCAAATCGGTCAGAAAAACGGGCAATCACAAAATAATCTGTTTCTCCAAAAGGAAAATCTGCTATTTCAATAGGGTCAAATCCAGAAACTATCAATTGGCCATTTTCACTCATGTCCCCAGGCTTGTATAGGATTTCTTCTTCATTCCCATCTTCGTTTAGGTCAAAGTGAATGGTTTCATTGGTGTTAAATCTAAGAATGACTTCACTAGCATCAAACTGCTTGTCACCGTCATTAGAGGTACTTTGGTCTTGATGATCACGGTAAGAATAAAAATTGCCATTTATATTCACACCTGCATAGGTGAAATCTTCAATGATGGCTTCCTCAAAGTCAACCTCCGGGACTACTGTACCTAAATATTCTAAATCATAGCCTGGTGAATATCTAAAGAATCTGAACATATCTGGCCCATGAGGGGGGTCTGCTTCTGATAAAACGAATATATTGTAATAGTCGTCCGTTTGTTCTACAATTTTAAACTGATGTAGAACCAGTTCGGCATAAATGTTTTGAAATTCAAACTCTAAGCTTCCTGTCTTCAAAGTGATCTCTTCTCCGGATGCTTGGACTGTAAAAAAATCAGGCTCGCTATTGTTTTCATAAAAATTTATAGGATATTCTTGGTTCATATGATAGATAGGCAATAACGAGATCGACCCATCAGGATTTGTTGTTTGTGATTCTTGAACTTCTTGATTTTCTTGGTTTTCTGCTTCAATTTCAGCTCTAATTTCTGCTCTCAATTCTTCTTCACTTTTGCCTTCGGGCTCATCATTGGAACCACACCCTATTAAGGAACCTGCTGCCACTGTCAAAATGGTGAATGCTAAGAGTATTTTTTTCATTGTCATCTCCTTATTGTATTGATTAATAGATTTTCTTTAACTAAAAGGCTATTCTTCTGAATAATAAACCACTGTTTCGTAATAGTAATAATTACCCTGCAAAGAAAAACCATTAATGATAAAAGTCGCTTCATTATCGTATTCTGGATGATAGTCATTAGCAAAATATCCAAATTGCAAGATATCTTTTATGACGCCATCTCCAAAATCAATCATTACAGCCTGATCATCCAATCTGGTAAACGATGGAACCGGTATAGAGAGATCTTCGGAGACTTCAGCCGTTATTTCGGCAATGCCTGTAAAAACAACATAGTAGCCTTCATCTGTAAATTCACTGCTATCCACAATAAAAGAACCTACTTGTGTTCCTTCAACAAGATCCTTTAACGCGAAAACTTCATCCGTTTCTTCCATTCTTCTCAAGTTTTCAAATGTGGCATATTGAAAATCTTGTTTTTTTGAGTGTTCATCTACTGTAACAATCATGTCACGACCACTATTGTTTAAGTCTACGATAAACCCAAAGGGGATGTAATTTCCCTCGTCAACTTGAACTTGACCTGTAAGGATATATTTGCAGCGGTCAGAAGGTAAGGCAAGATGGATATTTAAAAGCGTGTTCTCCAAGTCTCCGAGTTGCCAATCGTCAACAATGATCTCTTCTAAGGGAGGTTCAGATCCTATGTCTAAAGTCACATAAGCAATTTTCACATCTTGCGTTTGCCCTAAAAAAGCAACCGATACGACTGGTGGTGTGAAGTCATCCATGTTATCATGTCTAAACTCTTGGGTTCTTAGAAGGTCTTTGTTTTTGGCATCGTCTGGATAATAAGGAATGATAACGGTTGTATAATCCTTATAAGTCAGTTGTTGTCCTCTGATGATTTCGGATTGAAATTGTGATAAAGGGCCTTCTGCTGGGGTCTCTTTCTCTGGTTGTATTTGTGGGTTATCTTGATCTTCAGTATCTTCGGCTTCCAGTTCTGCTTCCATTTCTGCTCTAATTTCTTCTCTGAGTTCTTCTTCGGTTTTATCAGGTGGGTCATCTTCAGAAGAGCAACCAGTAGTTAGAACGACCAAAGAAATCATAATAATCAAGGATATTAGCCCCAAAAACTTTTTCGACATTACTTGTATCCTCCAATTTAGATTATGCTTCAAGTGTTTTTTAAACTTCAACAAAAATTGGTGTTTGTCACCCCCTTTCTATTTTTTTAATGCCAATAATTACAACTGTTTATCTGTTTTTGCAAACAGTTCTTAAGTGACTCTTTGGTTTATTGAGATTAGAGTCTTTTTCATTACTTTTTTCAAATAGTGTACCATATATCAAGTCATAAAAACTACTGATTTAGCATATTTTTGAGCATTTTTTCAACAAGTGGATGAAAGTAAAATTTAAAGAATGTGATCAATCTGTTTTATTTAAGGGAAAAACGAATCTAGAGAAATATGTTAATTATTTAACTTGATTGGAAAATGAATAAATGGTACCATTAAAACGAAGAAACTCACTGATAAATGCCTTTGGTAAATGTGTATTTATCAATCAAGAGAGGAGAGGTGTTATGAATAAAAAGTGGATGCGAATGTTGTCAATTTTTTTGATTGGAGCAGTGTCAGTTTTGTCACTGCAAGGTTGTTCACCACAGGTGCCAGATGAGCCTGAACCACCTGAAGTTCCAGAGGATGATGAGGAAGTACCAGATCAATTAATGGCGCCAGGTACATACACAGGTTCTGGGCAAGGTTTTTACCTAGCGGAAGATGTGGAAGTGTCGGTCACTGTGGATGAAGACTCCATCCTAGATATCGAAGTTTCCTTTGACAATGGAGAAACGACACCGATACTACAATCAGTAGTTGATAAAATGGTGCCAAGGATGCTGGATCATCAATCAGTGGATGTGGATGTTATTGCAGGTGCTACTGTCAGTAGTGTGGCTGTTAGACTGGCTGTGACAGAAGCATTGACAAAAGCCATTGAAGCCGCAGGCTCTGACGCTGCTGCCATCAGTCGATTCAGGGTCGTGCCTGAAAGAGTGACTGATCAAGTAGAGACGATTGAAACCGGTGTATTAGTGGTTGGAATGGGCGGATCAGGAACAGCCGCAGCCATGCGTGCCGTTGAGACTATGTATGCTGATGACCCAGCAAATGTTAACGTGCTGGCCATTGATAAAGCCGGAAAGTATGGTGGGACTTCTGCTTTGACAACAGGTGTCATGGCAGTCAATCCGACGCGATTCCAAGAAGAGCATAACGAAGGCGCTGATTATATGGACAAAGAAGCCATCAGGACGG
Source organism: uncultured Clostridia bacterium (assembly GCA_964539975.1). Taxonomy (GTDB): domain Bacteria; phylum Bacillota; class Clostridia; order Tissierellales; family Dethiosulfatibacteraceae; genus 38-11. The sequence goes on from CAZIKK010000018.1 coordinate 19,854, forward strand.
CTTGGATTGACTATACAGAGGGAGATTTAAAAGTAGATGTACTGGATTTGATGTTGGATTATTCGGGCGAAGCCCTAGATTGGCTCATGTATGACCATGAGTTCCAATTCTCTACACCAAGAAGTGGTTTCACACCTGCGGATGTTTATGATTGCTGGTATGATTACCTACCAAACTACACGGGTGCAAACAAATCTTACATTGGAGAGTACTACGATGCGCTTTATGACAGATTTGAAGAAATGGGCGGCTCGTACATGTTAGAAACAGAAGCTTATGAATTGATTTATGATGAAGCAAATCATGCTGTGAAAGGTGTTAAGGCCCGCTATTATGATGGAACAGAATATGAAATCTACGCAGATGCGGTTATTTTGGCTACTGGCGGATTTGCCGGTAGTAGCGACATGATGACGAAGTATTTGAGCGACACCTATTACCCCTTGCCAGGACGTTGGCAAATGTTTGGTTCTAGTCAGAATGATGGCAAAATGATTGAAGCCGCTATTGATCAGGGTGCGGGGACATACAATATTGGCATGCCACCTATTGTTCACTTGGCGGGAACACCTCGGTTCTTGACTCAGTTTGAAAAGTATCCTGTTGAAGGCGTAGAGTCGCGATGGTATGGACGGCCCGCTGTTTGGTCGCCTGGAGACATTCCATTGAATATGGTGATCAATCCAAGAAGTATGACCGTTAATACAGAAGGCACACGATTTGCAAATGAGGCTGCCATTGCATTTGATTCATGGAAAGAAGGACCAACTTTCTACAGCATTTGGAGTGACAACCAAATCCAAAGATTGAAAGAAGAAGGGTTTGAATTCAGAGATATGGGAATATCAACGGGTTTTCTTGGACATGGTTCAGCTATCCCTGTGGATACTCCATTGCCTAACATTGAAGATGTTTTGGAAGCAGGAATTGCTGCAAGATTTATCTTTAAAGCAGATACCATAGAGGAACTGGCTGAAATGATCAATATGGATCCAGAAACATTGGCAAACACATTGGCTACTTACAACGAGTATTGTGAAAATGGCGAAGATCCCGACTTTGGCAAGAGCGGTCCTCAGCTGGAAAAATTGGAAGAAGGTCCATTTTATGCCATCATAGGGGCGCCATATGCATATAGCACAAGTGGCGGTTTGGACATTGATTCAAACTTCAATGTATTAAGAGCGGATGGATCTACTCCGATACAAGGACTATATGCTGTTGGAACAGACTCGATGGGTGTCTTGTTCACAGAGAAAAAAGCATATGTTACTTTTGGAGCGGCAGCACAAGGCTGGGCATATACTTCAGGCTATTTATGTGGAGAAATCGCGGTCAATCACATTTTGTCAAGATAAGCAAATTTGTATACACTATTTGAATGAATACTTCAAGGTATGAGTCTAGGCTCATACCTTGAAGTTTATGTGATCAACTTATGTCAAGCTGACTGTTGATTCTTCTTGAGGTTTTCTTTTCAATGACACGACCATGAATTGGAGAAAATAGAATGAAATGCAAGAGAATTAGTTAGAGTTTAATAGCAAAATTTGAAAGGCATGCCTATGAAAAATATAAAAAAAACGATGATAATCAATGACAGACCTATCGAAGTTACCAAGAAGAACATGAAGAATATTAGAATGTATGTGAGAAGATTGGATAACAGCATCTGTTTATCGGTGCCTAGATTCATGTCAGATAAAGAAGTTCGAGTATTCTTGTCCAAGAATTCGGACTGGATCGAAGATGCGAAAACTAAGCTTGCCGGCATGAGCTTGTCGCCACAAGCATTCCAATCCGGAGAGGATCACCAATTCTTTGGAGAAAAGTGCACCTTGATCGTAAAGATGGGGGGAGTTAGAAATCACAGATTCATAGCTCCGGATAGAATTGAAATACAATCACTTAGGAATGATGATGTTGAAAACCGAAAGAAATTGCTGGATGAGTTTTATAGACATGCATTGAAACAAGAAATCCCAGCTATTATCAAAAACTGGGAAGAGGTTTTGGGGATAAAGGTTGAGGAATGGCGGATAAGAAAAATGAAAACACGGTGGGGAAGTTGCAATAGTCGTGAGGGTAGAATTTGGTTGAATCTGGAGCTGGCAAAATGGCCAAAAATTTGCTTGGAGTACGTCGTCGTACACGAGATGCTCCATTTGATCGAGAAACACCACAATGAGAGATTTTACCAATTATTGGATACGTTTCATCCAAAATGGAAAGAAGCAGAACAGTTATTAAAGACCTTTTAGCAGTGACTTCTCTATTTTTTCAACGATTGAGCTTAAGTCCGTTACTTTAGGGACAAAGATATCAGCTCCCAAGGTATTGACAGCAAATTGTCTTGTTTTCACCGCTGGACCACCAACAACAATTAATGGCGAATTTTTGGCATTCAGTTTTCTTATGTTAAAGATCAATTCCTGGCAACTTTTTAAGTTAGCCTCCATGGTTATGGACAGAACCACAACATGGATAGAATGGGTTTCAATAAGATGGCTTAGCCCATCAAAGGGAACGCTCTTTCCAATGTAATAAACATTCCATGATTTGGACCTAAAGTACTCGGCTGCTATTTGAAGGGTGAGCACATGTTCTTCCAAACCTGGAGTCATCAATAGAACAGACCAGTCCTTCTTGACTTGTCGAGGCAAAGAGTTACTCCAATAAGCAATGAGTCCTTCTACAATGTTGGATAAATAATGTTCTTGGGCTGGGGTGAGTTCGCCCTTTTCCCATAAGGAGCCTACTCGGTCCATCATGGGAATGATTGTATCTTTTATAATGCTTGTAAAAGGAATCCCATTCTTATGGGATTCCTTAATCAATTCAACTGCTTTTTGCTCTTCACCATCCATGAGGTAGTCCAGAAACACTTCCGGTAAAATATTTGTTGGTTTTTTAGGGATCTTCTTTATACCCATTAAATGATCAATACTTACGTTCAAGTAATTCGATAGCTCTACCAATGTGTGTTCCATTGGAAAACGCGTGTTATTTTCGTAATTGGCAACAGTAGATTGAGCGACACCCAAAATTTCTGCTAATTGTTTTTGTGTGATTTGTCTAGCGGTTCTAACCTTTTTCAGTCTCTTTCCAAAGTCACTCATTCAACTCACCTACCTAGTCATATATTTTATTGGAATTGCTTCCTTCTTGCAAGTATAAATCCAACAATCGACAACAAACTTAATGTGCTGAGTATGTAGATGCTGGTTACACCTGTAGCTGGGATCATTTCCTCGGCTTCTTCAACACCTTCTTCAACTAATTGATAATTGAAGTTTGAAGGGACTAAAACGTAATCTATCACATGAACTACGCCATTTTCTGCTTCCAGATCTGCCAATACCACATTCACATTATTGACTTTAACCCCATCTGTCAAATCAAAGGCAATGGTTTCACCATTTATTGTGGCCGTTTCTAGACCATTGACCAAATCAGTGCTCATGACTTTGCCTGACACCACATGGTATAACAAAACCTTGGCTAAATCTGGATGGTCGAGCAATTCTTGAGGTGTCACATTCAAATCTCCTAACAATTGTACAAAAGCATCGTTGGTAGGTGCAAACACGGTGAAAGGACCTTCGCCTTGTAGAACGTCTACTAGGTCAGCTGTTTGAAGAGCCGTTACAAGAATTGAAAAATCATCATTTGATAATGCAATGTCAACAACTGTTTCAGGCAATACTTCCAATTTGAATCCTTCAGGAATCAAAACTTTATCAATTATATGGATGACACCATTTGTGGCTTCAACATCGGGGGTGGTGACAACGGAATCGTTGATTTTAACCGATGTAGCTAGATCAACTGTAAGTAGTTCTCCGTTTAAAGTTTCTGCTGTCAGCCCATCAGATAAATCCGTACTCATGATTTTGCCGGATACCACGTGGTACAATAATACTTCAGATAACTGGGGGTGTGACAATAAGTCGCCAGCAGTAATATCAAGTTCAGTCAAAAGATCAGTGAAAGCTTGATCGGTAGGTGCAAATACAGTGTAAGGCCCATCTCCTCTTAATGCATCAACTAAATCGGCCTCTACAAGAGCTGCAACCAATACACTGAAATCATCTGACTCAACTGCTATATCTACAATGTCTTTTTCTACCGAAAATACGGGGATGCTAAGCAGTAGCATCAATACCATTATAAGACTTAATAACTTTTTCATGACGATCCTCCTAAATTTTTAACCACTAAGTGATTTTGTAATTATAAAATATCACTAAACGAAATACATGTCAACAACTATTTCATAAAACACAAATAAAACATTTCAAATCGAAATATTTTATAATAGATAGCCTGAACTTAATAGTAACCTAACCAATTATTCGAGTATGCGTAAGTCAAACTTAGTCAAAAGGGTATTTTATAAAATAAATCATTGTATTCGTAATTGATAAAAGTATTGTGTTTTTTTGTCAGCCCGTGTAAAATGTTAAAAAATAGAAACAAAAGACCTTAAAATAAAAACAAATGTATTTGTATTAAAAACACAAGGAGGGATATAGATGATGAGATTTCCGGATAGACAAGGACTTTATGACAGGAACGATGAGAAAGATGCTTGTGGTGTGGGGTTCGTCGTAAATATCAAAGGAGAGACGAGCCATCAAATTATCAAACAAGGATTAGAAATTTTAAAGAACATGGAACATAGAGGTGCTGTTGGTTCGGATCCCAAAACGGGAGATGGTGCAGGGATTTTGACCCAGATTCCAGATGCTTTTTTCAGAATTTGGTGCAATAATGATGGCATGGATTTGCCAAAACAGGGACAGTATGGTGTGGGCATGATTTTTTTACCTAAAGAAACAGCTTTAAGATTGCAATGTGAAGGAATCGTTGAGCGGGTTTTAGATGAAATAAACCTAAAAACTTTGGGATGGCGATTTGTACCGACAGACAACAGGTCTCTTGGAGAGACGGCAAAAGGATCGGAACCGGTAATTCGACAGGTGTTTGTGTCTTCAGGTGAAGCATTGAGTCCAGAAGCTTTTGAAAGAAAACTTTATCTTGGAAGAAAAAGAGTGGAATCTGAAATCAAAAGATTAATCAAAAGAAATAAGGAATATTTTTATATTTGCTCGTTGTCTTCGAGAACAATTGTATACAAAGGATTGTTATTGGCTGATCAGATAGAAAGCTATTTTACCGACTTGACGGATATTCATTATAAAAGTGCCATGGCGTTGGTTCACCAACGATTCAGCACCAACACCTTCCCGACATGGGACTTGGCGCAACCTTTTCGTTACCTGGCCCACAACGGTGAGATCAACACAATAAAAGGAAATCGAAATTGGATGGAAACCCGAGAAGGGGTTTTGAAGTCGGATGTTTTCAAAGAACAGATCAATGACTTATATCCAATTATTCAACCTGGAAAAAGCGATTCGGCTTCTGTTGACAATGCGTTCGAATTCATTAAGCAAAACGGCAGAACCAACAGTCATACATTGATGATGTTAATTCCTGAAGCATGGGAAAATGATCAACTCATGGCAGAAGAAAAAAGGGCGTTTTATGAATTCCATGCGGCAATGATAGAGCCATGGGATGGTCCTGCAGCCATGTTTTTTTGCGATGGCATTCAGATCGGGGGAACCTTGGATAGAAATGGGTTAAGACCAGCAAAATACGTCATAACCAATGATGATCAAGTGGTGATGGCATCTGAGCATGGTGTGTTAAAAATGAAGCCAGAGAGAATTCTAGGGAAAGGAAGACTTAAGCCTGGAGAAATGCTCATTGTCGACACACAAGAAAAGCGACTATCATTTGATGAAGAAATCAAGACAAAGATTACGACCAAAATGGATTATGTGGATATTGTAAGAAACAATAGAATCGAAATCAAAGACATGCCAGATTCAGTGGATAAGTCAATGGATTTGTCCCCCGATCAGTTGTATGAAAAGCAAAAAGCCTTTGGCTATACTTCGGAAGATCTCAATCTGATACTGAAGCCTATGGCTGAAAATGGCAATGAGCCTATTGGATCCATGGGAAACGACACACCTTTAGCGGTGTTGTCCAACCAGCCTCAGCTGCTTTTCAACTACTTCAAGCAACTTTTTGCCCAGGTGACCAACCCGCCTATTGATCCTATAAGGGAAGGGGTGGTGATGTCTTTGATGAACTTTTTGGGTACGCAAGAGGACATACTAAGTTATGAAAAATTGGACCATAAGTATTTGCGCATTGATACACCTCTTCTGAGCATTCTAGAGATGAATCAAATCAAAAAATTGATGACAAAAGATCTCATGTCGACCGTGATCCCTATCACTTTCAAAGCAGATAGTGGAATTGAAGGCTTTGTGCAAGCTTTGGAGACCATTTGTGAAAGAGCCTTACAAAGAACGATGGAAGGCTACAATCTACTGATTCTATCAGACATAAAAACAGACAGTTATGAGGCACCTATTCCTTCTTTGTTGGCTGTTTCTGCGGTACACCACTACTTGATTGAGAAAAAACAAAGATCGAAAGTATCCATTCTTGTTGAAGCTGGAGATGCGCGCGAAACAACCCATTTTGCTTTGTTAATCGCCTATGGCGCAAGTGCGGTGAATCCTTATCTAGCTATTCAGACTATCCGTATGATGGAAAAGCAAAAACAAATCAAACAGGCATCGGGAGCGGGTGAAAAATCTTATTTGGATGCTTGTTCAAAAGGATTGGCCAAAATATTGTCTAAAATGGGAATTGGCACCATTCAAAGTTACCATGGAGCACAGATATTTGAAATTCTGGGAATCAACGAGGAAACAGTAGAGAGATACTTTAAAGGCACACCTACGAGAATTGGCGGTATTGGGGTTGAGGAAATTGCCGAGGAGGTCATGATGAGACATCGCTTGGCATTCGATCGAATGCGAGAAACTCAAAAGGTATTGGATGTAGGGGGATTGTATAAATGGAGAAAGAAAGGAGAATTTCACCAATTCAACCCTGAGACAATCAGTCGTTTACAACAGGCTGTAAAAACGGGCAGTTATGAAACCTTTAAAGCATATACCCAGCTGATCGATAAAGAAACGGAAAACTTTGCGACGATCAGAAGCCTATTCGAATTTAAGAATAGTGAACCTATTGACATTGAAGAGGTAGAGCCTGAGTCAGAAATCATTAAAAGGTTTTGTTCAGGAGCCATGTCCATAGGCTCAATCAGTAAAGAAGCCCACGAAACAATCGCCATAGCTATGAATAGATTGGGTGCTAAAAGCAACTCTGGAGAAGGGGGTGAAGAGGTTGAAAGGTTAGAAACAATAAAGGAAGTTGATAATCGAAACAGTCGTATTAAGCAGGTGGCTTCTGCTAGGTTTGGTGTGACGATACAATATTTGGCTTCAGCAGACGAAATTCAGATAAAAGTAGCACAAGGGGCAAAACCTGGAGAAGGAGGACATTTGCCTGGTGAAAAAGTTAATGAATACATTGGAAAGATACGCCATTCTGTTCCTGGGATAGACTTAATTTCACCACCTCCTCATCATGATATTTATTCCATCGAAGACTTAGCACAGTTGATTTTCGACTTGAAAAATGCTAATCCTAGCGCAAGAATAGGTGTGAAGCTAGTTGCGGAAAATGGTGTGGGTACTGTCGCGGCAGGCGTGTCCAAGGCCCACGCGGATGTGATTGTCATTAGTGGACATGATGGAGGAACAGGCGCATCTCCACTTTCTTCTATCAGGCATGCAGGTATTCCTTGGGAAATTGGTTTGTCAGAAGCTCATCAAGTATTGTTGTTAAATAATTTGAGAAATCGAGTCAGATTGCAGACGGATGGTCAACTGATGACTGGTCGAGACGTTGTGATTGCTTGTTTGTTAGGAGCAGAAGAATTTGGTTTTGCAACCACACTGCTTATTGCGTTAGGGTGTGTGATGTTAAGGCATTGCCATAACAATAGGTGTGTGAAGGGTGTGGCTACCCAAAGCGAACAGTTAAGAAAAAACTTCTGTGGCAAACCAGAGTATGTGATAAATTTCATGAAATACATAGCTAGGGAAGTTAGAGAGTATATGGCATTGTTAGGTTTTCGACATATCAATGAAATGGTTGGCAGAGTAGATAAGTTGCAAGTTAAAGAATCAATCGATCATTGGAAAGCAAAGAAAGTAGACTTGTCAAGGATTTTGTACAAGCCGGATATGCCAAAGCGGATAACGCCCTATTGTTCTCAAACGCAAAATCATGGACTCGACAGTAGTTTGGATCAAAAACTCATCGTTCATAGCCAACCATTTTTCATGGATAAACGAAACGTGTCTGGTTCCTATGAAATCAACAACGCACATCGTGCAGTAGGCACTATGTTAAGCGGCCTTATCGCGAAACGATTCAAACAAGAGATATTAGAAGATGACACGTTGTCTTTTTCATTTTATGGATCTGCCGGTCAAAGCTTTGGTGCGTTTGCCATTAAAGGGTTAACACTTATTCTCGAAGGAGAAGCCAATGACTATGTGGGAAAAGGACTATCTGGAGGCAAGATAATTGTTAGAAGACCAAATGAAGCTACCTATGAGACGAGTGTGATTGCTGGCAACACTTTGTTATATGGTGCAACAAGTGGTAGAGCCTATATCAACGGAATGGCAGGAGAAAGATTCGCCGTTAGAAATAGTGGCGCAGAAGCAGTTGTGGAAGGCGTAGGTAGTCATGGTTGCGAGTATATGACGGAGGGGTTTGTGGTCATATTGGGTCAAGTAGGAAGGAACTTTGCGGCAGGAATGAGTGGCGGCATAGCGATTGTCCTAGATAAAAATGGACAATTGGAACAACAGTGCAACAAAGAAATGGTCTTATTGGATCGACCATCTAAAGAAAATTTTGATAAAGTTAAAAGCATGATAGAAGCACATGTGGACTATACCAATAGCAGCGTTGGCAAAGAAATGCTTGAAGACTGGGAAAACCAAAAAGAGTCTCTTGTGCGAGTCATTTCTAGAAAATACAAGAAGATTTTGAATAAGAAGTCAAGTTAAGGCTTAAATATGGACTTTTTAACAATGACACTGATCCACCTTTCTTTTTCTCTTTCTTCTCTCACATCTTGGGTGTGTATGAAAGTGACGATGTCAATGAGATGAACCTTAGATAAAAGGCGGGATAGGGTTTCCTTTGTAAAGTTGGTAAAAGTTCTGCCATCGACAATGGTATCTTCTTTTCCAGATTTGAAAGACATAAAGAATACGCCGTGAGGGTTAAGATAGCCGACGTATTTTTGAATCAGTTGAGGCAAGGCATCTCTAGATATATGAAGCAGGCTGGCGCAGGCCCAAATACCATCAAATTTTAGGTCTGTGTGGTAAGTTTCAAATCTGGAATGAACCATTTCATCTGCTAGCAAATACTTTTTGCAATGTTGAATCATAGATTCGGAACCGTCCAAAGCAATAATGGAGTAGCCTCTGCTTTTAAACCATAAACTATCTCTTCCCGAGCCACACCCTAAATCAAGAATTCTACCACCACTTGGGATGTGCTGGACAAATTGCTCTAAAATCAAGGACATGTCAGCACGGAAGGTGCTCTTGATATAGGTCTCTGCGTATTGATTGTAGTAGTTGATAGAGGACATGTCGGATCTCCTTTGGGTTTTTTATGTACTCTCAGTATATTACGAAATCTTGAGATAATTCAATTCCATATTTTAGAAGTTTAAAAGGGACTATCTAAACAGCTGGATTTTTTAGGCACATCGTATATAATAGATAGAAAGAATCCTGTCATGGACGATTTGGTGGGATATCACAAGTGGAGAGGAGACACGATATGATTGTATTGAATCGAGAAGACATTTTGAGATGTATCAACTACAATGAAATGATGGACACGATAGAAGATGCTTATCATGCATATGCGACAGGGAAGTTCAGTATGCCTCTTAGACTAAGTGAGGAAATGGGGAAAAACAAAGATACGTTGTTGCTAATGCCTTGTGTGAATGAACTGGGATTTGGAACCAAAATGCTGACATTGTTCCCTGAAAATGCAAAAAAAGGCAAGCCTTATATTGATGGGTTAATGGTTCTAAATGATCAACAAGTGGGAGAAACCCTAGCGATTTTAGATGCGAAAATCCTTACAGCTTTAAGAACGGGAGCAGTAGGTGGCGTTGCAGTTAAACACCTTGCGCCCGAAAAGGCAGAAACGCTTGGATTGATAGGGTGTGGCATGCAAGGGTATTATCAGGCAATCTATGGCGCGACTGCTAGAAAAATCAAAGTACTGAACATTTATGATCAAAGAGAAGGCGTGTTGGAAGGATTTGCAGAAATGCTGGCCAAGGAGTTAGGTGAGCAGGTAAAAATCAACATTTGCTCGGATTCAAAAGAATTGCTAGCTTCATCCGACATTATCATGGCTGCGACAACGGCTACAGAGCCTGTTATAGCAGACGATCCGGAACTGATCAAAAACAAGTGTTTCATAGGGATTGGATCATATAAGCCTTTTATGATCGAATATCCCAGGTCGGTGACGGAATTAAGCGAAGTCATCTACATGGACACTGATCATGCGCTAGAAGAAACAGGTGATTTGATCACCCCTCTGAAAGAAGGCTGGATCAAAGAAGATAAGATTAAACTGTTTAGTGAAATCATAACAGATGGAGGGTTCAAAAAGCCAAAGACAGTCTTTTTCAAGTCGGTAGGCATGGCATTGTTTGATTTGTTTGCTGCGCAGAAAATCTACGGGGTTGCACAAGAGAGAGGGATAGGACAAAAAATCAAATTTTAGAATATTTTAAAAGGCCATGACCATCATTTGGGCGTGGTTTTTTTGCCTCCGTTTTGGGGTGGTTTGAGAAAAGAATGATGGGAGAGGTAATTAGATGAGAGTTTTGCATACAGGAGATTGGCATATTGGAAAGCTGGTTCATGGTGTTCATATGACGGAAGATCAGAGATGGGTTTTAGATCAGTTGATTGACTTGTTGGAAGAAGAAAGAGTGGAGGTATTGATTATTGCAGGAGATGTTTACGATCGATCGATTCCGCCAACAGAGGCAGTGGAATTGTTAGATCAAGTCTTGTCTCAAGTGGTTATGAAGCTGGGGATAAAAGTGATTCTAATTTCAGGGAATCATGACAGCCCAGACCGTTTGGATTTTGGGGGGAAGCTTTTGAAAGACCAAGGCCTGCATATTGTAGGAAAGCTCAAGATAGATCAAGAGCCTATTGTGTTGGAAGATGAATTTGGAGAAATACATTTTCATCCAATTCCCTACAATGATCCTGCGGTGACAAAAGCAGTTTATGGGATGGAAGGTTCTGTTTCCCATGATGAAGCCATGGCCGAGATTCTCTCAGCTATTAGAAAGCGAATGGATGAAAGCGTTCGAAATGTGGTTGTCAGCCATGGATTTGTGGTAGGATCCAAAGATCCTGAGACGAGTGAATCAGAGAGACCACTGAGCATTGGAGGCACTGAATATGTGAAAGTAAAACATTTTGACGGATTCGATTATGTAGCTCTTGGTCATTTGCATAGACCACAAAAAGTTGGGAAGGAAACAATTCGCTATGCAGGCTCATTGCTGAAGTATTCTTTCTCGGAGGCCCAACAACACAAATCCATAACTTTGCTGGACTTGAAAGAAAAAGGAAATATAATCATAAGAGAGAAAAACTTGGCACCAAGACGAGATCTTCGAGTCATACAAGGATCTTTAGATGATCTATTGAATAAAGAAGTGTACACCTTGGGAAACCAAACAGATTATATCCATGCTATTCTGACGGATCAGGAAAAGCTGTACGAGCCCATGCAGAAATTACGGAGTGTGTATCCCAATATACTTCAACTTGAAAGGGAAAGGAGTGAACAGGAGAGAACCCTTTCAAGTTTTCTTCAACGAGAGATGATCGGGAAGGACCCAACCGATTTGTTTTCTGAATTTTATAGCAAAGTAACCGGAGGAAATGTCCTAAGTCAACAAGCGCAACGCGCATTTGAAAAGGTATTCTCAGAAATACAACAAGAAGAGAGGGACAATACATGAAACCTATTTTACTAACGATGAGTGCTTTTGGTCCCTACAATGGGAAGCAGAAAATAGATTTTAGAGAATTGAAAAACCACCATCTTTTTTTGATCACAGGACCGACAGGGTCAGGGAAGACATCTATATTTGATGCCATTTGCTATGCCTTGTATGGAGAAACCAGTGGGTTAGATCGACCTGAGAAAAGCATCAGATCCCAGTTGGCTTTACCAGAAACAATAACGGAAGTTTCGTTTTCTTTTCAACTTCGTGGAGAAACATATGAAGTGTACCGAAAACCCAAACAAGAAAGAAAAAAGACGAGAGGAGAAGGTTTTACAGAGATTCAAGGAGAGGCCACTCTTTATCTACCCAATAGAGAGACCCCCATTACTGGAATTAGAAACGTTACTGAGAAAGTGATGGAAATACTTGGGATGGAATTGAATCAGTTCCGTCAAATCATGATGATCCCCCAGGGAGAATTTCGAAAACTATTGGTATCAAAGTCTGACGAACGCACGGATATTTTGAAGAAAATTTTCAAAACCCATCTTTATGGTCATTTAGAGAAGAAGTTTGGTGAAAAAAGCAGTATGCTCAAGCAAAATCTGCAAAAAAAAGACATGGATCGGAAAAGCAGATTGCAAAGATTGGAATATGACGAAACCACAGAAGAGGGATTAAAATTCCAAGAATTATTACAACAGGAAAAGTACTTAACAGATGATATTTTGGATTTTGCATCCAATATCATTCAAGAGGATCATGACGCAATACTAGAGTTAAAAAACTCTCGAGATAAAGAACAAAAAGCGCGAGATAATTGGTTTCGGTTGAGAGAGAAAGCCAAAAACAACAATGAAAAACTGAACCGCCTGGATCAATTAAAGAAAGAAATGGAAGAATTATTAAAGAAGGACGATGAGATAACCAAGCTTGAAGAGGAAATAGCCTATCTGATGAAAACGGAAAAGGTGATGCCTCTGAGGAAACGGTACTTAGATCGAAGCCAAGAGATAAAAGATAAAAGAGATAAGCTAGAACAGGAAAAAAGCCAATTATGCCTTGTTAGAAGTGAGTTAAAGCATTTGATCCAGAAAAAAGAGGAAGTCACCTCTAGTGACTATTCAGAAGAGCTAGATCGCTTAAAAAAAGAAAAAGCAGACTTGGGAAATTTTTCAAAACAATTGGTAGAAGCAGACTTAGTCCTTGGAAGATTAGAGGCGATAAAAGCAGAAAGGGATCCACTAGAAGAAGAAACTGGGAAAATAGAGGGCAAGTTGCATAAATGGGCGGAAGCAATTGAAAAATGCGATGAAAAGATAGACGAACTGAAAGATGCAGAGAAACAGTACCATGAAACGTTAAGCGAATTAAAAAATATTCAGACCATAAGCAAAGAATTGAAACAGTTGGTGAATGATTACGATAGGTTGGAAATGTTAAGTGAAAGCAGTGCCCATCACAAAGAAGTTTGTATCCAGAAGACGCTAAGCATGAAAGAAAAGGAGATTTACTGGAAGAGTCTGAGAAAAACCTACCATCTAAATCAAGCGGCCTTGCTGGCAAAGGAACTGGAAGATGGGAGGCCTTGCCCAGTCTGTGGAAGCTTGTCTCATCCAAAACCAGCTTTACTGACAGACGAAGCCTGTACATTGGAAGAAGTTGAGAAAGCAGAAAATGCTTATAATGAACATGATGAAGCTAGAAACGAAAGTCAATTAGCCTATGAAAAAGCAAAGAATCTTTATACAGGTCATTTGGAAGTCATAAAAAACAGGCAGGAAACATTATGTCAGTTAATGGATACTGACAAAGAATTGAGTCAAGAAGAAGCATGTCAAGAATTGGAGCAGAATGCGATGATCAGGACTCAATACGAAGAAAAAATCCATCAACTCAAATTGGATCAAGAAAACTGGAAGACGGCAATAGATAAAAGAAAAGAGTATGTAGCAAACAAGAAACAAGGAGATGAGGACCTGAGAAAAGTCAATGATGAGGTTCAAAAAAAGGAGAGATTATTGGCATCATTGGAAGCTCAACGAAACACCTTGATGAGAGATCTTCCAAAAGGATTGGACACGGAAGAGCTTCTTAAGTCAAGATTGAGTGTCGTTGCGTTTGAAATCAAAGAAAAAGAGAAGGATAAAGAAGCAGTTTTAACTCAATACCAAGAAAAAAAAGATGAGGTTACAAAAAAAGCCTCTGCCATAGAAGAAAGTGGCGAAGAGCTCATTCAACAGGAAAACAAAATGCGAGAGGAAAAAAAAGCATTTGAGGGTGCATTGAAAAACTACGGCTTGACAGAAACATCTTGTGCTGAATATGAAGGTAAAATTCAAAACATGGAACAGATGGAAAACACTTCCAAAGAGTATCGTCAACACTTGCAAACAGTTAAAGGGGCCATCAAACAACAAGAAGAGACGATTGACGACAGACAGTTGGCAAATATTGAGGATTTTGACAATAAAATCAATGATTTGGAAAGTAGGATAGAGGAGAAGACGGATGCTATTCATCGACTGAGTCTACGCAAGAGTCAAAACCATGAGATAGTAGAAACGGTTAAGAAGATAAATGACGCAATGAAGGAAGAAGAAGAGGCCTTCAAAACGATTGGTCATTTGGCGGATGTTCTAAAAGGGGTGAACCAGGAAAGAATGCCTTTTGAAAGGTACATTTTGAGAAGCTATTTAAGCGATGTGCTGTATGTGGCCAATTTAAGATTGGATCCTATGACAAATGGACGTTACACTTTGATATTGGCTGAAGGTGTGGAAGATAGAAGAATCAGCGCAGGTCTTGATCTTGAAGTTTTTGATCGATACACAGGGCTATCTCGTTCTGTTAAAACCCTATCTGGAGGAGAAAGCTTCAAAGCATCTTTGTCAATGGCTCTTGGCTTGGCAGAAGTGGTTCAGGCCCATGCAGGTGGAATCATGTTAGACACTGTGTTGATTGACGAAGGGTTTGGGACATTAGACCAAGAATCATTAGACAATGCAATTAATTGTTTGGTTGACCTTCAAGATACGGGAAGGTTGGTGGGAATCATCTCCCATGTGGAAGAACTGAAGGAAAGAATTCAGACCCAATTGATTGTCGAAGGGAATGAAGAGGGTAGCAAAGCAAGATTCAGAGTCAATTAAGAAACAAGACTCGATTATGAAACACCGCCAAGAGATTAAGAAGGCGGTGTTTTGTGGTGGTGAGAAATAATATTTGACATATACCCATAACGTTATATAATAATAGTATAATAGCATATGCCAAAAACTATTAATGGAGGAGGCCATTTATGAGACTAGCAATACCATCAGATGAGAAATCGATTGAGGGAAGTGTATGCATGTCCTTTGGTCGGACACCCTACTTCTTGATTTATGACACAGAGAAACAGACACAGGTTTATTTGGAAAACACTGCGGCCACAAGTCAAGGAGGAGCGGGAATAAAGGCAGCTCAAATGATTGTAGATAATAAGGTGGAAGTATTGTTAACACCTAGGTGCGGGCAAAATGCAGCAGATGTGATTCAAGGAGCGAATATCAACATTTTCAAAACCACAGGAGGTTCTGTGGCAGATAATATCGAAGCCTATGAGAAAGGAAAACTGTCCCCATTAAATGAGATTCATTCTGGTTTTCATCGACATGGAGGCAATTAAATGAAAATAGCTGTGTTGAGTGGAAAAGGGGGAACGGGAAAGACATTGGTATCTGTCAACATGGCATCGGCTTCAAAAAGATCGGTATATGTAGATTGTGATGTAGAAGAGCCCAACGGCTATCTCTATTTTAAACCAGAAGAATTAGAAATAGAAAACATCACTTTAAGCATCCCCGTAGTGAACCAAGCAAGGTGCAATGGCTGTCAAAAATGTGTTGAATTTTGCAATTTCAATGCTTTGGCTTACACCGGTAAGAAACTCATTGTGTTTGATGAAGTCTGTCATGCCTGTGGTGGATGTGTAATGGTTTGTCCAGAAAAAGCGTTGTCTGAAAGGCAAAGAGTGATTGGAGAAGTCAAAGTTGGAAAGACAGGTGATACATGGGTTTTGACGGGAATGCTTAACCCTGGTGAAGTAAGCGGAGTTCCCATTATTAATCGGTTGCTGGAGAAAGAAAAAGCTTATGAAAATAAGGGACTCACGATAATTGATTGCCCTCCAGGGAGCGCTTGTTCCGTCATGGAAAGTATTAAAGAAGCGGATTATTGTTTATTGGTGGCGGAACCAACCATATTTGGTTCTCAAAACCTACAGATGGTGCATGAGTTGGTTCAACTATTTCAAAAACCTCATGGTGTGGTTCTGAATAAGTGTCTGGATGATGAAAATCCATCAGAACAATACTGTCTAGATAAGGGGGTACACATACTGGGAAGAATTCCGTTTGATCGTGAAATAGGTAGGTTGAATTCAAATGCACAGATTCTTGTAAATGAAAACACTACCTATAAAGCGATGTTTGACTCGTTAATTGCGCGAATACGCAAGGAGGTGGTGAAGTGAAAGAACTGTTAATTCTCAGTGGAAAGGGAGGAACAGGAAAAACGACCATTGCGGGTGCGTTTATTCAGCTATCCCAAGCGAAGGCATATGCAGACTGTGATGTGGATGCGCCAAACTTGCATCTCGTTATGAATCAGTTGAACGAAGCTGAAAAAAAGGACTTTTATGGGCTACCTGTGGCTGAGATTGATTCCAGCAAGTGCATAGAATGTGATTTATGCCGCCAAACCTGTCGCTTTGGCGCTATTTATGAAAAAGAAGGCTACCATGTAGATGTATTCTCTTGTGAAGGTTGTGGCGTATGTCAATGGATTTGTCCTGCTGAAGCGGTTGAAATGAAGCCAGATATCGCTGGAGAGCTGATCTGTTATAAAGATAATCAAAGGGTTTTTTCTACGGCACAGCTTAAAATGGGGAGAGGGACATCGGGCTTGTTGGTTACAGAAGTCAAAAAACAGATGCGTCAAGCAAAAGTGGACTCAAGGGTTGCAATCATTGATGGTTCGCCAGGAATTGGATGTCCTGTCATTGCTTCGATCACAGGGACAGATATGGTTTTAATCGTAGCAGAACCTTCTTTGTCAGGCATTAGTGATATGGAGCGTATTATTCAAACGGTTGAAAGATTTCAGACAAAGCTTGCGGTTTGTATTAATAAAGCTGATACAAACATAACGCATACTGAAAAAATCGAGTCTTTTTGTAACCATCGGGGAATTCCTCTTGTGGGAAGAATTCCCTTTGATCCAGAGGCAGTAAAAGCGATTAACAATGGGCTCACAATTGTGGAAGTGGATTGCTCTTCTGGACGTGCTGCTAAAAAAGCATACCAAGAAACAATCAAGATTCTGGGAAACACAAATAAAAAGACAACATAAAAGAGGAGTAAAACATGGAAGAGAGTCATAATAAAGTAGATTTTTCAGCTAAGTTACATCCTATGAGCCAAGTAGGAAAAGTGATAGGGGTGGTAAGTGGCAAAGGAGGTGTCGGAAAATCATTGGTGACTTCTTTGCTGGCCGTTGAGATGAACAAGAGAGGCTATCAGACAGCCGTTTTGGATGCAGATGTGACAGGCCCTTCTATCCCCAAAATATTTGGAATAAAAGAAAAAGCGATGGGTAATCGAGAGGGCTTATTACCTATAAAAAGCAGAACAGGGATTGATATCATGTCAGTGAATTTGTTGTTAGGAAAAGAAACAGATCCTGTCATTTGGAGAGGTCCTATGATCGCCAATACAGTTAAACAATTCTGGACGGAAGTCATTTGGAAAGATGTGGACTATATGCTGATTGACATGCCACCGGGTACGGGAGACGTACTGTTAACAACATTCCAATCCATACCAGTTGATGGTATTATCGTGGTCACATCGCCTCAAGAATTGGTTTCTATGATTGTATCAAAAGCGGTCAGAATGGCTGAAATGATGGCGATACCCATCATTGGACTAATTGAAAACATGTCTTATTTTAGGTGTCCTGACAATGGGAAAGCGTATCAATTATTTGGAGAAAGTCATATTGATGGCATTGCTGAAACCCATAAGTTAAAAGTGTTGGCAAAAATGCCGATTGATCCAAAAATATCAAAAGCTTGTGATGAGGGAAGAATAGAAGCTTACAATGGAGATTGGTTAGTGAAGGTAGCCAATCAATTTGAAAAAATGGAGGGAAAACATGTTGAAAATAGCGGTTGCAAGTGAACATGATGTAGTGACAGATCATTTTGGTCACTGTGTCAATTTCAATATTTATGAAACGAAGAACAATGAAATTATCAGTGGTCAATCTATTGCCAATCCAGGGCACAGACCAGGTTTTTTGCCAAACTACTTAAATGAACTTGGCGTAAATGTTATTATTTCAGGTGGTATGGGAGGAGGGGCTGTGGACATATTCAATGAAAAAGGCATTGAGGTCATCATTGGTGCTAAAGGAGAAGCCAAATCGGTTGTGGAAGCTTATTTGAAAGGAGAACTGAAGTCCACTCATTCAATTTGCCATGAACATCAACATCATGATAATTGCTGAAATAAGTAAGAGAAAGAATTAGGGCGCAAAGACGCCCTTTTTTTATTGCTTGTTTACAGGAGCTTAGCCTTTGGGATTGGTTGACACAGTCAATAATCATCTATATAATGAGGTGTCGAAAACAACGATTGGATATAAGAAAAACGACGCTCTCAAGAGTAGAAAGGTAGACAGAAAATGAAAAAACATTCGAACAAAATGGCGGATATGCCGATAAGGGAACTGGTGTTGTCAATGGCAATACCAGCAATGATTTCCATGACCATACAAGCTTTGTACAATGTGGTGGATAGCATTTTTGTTTCAAGAGTCAGCGAAGAAGCCTTGACCGCTGTATCGTTAGCATTTCCATTGCAACTATTGATCATCGCTTTGGTAGTAGGCACGAGCGCGGGCATTACCTCGCTCATTTCCAGACGTTTAGGAGAGTCAAATAGAGAAGAAGCTTCAAAAGCAGCCAGTCATGGTTTTGTGATCAATATGATTTATTCAGTGATCATGCTATTGTCGGGATTGTTTTTGGCTGAAAAAGCAGTTTCGCTTTTCACAAGTGATCCTTATCTCATTGAGCTTACAACTCAATACATTAGCATCATCATGATTTTTTCATTTGGTAGATTGATGGCTCAAGCGGGAATCAGTACGCTGCAAGGAACAGGCAATATGATTAATCCGATGAAAGCCATGTTGGTCGGAGCAATTACCAACATAATTCTAGATCCTATTCTGATTTTTGGGTGGTTTGGATTTCCTGCACTTGGTGTAAGAGGTGCGGCCATTGCCACAGTAACGGGACAAATATTGAGTTTTGTGTATATTTCGATTGTAATCATGAATGGTCGACATGATGTGGACATTCAGTTAAGAAAGTTTCGTTTTGATTATAAAGTATTGAAGGATATTTATGTGGTCGCTTTGCCTGGAATCGTCATGCAATCATTGGGGTCGGTGATGTTGAGTGGTTTGAATTTAATTTTGATAGCATTCACACCGACAGCGGTAGCTGTTTTAGGTGCTTATTACAAGCTTCAGTCAATTATCATCATGCCTATCTTTGGTTTGATGCAAGGTTATATGCCGATTATGGGTTATAATTACGGATCAAAACAGAAAGACAGAATGATGGATACCTTGAAATTTACATTAAGAATTGCTTTCATGATTATGTTGACCGGCGCCATTATCATTATTGTATTTCCTGTACAGATGTTGAGGTTGTTCGATGCATCTCCTGATATGCTCGAAATTGGCGTTATTGCGTTAAGGGCCATTGGCATGTGCTTGCCATTGGCGGCTGTGGGCATTACCTTTTCTGTCACTTTCCAAGCTATGGGAAAAGGCTACGTGAGCTTGATAGGCTCCTTCATTAGACAGATGGTCGTGATTCTACCAGTAGCTTATCTGTTTTCGGTGTGGATAGGTCTTAATGGTGTTTGGTTCGCTTTTATTGTGTCGGAGTTTGTGGCAATCATTATAATGGGCCCTTGGCTGGCAAAGGATTTAAAAAAGACATTCAGCAAATGGGAGAAAGCAACAGAGCCAATAGTCATAAAAGAAACCGGAGTATAAGCCGGTTTTTTTATTAAGGAGAGAAATGGCAGATGAAATCTTATTTTGACTACATAGAAGATCAAAAAGGAATGATGTTAAGTGACGAACAAAAGCAGGCTGTTTCTCATGGAACAGGACCGGGGCTTGTTTTAGCCACGGCGGGGTCTGGTAAAACAACAGTCATCACAACTAGGATAGGCAAATTAATTTATGAAGGAGATCTTGACGGAGGACGGATACTGACCATTACTTTTTCGAAGCTAGCTGCAAAAGAAATGACTCAAAGATTTCAAGAATTATTTCCTGAAATGGAGGCTGATTTAGCTCATTTCTCTACCATTCATTCCTTTGCTTATCGGATTGTGAAAGAATACTTCAAAAACAAGAGAAAAAAATTAGGTTTATTAAAGAACAACTATGATGTGTTGAAGAAAATTATGATAAAAATCTATTCTCGAAATGGCAGTTACGCAGTTGGAACAGACGAAGTGGAGAACGCATCCAATCAAATCGGCTATGTTAAAAATATGGGGATTGAAGAAACGGATGAGAGTGGATCTAAAATTGAGGTAAAGGATTTTTGGAAAATCTTTCGAGAGTACGAACAATACAAACGAAAAAATGATCTAATTGATTTTGATGATATGCTGATTTATTGTAATAAAATATTGAAACATCACCCAAATCTGTCCAGAAAATTCAAAAAATATTACCAATATATACAACTTGATGAAGCTCAAGATACATCCAAGATTCAGTATGAAATTATTCAACAATTGTCCAACGGTAATCTTTTCATGGTGGGAGACGATGACCAATCGATTTATTCATTTCGAGGGAGCTATCCTGAGATGATGTTGCAATTAAAAGAAAGAGATTCAAGTGCTAAGATTTACCCGTTGAATCATAATTACAGATGCGATGGACATATTGTGGAAAGTGCGAAAAAACTGATCAATCAGAATGGGAATCGATATAAAAAGGACATTCTTCCTAAGCAATCAAAAAAACAACCTGTAGTGGTTCAATCATTTTTGACAAGAAGACAACAGGCGGATTATGTGGTTGACGCCATACAATCATCTTTGGATAAAAAGACGGCCGTGCTTTATCGTTATAATATTTCGTCTTTAATTCCAGCTGAGAAGCTTCGACAAGCCGGCATTGCTTTTTTTGCGAAAGAAGATGGCAGTAAGTTTTTCAATTCTTCAGTGTACAAAGATATTGAAAGTTTTTTTGAGTTGGCAATAGATCCTTATAACAAAAAAGCGTTTGAAAACATATATTACAAGTGTCAGACTTACTTTACGAAAGAGATGATGCAATATGTGATAAACAGTCCGATGAACGTATATGATGGGCTGAAGACATATCCGAATTCTGATGGACTTAAACAAAAAAACGGTCGAATTTTCAAATCGGATATGAAACAAATCAACCAAATGAAACCAGAAACGGCCTTGGACTATATTCGTTATGAAATGGGATATGAAGCATATCTGCAAAGAATGGAGCGAGATGGCAGAATGACCTTTTCAAATCTATTATTGAACTTGGAGATTATTAAGGAAGTTTGCAGAAACGTGAACACCATCCAAGAATATTTAGTAGAGGTGGCTTCTTTGAAACAGCTTTTGATCGAATCAAGAAAAACGAAGTCTGCAAACGTGGTGTTGTCCAGCATTCATAGTACAAAAGGCCTTGAATTCGATCAGGTTTTTTTATTGGATAATATCCATGGGGAGTTTCCTATGGCACCTAAAAATCGAATAGATGCAGATTATAATCGTTATTTAGAAGAGGAGAGACGTGTTTTTTATGTAGGAATGACGCGCGCAAAACAGCGATTGGAACTACTATACCCAGAGACACCCTCAGAGTTTATCACACTTATTAACAAGGGCTTGTCTAAACAGGCGATCAGTCGATATAATATAGGCATGAAGGTAAGGCATAAAGTCTTGGGTGATGGAGAAATTGTCGACGTGGATAAAAACACCCTTAAAATGAAAAATGCAGTCAACAAAATATATACCTTGGATTTAGAAATTGTACAAAACAATGATTTAATCCGAAAAATTGAGAATGGGGGAAGAAAATGATGGATTTGATGCAATTGCAAAATGGGTCTGACATAAGAGGCATTGCTATAGACGGTGTCAAGAACGAAGAAGTTAATCTGACACCGGAAATTGCTGGAAGAATAGGAGCGGCTTTTGGAGAAATTTTGTCGGAAAAGCTCGGTAAAAAGGTGACCATAGCATTGGGTAGAGATAGCAGGATTTCAGGAGAAATGCTTTTGAGTGCTGTGGCAATGGGGATACAAGCTTCAGGCAATAAAGTTTTGGATTTTGGATTGGCATCTACTCCTGCCATGTTTATGGCGATCAAGGATGAAACGCTGACGGTAGATGGATCAGTCATGATAACAGCCAGTCATTTGCCATTTAATCGAAATGGCATGAAGTTTTTTATGGATTCAGGTGGTGCGGACAAAGGATTTGTAAAAGAAATATTAATGAAAGCGGAGTCAATGAATAGCATCCAACTAGAATTGCCAATGAAGCCGATTCAACGCATAGAATATTTGAAGAGATATGCAGCAGGACTCAGAAAAGTCATTCAAGACGCGACCGGAGAAAAAATGCCTTTGATGGGGACTAAAATCATTGTGGATGCTGGGAATGGTGCAGGTGGTTTTTTTGCTAGAGAATTTTTGGACAGATTGGGAGCAGACACGGAAGGCAGTTTGTTTCTTCAACCAAACGGGATGTTTCCAAACCATGTACCCAATCCAGAAGACAAAGAAGCATTGAAGGCCATACAAGATAAAGTTTTAAGCACCGGAGCAGATCTAGGCATCATATTCGATACAGACGTGGATAGAGCGGCGTTGATTGATTCTGATGGGAAAGCAATCAATAGAAATCGATTAATTGCTTTAATCAGCACAGTTATTTTGAAAGAGCACCCCAGAACACATATTGTAACAGATTCTGTGACTTCAGTAGGTTTAGGAGAATTCATAGATAAAAGAGGCGGTTTTCACCATCGGTTCAAACGGGGGTACAAAAATGTGATTGACGAGGGACTTAAATTGAATAACATGGGAAAACCGTGTTGGCTGGCAATTGAAACCAGTGGCCATGGAGCTTTGAAAGAGAATTTTTTTCTTGATGATGGCGCTTATTTGGTGGTCAAACTATTGACTGAATTTGCGACAATGAAAAAGAAAGGCAAAAAATTGACAGACTTGATTAATGATTTGGTGGAACCAGTTTCTGAAGAAGAAACACGCATCAGAATAGAAGATCCTCAGTTTAGCGAGTATGGACAAAAGGTATTGGATGATTTGAGACAGTTTGTGGAAAGCAAATCAGAATGGTACTTGGAAGAACCAAATCATGAAGGCGTGCGTGTAAATTGTCTTTATGGAGAAAGGCGTGGTTGGTTCTTAGTCCGCATGTCTTTGCATGACCCAGTTTTGCCAATCAATTTTGAGGCGGATTTTGCGGAAGGATGCCAGAGAATGAAGAGAGAACTGATGGCGTACTTGTCTCGATATGAAAAACTAGCTATATAATAAATTGAGGTCCTGTGAGACTACTATATGGGTATGGAGTGACGATAGATGAGGAGGCGCATTAGGTGATCAGAATCAATCAACTGAAGATTAGACCAGATGAATCAGAAGAGAAGCTGAGTGGTCAGATCCTTCAGGCTTTAGAGATAAAGAAAAGTGATTTGTTGCAATGGCGGACAGCTAAAAAATCCATAGACGCAAGAGGGTCTCAAGTTTGGTTTGTCTATACAGTGGATGTCAGAATCAAAAATGAAGAAAGAGTTCTTAATAAGAACAAGAAAAAATCAATACAAAAAAAAGAAGAATCTCCTCCCGTAAAAAGGCCTACTTATCGGTTGGCCCAACAACCTATTATCATAGGGGCAGGTCCAGCTGGTTTGTTTTGTGCTTTGGTTTTGGCGGAACAAGGAGCGAGGCCAATTATCGTTGAGAGAGGGAAACGCGTATCGGATAGGATCAAGGATATTCAGAAATTTTGGCAAGAAAGTATTTTGGACCCTGAATCCAATATCCAGTTTGGAGAAGGAGGCGCAGGTACTTTTTCCGATGGAAAGTTGACAACATTAATCAAGGATAAAGAAGGGCATGGCCGGTATGTGCTAGACCAGATGATAGAAGCAGGGGCACCGAAGGAAATCAGTTACTTGAATAAGCCTCATATTGGAACGGATCGCCTAAGAAGTGTCATGGTAAGGATACGTGAAAAAATCATAAGCTTTGGTGGCGTGTTTCTGTTCGAGGAGAAATTATTGGATATTCAGTGTGAAGACAACCGGATTCGTGGCATTGTAACCAGTAAGGGCATATATAAAAGTGGCGTTGTGGTTTTGGGTATTGGGCATTCGGCTCGAGACACCTTTCAAATACTGAATGATCACATTGAGATTGTCCCTAAACCGTTTTCAGTAGGCGTAAGAATTGAACATCTGAGGGAAGAAATCGATCGTTGGCAGTATGGATCGGCAGTAGAAAAGTATGCCTTACCGGCAGCAGACTACAAACTGGTTCACCATTGCAAAAATGGAAGAAGCGTTTATACCTTTTGCATGTGCCCCGGGGGCGTTGTAACAGGTGCCAGCTCACAGATTGGAGGAGTTGTGACCAATGGGATGAGTTATTACAAGCGCGATTTGACTAACTCAAATAGTGCGGTCTTGGTAAATGTGACACCAGCGGATTTTCCTTCGAAACATCCTTTGGCAGGTATGGTGTTCCAAAAAGAGTTGGAAGAGAAGGCATACGAAGCGGGTGGTGGATTGTACCATGCACCTGTTCAATTGTTTGAAGATTTTGTATCTGGACAAAGCAGCAGTCGGTTTGGAAGAATACGACCTACATACCAGCCTGGGACAAACTTTTTTGATTTGAACAAACTGTTGCCAGAATATGTATCTCAAGGGTTAAAGGAAGGCATACAGGCATTTGGAACAAGAATCAAGGGATTTGATGCACCGGATAGTCTGATGACAGCCGTTGAAACCAGAAGCTCATCTCCGGTGAGATTGGTTCGTGATGAAAATAGGATGACCAGCATAAAAGGATTATATGCAATTGGAGAAGGATCAGGTTACGCCGGTGGGATTATGTCATCAGCTATCGACGGAGTTAAGGCGGCAGAAGGAATATTGGAGGGAAATAGTTGAAAAAAGTATTGATATTGACGGCGGCTATTGGAGGTGGTCACAACGCCACATCCAATGCTATTAAGGAATTCGCTAACTTGTATCGACAGGATTACGAAGTGGAAATTGTAGATATTTTAGAATATATACGACCGGTATTATCTAAAATTGCTGGAAAGTCGTATGAAATCAACGCGAAAAACTTCCCGGATATCTATGGATGGATTTATGAACTCAACAATGCATCAGATGGCAAACTCACTAAGAACAATTTGAGCTTATTCAATTCAAAGGTTCGAGAAATGATGGAAGAGCATGAACCACAACATGTGATTTGTGTGCATCCAGTAGCGATTAGAAGTGTTGTAAAAACACGAGAGAAGTACCATCTAGATTTTAGCATTACCGTACTTATGACAGACTATGATTATCATGAAACATGGCTGGATGTCGAAGTGGATCGATTCATCGTTTCCAGCCCATTTATGAAATACAAACTAATGGCTGATGGCATTCCTGATTTTAAAATTAAATCCACAGGAATTCCTACTGCATTGTCGGTCAACAAAAAAACCTCCGCCTCAGATGCGAGAAAAAGTCTAGGGCTTAAAGACAAGACGACGGTTTTGGCGATGGGGGGTAGTTTTGGAGCCGGGAAGCTTAAAAAATTAATGGCGGGGTTGGCTCAAAGTGATGAAAATATTCAGATGGTGTTTATTGCAGGGAAAAACAAAAGGACTCAAAGGCAATTAGAGAAATATAGCAAGGAATTAGAAAAAGACATTCGCATCGAGGGATTTACGGACAAAGTCTCTTTATACATGGATGCGGCAGATTTTTTGATTACGAAACCGGGAGGGTTGACGATAACGGAGGCATTGATCAAAAGAATCCCATTGATTATTAGCAAGCCTATACCCGGACAGGAAGAGGAGAATGCTATCTATTTGCAGAACAAAGGGATAGCAGTAAGGCTAAATCGAGAAAATGAAATTGGCATTGTTTTGAAAGATTTGATGCAGGATAAGGAACGGATACAGTATATTAAGAAAATGCAAGAGAAGTATAGCAAACCAGATGCGGCCAAAGATCTATTTTTACTGCTTGATGGCATTAAATGAGAAGGAGGTATAAAAAGATGAATGGTTCAACCGTCTACATGGAAAGTCCCTTAGGATTTCTTGAAATCAGAGCATCAAGCAAAGGGGTCACTGAAGTTAAATTTGTTAAAAATGCAGGTTTAGAGATTAATGGCTCTCCATTGACTGAGGAAGCGGTAAAACAGTTAAAGGAATATTTTGACGGACAACGAAGAACATTTGAGATCAAGCTAGATATAAAAGGAACAGATTTTCAGTTAAAAGTATGGAAAGGATTGATGGATATTCCATATGGCCATACTTGGTCTTATAAGGAGTTGGCCAGCTACATTGATAACCCTAAAGCCATAAGAGCGGTTGGTGGCGCTAACAACAAAAACCCAGTAAGTATTTTGATTCCGTGCCACCGAGTGATTGGTGCCAATGGCAAACTGGTAGGGTATGGAGGCGGTCTAGAAAAGAAGCAGTGGTTGTTAAATCATGAAAAACAAAACACTTGAACTCATAGGATAAATCAAATAAAATAAAAAAACAAAACCGAGGTGAAAAATGAATCAAAATAAGACATCAATTAATGCCATGCGTATGCTTGGTGTGGATATGATCAATCAGGCCAAAAGTGGACATCCAGGAATCGTATTAGGTGCGGCGCCTATGATGTATACTTTGTTTACAGAACATTTAGCTTACGATCCTCAAAACCCCCAATGGTTTGACAGAGATCGATTTATTATGGCAGCCGGACATGGCTCAGCTTTATTGTATGCCACCCTTCATTTGGCGGGTTTTGAAGTTTCAATGGAAGATCTAAAAAGTTTTAGGCAGTGGGGATCCAATACACCTGGACACCCGGAGTACCGGCACACACCAGGAGTAGATGCCACTAGTGGTCCTTTGGGGCAAGGCATTGCTATGGCTGCAGGATTGGCTGTTGCTGAGAGTTATGTCGGATCAAAATTCAATCAGGAAGGACAGTCCATCGTGGATCACTACACGTATGTTTTGTGTGGGGATGGTGACCTTCAAGAAGGAGTTACTCAAGAAGCGATAAGTTTAGCTGGACATTTAGGACTAGGAAAACTGATTGTACTTTTTGACTCAAATGATATTCAATTGGATGGACCAGTAAAATGGGCCTTCTCAGAAAATATAAAAAAGAAATTCGAGAGTATGAATTGGCATTACTTGTCTGTTTCTGATGGTGAGGATGTAGACGCCATTAACCAGGCCATTTGGACAGCAAAGGAGAATGAGTCCCAACCAACCTTAATTGAAGTTAAAACGATTATCGGGTTTGGGTCTCCGGATGCAGGAGATAGTGAAACCCATGGTGCGCCTATCGGATTGGAAAAGACAAAGAAAACCCGCGAGACATTGGGATGGGAATACCAACCCTTTGAAATACCTCAAAGTGTGTACGAAGACTTCAAGAAGAAGAATGAAGAGAAAGGTATGGGAAAACAGGCTCAATGGCAGAAGTTATTCCAGCTATATCAAAAAACTTATCCAGAACTTGCGATCCATATGAAGCAAATGATGGAAGGCACTTTCAACATAGATTACGACTCAGTGTTTAATCATTATGAGCCTAAGCGTTCTGTAGCAACTCGAGCCTCTTCAGGAGACCTCATTAAGTTACTACAAGAGAAATCTCCTTTGTTGATGGGAGGGAGTGCTGACTTAACAAAATCTACTAAAGTTAAAGGAATTGAAGGAAACTTTTCTTCAGAGAATCCAACCGGGAGAAATATTTGTTTTGGAGTTAGAGAACACGCTATGGCCGCGATTGTTAATGGATTGACACTACACGGGTTGAGAGGATTTGGAGGCGGATTCTTCATTTTCAGTGATTATATGAGACCAGCCATGCGAATGGCTGCTTTAATGGGTATTCCAGCTTTATTTGTTTTCACACATGATTCGGTGGCTGTTGGAGAAGATGGACCGACACATGAGCCAGTAGAACAATTGGCAGGACTTAGAGCGGTTCCGAATATGACTGTGATACGACCAGCCGATGCCTATGAAGTAATGGGTGCATGGCGTGCCGCTTTGGAGAATCATCAAGGTCCAACGTCAATTGTACTGACCAGGCAGAATGTACCGACATTGGAAAATTCGAGCCAAAACAAGGTGTCTAAAGGGGGTTATGTGATCTCGGGAGAAACAAATCAGTTGGATGGCATACTGATAGCCACTGGTAGTGAGGTCGCATTGGCGATAGAAGTTCAAAAAGAATTGTTAGTGGAAGGATGGGATCTTAGAGTTGTATCATTGCCTTCTTTTGAACTCTTTGACAAACAATCAGAGGACTACAAAGAACAAATATTGCCCGCTCATGTAGAAAAGAGAATAGCCATAGAAATGGGTGCTTCTCTTGGTTGGCACAAATATACCGGTCTGAGAGGGTTAGAGTTGACGATTGATCGATTTGGAGCCAGTGCTAAAGGAGACGAAGTCGTTTCAAATTATGGGTTTAACATCTTAGAAGCAAAAGATAAAGTTCTGACATATATACAAGGAAGATAATAATAGTGAATAATGTCAGTAGATAGAGAAGGTGATGATGATGTCGCAAGAGCACAACAAGCAATTACAAGATGCATTACAAAAACAGCAAGAGACAATCGCATACTATAAAAGAGAAATCAATGGGTTAAAAAAAATGGTTCAACAAGACAGCTTTATAGATCCATTAACAGGACTCTATAATAGACTGGGAATTGAGAGTATTCTGAATTATCAGAAGAATCGATCGAATCGAAGTAAAAAACCTTTTTCCATTTTGTTGATTGACATACGTGGCATTGATGAAATCAACCAACAGTTGGGCATGTCTGCAGGGGATAGAATACTACATGATTTTGCTGAGAAATTGAGTCAGTTGATGAGAGGAGAAGATGCCATATCTCGTTGGGAAGAAGATAAGTTCATTGTCTTGCTATCGGACTGTTATTATGTGGATGCGGAAATAGTTGCCAAGAAGATTCAATTTAACGTGAAAGATTGGGAAATTAGACTGGAAGAAACCCTTTTGGATTACTGGGTGAATATCAGCGTTTCTCAATTCAACATGGGAGACTCATTGAGAGAACTCTTGGAACGAGCTGAATACAATTTGAAAGCAGAAAAAATCAAGACCAATCGATTTAAAAAGTGAAGCTGCTTAACGGCAGCTTTTTCACGTTGATTTGTGACTAGATTTGACAGAAAAAAGAAGGGATTCACGGTAAAAAGCCGTATAAAAAATATCAAACTTTTATTTGACAAGGATTAAACAATCCCTACAATTAGCGATGCATGCAACAAGTGAATAAATAAACACATATTCATAAGGTGCTAATCGACAAATAATTAACAAAACATTGATATATCAACAAAAAAGCGCTTTATAAATTCCAGAGAGTAGTGTATAATAATAAAAAACTGATAGTTGGGAGTGTTGCGCATGAAATATCAATGTAAACTTGTTGATGAACAAACAGTAAAACATGTACTTTCAATCACAACAACAACGACCATCGAGGAATTGCCAAAAACGCTGAGTAAATGTTATAGTTCCATTGAGGGCTATCTTTATAAAGCGGGTGAGCATCCTGTGGGAGCTCCGTTTGTGGCTTTTCATGGAGACGACAAAGATGCTTTGACGATTGAAGCAGGTTATCCTGTGAGGTTCAAGATTGAAGGGAAAGGAGAAATTCAGTCGAAGGAGCTACCTACGGGAAGAAAAGTTTCCTGTACGTACATTGGGCCTTATGAAGATATTAAGCCAGGTTACGAAGACATCATGAAATGGATGGAAAAACACAATTACAAGCCTAAAGGGGTTTCCTATGAATTCTATAAAGGGGATCAAGTTGAAATGATGCAGGAAGAGTTGCAGACAGAGGTTGTTTTTCCAGTTGAATAAAGGAACGAAGGACAGCTTGGAATGATATGATACCTCCTAAGTAGACAAGGTAAATAACCAAATCTACTTAGGAGG
>CAZIKK010000019.1:0-49759 GCA_964539975.1 uncultured Clostridia bacterium
ATGATACAGAAAAAGCGTGATGCGGTTAAAAACCAAATCACGCTTTTTTGTGAGCCTATATTGTAATTTTTTAATTATTGTCTATAGAAAATGAAGGACAACAAATGAACCTCATAAATTGAATTGTGATTAAAGCTGCCTGGTGACCTGCTTGAAATGAAGAGAGATCACTATTTTAAAAAGGATGTTGGTGATAATACGTAAGTGTCTCACATCATATCAAAAGATACGTGAAAAAATGTTAATTGCATTGTGAAATTTGAATCAGGAGAGCAATGAAGAAAAACAAAAAAAGTTTCAATTTTGAAAGCTTATGTTTCAATATTGAAATTAATTAAAACATTGTCACGGATGGATTTAAGCGGTTTGAAGAAGAATGTTTCAAAAATGAAATGAATTATCGTTATTTGATTGACAAAATCATTGCGTTTACGGGGACGACATGGTGGCATGAAAATTGCATTTAGTTATATTGAAATAAATAATAACTTATAAGGAGTATAGAGATGAGTGAAAAAAAAGTTGTCACAAATCAAAATGATGCCTTTGAGAACGCTTTCGATGCAGTTCCGGAGGAGAAGAAAAAAAGCTTACTAAGCTTAACGTTTGTTCTTGCAGGCTATCCAATAGCGTTGTCAAATTTTGTTATTGGTGGAGCTGTTGGGGTAGGACTTCCTTTTGGCCAGGCTATATTAGCGTTGATTATCGGAAATGCAGTACTCATGTCAATAGTAATAGGAACGGGGCTTATGGCTCAAAAAACAGGATTATCAACAGCTTTTTTATCGAGAAGAGTATTTGGAAAGAACGGATCAAGTATCTTCTCATTACTGTTAGCAATGTCTTCAGTAACTTGGATATCGTTAAATGGAGATATTTTTTCAAGACTTATCAGTACAACGTTTTCATGGTGGCCTATCGGTATTCCAATTACAGCAATAATTGTAATTGCAATCTGGACACAATCAGCGATACGTGGATATAAAGGACTGGAGTTTATAAGCTTTTTGGGAGTTCCTGCAGCATTAATCATGTCAGTAGCTGGAGTGGTTGCAGTCGCAAGATCGGCTGGATTTGCAGGATTAGTTGACTATGTTCCTCAAGCGCCTATTACAATGACTGCTGCTACTGCCTCTATAGTAGGAGGCTGGGTATTTGGAGCTACTATTACACCGGATGTTTGTAGATTCGCAAAAGAAAAAAAACATGTAGTCATTGCAGCTGTTGCTGCATTTTCAACGGGTTGCTTCGGGCTTCAATTTGCAGGAGCGCTTGTTGCATTAGCTACAGGGTATTCTGATTTCACACTAGCTATGGCAGCATTGGGGTTATCATTTATAGCTTTTTTGGCAGCGGTATTTTGTTTGTGGACAACTCAGGACAACAACATTTATGGAGCGAGCTTAGCTCTGCAGAATCTTTTTAACGAAACAAAATTGAAAGGGAAAGTCACTCATAAGCAAATAGCGATTGGCATAGCAGCTATGGCTGCAACTTTTGCTGCATTAGGCATTTACAATCATATACTCCCTATCATTTCATTTTTATCAGTCTTAATACCCCCTGTTCCTGGATTAATAATTGCTGAAGAAGTATTTGTTAAAAGTCCTAAAGATAACCAAAAAACCAATTACATTGCTTTGATTGCGTGGTTGGTCGCTGGTGTAGCTGCACAATTATCACTTATAAACAATTTCTTTGTTCCTCCAATTATTGGAATTGTAGTAAGTATGGTCGTTTATACAGTCTTGAGCAAAATCACTAATAAAAATAGTCAGTAGTCAATTTTACAAGAGTTAATATTTGAAATAAGAAAATAACAATAAGAATAAATAAAAGATACAATTCAAAAAAAGAATTGTATCTTTTATTTATTGTGGTAGATACTTTCATTTCTGGTTTCAAAAGGCCAATCCATAGATAGTCACATAAATAATGGGAGATTACAAATATCTTTCTAAAGACTATATCGATTATTTAACCAATCCTTTTGCTCTCATGGCATCAGCAACTCGTTTGATCGCCATCATGAAAGCAGCTACACGCATGGAAACTTGATGCGTTTCCATCAAAGACAAGATATCATTGAACGCTTTTACCATTTTCACTTCTTGTTTTTCTTGAACTTCTTCAAAGGACCAGTAGTAGTTTTGCAAGTTCTGGACCCATTCAAAATAGGAGACCATGACACCACCACCATTAGCCAAGATATCTGGGACTAGGAAAATATCTTTTTCGTTGATCACTTTGTCAGCCTCAGGCGTGGTGGGCCCGTTTGCACCTTCCACAATGATGGAAGCTTTTATTTGGTGGACATTGTTTGAGTTAATCGCGTTTTCCAAAGCGCAAGGGGCGACTAAGTCTACATCAAAACCAAAAACAGCATCCCGATTGAGTTCATCTTGAGCACCTTTGAATCCTTTAATCATATTTCTGTTCACAGATAAATTGACATAATCATAAAGGTCTTTAATATTCAATCCATTTTCGTTATACAAACAGCAAGAGACATCAGAAACAGCTACAACCTTTGCGCCCATTTCTTCAGCGTAAAGGGCTGCAAATCTACCAACATTTCCAAAGCCTTGAATGGCAATGCTAGCGCCATCGATGGTTTCACCTTTTGCTTTGAAGGCTTCTCGCATCATCAGAGCAACACCGTAACCGGTTGCTTCAAAACGACCTAGAGAACCACCAATTGGAATAGGTTTCCCCGTCACAATACCGGGTGTGTTTTTACCCATTAGATTAGAATACTCATCCATCATCCATCCCATAATCTGTGGTGATGTGTTGACATCAGGAGCAGGAATATCTATCTGATCGCCGATTACAGGAGCGATGGCTTTGATATAAGCTCTAGAGAGTCTTTCGATCTCACCTTTTGACATATTGGTGGGATCTACTATGATTCCACCCTTCCCGCCACCATAAGGGATTCCAGCAACACCACACTTAAAAGTCATCCAAGCGGACAATGCCTTGACTTCATCCATGCAGACATCTTGATGGTAGCGTACGCCACCTTTTCCAGGGCCTACCGCATCGTTGTGAATAGATCTGTAACCCATGAAGACTTTGGTTTCACCATTGTCCATTTTAACAGGAATGGCAACTTCAATACAACTTTTTGGCTGTTTGAGGATTTCAAAAACTTCTTCTGTTTCACCTAATGCATTACAGGCATCTTTAATTTGCTGCTGGACGATTTCGAATGTGTTCAGCGTCTTTTCACTCATTGACTAACCTCCAATGGTCGTTGTTCTGTGATCTATAAAACTAAATGAAAACAAGTTGATGATAACACGGAGATCCTTCTTTGTAAACGTTTTACCGGCTAAACATATGACAAATTTGTCATAATTTGGGATTATTCACCTCTTCGCATCAATCTATTTCTAGATCTTTCATTCTTCTCCAAAGAGTGGTGGTGCTGATGCCTAATCTCTCAGCCGCTTTGATTCTTGAATGATTGCATTTTTGTAATGTGTGGGCAATGATTTGTTTTTCATATTCTTGTAGTTTTATATCTAATGGTTTTTCAGTCCAATGGTCCACTTTGACTAAACTGCTTTGCGTTTTAATGTTTTCAGGCAAATGATCCACACCAATAAAATTGCTATCGGAATTGATGATAAAGGCCTTTTCTAAAACATTGACCAATTCTCGCACATTGCCTGGCCAATCGTAGTTGACCAACACTTCTTCAGCATCTTCGTCTAACCCTTCAATCAATTTTCCAAAAGTTCGACTCATTTTCTTTATGTAATAATTGGCAAGGACAGGGATGTCGGATCGAATGGTACGCAATGGCGGTAAATTAATATCGATGACGTTCAATCGATAATATAAATCTAGACGGAAAGCATTGTCACTGATTAGTTTGCTCAAGTCTTTGTTGGTAGCAGAAATAATTCGGATATCTAGAGAAATGGGCTTGTCGCTTCCAATTCGTTTGACTTCTCTTTCTTGTAAAACTCGAAGCAGCTTACTTTGAAGGTCATATTGCATTTCGCTGATCTCGTCAAGAAAGATGGTGCCGCCATTGGCTTGTTCGAAAAATCCAGACTGACCTTCTCGCAAAGCGCCTGTAAAAGAACCTTTTTCATAGCCAAAAAAACTACTTTCCAATAGATTGGGTGGAATGGCAGCACAATTCACAGCAATAAAAGGTTTGTCCCGTCTCTCGCTAGAATTATGAATGGCTTGAGCGTAAAGTTCTTTTCCAGTGCCGGATTCTCCAACAATCAATACACTGGAATTTGATCGAGCAGAAAGAGTGGCGATTTCTTTAGTGCGTTTAACTTGGGAGGATTCGCCAATGATATCATCAAAATCGTATTTGACAGTTCGTGTTTTCTTGATTTCGTTCAAGAGTTTCTGGCTTTTTCTTACGGAATCATCATTGTTGAAACCAATTCCAAAGTCACTAGTAATAGGAATTCTCACAGCACTTGCACCATATATATAGTTGGACTCACCAATCACCGGGCGTTTCATTTCCATAGCCCGTTGGGCATCTTTTGATATTTTTCCTTGGTAATCTTCATTTGAATGACCATCGGAACTCACCGACTTGATTCGTCGGCCATGTTTGTCAAACATGACTGCTTCTCCACCAACCACTTTTGCGATTAGAGGCAAAGCCTCCATCAGCGAATCATGAAGGGTGTTATTGGTTTTGATGCGTTCATAGTTGCTTGCACATAAAACATAGTCTCCAAAAGGCACACACCAAGCTTCAGCGCCTTCTTCCAATTGAGACAAGCCATAAATGGGACGCTGTGATTGGGCACATTCTTTTGCTAAGTCGTAGGTGACACCAACTAAATCTTTCATCTCCCTGCCTTTGTAGTCCACAGTTTTGATTCGTTTGCCATTGGCATCCGTTACCGCCACATAGCCATAAGTGACTTTAGAAATAATACTGAGGGAAGCTTTCAATGTATCCAGAAGGTTTTTTTTATCAACATCCATTGTTGGACAACCTCTCTTTGTCTATTTTCAACCATTTTATCATAGGGTGGATAAATCTTCAATCTGATAAGGACAACCTGGATTTGACCAATTGGAAATTGGACTTCAAATTTTGATCAAACGGGTATATAATGAAAAAAGATATAAACGACGAGACACATTCAAGGAGAAGAACAAATTGTATACAGAAACAGTGATCGAACACTACAAAAACCCTCAGAACATTGGCGAGATAGATGATGCGGATGGTATTGGAGAAGCCGGAGAGATGAAATGTGGTGATTTTATGAAACTTTTCATCAAAGTCAAAGACAATCACATATGTGACATCAAGTTCCAAGTGTATGGTTGCGGAGCGGCAATTGCCTCTAGTAGCATGACGACCGTCTTGGCAAAAGGAAAACATATTTTGGCTGCCTATGCCATCACCAATAAAATGATATCGGAAGCGTTGGGAGGATTGCCACCTGAAAAAGAACATTGCTCATTATTGGGAGAAAGGGCTTTAAAAAGTGCTATTTTAAACCATTCACAAAAAACAAAAATTTCACAAATGAAAAACGAAACATTTCAAAAGTGAAAGACATTAACAAGATACAAGAAGAGGAAAAGGATATCCAGATAATAATTCGTTTCAAGATTGAAATGAATTAAAAAAAATCCGTCCCTTACAGATTGAAATTTGGATAGCGATCCCCATTAGGATGGAGAGGGTGTATAAAAAATATCAATGACAAGTCAGTTAATGACAGCGTTTCAGAAACTTGGTGAAAAGCTGTCTTTTTTATTCTCCAAAAGAACAATCTTTGGCATGATGCTTGCATTATATTTGAGCAGAATATTTATGTAAATATATAATAAAGGAGTTCAAAGATATGAGAATTGGTTTTATTGGACTAGGTGTCATGGGTAAAGGAATGGCAGCTAACGTATTGAAAGAAGGTCATGACCTGAGTGTTTTTGATGTGGTGAAGGAAAACGTTGACGAATTTGTGGCAAAAGGTGCAAAGTCAGCAACATCCCCCTCTCATTTGGCATCTATGTGTGAGGTTGTGTTCACATCATTGCCGAATTCAGCGATTGTTGAACAGGTTGTGTTAGGAGATAAAGGCGTTCTGGAAGGCGCTGGAGAAGGAATGATTTACGTTGATTTAAGCAGCATCACACCAAAGGCTATCAGGCACATTAGCCAAGTGGCAGAAAAGAAAGGTGTTCAAGTAATCGATGCACCTGTAAGTGGTGGTGCAGAAGGAGCCGAGCAAGGCACTCTAACCATTATGGCTGGAGGAAGCAAAGAAGCATTGGAGAAAGTTATGCCAGTGTTGAATGCTATCGGAAAAAGTGTCAAACACGTGGGAGAAGTAGGCGCAGGAGATACGGTCAAAGCAGTCAATAATCTTTTGCTTGGCGCGAATATGGTGGCGACAGCGGAAGCATTGGTCCTTGGCAAGAAAGCCGGTCTAAATCCAGATGTGATGTTCGATATCATTAGCAAAAGCTCAGGTAGTTCTTACGCTTTAACTGCCAAATATGAAAAATATATTTCAAAAGGAAACTTTAATCCAGGATTTATGGTGGATTTGATGTATAAAGATCTGCAATTGGCCATTGACACAGCGAAAGATTTGAATTGTCCTTTGATCAGTGGCAATATGTCTCAGCAGTTGTTTGAAGCGGCAAAAGCTGAAGGATTTGGAAAAGAAGATATATCTTCCGTCATCAAGCTATTTGAAAAATGGGCAAAAGTGGCGGTAAGAACGGAAGAGTCATAAGATACAAGAGAGGTATAAAATGTCGATTAAAGATTTAATTGTTGAGAAGTCACCCTTAACCATAGGAGACATCCTATCCATAGCTGAAACAGAAGGAGTTCCAGTGGTGGAAGTGGTATTAGAAGAAGCGATGCTAATGACAGGACTGACAAGGGAAGAAGTACTGAGAGATGTCATGGATGAATTAGCACATAACTTGGAAGCTGTGGAAGTTGGCATTAAAGATGGTTACAGTCCAATCATGGGAACCGTAGGCAATGATTTGACAAAAGATGGCATGGTAGCGTTGTTTCAAGATGATTTTATCAATAAAGCGTTGATTTATACCTTAGCGGCGCAAGTTGGGAATCATGTGATTGGCTTAAACCCCTGTGCAGGAACAGGAGATTCTTGCCCTTATACGGGATTTGTGCGAGCCATGCAGGAATCAGGGTATGACGAGAACACGGTGTCTGAAACAGCAGCACTGATGCTTAAGATAGGGTCGTATTTCAGAGTCGGGAAAACAACCACGGGTTGCAACATGGAAGGTTTTGGTGCAGGTGCTACAGCGGTCGCAGCTGCAGTCACAGCCCTAAAAGGTGGTTCTCCTAAAGATATGGAACGAGCCATGGTGTTGGCCATTTCTCCTACAGTGGCAGTGCCTTGCACACCTAGAGTGATGGTGCCAGGATTGTGCGGCACTCATATTGGTGGCGCAATTCTGGTCGGAAACCTATCGGCTGGATTGGCGGTACATACCACTATTGAAGTCAATGTACCCATAGACGTTATGTTGACAATGGCAGCAGAGGTGCACCCTGTATCAGCAAAAGAAGTCGTACCCATTGTGGGAGAATACCTAAAACCATTTTTCAAGACAAAGGAAGAAGTAGAAAATCTAATCACTGATGAAGTTAAATCAGAAGAGAAAAAAGAGATGCAAGAAACGATGGAGAAGGCTGTGAAAAAGGCCAAAGCAATGGCTAAAGGCGTAAGCCCCATTACCAGCACTCTTGGGCAAGCCGTTGTTGGAGGCAGCTCTCAAGCGGTGGGATCACCTACGAATGCTGCAAGAATCGCTCACCATCTTGGCAAAGAAAATGGCAAGATTCAAAAGATAACGGTAGAGCTCTATCCTGAATTGTTTGCTAGAAGAGGCATCAATATGCCGGGAGTTATTATGGGTGCTGTGTTTGGTGCGCCGACTTCTGACTATGTTCTCTACAAAGAGTCTATTGATCGGATGCATGCCATGGGAATTCATGTGGATGTTATTAAAGGTGAAGATTACGGGATTCAAAAGATAACCATCCAACAGGAAAAAGGAACCGTTATGATTGACACGTTGAACCGAGGTGGTGGTCGTGTAGTCATCCGAGATGCCAGTCCATCCAAGGCTGAAGCGGTTCGCATTGCAGAAAGTTTAGGAATTGTTGTGGTGGAAGAATAATAGAGGGGATGAAAGATGAACATTATTGAGAAAATCATAGCTGACCACGCAGACAAAGAAAACATCAAAGTTGGAGAAGAGCTGAGCATAAGAGTTGATCTGGCCATTGGGCATGATGTAACAGCACCAATGGCTATAGAACAATTTGAAAAAATTGGAATACCCAAAGTATATGACAACAGCAAAGTTGTGTTGGTAGCAGATCATAACATACCTTGCTCAAGTGTTAATTCACGGTTGCAGCATAAAGCTCTAGAAAGATTTGCTGAAGAGTATGGCGTTCATTATTTCGGCAGAAGTGAAGGCGTTATCCATCAGATTATCAGTGAGGAAAAGCTATATAAAAAAGGGGACATCATCGTAGGAGCAGACTCTCACACCTGTACGGCAGGTGCTTATGGTGTGGTGGCCATACCAGTTGGCTCCACAGAAATGGCTGCAGTCATGGCATTGGGCAAAATTGACTTGGAAGTACCAACAACTGAAGTAATTGAAATCAATGGCAAGCTAAATGCAGGTGTATATGCAAAGGATATCATTCTACATGTGATTGGCAAATTTGGCACCAATGGTTTTACTGACAAAGCGGTCATTTTCACAGGAGACGTGATTCTTGGGTTAACCAGTGAAGAAAAAATGACGATTGCGAATATGATGATAGAAATGGGAGCTATGATTGGCTACATCGATCAAGGCGATGAACCCATTGGAGAGGTTGAAACCGTTCATTCAATTAGTGCGGATTCTATTGTTCCTTGTGCGGCCTGTCCTTCGTCACCAGGGAATGTGAAGCCCTTATCTGAAATTAAAGATGTAAGAATCAACCAAGCTGTCCTAGGGAGCTGCACCAATGGTCGATATTCTGACATGGCAATAGCGGCAGAAGTTTTGAAGGATCGAAAGATTGCCAAAAATGTGAGCATGGTTGTATTTCCAGGATCTAAACGAATCGCGGAAAAAATGGAAGAAAACGGGTTGACTAAAATTTTCAGAGATGCAGGAGCCATTGTTACAAATCCAGGGTGTGGACCATGCTTTGGAGCGCATCAAGGATTGTTGAGCAGTGACGATGTAGCAATATCTTCAACCAATAGAAACTTCCCAGGCAGAATGGGACATAAAGATGCCAGCATCTATCTGGCCTCACCTAGATCGGTTGCAGAGAGCGCCATCACAGGTTATGTAACAGCACCTGGAAAAGTGTCGCCACTGGAGGTGTAATAAGATGGATAGAATTAAAGGAAAAGCCTTTTACTTTGGAGAAAATATAGATACAGACCAAATATTGCCAGGATATGCTATGTCGGCATTACCGGAAGAACTGGGAAATTTTGCGCTTAAGGGTAGCGAAAAACCAGACTTTCCTGAAGTAGTCCAATTAGGGGATATCATTTTAGCAGATGACAATTTCGGGTGTGGATCTTCTAGAGAACAAGCACCAGTCGCATTAAAAAGCAGTGGACTGGGGGCTGTTATTGCCAGTTCCTTTGCGCGGATATTCAGAAGAAACGCCATCAATATTGGACTGCCTGTTTTGATGACAGACCATATGGCGTTGATCAAAAAAGAAACAAAAGAAGGGGATTTGTTGGAATTGGATGTCAAAAATGCCATTTTGACAAATACAAGAACAGGAAAAACTTACGAGTTAAGACAATTATCAGCGACCACCTACGAAACATTGGCGGCAGGTGGATTAATCAATAAAGTAAGAAATATATTAACGACAAGAGGTGAAAAGATTGAGCAATAAAAAAGCAAGACCTAATACAGAAAGAATCATTAGGGAAGAAATGGAACGCATCAGAGCTTATGAAGAAGCATTTGGTGTAAAAATGCCATGGGCTGATGAAAATGGAGATATTCATGATTTGCCTGAGCCCTATCCAAGAGAAGTGTGCGGCGTTGAAAGAGGTGGGCATCGAATTGCAGAACTTGGGAGACAAGCTGTTGAAACAGGCCACCCTATCATGAACCCTATTTTGGGAAGAAACTCAGCAGAAGAAACTTGGAATGAGTCTAAGAAAATGTATGATATGGCTGAGAAGCTTGGGATTAAAATGTTTCATTTTGTCCATTCTGAAGCAACAAGACATATTGATCCTTTAGATGGATTGGAACTAATCAATCAATCCAGAGGAAAAGGTGGGATTACACCAAAAGGCGAAAGAGAATATGTCGAGTTGGGTGGTGGTTCCGTTCATCCGATTCGAATTAATGCGACAGGCGATACGACGCACCTTAATGTTTTAAATGCTTTTGTAGCTGGATTTGACGGCACAGATATCGGACCAGTTATTCACGTTCATTTTGGGGGCAGAGGTATTCACGAGTTTAGACGAAAAGTTGAGAATGGATACAAAGCCATCCAAATTTGTGCAGAAAACAACATCTTCGCTCAACTCGACACACATAAGCACATTAACAACATCAACGGAACGGACGGCATGGCACTAGCAATGTGTATGTTGTCTGAGGGATTGGCTGTGAAAGCAGGATTAGACCCTTCTTTAAGTGCGATACAGATGAATGTGGCGGGTATCAATATAATTGCTGATCTAGCTCTTGTGAAAGCTTTCAGAGAATCTATATGGAGTGAGTTCATCATATCGGTTCCGGAAACCTTTCAAAATCCACCAGCAGATCTAATCGCAGAACAAGCCCACTTTGCTAGAATGGCTGTGAGTGCTAGATTGGCAGGTGCAAACTATTATCGACCAAAAGCGGCTGAAAACGTAGGAATTCCAACAGGAGAATCTATGGCGAAATCGATCTGGGCATCTCAGAATGTATTTGAAAATGTGTACAAGGTTAAGATCGACGATCCACAGATTGAGACTAGAAAAGCAGAAATTCAAAAAGAAGCTATGGCCGTTTTGACTGCAGCTTTGAGAAGAGAAAAAATGCTAGATGTGAAAGAGGTCAACGCAGCGTTTTGGGATCAGTACACAGATCATGAGTTGATAGACTTGATTGTAGAAGCTGGCAAAAGCGGTATTTTGGATACACCTCGATCAGGCGGATGGGACTTAAAAAGATTCGTTAAAACTCACCGTGATGAGGATGGTATCAGACGTTACATCGATGGTTATACGCCATTAGGCGTAGATAAAACCTACATGCCTATCTCTAAATCGAATGTGAAAGTTGAAGAAAAAGCACAAATCGTCCACAAAGAAAAAGTTGTTTTAGCCACAGTTGGAGCAGACGCTCATGTGATGGGTATCAATATGATTAAAGAAGCCATTGAGCAAGAAGGGTACGAGGTCATATTCTTGAGAGGAATGAACTTACCAGAAACTGTTGCTGAGATTGCAGCAGAGACAAAGGCAAAGGCCGTTGGAATCAGTAATTTATTAGGACTAGGTGTAGAATTGTTTCCACGTGTAGATAAAAGACTTAGAGAACTGGGCATTCGAGATGATATTATCTTGGTAGCGGGTGGAAGAATAGCGGAAAAAGAAGAAGAACATGCCATGTATGAAAAGAAAATCAAAGATGAAGGAACCGATTTTCTTGGTGTGGATGGTTTCTTTGGACCTGGAACAAAACCAGAAGATTTTACTCAATGGTTGAATAAAGAACTTGGGAAATAGGAGGTTATGATGGAGCAAAATAAAACAAGAGTTGTGATTATGCGGGCTGGAACAAGCAAAGGCATTTTTATTAACGAAAGTGAATTGCCTAAAGATAAAGAGGCAAGAACGGCTTTGATATTGAAAATTTTTGGAAGTCCGGATATTCGCCAAATTGATGGATTGGGTGGAGCGGATCCTTTAACCAGCAAATTGGCTATAATTGGACCCTCAACCAGAGAAGATGCAGACGTAGACTATACATTTGGACAAGTGTCATATGTGGCGCCAACCATAGATTATTCAGGAAATTGTGGCAATATCTCATCAGGTGTGGGACCATATGCCGTAGATGAGGGATTGGTGGAAATCACAGAGCCGTACACAACGGTAAGAGTACATAATACCAACACAGGTAAATTACTGGTAGAAAAAGTGAAGGTAGCCAACGGAAAAGCAGTGGTCAAAGGCGATTATGCCATAGCAGGAGTACCGGGGACGGGACAAAAAATCGAAATTGATTTTTCTGGGACCGCAGGATCAAAAACGGGCAAACTGTTGCCGACAGGCAATGTTGTGGATAAAATGAAGGTAACCGAAATTGGAGAAGTAGAGGTATCTTTAGTGGATGCGGCCAATCCTATGGTGTTTGTAAAAGCTGAAGCTTTGGGTTTGACAGGTATCGAGACACCAGCCCAAATAGATAAAGACGAAAGAATGCTTGAGATTCTAGAAGACATCCGATCTCAGGCTGCCATACTCATGGGTATGGCGACAGACAAAGAAGATGCTTTGAAAAACTCACCGGCATTTCCAATGGTGGCGTTCGTGTCACCAGCTCAGAGCTATAACGACTTTACCACAGGCAAAACCATCGAAGAATCCGAAGTGGACTTTGTGTCAAGATTGATGTTTATGCAAGTCATCCATAAAACTTATGCTGGAACGGGAACAATTTGCACAGGTGCTGCAGCTAAGATAGAAGGCACGGTTGTCAATCAAGTGATGGTTGAAAAAGAGAAAGGTCAAGAGATGACCATTAAGATTGGACACCCTGCAGGGGTCATCGACATAGATGTTGCCGCTCATAAAGAAGAGAACGAATGGGTGTTGGATAAAGCGGCAATAAACCGAACAGCAAGAAGAGTAATGGACGGCTATTGCTACACAGAGTAAGGAGTTGGGAATGAACACATTTGACTACCTCATTATCGACATTGGCAGCACTTATACCAAGCAAAGGGTTTTCAATGAGCATGCGTTGGTCGCATCGGTTCAAGCGTCAACCACGGTAGATCATGTTTTGGAAGGAATTACGGCAGGTAATAAAGTCCTAAAAGACCAGTTAGGTGTGGACAAAATAGAAGCAAAACATGTTTTGTCCTCTAGCAGTGCCGCGGGTGGATTGAGGATGGTTGCTATTGGATTTATGATGAGAGTCACAGCCAAGGCAGCCAAGGAAGTTGCGATGAATTCCGGGTCTAAGATATTAGAGATTTTATCTAATGAAGACCCTGGAGATTATAAGGTTCAGGTCTTAAAGGAAATCAACCCAGACATCATCCTATTAGCGGGAGGAACAGATGGTGGTGATGAAAACGCTATTGTGGAGAATGCAAGACTGATAATAGAAAGCCAAGTCAAAGCAACAGTAGTGATAGCCGGCAACTTGAATGCACAAAGAGAAGTAGCGACTATCCTAAGAGATGGACGTGTGCCGTACATTCGCGTACCAAATATCATGCCAACCATTCATGAACTAAGGGTAAAAGAGGCGAGAGAAGTCATCCATAGAGAATTTATTAAGCAAATCACCAAGGCAAAAGGGTTACATGCCATTCAACAAGTCATTACAAATGATAAAATCATCCCTACGCCAGGGGCAGTACTAATGGCGGCAGAACTTCTTGCCAAGGGGACGTACCAGACGGAAGGATTAGGAAATATTATGGTAGTAGATCTTGGTGGAGCTACCACAGATGTCCACTCAGTCATACCCGAATATGAGGAATTAGACCCTGAAGAAAGAGGTTTGGTAGTGACGAATGAAAAACAAGTGTCTTATCGAACAGTGGAAGGCAATATCGGCATGCGTGTCAGCGCCATGGGCGTGATCAACGCAGTAGATCCAAGGGTTATTTTAGAAAAAAAAGCGATGAACACAAAAGAAACGGTGAGTCAGTTTATTGAGTATTGTGAGAAATTGGAGTCGGAACCAGATTATTTGCCGCAAAGCAAGCAAGAATTGGTTTTTGACGAGTTGATCGCACAAACAGCAGTAGAAGTGGCAATTAAGAGACATGGTGGTAGAATTGCCACGGAAGCAGATGCTTCAAGAGGTTACATGCCAGGCATGCCCATGGGTAGAGATTTAAGGATGATTACCACAGTTATTGGTGTGGGAGGTGTATTTGCGCACAACAGTGAAGAAAAAAGCAAACACATTATCCAATCAGCGTTTAAAGAAAGAGGACCGTATTTACTTCCGGAGAA
Organism: uncultured Clostridia bacterium; assembly: GCA_964539975.1. Taxonomy (GTDB): domain Bacteria; phylum Bacillota; class Clostridia; order Tissierellales; family Dethiosulfatibacteraceae; genus 38-11. The sequence continues at coordinate 14,250 of CAZIKK010000019.1, forward strand.
TCCAAGTGTGATTATAGACAAAGACTATTTAATGTTTGCTGCTGGCAGCATCAATGAAGTGGATCCGGATTATGCGATGGAAGTTATGAAAAAGAAATTTATATCATAAAAATAGGAGAGTATTAAATGAGTGTTAGAAAAGAGCTAAAGAAATTATTGTTGGACAAAAAAATACTGATAGCACCGGGAGCTCACGATGTCTTGACAGCTAAAGTCATTGAAAGAGTTGGTTTTCCAGCTGTATATATGACAGGTTATGGGCAAGCAGCTAGCTCATTGGGCAAGCCGGATGTGGGGCTTCTGACTTTGACGGAAATGCATGATCGGGCGGCAAAATTTGTTAGTGCGGTCAACGTGCCAGTTATAGCAGACGCAGACACAGGATTTGGGAATGCTTTGGGCGTAATGAGAACGGTAGAATTGTATGAAAAGGCTGGAGTGGCTGCCATTCAATTAGAAGATCAAGTCGCACCAAAAAGGTGTGGCCATATGCTAGGAAGAGAAGTGGTGTCAATGTCTGAAATGGTTGGAAAAATTGAAGCGGCAAAAGAGGCTAGAACAGATGAGGATTTCTTGATTATCGCTAGAACAGACGCACGAACAAACCATGGTTTTGAAGAAGCGATGAAGCGTTGCAAGGCTTATGTTGAAGCAGGAGCTGACATTATTTTTCTAGAATCACTGGAAACAGTTGAGGAAATGAAGCAACTGAATGAAGAGATCCAAGTACCAACTTTAGCGAACATGGTAGAAGGTGGCAGAACACCTCTATGTACTTGTCAAGAGTTAGAAGATTTAGGTTATAACCTTGTGATATGGCCAACAGCATCTACTTATGTAACGGCATATATGATGACGGAGTTAATGAAAGATTTAAAAGAGAAGGGAACCACAGAAGGCTTCCTAGATAAGATGATAGACTTCGAAGACTTTAACGCATTAATCGGATTGAATGAATACAATGAAATGGGCAAGAAATTTATCCGTTAATAGTAACGGTAAATGGTAAAATAAAGAAACATAGGAGGTTTTTATGTCAGTATTAGGGATTAAAAATATCGGAACACTGATTTCCGGGGACGTGAACAATCCAGTTTTGAAAGCAAATACCATCATTGTAAAAGATGGCGTGATTGAAGCCGTTGGAAATGAGGATTTGTTGGGGAAATACCAATTGGATGAAGTCATTGATGCCAATGGAACAACCGTATCTCCTGGGTTTGTAGACACCCATGTGCATCCTGTCATTGGTGATTTTACGCCTAGACAAAGCATGTTAAACTTTATGGAAAGCTCAGTTCATGGCGGCATCACAACTTTCATCTCAGCTGGAGAACCACATACACCAGGAAGACCCAAAGATCCAGTGGGAACAAAAGCATTGGCAATATTAGGCAAGAAAAGCTCAGAAAACTTCAGGCCTGGAGGTGCCAAACTGCTTGGAGGTTCATTGATTCTTGAAAAAGGATTGACGGAGAAGGATTTTGAGGAATTGGCACAAGCGGGGGTAGAAGTGGTAGGAGAAGTAGGTCTTGGGAGTGTAAAAGATCCTGAGGAAGCTTCTGTAATGGTGAAATGGGCAAAAGCAAATGGAATGACCGTCATGATGCATACAGGGGGCACAAGTATCCCTGGAAGCAGCACCATCACAGCTGAAGATGTGATTAAAACAGATCCTGATGTGGTTTCTCACATCAATGGTGGCCCAACAGCAGTTCCTCTAGAAGAGGCAGACAAATTGATTGACGACACAGAGTTGAGTTTGGAACTGGTTCAATGCGGCAATTTCAAAGTGATGCAGTATGTAGCCGAAAGATTAGCAAAAAAAGGCCAGTTGGCTAGATTGCTAATGGGAACAGATGCGCCATCTGGTACAGGTGTTATCCCACTGAGCCAATTAAGAACCATATCGTATTTAGCTTCATGTTGCGAGGGTGTATCGGCTGCTGAGGCAGTTTGTGTGGCAACTGGAAACAATGCAAAAAAATTCAAATTAAATAGAGGTTTTATTGAAGCTGGAAAAGAAGCGGATTTCGTGATGATGGACACGCCATTAGGGTCTGTCGGGAAAGATGCATTGGAGGCATTGGAAGCTGGCGATCTTCCTGGGATCTCATTCGTCATCGTGGATGGCAAGATCGTGGTTAAGAAGAGTCGAAACACACCACCGGCAAGTAGACAACCAGCAATCGTATAAGAAAATTGTTAGGGGAGAGGTAATAGATGATTATAGTAGATGTTGAAAAATGTAAAGCCTGTAAGATATGTGAAAAGAATTGTCCAGTTGATGCCATTCATGTCATTGACAAGTTAGCAGTCACAAATGACGCATGTGTCAGTTGTGGAATTTGTGTGAGAGTTTGCCCATTTGATGCTTTGAAGAAAGTATCAGATGCTTCGGATGGACCACTTTGCATCCACTGTCCCGTCAGATGTGCTATTCCAGAAGGAAAGACAGGCGCTTGCAAACGATACACAAATATCAATGGAGAAATTGTAAGAAATAGAAAACTTGTGGTAGATGCTGTGACAAAAGTGCCTGGAACTAGAAAGCTTCCTTATCAGCCGTTAATCACAGCAGTAGGTAGCGGAACCAACTATCCTTGTTGTAGGCCAGCACCTTACATTGTACAGGAAAACGTGGAAGGTGTAGATGTAGTGACAGTAGTGACAGAAGCACCATTGAGTTACAGTGGTGTCAAAGTTAAAATCGACACGAACTTGCATATTGGAGAAGAAGGCGCAAAAGTCAAACGAGATGGCAAACATGTGGGGATGATCACCACAGAAGAATATGGCTCAAAGATGTTAACTTTAGGTGGCGCCAATTTGTTAAGCCATGGAAATGATGGTTTTGTTGTGGCAAGAACGATTGTGGATTTGGCCAATGGAAGAAGAGTCACTCTAAAAGTGGATAAAGGCAGTACGATGGAATTACAACAAGGTTATGCGCCGATTATAGATGGACAAGAAGAAAAATTGATGAGAGTAGGTTGTGGAAGTGCGACCATTGGCATGTTCGCAGCGAAGTTGGGCTCAACAGTGGATGAAGCCATTATTCTGGATTACCATGTGATCGGTTTGCTGTCGGAGCATTTGGCAGGAAAAGAAGTGGGGATGACCTATAGTGGCGTTGTGCCTTATGGAACAAAGTCTACTGTCGGAAGATACTTTGGAAAACAAGGACATGGATGGGGTGGAACAGAAGTGATGAATCCTGAAGATGCCATTGTATCAGTGGATATGTCTTTGGCAAAAGAAGGTATGACGGTATTGGTTACCGAAACCACAGGCCAAAAAGCTGCTTTATTTACCGTTCAATCAGATGGATCTGTGAAGGAAACAAAAATGACAGATCCAGTCATGGAAGCTGTTAATTTGATCAAAGAGACTTGCGAAATTTCTAAAACTTCTGTGATCTACACAGGTGGAACAGGTGGTAGTGCAAGGGCCGGTGTAACCACTATTCCTAGAAAACTGACAGAAGCCGTGCACAATGAAGAAATTCACATGACAGTTGGTGGTGCGCCAGTCTTTGTTTTACCTGGTGGTGGAATTAACTTCATGGTGGATGTAAGCAAAATGGTGCCAGAATCTACGACATGGGTTCCAACACCTGCAACTGTAGCACCTGTAGAGTATACAATGACAAGAGAAACATATGAGAATTTGGGTGGTCATGTGGCAAGTATTCGAACGAAAGAAGAGATTTTAAAAGAGTTAGGACAATAACATGATTGAAGTGATGGATGACTTTAGAGTGTTCATCAACCAAGGCCCGATTCAAATGATGTTGGATGTATCTGCTGAAGGTAATCGATTACCTGATATTGGGACAAAAGTCGGTGAAAAGGTTTTGGAGCAATTTCATCAGATGCTACCATTCATTGAAAAGGCAAAGCAATATGATTGGTCAAAAATGATTCCCGAAGAGTATCCTTTGGTTCTCAAGAAAATGATTCACGCGGTGATAACCTTAGGAGAGCCATCTTACACGCCATTAGCAGCAGTTGCCGGGTCTTTTTCTGAGTTTGCATTGGAAACGGCACTGTCTATGGGAGCAGGTCGAGTGATCGTTAATAATGGTGGCGATATTGCTTTTAGAGATATTGAAGGTCGTCCGGTGAAGGTCGGGATTCCTCTTGAAAAAGAGCTCAAAGGTCAGCAGTTGGTCATGTCCATAACGGACGAGATGGGCATCAGAGGAATCTGCACCAGTGGATTTGGAGGACGAAGTTTTACAAAAGGCATCGCAGACAAGGCAGTTGCATTGGCCTCCAAAGCATCGATAGCGGACGTCTGTGCAACTTACATTGCCAACGAAACCAATGTGGAAGATCCTGCGATAATCCGATCCTTAGCAGAAGAGATTGATTCGGGAACAGATCTAAAAGGACACCTTGTCACGGTAAGAATCAATCCTATCAAGAGGGAAAGCATTCTGAAAGCATTGTTGAATGGTCATGCAAAAGCAGAAGAATTGATTCAGAAACAAAAGATCATAGGCAGCGCCATTGTTTTGGGACAAGATGTGATGCTTGTTCCCGATGGCATTGCACAAATAAAAAAATAGGAGGACATGATGAGACCAGAAGATATTAAAATCAGAAAAATTTTAGTAAACGTGGAAGAAATCAACAGCGATGGTGGAAAGGCGATAGAGGGTGGTAAGCAGCATAAAAGAGTGGCTGTAAATGCTGTAATAGAAAACCCATTTGCCGGCAAGTTTGTTGAGGATCTTGAATTGTTGTCAGATTGGGGAGCCTACATTGCACCCACAATGATTGAAAAAGGATTAGCAGCAGCGGGATTGAAACCAGAAGAGGTAGAGTCTTACGGGAAAGGTGCTATTGTTGGAGAAAATGGTGAGTTAGAACATGCTGCAGCCATCTTGCATCCTAAATTGGGAAAACCTTTCAGAGCAGCTATCGTAAGAGGACTTGCTTTGATACCATCCAACAAGAAAATAGGAGGCATTGGAACGGCTTTAGACGTTGGTCTTTGTCATAAGGACGCAGCGTTTATTCGATCACATTTTGACTCTATGGAAATCAGAGTGCAGGATGCACCAATGGCAAATGAAATTGTTTTGAGCTTGGTGATAACCAACTGTGGCAGACCACATCCTAGAGTAGGTGGATTAACAGTTGAAGACGCTAAATACGAAGATGGATTGAGATAAACAAAACAATAATTTCAGAAATGAAACGATTCGTTTCATTTCTGAAATTGAGCAAACGCTTGCAAATACAGGCCTGTTAAAATTATGACAAATCATTTCAAAGTTGAAACATTTAAGCAATAAAAAAAGAACATATTTTACTAAAACGAGCAGGGTATTATGGCATAGTATTTGCAATGTATGTGAGTAAGGAATTTAAGAATAGGAGAGAAAGTATGAGAGAATTTGAATATTTTAATCCTGGTAGTCTTGAAGAGGCATTATCTTTTATCCAAGAAGGAAAGGACAGTGTCTACTTGATCGCCGGTGGTACAGACATTATGTTGGAATTGCACAGCAAAACCATCGAGCCAGAAGTGATGGTCAATTTGAAAAACGTTAAAGAATTGAGTTACATTAAAGAAGAAGGCGATTTTGTCAGAATAGGTGCCAATACGACGTTTACTCAGATTGAGAAAAATGAAATCATATTGAAAAATGCGAAAGCGTTAGCACAAGCTTCTGCCAAAGTTGGGTCTACTCAAATTAGAAACTTGGGAACTATTGGTGGCAACGTGGTGACAGGATCAGCGTGTGGAGATTCAGTCAGCGCTTTAGTAGCAATGGAAGCCATGCTGGTTATTAAAAGTGCGGCAGGAACAAGAGAAGTGAAACTGGAAGAATTTTATTATCCAAACCCAGAGCCAAGATACGATGGATGCTACATTAATCTCGCAGGGATTGCGAAAGATGAAATTTTGACAGAAATATATTTCAGAAAATCCAATGCTCAAGAGTATTCTGCATTCAGAAAACTGGGCAAAAGAAAAGCTTTGGCAAAGTCTATTTTGACTGTAAGCATGAGAATTGATTTTGCAAAAGACAACACAGTCAAGCAAGCTAAAATAGCCCTAGGTGCAGTTGGTAGACATCCTTATAGTGTCACAACAGCAGAAGATATCATCACAGGTAAAACTTTGAGTGATGAGGTATTAGAGTCTTGTCTTGATGAGATCTCCGATGTTGTATTCAACAAAATTAGAGACAGAGCCTCCTGTCCTTTCAAGAAAGAAAGCGTAAAAGGGTTGGCACGAGAAGTGTTTGGAGCCATCACAGGACAAAAAGCTTACGAGGAGGTGCGATAATGAAAAAAGTCAAAATCACGTTCAAGTTGAACAATAAAATGGAGTCTTTTGAGGTGGAGCCAAATAAAAGACTTTTGGACATGTTAAGAGAAGATTGTGGTTGCACTAGCGTAAAAGAAGGATGCAGTGAGGGTGAGTGCGGCGCGTGCACAGTGTTAATCAATGGTGAAGCCGTAACAAGTTGTACTGTTTTAGCACCTCAAGTTGAGGGGGCAGAAGTGTTGACAGTAGAAGGGTTGGGAACTGAAGGAGAAATGGACAGGCTGCAGGAAACCTTCATTGAAGCAGGTGCTGTCCAATGTGGTTTCTGTACACCAGGAATGGTGTTGTCCGCAAAAGCCTTGTTGATGAAAAATCCAAATCCAAACAGAGAACAGATGAAAACAGCTATTGAAGGTAATTTGTGTCGATGCACAGGTTACACAAAAATTCTGGATGCGATAGAAAAAGCAGTTGAAAAATAGTGGGAGGTGAGAGAATGAGTACATCTAACGTTAAAGTAAAAAGTGAAAAAGTAGTAGTTGGAAAAGATTTCATAAAGAATGATGTTTTGGACAAAGTGTTAGGAAAAGCCATGTATGCTGCAGATATGAAATTTGACAATATGTTGATTGTTGGTGTTAAAAGAAGTGAAATTCCTGCAGGGATCATAAAAAGCATCAATATTGAAAAAGCTAAGAAATTACCAGGTGTGGCAGCGGTTTTAACTTACAAAGATATTCCAGGACGTAATGGTGTGGGTATTATTACAAAAGAAGAACCTGTTTTAGTAGAGGATAAAATCAGAAGAGTGGGAGACGCTTTGGTGATTGTAGCTGCTGAAAATCAAAAGATTCTTGAAGAGGCCTTAGATTTAATAGAGGTTGAAGTTGAAGAAACAAAAGGGGTTTTCACCATCGAAGATGCAATGAAGGAAGATGCACCAATCATCCATGGAGAGTCAAATGTTTTAGCCAAAAGATTTATGAATAGAGGAGATGTGGACAGTGCTTTTGCCAAGTGCGATGTGATAGTTGAGAACACTTACCATACGCCACAGATTCAACATGCTTTTATTGAACCAGAAGCTGGTTTAGCTAAATACGAAGCAGGTGTGGTGACAGTATGGAGCTCAACACAAAACCCACATTTTGATAGGGATGAAGTAGCTAGTGTTTTAGCATTGCCACAGAATAGGGTGAGAAGCATACAAGCTACTACAGGTGGTGGATTTGGTGGCAAACTAGATATTTCGACCCAATGCATCGTGGCTCTTGCAGCCTATTACACCAAACGGCCTGTAAAAATAGTGGTGGATCGTTACACCAGCATGTTGATTTCTTCAAAAAGACATGAGCAATTTATGAAGTTTAAGACAGGTGCTACAAAAGATGGTAAACTAGTGGCAATGGAAGCAGAACTGATGATAGACACTGGAGCTTACGGATCTTATGGTATGGCGGTTATTACCAGATCTGTAGTTCATGCGACAGGCCCTTATTTTGTACCTAATGTTAGAGTAAGAGGAACCATGGTGTACACCAACAATCCTATGGCTGGTGCCATGAGAGGGTTTGGAGTTCCTCAAGTTGCAGTTGCTCATGAAAGCCAAATGGACATTTTAGCAGAAAAGCTAGGCATAGACCCTGTAGAGTTTAGAATGATGAATGCGCTTAAGGCGGGCTCAGTGACGGCAACAGGACAAAAACTGATGGATAGTGTTGGAATTTATGAAACCCTTGAAAAAGCGGCTGAAAAAGCCAACGAAGTCATTGGGTAGAAGGAGGGATAGTATGATCGTAAAAGGAAAAGGTGTAGGCTGTATGTGGTATGGTGTCGGAAACACAGGACTTCCAAATCCAGCCGGCGCATTTATAGAAGTGCATAATGATGGGACAGCAACTCTATTGGCAGGGTGTGCTGATATTGGACAAGGTTCAGATACGGTTTTGGCACAAATTGCTGCAGAAACCTTAGGTATTACTTACGACAAAGTATATATACGTTCGGCAGATACTGGTGCAACGCCAGAAGGTGGAGCTTCATCAGCTAGCCGACAGACTTATATTTCTGGTAATGCAACCTACTTTGCAGCATTGGAAGCTAAAGAGAACATTGTAGCTGTAGCTGCGGAGATGTTGGAGTGTGAAGCAGAAGACGTGATATTGTCGGAGAACACAGCGTACAATATCAATGATTCTGATAACAAAATAGATTACAAAGAGGTGATGCTAGGTTTAAAAGCAAGGGGTTTGTTAGCGCTTGGAAAAGGACAATTCAATCCAAATGCATCTGCCCTAGGTGAAAACATGCAGGGAATCCCATATGCGACTTATGCCTTTGCGACACATATCGCAGAAGTCGAAGTAAATACAGAAACAGGGGAATTATCTGTATTAAAATTGGTGGCAGCTCATGATGTTGGTACTGCCATTCACAAGCAGAACGTTGAAGCTCAAATTGAAGGAGGCGCTTTAATGGGAATGGGTTTTGCTTTGTCAGAAAAAGTAGAACTCAACAATGGGTATATCAAAAACCCTGACTTTAACAATTATATCATTCCATCTGCTCAGGATATGCCTGAAATATATCCGATTATTGTAGAAGACTATTCAAATGAAGGACCTTACGGTGCAAAAGGGGTTGGGGAACCTTCTTTGATTCCCGCGGCACCGGCAATACTAAATGCTGTATACGATGCGATAGGCATTAGATTTACAGAACTGCCTTTAACGGCGGATGTAGTATTGGCCGCAATTAAGGCAAAAGAAAAACAGGCGTAATTATAATAATTTTGGAGGAAATGTATGAGCGATAAAAACACAGAAGTAAAAAAGGAAAGCTTTTTAAAGAGAAAGAACATTGAAATCTCCGTTCAAAGATATCTAATCGACACACTAAGCTTCATGGCATTGGGTTTGTTCGGAACATTAATCATTGGTAGTATTTTTAACACACTTGGTGGGAAGCTTGGGATTCCGTTCTTTAATGAAACCATATGGCCCATCGCCAATAGCATGACAGGCCCTGGTATTGCAGTAGCGGTCGCATTTGGATTAAAAGCACCTCCTTTGGTGTTGTTCTCATCCACGATTACTGGAGCAGCAGGTGCAGCATTAGGTGGACCTGTTGGAGCATTAATTGCCGGTTTGATTGGAACTGAGTGTGGGAAAATGGTGTCTAAAGAAACAAAAGTGGATATCATTGTAACTCCTGCCGTTACCATTGTGACTGGAGTTCTAATAGGGACATTGGTCGGACCTGGAATCAGTGCTTTCATGACTGGCTTTGGTAACTTGATCAATGCGGCAACAGAACTTCAACCACTTCCAATGGGAATCATTGTGTCAGTTCTTATGGGTATGGCACTGACTATGCCTATCAGTAGTGCGGCGATTGCCATTATGTTGGGGCTTTCAGGACTAGCAGCTGGTGCTTCTGTTGCAGGTTGTGCGGCTAACATGGTCGTATTTGCTGTGATCAGTTACGAAGTCAATGGATTTGGCGGATTATTGTCTCAAGGACTTGGAACATCAATGCTTCAAGTACCAAATATCGTCAAGAACTGGAAAGTTTGGATTCCAGCCATAGTGACTTCCGCAATTACTGGTCCTATCGCAACGGTTGTTTTCAAAATGGAAAACACACCGATGGGAGCTGGTATGGGTACATCAGGATTGGTTGGCCAGTTTGGTGCTATTGATGCCATGGAAGCTGCTGAAAAAGGTGGCGGTATGATGTGGATTTCTATCTTATTAGTACACTTTGTATTGCCTGCAGTTATTGGTTTACTCGTTTATAAATTTATGAAGCAAACAAACATGATCAAACCAGAAGACTTAAAACTAGATATCTAATTAACAAGTAAGGAATTCAGGCATATTTACAGATTGAGCAAGGTTTCATATAACCTTAACTAAAAACCTTCCTTCGGGAAGGTTTTTTTTTGAAAACGACCGCTTTTGATGATATAATGAGTCGTTACGAATGAAAGATGACTAGGAATAGGTTTTGGAAGAGAAAAAAATCGGGAATGAGCAACTTCGAAAGAATTGAATTTTGGAGGTAAGCAATGAAATACAGAGAAAGAGTCATCGTTAGAGGAGGAGGAGATGTCGCCTCTGGAACCATTCACAGACTTCATCAGGCTGGCTATCAGGTGATGGTATTGGAAACTAAAAATCCAACTGCCATAAGACGGACAGTGGCATTCTCCCAAGCGATTTTTGATGGAGAAACAGTTGTGGAAGGAACTGTAGCCCGATTATGCCACAACATGGAAGAAGCAGAAGAAGCCTTTGAAAAGAATAAAATACCAGTTGTCATAGACGCAAAAGGGGAAATGATTAAACGATTCAAGCCGGAAGTTGTGGTAGATGCGATTTTGGCCAAGAAAAATCTTGGAACAACAAGAGAAATGGCACAGACCGTAATTGCTTTAGGTCCTGGATTCACAGCAGGAAATGATGTGGATGTGGTGATAGAAACAAATAGAGGACACGACTTAGCAAGAGTCATATACAAAGGCCAGGCCGAACCCAATACAGGGATTCCAGGAGATATTGCTGCCTTTTCCAAAGAAAGAGTCAATCATGCGCCGGTTGCCGGAGTCATTAGAGTAATCAAAGACATTGACGAGTTGGTGGAAAAAGGAGAAATTATGGCTGAAATTGATCATCAACCTGTGGTGGCAGGTGTGGCAGGCTTAATTAGAGGGATGATCCAAAACGGTACGATGGTTCATAAAGGCATGAAAATTGCCGATGTGGATCCAAGAGGAACCATTGTCAATTGCCATACCATTTCAGACAAAGCCAGAGCTATTGGAGGATCTGTATTAGAAGTGATTTTGCATCGACAGATTAGATAATAGGCGACTCAAGAAAAAAACTTAATGCCAAAGGCATTGAGATGATATAAAACTTTTACAAAGGGGAAATAAGATGTGTGAACAATGCAACCATTCAGAAGTTAAAAACAATGAGATGGAAATGTCCGTTGATCTAACCTTGATTGATCCAGTGATAGAATCATATGGAAAGACAAAAGGGAGTTTAATCAACATGCTTCAAGCCATACAAGACATATATGGTTACTTGCCTCAAAGTGCCATGGAATATGTCGCAAAAAAGACAGATAATAAAAAGGCGACCATCTATGGGGTGGCGACTTTTTATACGCAATTCAGATTGAATCCAATAGGCAAGCATTTGATTTTACAATGTCAAGGAACAGCTTGTCATGTTAATGGATCAAGAGAAGTATCCAAAGCGATTTGCGAGCATTTGAACATTCAACCTGGAGAAACCACAGAAGATCTGCTGTTTACTGTTGAAGATGTGGCTTGCCTGGGGTGCTGTAGTTTGGCCCCAGTAATCATGATTAATGGCGAGGCCTACGGCAACTTGACTCCCAAAAAAGCGGTTCAAATCGTGCGTGATATCCAAAAAAACGCCTTGGAGGAAGAGAATGAAAGTTAAAGTTGGTTTAGGAAGCTGTGGGATAGCAGCGGGTGGAAAAAAAGTATTAGATGTATTGCAAAAAGAAGCCAAAGCCAGTGGAATAGACGTGGTCATTGAGCCAACTGGCTGTATTGGCATGTGTTTCTATGAGCCTATTATCGATGTGGTTACGGATCAAAATGTTTTTTCTTATGGCTATGTGGATGAACAAAAGGCTAAAGAAATATTAGATAGTCACTTGAAAGAGAATAAAGAAAAAGAAGAGTATTTACTTTATAAATTGGATAGTCCTTCTGACTACTCAAAGAAACAGGTAAAAATCGCCTTGGAAAATTGTGGCGTAATCAACCCAGAAAAAATTGAGGATTATATCCAAAGAGGTGGTTACAAAGCTATTTCAAAGATTTTGAATGGCATGTCACAACAAGACGTGATTGAGGAAATCAAGCAGTCAGGTTTGAGAGGAAGAGGAGGAGCCGGATTCCCCACTTGGTTTAAATGGGATGCGGCACTAAAAGAAAAGAGAAGCCAAAAATACATGGTTTGCAATGCTGATGAAGGAGACCCAGGTGCGTTCATGGACAGGAGCATTCTAGAAGGAGACCCTCATCGTATTATAGAGGGCATGATGATTGGTGGTTATGCCATTGGGGCAGACGAAGGAATCATCTATTGTAGAGCTGAGTATCCTCTTGCCATTGAAAGGCTTGAAAAAGCTATTGCTCAAGCAAAAGAAAAGAATTATCTTGGCAAAAAGATTCTAGGCAAAGAGTTTAATTTTGAATTGCGGATTAAGAAAGGGGCCGGTGCGTTTGTCTGCGGAGAAGAAACCGCTCTTATCGAGTCTCTAGAAGGGAAACGAGGAATGCCTCGATTGAAGCCGCCTTTTCCGGCACAATCAGGATATTGGAGACAACCGACTAATATCAACAATGTGGAAACATTGGCAAATGTGCCATGGATCATAGCGAATGGTGCGGACAAATTTGCATCAGTAGGAACGGAAAAAAGCAAAGGAACCAAAGTATTTGCCTTGTCAGGAAAGATAAAAAATGGTGGCCTTGTGGAAATTCCAATGGGAATGCCATTGAAAGAAGTGATTTTCGATATTGGAGGCGGCATCAAGGAAGGTAAAGCGTTTAAAGCGGTTCAATTAGGAGGTCCTTCAGGAGGGTGTATACCTGCGGAACTGATGGATACTTTAGTTACTTATGAGGACATCAATGCAACCGGCGCTATTATGGGTTCTGGTGGAATGGTTGTCATGGATGAGACAACTTGCATGGTGGATATCGCCAAATTCTTTTTGGACTTTACTTGTAAAGAGTCATGTGGCAAGTGTTTGTATTGTAGAATAGGAACAAAGAGAATGCTGGAGATCTTAGAAAAGATTACCCTTGGAGAAGGGGTGCCGGAAGATTTAGAAGAGTTAGAAACATTGGGAGAAAGCATTAAAGATGCCTCTCTTTGTGGATTGGGACAAACAGCGCCAAACCCAGTTTTGACAGGACTGAGATATTTCAGGGATGAATACGAAGCGCATATCATCGATAAGAAATGCCCAGCCAAGAGTTGTCAAGCATTGCTGACATATACCATTTCCGAAGATAATTGCATCGGTTGTGGATTATGCGCGAAGAATTGTCCGACAGATGCCATTACAGGTGAAATTAGAAAAGTCCATTTCATTGATCAAGAACGATGCATTAAGTGTGGCAATTGCGAGACTGTGTGCAAATTCAATGCAGTGAATGTAGATTAGAAGGGAGACTGAATATGCCAAAAGTTAGAATAAATATCAATGGTATAGAGATTGTAACCACAGATGACAAGAACATTCTCCAAGCAGCCTTGGGAAACAACATAGAAATTCCCCATCTGTGTTTTGATGAAAGAATGGAAGCCTATGGTGGTTGCGGCATGTGTGTTGTCGAAGTGGAAGGCATGCCAAAACTTGCCCGTGCTTGTGCGACTCCTGTAAGGGAAGGCATGGTAATAGAAACCAATACGGATCGAACAAGAACGACAAGAAAAACGGCCTTGAAACTTCTGGTGTCTGATCATAGAGGAGATTGTAGACCGCCTTGCATGATGGCTTGTCCGGCACACACAGATGTGCAAGGATATGTAGGACTGATTGCAAACGGTCAGTTTAAAGAAGCAGTGAAATTGATTAAAGAAGACTTGCCTATACCTGCCAGTATAGGAAGAGTATGTCCACATCCATGCGAAACGGAATGTCGGAGAAATTCAGTGGAAGAACCTATTTCCATCGCTACATTGAAAGCTTTTGCCGCAGACTATGACTTGTTTGATGACAGAGAAGAAACGTACATGCCGGAGATGGAACCAGAAACAGGTAAAAAGATTGCCATTATAGGTGCCGGACCTGCAGGCGTTTCAGCAGCTTATTTCTTATCGACTTACGGACACAAAGTGGAAGTGTTTGAGGCTATGGACAAACCAGGTGGTATGATGCGCTATGGCATTCCACAATATCGATTGCCAAAGCACGTGATTGATGCAGAAGTCAAATTAATTGAAGATATGGGAGTTACTTTCCATTACAATACAAAATTAGGTGATGATATCACCATTAATCATCTGAAAAAACACTATGACGCATCATTCTTGGCGATAGGTGCATGGGAGAGCTCCTCTATGCGCTGTGAAGGCGAAGAAGCAGAAGGCGTTCTTGGTGGCATTGATTTCTTGAGACAAGTAACACAGAACGAGCCGATTCAACTAGACGATACGGTGTTGGTAGTCGGTGGCGGAAATACAGCAATGGACGTGGCTAGGACATGTGTTCGTTTAGGTGTGAAAGAAGTTAAAGTCATCTATAGAAGAACAGAAGATGAAATGCCGGCAGAAAAAATTGAAATAAAAGAAGCAAAAGAAGAAGGTGTGCAGTTCAACTTCTTATCTGCACCAGTGAAAGTGTTGACAGAAAACGGAAAAGCAACAGGTCTGGTCTGCCAAAAAATGAAGCTTGGAGAGCCTGACGATTCTGGAAGAAGAAGGCCAGAGCCTATCGAAGGGGAACAAGAAGTCCTTAAATCAGGCACAATTATTGCGGCCATTGGACAAAACGTGACATTAGGACAAGTGACGCAGATCAATACCACTAGCTGGGGAACCATCGCTGTTCAAGAAGGAACTTTTGAAACCAATGTTGAGGGCATATTTGCTGGTGGAGACGCTGTAACGGGTCCTAAAATAGCCATACAGGCAGTTGCAGACGGTAAAAATGCCGCAAAAGTGATGAACAGCTATCTAAAAGGTGCAATAGTGCCCCACAGAGAACCTATCATTGTCAGACAAACGGACTTGACTGAACAAGATTTTTTGAAGTTTGTCAAAGAAGATAGAGTACCTGTAAAACATATGGCACCAGAAATCAGAAAGCAAAACTTTGAAGAGATCGTTACCTACCACACCGATGAAGAAGCACAGCAAGAAGGGTCAAGATGTTTGGAGTGTGGTTGCAAAGATTATTTTGAGTGTCAATTGATTGATTGTGTGGAAGATGAAGCCATTGACATGGACAAAATCTATGGCGTCAACCATAAACGTTATGAGCCTCAAACTCACGAGTGGATCGACAGAAATCCAGACAAATGTATTCAATGCGGGTTATGTGTCCGCACATGTGATGAGGTGATGGGAATCACTGCTTTGGGTATTGTTGATAGAGGATTTGATGCTCAAATCGCACCAGAATTCAATCGAACATTAGAAGAAACTGATTGTATTTCATGCGGTCAATGTATCGATGTGTGTCCTGTGGGCGCCATCCAAGAGAAGATAAGAACTCATAAAGAGATTCCGCTAAGCCTTGAAGTGGCTGAAGGTGTATGTAGTCACTGTTCTTTAGGTTGTAACTTGGTTTATCAATACGAAGGTAAGTACGTCTACAAAGTCACACCCGATCGATCAAAAGATGATGGTGTTCTTTGTCAGAAAGGAAAATTTGAGTTTGATTATGTGAATCGACAGGATCGAATAACAGAACCATACCAGAACAGGAACAATCAAAAACATATAATCAGTTACGATGAGGCGGTTCAATCAGCGACTTCTAAACTTAAAGCCATTAAATATCAAAATGGCAGAAATAGTATTGGATTCCTGGTTTCACAGCGATTAACAAATGAAGAGCTATCTTTAGTGAAAGAACTAGCAAAATGCTTGGATACAGATTTATTAGGGTCTATCAAAATAAAAGATTCAGAAATCCAATCAACAGTCAAATATGATGAATTATACAATGGAGAGCTACTAATAACTATTGGAAATGTTTATGAAAATTTCCCTCCTATGGGTGTGAAGGTCAAAAACATTGGCAAACCCATTTTATCTATCTCAGAATCTGGGACACGCATGGATCAGTTCGCGGTGCAATCATTCAACAGTCAAAACTTGACTGAATTGATGGAAGAGGTTTTAACTGTTGTGAAAGGTGGTGCACCAGCTACTGTCAGTCCAGAGGCAAGAGCTATTGCAGAAAGTTATGGCAAAGCTAAAAAACCTGTATTTATCATTGATGAAATCAGTGTCTGTCCCAAAACCAGAACAATCATCCAGACAATAGCTGAAACGACAGGTAAAATCAACAAACCCCATAGAGGAATTTTAACACTAAAAGAATCAACCAACGCTCAGGGAGCTTATGATCTTGGTTTCACAAAATCAGGTGAAGAACTCTTGGAGAAAGCGAAAAAAGGTGAAGTTAAAGGTTTGGTCGTTATAGGTGACGAGCTTTCGAATGATGAAGTTGAAGGAGCATACATTGTTGCAATGGACATGTTTGCCAACAGAGTCACAGAAAAAGCAGATTTGGTCCTACCGTTAGCCAGTTTGATTGAAAGCAGTGGGACTGTGACAAGAACAGACGGTACGGTTCAAACCACCAATTGCGTGTTGGCACCTAAGGCAGGAAAAGCCAATGACACACTGTTCCAAAAGATGTTGGACTTATTGGACCCATCTAGAGCTTAACCAATCAATAAAAATGAAGCACTTTCGGTGCTTCATTTTTTAATTGATTGAAACCTTAACTGGTGACCATCAAAGCAATAATTGCCTAGAAATTCAATTTGCTCCTCAGGACAATCTATTCGGTAATGGGCACCTCTACTTTCTTGTCTGCGTAGAGAGGCTCTGATGACAATAAAGGATAAGCTCAAGAGATGATGGGTTTCTATCCAATCCTTATACTTACTGGGTTGAATTAGATCAAACTGTGACTTTAGTTGACAAAGAATCTCTTCTGCTTTTAAAAGAGATGTTTGTGATTTTTGGATTCCTACATACTCCCACATAGTTTCCCGGATGGCTTTCTTTAGCGGCAAAACATTTGTGTTTCCAAGTGTTGGCAATAGGTCAGTTTCAAACGTACAGGCCCTGACAGTTCTGTCTAAAGCGATAGCGTGTTTGGCTGCATGATCCCCTGCGATGGGACCAAAAACAGCTGTTTCGGTCAAAGCATAGCCAGCCAGACGGTTAGCGCCATGCACGCCTCCTACGGATTCTCCACAGGCGTATACTCCGGGAACAGAGGTTGCACATGTTTGGTTGACAACCAATCCTCCCATCGTAAAATGTGCCTTTGGCACAACTTTCAAAGGGGTGTTGGGATATCGGTCAATAATGCTTAACAACTCTGGACACTCCTTTTCAAGAAAAGACTGATTGCATGATTTCACATTCAAATAGACAGATTTTTGATTAAAGATGGCTCGAGCAAGTATATCTCGGTTCTCCAATTCTTTTTTAGGGTAATCCGCCATGAAGCGTTCTCCTTTTTCGTTGGTAAAATAGGCCCCTTCGCTGAATATGTTTGGAAAGATATCGTGGATGGCGGGAGAAACCACCCGGTAGGGATAAAATTGAGTGAATTCCATATCTGTAACAGAGATTCCTTTTCTTAGAGCCATGGCAACGCCATCACCAGTGGCATCATTAGTTGAGCTGGTCTCAGAATAGAGATAAGCAAAACCGCCAGTCGCTATAACCAAAGCATTGCAAGCCATTGTATATAAGGTGTTGTTCTTCTCAAGAAAAACACCTGAGATATGGTTTTCTTTGACCATCAAGTCATAAGCGACGTAAGCATCAAAGACTTCTATCTTAGTGTGACGACGAATGTAATCCAACATGGGGACGGTCAAATGAATTCCTTTTTTTGGATGACAGTAGGCCAAATTACTTTGAAGGCTAGTCCCGCTTTCCTTTTCATTGAAAACCATTGGAGGATAGTAGTCAATCAATTGACGCACAGCAGAAGCCCCTTGATTTAGCAAAATTCTTAGCAAGGAAGGGTCATTGATATGCCGACCAGCTTCCATAGCTTTATTGAAGTAGTCATTTTTAAGGCCTTCTTCATTAGGAGAAAAGCGATGGACTGATTTGGAAACAACCGAAGAGCCAGAACGACCCGCTTTCTTTTTAGATATGAGAGCGACTTTTGCACCAGCTTTTTCAGCAGCGATAGCTGCGTGCAAACCAGACAAGCCACCACCTAATACGATGACATCAAATTGACCCAAAAATGCATATGACATTTTTTACCTCCCATCTCATATTCGTTGGAACACAGTCTATCAAATAATTGAAGATTTGTAAATTTTCAAAAAAGCGACATGAGACAGTGGAAGCTGTGGAAAAGCATTGGAAATTGTGTTAAAATAAACAAAAAGGAGGTGTGTGATGGCGAACGTAGTGGTTTATTCAAGCAACTCATGTCCTCATTGTGTGACCGCAAAAGACTATCTCAAATCAAAGGGCGTGGATTATACAGAGAAAAATGTGTCGACAGATATGGCAGCCAGGAAGGAATTGATGGACATGGGATATATGGGAGTGCCCATCATTCTTGTAGACGATCAAGTGATTGAAGGATTTAACAAGGCAAAATTAGATGAACTGATATAAGGAGTGAACATGACAGAAGAGATAAAAGTAGGACTCACCCATCAGACAGAAAAAACCGTGGCATTCGAAGACACAGCGGCTGCATTGGGAAGCGGCTTTGTTGAAGTGTTAGCAACACCCATGATGATCGCGGTTATGGAAGGCACCTGTGCGGCATGTGTCAAACCTTATCTACCCGAGACACTTAGCACAGTAGGGACTCATGTGAATGTATCTCATCGTGCAGCCGTTGATATAGGTGAAACGTATTTCACAGAATGTGAACTGATCGCCATTGACCGTAAAAAACTGACATTCAAAGTAAGAGCTTTTACCCAGGACAAAACGATTGGGGAAGGGACACATGACAGGTTCATCATTGATGTATCGAAATTTCTAAACAAGTAAAAAAAGGCAGGCAGAAAAAGTGAAGGAAGAAAAGATAGCGGACGAAATTTTTTTGACAGGGTATGCGAAATTGCCGACGCATATCACGGCAAGCAAAATGTATGAGGTCATTGCTGTGGGAATGCTCGTCAAAGCAGAAACTGGTGAAATTTTGGAAGTGGAATGCACTTTATCCACCGCATTGGCCAATCGGTTCGTTTCAAAAATGTTGGTTGGAAAGTCCATCCAAAACATTGTAGCTATTGAAGAAGTTATCAATGCATCCTATTTTGGATCTGCCAAAAAAGCAATCAAGACAGCTATCCAAAATTGCAAGAAAAAGTATGAGGGTATTTATTCTGAGGACACGGATGAATAGTCTTTCTTCCTTGACAAAGAAAAGAGTTTGTTTTATGATGATTTTAAATGAATACATGTCCTTATTGTTCGTGGTAGCAAGATTTCCCCTTGTTAGAAAAACGAATGGTGCACGGGTTGCGACAAAAGAGAGGTCGTTTATTCGTGCATTTTTATTTTATAAGACACATGTGAGAATGGAGGTGTCAATATGAAAGATAGGCTGAGATGCAAAAGTCTTGAGAACAGAGTCATGACAGCTGAAGAAGCAGCAAGGCTCATTCAAGATGACATGGTTGTTGGTGCAAGCGGCTTTACGCCGGCTGGCTACCCCAAGGCGGTCCCCATGGCATTGGCAAAAAGAGCGCAAGCAGGTGAACAGATTGAGATTACTTTGATTACAGGCGCATCCGTCGGAGAAGAATTAGATGGCGCATTGACAAAAGCGGGTGTTATCAAAAGAAGATATCCATATCAAACAGACACGACTATTCGAAATGCCATTAATGATGGGAAAGTGAAGTATGCAGACATGCATCTGAGTCACGTCCCTCAATGGATCAAATATGGTTTTTTCGGAGATATAGATGTGGCAATGGTAGAAGCGGTAGCTATTACAGAAACAGGAGGCATCGTTCCTTCGACGTCTTTAGGAAATTCTAATGTGTTAGTGGAGAAGGCAAAAGCGGTAATTGTGGAGATCAACACTTCCCAGCCAGCTGAATTGGAAGGCATTCATGACATCTATAGCCCAGAAAATCCGCCTCATCGAAAGCCTATACCCATTGAACGGGCAGAAGATCGTATTGGCACGACTTATATTCCTTGCGACCCAGACAAAATCAAGGCGGTTGTTTTTACAAATGGAAAAGACAAAACCAGAAGTGTGGCACCAATTGATCAAAATTCTAAAAAAATATCCCAGCATATCATCAAATTTTTGTACGAAGAAGTGGAAGCGGGACGGTTGCCGGAAGCACTCTTGCCTTTACAATCTGGTGTTGGCAGTGTGGCCAATGCCATCCTTGGTGGACTGAGTGATTGTCAATTTGAGAATTTAACCATTTATTCGGAAGTATTGCAAGACTCAGTGTTGGATTTGATTGATGGAGGAAAGGTCAATTTTGCTTCAGCTACTTCGCTGACTATTTCACCGGAGCGACTAGAAGATTTCTACGCAAATTTCAACCGTTACAAAGACAAAATTGTCCTTAGACCACAAGAAATCAGTAACAATCCAGAAGTGATACGAAGATTAGGCGTTATTGCCATGAACACGGCCATTGAATTTGACATATATGGAAATGTCAACTCCACAAACATTGGAGGCATGCGTATGATGAATGGTATTGGCGGATCTGGTGATTTTGCTAGAAACGGCTACTTGACCCTTTTCACAACGGTTTCTACGGCAAAAGATGGGAAAATATCTAGTATCGTTCCTTTTGTTCAACATGTGGATCACACAGAGCATGATGTGCAAGTAGTGGTAACAGAGCAAGGTTTAGCCGACCTACGCGGACTATGCCCTGTTGAGCGAGCAGAATTGATTATTGAAAAATGTGTTCATCCTGACTTTAAGAAAAAGTTGACAGATTATTTGGAGAATGCCAAAAAGAAGGCAAAGTACCAACACACCCCTCATGATTTCAGTCAAGTGTTCTCCATGTCAGAATAACGGATAAAGCATTGTCTTTACAAATGTTTTAGATAGATAGCGAATAAATGAAACTGGAGGAAGCAATATGTTTGATCAAGAAAAACTTAGCGAATTCAAAACAGCAAGAAAAGAATGGGAATCCAAAGAACTTCAAAAATCTTTGAGTCGTTCTGCGGAACGAAAAGAAACATTTAAAACCGGATCAGGAGACGTGGTGGGAAGGCTGTATACCCCAGAAGAATTAGAAGCATTGGATTACATGTCTGAAATTGGATTGCCGGGACAATATCCCTATACCCGAGGCTACCAACCAACCATGTATCGAGGAAGACTATGGACCATGAGAATGTATGCAGGTTTCTCAACGGCAGAAGAATCCAACAAAAGGTACAAGTATTTGGTTGATCAAGGCTCTACAGGCCTTTCGGTTGCATTTGACCTACCAACCCAGATTGGATATGACTCCGATCACTCCTTGGCGGAAGGTGAAGTAGGGAAAGTGGGTGTTGCCATTGATTCCCTTGAAGATATGGAAACTCTGTTTGATGGCATTCAATTAGACAAAGTCAGCACATCGATGACGATTAATGCGCCGGCATCCGTTTTATTGGCCATGTACATAGCTGTGGCGGAAAAACAAGGAGTAGCCCCGGACAAATTAAGAGGAACCATACAAAACGATATTTTGAAAGAATACATTGCCAGAGGGACTTATATATTCCCCACAGAAGAATCAATGAGACTAATCACCAATATTTTTGAGTACTGTTCTGAAAATGTGCCTCAATGGAATACCATTAGCATATCCGGTTATCACATTAGAGAAGCAGGTTCTACTGCTGCTCAAGAAATTGGATTCACTTTGGCAGACGGCATTGCCTATGTGGACGCAGCGATAAAAGCCGGATTGGATGTGGACTCTTTTGCGCCAAGATTATCTTTCTTTTTCAATGCACACAATGATCTATTGGAAGAAGTGGCCAAATATAGAGCAGCAAGAAGACTTTGGGCAAAAATAATGAAGGAAAGATTTGGTGCGAAAAAACCTCAATCCATGATGCTGAAGTTCCACACGCAAACAGGGGGATCAACTTTGACAGCCCAACAGCCGGACAACAATATTGTTAGAGTGGCCATTCAGACTTTGGCTGCTGTATTGGGTGGCACCCAATCATTGCATACAAACTCTAAAGATGAAGCCATGGCTTTGCCAACAGAAGATTCAGTACGAATAGCTTTGAGAACACAACAAATTGTCGCTCATGAAAGTGGGGTCACCAATACAGTAGATCCATTAGCCGGTTCCTATTACATAGAAGCTAAAACTAAAGAACTGGAAGATAAAGCCATGGAATACATTAAGAAGATAGATGAAATTGGTGGCGCACCAAAGGCTATTGATGCAGGATATATCCAACAGGAAATAACGGATGCGGCCTATAAATACCAAATGGATATTGAGAAAGAAGAAGTGATCGTTGTTGGAATGAATCGATACAGAATTGAAGAGAAAGCACCTCAAGGGCTACTGAAAGTGGATCCGGCAGTAGGAGAAATGCAAAAGAAGAAACTGGTGACATTAAAGGAAAAACGCCAGAATCGTATAGTTGAAGAAAGATTAAACGCTCTTAAGAAAGCGTGTGAAGGAACTGAAAATGTGATGCCTTATATTTTGGAGGCAGTAAAAGCGTATGCGACATTAGGAGAAATATGCGGTGTCATGCGTGAGGTTTTTGGGGAATACGAACAAAGTGTCATGCTTTAAAAAAACCATGAACAGTGGCAATAGGAGGAAAAAATGAGTAAATTAATTCGCGTATTGGTAGCCAAACCTGGTCTGGATGGTCATGATAGGGGCGCTAAAATGATAGCTAGAGCATTGAGAGATGCGGGCATGGAAGTCATCTACACAGGATTGAGACAGACACCTGAACAAATTGTGGCAGCAGCCATTCAAGAAGATGTGGATGTAATAGGCATGAGCATCCTTTCGGGAGCACATAATCATTTGTTTCCAAAAGTCATCAACCTCTTGAAAGAGCAGAATGCGGAAGATATTATGGTGATTGCAGGAGGCGTGATTCCGGAAGATGATGTGTCTTTCCTTAAGGAAATGGGCGTGGCCGCCATTTTCA
Source organism: uncultured Clostridia bacterium (assembly GCA_964539975.1). Lineage (GTDB taxonomy): Bacteria > Bacillota > Clostridia > Tissierellales > Dethiosulfatibacteraceae > 38-11. The sequence goes on from CAZIKK010000019.1 coordinate 37,451, forward strand.
CGCCAGGATCAACCACCACAGAAATTGTTCAGTTTATTAAAGAGCATGTTGAACAATAAGACAAGGCGATGATGAGATGAATTTGATACAAAAGATGCTATCAGGAGACAAGCGGGCTTGTGCCCGGTTGATCTCACTGGTGGAAGACGATGCAAAAGAAGCAGAACAAGTGATTAAGACGATTTACCCCTATACAGGAAAGGCTCATATTATTGGGATTACAGGACCACCAGGGGCAGGCAAAAGCACGCTGACCGACAAATTTGTAAAACTTCTCAGGAGCAATGGCCATAAAATTGGCATTATCGCAGTAGATCCAACCAGTCCTTACTCTGGCGGTGCCATACTTGGAGACCGGATCAGAATGAACGATTTAGCATTGGATCCTCAAGTTTTCATTAGAAGTATGGGAACAAGAGGTCATTTGGGAGGGCTAGCAAAAGCCACCCGTGACACAGTTAAAATTCTAGATGCTTATGGATGTGACTTTGTCATCATCGAAACAGTGGGTGTGGGTCAATCAGAAGTGGATATTGTGAAGGCAGCAGATACAGTGGTAATGGTTATGGTTCCTGGGTTGGGAGACGACATCCAATCCATTAAAGCAGGGATAATGGAAATAGGAGATATTTTTGTGGTGAATAAAAGCGATTTGATGGGAGCCCAACGTACAGCGACGGAAATCAACATGATGCTGGACTTGAATCAAAACATGGAAAGAAGACCGCCAGTTATTATGGTAACGGCTAACCAAAACAAGAATATTGACAAACTACTGGATGAGGTCAACGCGCATCAAACATATATGGAAACAAGTGGAGAATTTGAAAAGCGAAGAAAATCAAACATTCGAAGGGAATTATTAGAGCTAGTGGAAGAATCTTTGAAAAGGCTGGTTATCAGAGCGACAACAGAGAATGGAGAACTTGATTCTATTGCAGAACTTTTATACAATAAAAACACTGACCCAATTACAGAACGTGACGGCCTATTGGAAAAGATCAATCAATAAAGGAGAAAAAGATGGTTACAAAAATAGATCATATCGGCATAGCCGTGAAAGACCTGGAAGCCTCTCTTAAATTCTACCAAGAAACTTTGGGAATGGATTTACAGGGGACAGAAATTGTGGAAGAACAGAAAGTCAAGGTTGCCTTTTTACCTATTGGCGACACAGAAGTGGAATTGTTAGAATCTACTGATCCAAACGGACCAATCGCAAGATACATCGACAAAAAAGGAGAAGGGATCCAACACATCGCTTATCGAGTGGATGACATAGAAGCTGCCATCAAAACAATGCAAGAAAAAGGCGTTAAGATGATAGATGAGACGCCAAGGTATGGTGCAGGTGGAGCAAAAATTGCTTTTTGCCATCCCAAAAGCACCAATGGCGTATTAGTGGAATTGTGCCAAAGAGATTAATTTTGAATGGGAATACGATAAAACGCCAAGTCATCGACTTGGCGTTTTTAGTTTTGACTATTCAATTATGCGTTTAGGCTTTTCAATAACTCATCAAGATTTATTCCGTGAACGGCAGCAGCCTGTTCAAGCGTTTCCATTTGAGAAGATGGACAGCCAATGCAACCCATTCCAAACTGGAATAGGACTTCTGCAGACTCAGGTTTTTCTCTTAAAAGTTGTCCAATGACCATGTCTTTATGAATGCTCATGTCATACCTCCTTAATCTATTCCATGCTATTATATACAAGGAATTTTCAAATGTCAAAATAAATTCAACCTGTGGTTTCAATTGACAGAACAGGCCATTTTTTGTATAATGTGAAAGCTATCTATTTTAGCGTGGAAAGGTGACCGAGTGGCTGAAGGTGCACGCCTGGAAAGCGTGTGGGCGGGAAACCGTCCCAAGGGTTCAAATCCCTTCCTTTCCGCCATTAGCCGTGCTAGATGGGGTGTTAGCGGTACCTTGTAACCTGCAATCCGCTATAGCAGGGTCGAATTCCTAAATAAGGAATCATCGGGTCAGGTCTGCCCCAAGCAAGTGATGTTGATAACTTGGTCCTGCGCAATGGCAAGCTGTGAATCCCGTCAGGTCTGGAAAGAAGCAGCGGTAAGCAGATTTTCTCATGTGCCGCAGGTCATCCGGGTTTGAGTTAACTACTTGGGTAACGTTGGTTGGATGGTTTCGAATGAAGGTGCACGGCTTAAAAAAACACATGGATCTAAGGATCCATGTGTTTTTTTTAAGGAATAAAGATTTGAATCAGATGTAAAGTTTGATATAATAAAGCTTGATACCAATACGGTATCATTGATGAAAGAAAAAACAGGCGGTGAGGGCATGTCACATCAAGCCATCTATAGACGTTACCGACCCAAAACCTTTGATGAGGTCATTGGGCAAAGACATATCACAGAAACGCTTAAAAACCAGATAATTAGAAAAACGACGGCTCATGCCTATCTTTTTTCAGGCATTAGAGGGACAGGAAAAACGTCAACAGCCAAGATTTTTGCCAGAGCCATAAATTGTCTAGATAATCAGTCAGGCAATCCATGCAATCAGTGTGAATCTTGTTTGAGTATTCTAGCAGATCGAAATATGGATGTCATCGAAATGGATGCAGCCTCAAACAATAGCGTAGAAGATATTCGAGATCTGCGGGAAAAAGTGAGATTCTTGCCTTCCCAGAGCAAGTTCAAGGTTTATATCATTGACGAGGTGCATATGTTGTCAAAAGGTGCTTTCAATGCTTTGTTAAAGACTTTGGAAGAGCCACCAGAACATTTGCTTTTCTTGTTGGCAACAACAGAGCCACAGAAGATTCCAGCTACCATATTGTCAAGGTGCCAACGATTTGACTTAAGAAGAATACCTGTTTCAGATATGTTGTCAGTGATGGAAAAAATCTTGGAAGATCTTTCAATCACCGCAGATCCAGAAGCTTTGAGGATGATTGCAAACAATGGAGAAGGAGCCATGCGAGATGCCCTTAGCATATTGGATCGATGTTTGGTCTTTAGTCAAGAACACATCACTTATGAAGGGGTATTAGAGCTTTTAGGGACTGTCAATTATCAGATTGTTTTGAAGTTCACTGAAGGGCTTATCAATAAAAACATTGGCGACTCCTTGTGGATGTTGGACCAAATTTTATCAGAAGGAAAAGAAATTACAAGATTCTTGGAAGATCTGATTATCCATATGCGACATTTGTTGATCGCAAAATCCGTCTCAGAAAAGGAAAAATTTATTTATCTTGGAGAAGACGCACTTTTGGAGATTACTCGACAAAGTGAAAAGGTAACGATTCCTGAAATCATCCATATGATTGAAGCATTATCAGAAACACTTATGCTTTGCAAAAGGTCGATCAATGAGAGAGTTTTGTTAGAGACGCGAATAATTAAACTGTTAAACATGGGGTCAGCAAAGATAGAAAGTCCGTCTATTCAAACAAAGCCAAAAGAAGAAATAGCGACTATACCCAAAGAAAGCTCGAATGACTTAAACGATGAGATCAACCAACCTGATGGAAAAGAAGAATTTGCCCTCAAAGAGATCAAGAAGCAGTGGGAGGACATACTAGCGTCCATCAAAAGCCGTAAAATCAGTTTGAATGCTATTATCAAGGAATGCGAACCTGTTGAAGTATCAAAAGGAACACTGACATTGGCATTTGATGAAAAGTACACGTTTCACTATCAAAAAGCCAACACAAAAGAAAGCAAACAAATCATTGAAGAGGTGTTGAAGCAAACCTTCAATAAGAAGATACCGGTTCAAATCACCATAAAAAAAAATGAATTCTCACAGAAAAAAGAAATGACACAAGAAGAACTCATACTTCAAACAAATCAAAAAGCAATTGAATTGTTAGGAGAAGATAATTTGAAGATTATAGATTAGGAGGAGAATAAACATGGCTAAAGGAAGGAAAATGCCGGGAGGAATGCCTGGTGGAAACATGAACAGCATGATGAAACAAGTACAAAAAATGCAAAAACAAATGGCTGAAATGCAACAAGACCTAGAACTGAAAGAAGTGGAAGCAACAGCTGGTGGAGGAGCCGTGAAAGCAACAGTCAATGGAAAAAAAGAGCTTCTGAAGATAGAAATTGAACCAGAAGTAGTTGATCCAGAAGATGTGGAGATGTTGCAGGACCTTATTTTGGCAGCAGTAAATGAAGCAACAAAAAAAGCCGAGGAAATGATGGAAAAGGAGATGTCCAAAGTAACGGGAGGGTTGAATCTTCCAGGAATGTTTTGATAGGGAGTTGAGTTGATGGAGGAATATGCAGCACCGATTAATCATCTAATAGAAGAGTTGGCCAAACTGCCTGGGATTGGACGGAAAACTGCTCAAAGACTGGCATTCCATATATTAGATTTAAAGTCAGACCAAGTGATTAGACTGGCTCAGTCATTGGTGGATGCCAAGAAGCTGATCCGGTTTTGTAGTGTTTGTGGTAACTTAACAGAAAAAGATCCTTGCAGCATTTGCAACAATCCCAAAAGAGACACCACCACCATTTGTGTGGTAGAAGATGCAAGGGACGTTGCGGCGATGGAACGAACAAAAGAGTTCAAAGGCTATTATCATGTGTTGCATGGCACCATATCACCTTTGGATGGGATAGGACCAGAAGACATCAATATCAAAGGATTGATTTCCAGGTTAGACGATCAGATACAAGAAGTGATACTAGCTACCAATCCCACCATTGAAGGAGAAGCAACGGCTATGTACATCTTTCGAATGATCAAACCTATGGGTATAAAAGTAACAAGAATCGCTCATGGGATCCCAATAGGTGGAGACATCGAATATGCTGACGAAGTTACTTTGGTGAAAGCGTTAGAAGGAAGAACCCAACTGTAAATAGGAGATGAAAATGATAGATCAACAACGTATAGAAGCGATTGATCGTTACGTAGATGCGAGCGCTGGCAGGATCAAAAAAACGAGAAGGGACCTACATCAAATTCCTGAAACAGGCAATGACTTGCCTAAAACTAGGGCCTATATTCTGGATAGATTGCGTGAATATGACGTGACTATTCGCGAGTGTGTAGGAGAAAATGGTATGGTGGCTACGTTATATGGAGGTAAGCCAGGTAAGACGGTGGCGTATCGAGCGGATATGGATGCACTTCCACTGATGGAAGAAAATGATTTTAGCCATAAATCCACTCATCCCGGTAAAATGCATGCCTGTGGACATGATGGCCATGTGACGATTGCCCTTGGCATTCTAGAAATCTTGAGTAAGTTCCAAAAAGAAATCACTGGTCAAGTAAAATTCATTTTCCAACCGGCTGAAGAAACAACAGGTGGTGCTTTGAAAATGATACAAGATGGCGCTTTAAAAAATCCTACAGTAGATTATATTTTTGGAGCACATATTTGGCCATCTTTGAAATCTGGAAAAATGGGATTGATTAAAGGACCGATTATGGCAGGAACGGATATCATAGAAATCCTGATCGAAGGAAAAGGAGGGCATGGTGCCATCCCACACAAAGCGGTGAATCCCATTTCAGTGGGGAGCAAAATCGTATCAGAGGTTGAAGGTATCAAGAACTATTTTGTCCCTTCGTCTGAAAATTCTGTGATTAGCTTTGGCGCTTTTCAAGCAGGTGAAGTCAATAATGTCATTCCCCATACAGGACGGTTATTAGGTAGCGTTAGAACATTTTCAAAGGCAACTCAGTCTATTTACATGGAGCAATTAAAAAGAATCGTGCACCACGTGGGGCAAATGTACGATGCTAAGTGCACCTTGAACTATCGGCACAATTACCCACCTACGATTAATTCTCCAGAGATAATAGACAGGCTGGAAAGTTGCTTGATCGCCTATGGTCAAAAAGAAGTGATTCATCATTTGGAGGAGCCAAGCATGGGAGCCGAAGATTTCAGCTTTTTCTTGCAAGAAGTTCCAGGGGCGTTTGTTTTTTTAGGAACTCAGAACGAGGAAAAAGGGATTACACAAGAAATACACCATCCATTGTATGACTTGGATGAAGAAATATTACCCTTTAATTCGGCTATTTTCTCAAAGTTAATTTTGGATTTTCTCGAAAAATAGGGTGTGATAGATAAAAGATTCAATTGATCTCAATTGAATCTTTTATTGTTAATGGAATAACAGCCAACTCCAAAAGACGGTTAAAGGAACACTCATCAAAACCCGTTGTAATAGAATAAGCAACAATTCTTTCTTAGTCGCTATTTGATGAAAGGATAAAATGATTAAAAAGGACGCAATGTATAGCAATTGATTCATGGTGATGGCCCCCATCATTATTTGAGTTTGAACAGATGGGATAGACCTTAGAATTACTGCAGGCATGATCAAATCGATGGTGTATAGGATAAAAGTTTGACTGAGCAGATAAGGCTGCTCAAAGCCAAAAATATTCAAATAAGCACCATAAGGCATGGAAGCGTACTCTAATATCCGGGTATGTTCTATCAATATAATAGATAAAGTCCCCAAAGCAACAAGAAAAGGGACAAAAGACAAGAGAATGCTCAGTAACGATAGACAGCCCTTTTTGATAGAATAACGAGTGACAGCTGCTTTTTCAGCAGCTCGTTCTAAGCCCAGACGCAGACGGTGACCGTCAATTTTTGAAGGCGTCACTGGCTTCGAATGGACCGAAGACATTTTGGTAAAAGGCGGAATACGAACCAACAATAACGCCATGGAGATGAACACACAAAAGGTTAAGAGATAAAAATCAAAAAAATAAGCACTGTCACCGATCACTGACCAGTACAGCAAAGAGGTGGACAATGAAGGAATAGTCAATGTAGTCATAATACGCATGGCATCCTGTCTAGAAAATCGGCCGTCTTCGTACTGCACACCTGTCAAGTACATACTCATAGTTGAGCCTATAAAAAATGAGGTGACGATGTTCACCATACCATGTCCTGGAACTTTGAATAAAGGCTTTAAGAAGCGATCAAACAAGACTTCTAGCAGTTCGGCTAATCCATAATCGCTAAGAAAAGGCAGAAACAAAGTAGCCATGGAAATGAATATGATGGTACTGCCAGTGATATCAATTATTTCAGCGCTGGCGGCATTTAATACGGCGACATGACTAAAAGAGACATATCGATAGCTGATAATGATTAACAAAGCTGAAAGGCGAAAGAAGATTTGCAGACTATTCACATTGAAGTTTTTTTTGATAAAAGGGTAGTCATCCAAACATTTTGGATTGAAAAGCTTCACCCAAAAGGTTAGAATACAAACAATGGTCATGAACAGCAAAGCAATCAAGCTGTAATGATCGCTAAAGAGGTTTTGGACGGCTTTGATCATAGTCATCAGCAATGTGGTGTTGGTATTGGGCAGCCTAACGATGAACAACAATAGGCCAAAGCCGCTAAATAAGATAAATCGATGATAGCTTTTCTTAACGGGCATAGTTTTTCCTCCATATATCCATACACAAGTATATAGTATCAGAAGGAGATGTTCAAACATTATTCCCCAGCGAAAGGCAAGACAAACTATGCTTTATCTATTAATGGGCTTGGTGTATAATTAAAATAATTTCAATTAGGTGTTGAAAATGTTAAGTAAAATAGTATTAGGGATATTTGTTTTTTTAATGGTAGTTTTCATGTTTATCTTGCTTATGGAGACCATCTCTTCAGCAGCAGAAGCTGAAAAGCGTCGAAAGAGCAGGAAGACAAATGTATCAAAGAAGAAAAAAACCTCGAAAACATCTCAAGATGATTATTTTGAACGATTTAACAGAAGGTATTAATGAGGAGTGAAATGATGAGGTTGATTCAAGCATTAAAAACCTATCGACAAGAAGTTCAGGGTCGATTTCATATGCCTGGACATAAAGGGAAAGAGCTGACGAACACAACAAATCCCTATTTATCATTTGATTTTGATGTTACGGAAGTGGGCGGCTTAGACAACCTTCATCAGCCAGCTGGCGTGATTCAAGATTTGTTAGAAGAAATTAGCCGATTGTACGAGGTGAAGCAATCTTATATTTCCACCAATGGCAGCACCACTTGTTTGCAAAGTGCCATACTTGGATTGACAAAACCTGGAGAATCTTTGATCATGTCCCGGGATTGTCACAAAGCGGTGTACAATGCCACTCTTTTGGGAGATTTAAAGCCTATTTATTTGCCTGCAGCTCCTAATTCTGATATAGGCTTGACTTGGAGACAAGACTTGGAAGAATACGAAAAGATACTTTCTCAAAGCAATGCAAAAGTGGTGGTGGTGACTTACCCTACATACTATGGATTATGCTGCGATATACAAGCATTGGTTAACATGGCTCATCGTCATGGTAAATGGATAATCGTTGATGAGGCCCATGGGAGCCATTTGAAATTTAGTGACAGATTGCCTTTGTCAGCAGAAGAAGCTGGAGCGGATGTGATCGTGCAAAGCAGCCATAAAACATTGCCAGCATTAACACAAACATCATTGCTCCATGTCAACACGCACTTTGAAGCAGACAATATTGGTGCTTTTATGAACATTTTATTGACCACAAGTCCATCTTATCTTATGATGGCATCGTTAGAAAATGCTATCAACTTCATGGCTGATGAAGGAGTCCATAGAATCCACCAAAATTTGGAACACTTGCAGATATTGAAAAAAAAATACCCATTTGCGGGACAAATTTACAAAGACAAAAGTTTTTTCCAGAAAAATGGGGTGTTTGATTTTGACGAAACCAAACTGCTATTCCGATTTAAAGAAATAGGCTTAACAGGGAATGCCGGGATGAGAAAATTGAGAAAAGAATGTGGGATAGAAATGGAGATGGCTGATTTATCTTATGTCAATGGTTTTATGACAGCCGCAGATGACCCCCAGGACCTGGAAGCTTTATTCATAGGAGTAGACAAGCTTGTAAAAACTGAGAAAATAAAGATCAAAGCCACTAGGGAGATGTTCCCTTTCAAATACTACCAACCAAAGATGGAGATGACCATACGACAAGCATTTTACAGAAAGAAAGAAAACATGAGGCTGAACCAGTCTTCAGGTAGAATAGCAGGAGACTACATCATTCCCTATCCTCCAGGCATACCGATGGTTTGTCCTGGTGAAATGGTCACCCAGGAAAACATTGAGGCGATTCAAGCCTATGAGGAAGCGAACATTCACGTAATGGGAATACAAAATAATGAAATAAAAGTGATCATAGAATAGGACAGGTAAAAGAATGGAAAAAGGTTTGTTTATTGTGTTAGAAGGACCAGATGGGTCAGGAAAAAGTACGGTTGCTGCCATGATTGCAGAATACCTTGAGAAAAAAGGACATGAAATTGTGTTTACAAGAGAGCCGGGAGGAACCCCTATAAGTGAAAAAATCAGGGATATTATTTTGGATTGTGACCATGATGAAATGGCATCCACAACAGAAGCGCTACTCTATGCGGCTTCAAGGGCCCAGCATGTGGCTGAAAAAATAAAGCCCACTTTGGAAGCGGGAAAATCCATCATTAGCGAACGGTTTTATTATTCCAGTTTGGTTTACCAAGGGATTGGAAGAGGGCTGGGTGTGGAACCAGTTCGAATGATTAATGAATTTGCTATCGCTAAGACCTACCCAGACTTGGTATTGTTTCTTGATATCGATCCAGAAAGGGCATTGAGGCGAAAAACACAAGATGATGGTGGGGATCGGCTGGAAAGAGAAGCGCTTTCTTTTCATCAGGAAGTTTATAAAGGTTACCAACAGTTGATTCAAGTGACACCGGAAATAAAAGTTATTGATGGGTCACAATCAAAAGAAAAAGTATTAACTTGTATTATTGAAGAAATAAATCGAATATTATAGAGGAGGAAATCATGAAACTGGTCATAGCAGTTATACAAGATGAAGATGCTAACAAAGTATCAAATGTATTGAGAGATCAAAATTTTGGTTTGACAAAACTCGCATCAACTGGCGGATTTTTAAGCTCAGGCAATACAACTCTTTTGATAGGAGTTGAGCCTGAACGAGTGGACGAAGCTTTGGAAATAATTAAGGACAATTGCAAAACCAGAAAGAAAATCACGACAGATTCTATACCGAGTGCCTACACAGCAGCCAGCGGATATATACCGAGAACCATCGAGGTGTTGGTGGGAGGTGCGACGGTATTTGTGGTGGACGTGGACCAATTTGAGAAGATGTAAAGGATATAAACGATGCAATATGAAATCATCGCTGGACAGCAACAAATCAAAAACCAATTGATGCAAATTAGTGACAGTCAACAAGTAGCTCACGGATACTTACTTGAAGGACCAAAAGGAATGAGAAAAACAACATTAGCCAAGATATTCGCTCAAACCTTGTTGTGTCAAAAAAGAACAGATAGACCTTGTGACAGTTGTTCATCGTGTATCAAAGCGAATGGCGGGAATCATCCAGACATTCAAGTGATGATATTTGAAGCAGATACCATCAAACGCCAAGATTTGGATCATGTGATACAATGGGCCTATACAAAACCCTATGAGAGCCAACAGAAAATCATGATCCTACAAGATATTCAAAAGATGACTCCCCAGGGTGCCAACACGTTTTTGAAAACGCTTGAAGAACCACCGGAGAATACGGTGTTGATTTTAACCACCACACAATCCAGTCTTTTGTTGCCAACGATTGTGTCAAGATGTCAGGTGATTCGTTGTGAAAAAAATAGTCGACATGAAGTGGCAAAATGGTTGCAGGAGAAACACTCCGTCACAGCGTTAGAAGCTTCCGTTTTAGCGGGTTACTCAAAAGGAGTCATTCAAAGGGCCATCAGCATTAAAGAGGGGGCACTTCCTCTATTAGATATCAGAGAAGAAGTCTTGGAAGTGATAGACCAATTGCTATTTGGAGGAAAATCTGCACCTTTTGAAGTTTCTGATTATTTTGAGAAGCGGAAAGACCAAATAGAAACCATCGTTGAACTCATGATGATTTGGTTTAGAGACTTGCTTTATGTTAAAATGAATGGTGAGGAATGGCTGATCAATCAAGACAAACTCGTCTTGCTACACAAACATAGCAAAAAAACCAACAAAGATAAATGTGTGAATATCATCGACGATTTGCAGCAAGTTTATGAAGACATCACAGGCAATGTAAATTTCAAACTTGCGATAGATCATCTGCTTTTCAAGATTCAGGAGGTGAAACATGATTAAAGTAGTAGGTGTGCGCTTTAAAAAAGCGGGTAAGATATATTATTTTGATCCAGATAAGAAATTGATTAAGACAGAAGACCCTGTGATAGTGGAAACTGCACGTGGTATCGAATTTGGAAAGGTGGTCATAGGACCTAAACTAGTAAAAGATGAAGAGATTGTACAACCTCTAAAAAAAGTGTTGCGAGTTGCCACAGAGGATGACATAGAAAAAAACAACCGAAACAAAGAAGATGAACAAAAAGCTTTCGGGATATGCCTTGAAAAAATAGCGGAACACGATTTAGATATGAAGTTGGTGGATGTTGAGTACACTTTCGACAACAACAAGGTGATTTTCTATTTCACAGCGGATGGAAGGGTAGACTTTAGAGAACTTGTAAAAGATTTGGCAAGTGTATTCAAAACGAGAATTGAACTGAGACAAATCGGGGTAAGAGATGAAGCTAAAATGATTGGAGGGTTGGGACCTTGTGGACGCCCTTTATGTTGTACGACTTTCCTTGGAGATTTTGCGCCGGTTTCTATAAAGATGGCAAAAGAGCAGAACCTATCTCTTAATCCGACAAAGATTTCTGGTATTTGCTCAAGATTGATGTGTTGCCTAAACTATGAAAAAGATCTTTACGAGGAGAATTTGGATCGATTGCCAAATATTGGAGAGAAGGTCATCACCCCCAATGGCGTAGGAGAAGTGATTCATATTAACCCTTTAGCATGCAAATTGAAAGTACGATTGAAAAGAAAAGGGGACGACATTGATGAAGTTGAAGAATTCATGGAAGAAGACATCAAGAAAAATAGATAAATAATTAACAAAAAGTTAAAAAAGGTGGTCAACCGTTGACTTGCATGATAAAATGATGTAGAGTTTATTTAGCTTATTAAGGAGGTGTCAAGGATGGCGTATAGAATAAATGATGCTTGTATTAGCTGTGGGGCTTGTGAAGCAGAATGTCCAGTAGGGTGTATCAGTGCAGGAGATGATATTTATGTAATTGATGAAGCGGCTTGTATTGACTGTGGAGCATGTGCAAGTGTATGTCCTGTTGATTCACCGCAACAGCTGTAGAATCCAATTGGAAACAAAGAATAAAAAAACATCTCACGAATGAGATGTTTTTTTAGTGTGTGCGCCCGGCATGGGT
>CAZIKK010000020.1:0-35561 GCA_964539975.1 uncultured Clostridia bacterium
TCCATTTTATCACCTCTTATAGGGATGTCAATATTACCGGCTCTCCATCTGTTATTGCTACAGTATGTTCGTAATGTGCTGATAGCTTACCATCTCGTGTCACAACTGTCCAGTTGTTCTCCAACAACCAAACATTATACACGCCTTGATTTACCATCGGCTCTATCGCAAGTACCATTCCTTTTTGAAGTCTTGGTCCTCTGCCGGGTTTTCCAAAGTTTGGAATTTGTGGGTCTTCATGCATGTTTTTCCCTATACCATGTCCTACAAAATCTCTTACTACTGAAAATCCTTTTTTTTCAACACATTCCTGTACAGCATGAGAAATATCTGATAATCTGTAACCTTCTTTTGCATACTTAATGCCTTCGTAGAAGCTTTGTTTGGTTGTCTCGATCAGTTCATTTGCTTCCTGGCTAATTCTTCCCACTGGATATGTTTTGGCACTATCGCCAACATAACCTTGATGTATCGTTCCTATGTCTATGCTGACAATATCTCCTTCTTCTAGTACTCGATTACCTGGTATGCCATGAACTACTTCGTCATTTACAGATGCACATATTGATGCCGGAAATCCCTGATATCCCTTAAATGCTGGTATCGCATTCTGAGATCTTATAAATGTTTCTACTGATTTGTCCAGTTCTTCTGTTGTCACGCCTGGTCTGATTAAGCTATTAACAATCATATGTGCTTGCGCATTGATTCTGCCAGCTTCTCTCATAATCTGGATTTCTCTATCTGTTTTGATTATAATCATATCCTAGCCTCTTAGACCTTGGGTGATTCCATCAAACACTGCTTTGATATCTTTTTCACCGTCAACATTCATCAGAATTCCTTTATCTTCATAATATTGAATCAGCGGTTCTGTTTGCTCAAAATAAACCTCGATACGCTTAACCACCGTTTCTTCCTGGTCATCTTTGCGCTGTTGTAACTGTCCACCACATTTGTCGCATGTGCCTTCTTCCAAAGGTGGATTGAATTGAATGTGAAAAGCTGCTCCGCATTTTTTGCAAACTCGCCTTCCTACCGCTCGTTCAATTAAAATCTCTTTATCTACCTGAATGTTGATTGCTTTGTCCAGTGTCTGGCTCATAGCCAACAGCTCATGGTCTAAGGCATTTGCTTGAGGAATTGTTCTTGGAAATCCATCGAGCAAGAATCCGCCTTTGCAATCATCTTGCATGAGTCTATCTTTTACCAAATCCACCACCAAATCATCTGGCACTAGTAAGCCTTTGTTCATATACTTTTGTGCCTTCATTCCTAACTCAGTGTTCTGTTTGATGTTTTCTCTAAATATATCACCAGTAGAAATATGTGGAATGTTGAATTTTTTTGATATGCTGTCAGCCTGTGTGCCTTTCCCAGCACCTGGAGGTCCTAATAGAAGTAATCTCATTTTCATCCTCCGTTTTTTTACTTTAAAAATCCTTTGTAGTGTCTCATTAACATCTGTGACTCTATTTGTTTCATCGTTTCAAGAGCTACACCCACAACGATCAGTAAAGCTGTTCCTCCAAAATTGATGTTCAAGTTGGTAAAGGAAAAAATAATCGTAGGGATTGACGCAATGAATGCCAACACAATTGCACCAACAAAGGTAATACGAGTTAAGACTTTATTCAAGTATTCAGCAGTTGGCCTTCCCGGTCTAATACCCGGCACAAAGCCTCCATATTGCTTTAAATTATTTGCATACTCAAATGGGTTGAACTGAACTGCGGTGTAGAAAAAAGTGAAAAACATAATCAACACCACATTTAACAATGAATAAATCCACACACCTGGATTGCCTCCGGGAGAGAGGTACTTTTCTACCCAGTTAACCAAATTCCCTTCGAAAAAGAACGCCAACGTCTGTGGGAATGCCAAAAGCGATGAAGCAAAGATTACAGGAATAACTCCCGCCATCAGTACCTTAATTGGTATGTGAGTACTTTGACCACCATACATTTTCCTTCCAACCACTCGCTTTGCATATTGAACATTCACTTTTCTCTCGCCCTGTTGTACGGCTATGATACCAACAATGATCATCATCGCAAATACTGCAAATATCAAGAGTTCAATGATGTTGACTGTTCCTGCTCTAAATAATCCAAATGTTGTTCCGAAACCAGCAGGTATTCTCGATACAATACCCGCAAAGATAATAATCGAGATTCCATTTCCAATACCTTTCTCGGTAATCTGCTCACCAAGCCACATCAGAAAAGCCGTACCAGCTGTTAAGGTTAATACCACCGTGATCACAGATAATGCATCTGATGAAATAAGAGCTGAGTTGAAAAAGCCAATTGTATAAGCCATCGCTTGTATCGCTGCTAAAACAACTGTCAAGTATCTTGTATACTGCGCAATTTTTTCCTTCCCGTCTTCTCTTTTTGCAATCTCTTCCAATTTTGGTATTGCTATTGTTAATAACTGGAAGATAATCGATGCTGTGATATATGGATAAATACTCAGTGCAAAAATTGTGAAACTCTGAAACGCACCACCTGACATTAAGTCAAAAAAGTCAAGTATTCCCGCATTTCCTTGAAACATTTGCTCAATAACGAGTCTGTCAATTCCTGGCACCGGAATTTGTGATCCCAATCTGTATACGACGATCATAGTCAAGGTAAACATGATTTTTTTTCTTAAGTCGGGTATCTTCCATGCATTCCTTAAAGTTTCAATCAATTAGATCACCTCAACCTTTCCACCAGCTGCTTCGATTTTTTCTATGGCGCCTTTGCTGAATTTGTGAGCTTTGACAGTTAGCTTTTTGTTAAGCTCTCCTCTGCCCAGCACCTTTACACCGTCCAACTGTTTTTTGATGATACCAGATTCTTTTAGCAATTCAGGCGTAATCTCCGCGCCATCTTCAAATCTGTTTAATGTTTCTATGTTTATCTCAGAATAATTTGTTGCAAAAATATTTGTAAAACCTCTCTTTGGAAGTCTCCTGTATAGAGGCATTTGACCGCCTTCAAATCCTGGTCTTGTTCCTCCTCCAGATCTGGAGTTTTGTCCATCTTGTCCTCTCCCAGCTGTTTTTCCTTGACCAGAGGCAGTTCCTCTTCCAAGTCTCTTTCTTTTTCTAGTCGTGCCTGGATTTGGCTTTAGTTCATGCAGTTTCATTTTGCACCTCCTTTGACGATTATTCTTCTACTTCAACCATATGACTAACCACGTTAATCATCCCTCTTATTTGAGGTGTGTCTTCTTTTTCGACAACTTGGCCAATCTTTCTTAAGCCTAAGGCTTCAATCGTTTTTCTTTGTTTTGGCGTTTTGCCAATTTTACTACGGATTAATTTAACTCTTATTGCTGCCAAGGTTCTTCCTCCTTCAGTTATAGGATTTCCTCTAAAGTTTTTCCTCTAAGTTTAGCTACTGTTTCAGGTTTCTTCAAGTTTTTCAATGCGTCCATCGTAGCATTCACCATGTTTCTTGGGTTGTTAGAACCTAATGATTTAGTTGTGATATCTCTTACTCCTGCCAACTCCAATACAGCACGCACTGGACCACCTGCAATTACACCAGTACCTGGTGCTGAAGGCTTAATCAGTACTCTTCCAGCACCGTACTCACCCACAATTTGATGAGGTACCGTTGTGCCTTCTAGAGGAACTTCAATCATCACCTTTTTAGCAGCTTCTATTCCTTTTTTGATCGCTTCCGGAATTTCTATTGCTTTGCCCATTCCGATACCAACATGACCATTTTCGTCACCTACGACCACAAGCACACTAAACCTAAAGTTTCTACCACCTTTAACAACTTTCGTAACCCTACTAATGTTAATTACCTTTTCTTTCAAGTCTAATTGACTAGCATCTATTCGGCTTCGTTCCATTAAATTTCATTACCTCCTCTACTAAAACTTTAGTCCGCTTTCTCTTGCGCCATCTGCTAAAGATTTAACTCTACCGTGATAAAGGTAACCACCTCTATCAAATACGACTGTTTCAAAACCTTTGTCAATAGCTACTTTTGCAATTTCTTGCCCAACAATTTTTGCGGTTTCTGTTTTATTAAGACCATTAACCTTCTCTTTTATTCCTTTGTCTATTGATGATGCAGAAACAATCGTCACGCCATTTATGTCATCAATGAGTTGTGCGAATATGTTTGAGGCACTTCTAAAAACATTAAGTCTTGGTCTCTCAGGAGTTCCTTGGATTTTATTTCTCATTCTCATATGTCTTTTTTGTCTGCTCTTGTTTCTATCAATTTTTTTAATCATCCGGACTCACTCCTTTCTGTTATTTACCTGTTTTACCAGCTTTTCTTCTTACTATTTCATTTTCGTATTTAATGCCTTTTCCTTTGTAGGGTTCTGGTCTTCTCCAATCTCTGATGACTGCCGCATAATTGCCTACTTGCTGCTTGTTGATACCTGTTACGACAATTTTGCTATTCCCTTCCATTGCTGTTTCAATGCCTTCAGGGTCTTCCATTTCAACTGGATGAGAAAAACCTAAGTTGAGTACGAGTTTATTGCCTTCTTTTTTTGCTCGGTAACCCACTCCTACAATTTCCAACTTCTTAGTATATCCTTCTGTCACACCTACGATCATGTTGTTTATGAGTGTTCTTGTCAGACCGTGAAGCGACTTGTGTCTTTTAATCTCAGTTGGTCTTTTTACTTCAATCACACCGTCATTGAATTCAATCTGCATTTCTTTCGAAAGCTGCTCTGTTAAAGATCCTTTCGGTCCTTTAACAGTTGCAAAATTATTTTCATCAATTGCAACTTCTACACCTGTAGGTATACTGATAGGCTTTAATCCTATTCTTGACATATTAGCACCTCCTCTAGTAAATTACCATACGTAGCAGATTACTTCTCCGCCGACTCCTTGCTGTTTAGCGGCTTTTCCTGTTTGAATACCTTTTGATGTGGACAGGATTGCAATGCCCAGACCTCCAAGTACTCTAGGAACCTCATCTTGCTTAACGTACACTCTAAGCCCTGGCTTAGAAATTCTTTTTATTCCTGTAATAACTCTTTCTTTGTCTTCTGTATACTTTAACGTTACTCTTAAAATACCCTGTTTCCCATCTTCGATGACATCAAATCCTTTAATATAACCTTCTGATAGCAAAATATTTGCAATTTCCTTCTTTATGTTTGATGCCGGTATATCGACAGATTCATGCTTTGCATGATTCCCATTTCTGATTCTTGTCAACATATCTGCAATTGGATCAGTCATTACCATATGTGTAACCTCCTTCCATCAATACTCTAGATTACCAACTTGCTTTTTTAACACCAGGAATTTGACCTTTATACGCCAATTCTCTGAAACAAATACGACAGATACCGTACTTTCTTAAATAAGCATGTGGTCTACCGCATATTCTACATCTTGAATACTCTCTTGTGCTGAATTTCTGCTTTCTTTGTTGCTTTATTTTAAGTGACTTCTTAGCCATCCTATCTACCTCCTTCTACCTGGTAAAAGGCATTCCCATTAGTTTAAGCAATTCTCTTGCTTCTTCATCTGTCTTAGCAGTTGTTGTAATGATAATGTCCATCCCTCTGATTTTATCAACCTTATCATAGTTGATCTCTGGGAAAATCAATTGCTCTTTTATACCAAGGGCATAATTTCCTCTCCCATCAAAAGACTTAGAAGCAACACCACGAAAGTCTCTTACACGAGGCAACGCTACATTCATTAACTTGTCCAAGAAGAAAAACATTTTTTCTCCTCTTAAAGTCACCTTGCAACCAACACTCATGCCTTCTCTTAATTTAAAGTTTGAAACTGACTTTTTCGCTTTCGTCACAACCGGTTTCTGTCCTGAAATGGTGGTCAATTCATCTACTGCGTTTTCTAAGGATTTAGGATTGTCTTTCGCTTCTCCTACTCCCATATTCAATACCACTTTTTCTATCTTTGGTGCCTGCATAACGTTTGTATAACCGAATTTTTCCATTAAAGCCGGCACTACTTCATTCATGTATTTGTCTTGTAAACGTGAAGCCATATCTGTACCTCCCTTCAACGAATTATTCGAACACTTCTCCGCATTTTACGCATGTTCTGACTTTTTTGCCATTATCCAATACTTTTACATTGGCTCTGGCGCCTTTTTTACACTTTTCACAGAAAAGCATGACATTCGAAACATCTATTCTTCCTTCTTGGTGAAGGATTCCTGCTTGTTGCATGTTTTTGTCAGCCTTTTTATGTTTTGTCACCATATTAGCACCTTCTACAATCACACGATTGTCATTTGGAAAACTTGCTAATACTTTACCTTTTTTGCCTTTGTCTTTACCTGTAATTACAACGACTCTATCGCCTTTCTTAACGTGCATTCCTACACCTCCCATTAAAGTACTTCAGGTGCCAATGATATAATCTTCATAAACTTACCAGCTCGCAATTCTCTGGTAATTGGTCCGAAAATACGTGTCCCAACAGGTGTTCTGTCTTCTTTGATGATAACTGCTGCATTTTCGTCAAACTTGATATAGGTTCCGTCATCTCTTCTGATTCCTTTTTTAGATCTGACAACCACAGCTTTTATAACTTCACCTTTTTTTACAACTCCACCTGGCGTTGCACTTTTTACAGTTGCAACCACGATATCTCCTATATTGGCATATCTTCTATTTGAACCACCTAGAACCCTTATGACCAATATCTCTTTGGCGCCAGAGTTATCTGCTACTTTCAGTCTTGACTCATTCTGTACCATTCGTATAACCTCCCTTCGGTAATCGTAAGGTTTATTTAGCTTTTTCTAAAATCTCAACCAATCTCCATCTTTTATCCTTTGACAAGGGTCTTGTTTCCATTACTTTTACCTTGTCTCCAATACCGCACTGGTTGAGTTCATCATGAGCTTTTAGCCTTTTGCTTCTTTTTACTTTCTTATTGTATAAAGGATGTGACACAAATGTTTCAACAGACACGACAATCGTCTTGTCCATTTTGTCTGAAACAACTTTTCCTATTCTAACTTTTCTATTGCCTCTTTCCACTAAATAGTCCTCCTTTCCTACACTACTGCACACTTACATTAAGTTCGTGTTCTCTTAAAACCGTCTTTACTCTTGCAATATCTTTTTTAACCACTTTAATTCTATTTGTATTATCTAGCTGTCCTGTGGCTAACTGAAACCTTAGATTAAACAATTCTGTTTTAAGATCCACTAATATTGAATTGAGTTCGCTAACTGTTTTTTCTCTTAATTCATTAGCTTTCATTAGCTTCACCATCCTTTTCTACCTGTTCATTTTTATAAACAAACTTACACTTAACAGGCAACTTATGCATCGCAAGTCTCATTGCTTCCTTTGCAACTTCTTCAGTTACTCCTGACATCTCAAATAGTACTCTGCCTGGTTTTACAACAGCTACCCAATATTCTGGAGATCCCTTTCCTTTACCCATTCTTGTTTCTGCTGGTTTTTGAGTCACAGGTTTGTCTGGAAATATTTTTATCCAAATTTTTCCGCCTCTTTTGACGGATCTAGTCATTGCTCTTCTGGCCGCTTCTATTTGATTCGAGGTAATCCACGCTGGCTCTAATGCTTGAATGCCGTACTCTCCATAAGTCAAAGTATTGCCTTTTGTCGCAACGCCAGTCATTCTTCCTCTGTGTACTTTTCTACGCTTAACTCTTTTTGGCATTAACATAATGCTACATCCTCCTTCCTGCGGGATTTATGTTATTTATTATAGCTCTTCTTAGGTCTTCTCTTCCTGTTATCCCTATCTTGTTCAGGCCTTTGTTTTTGTCTGAGAATTTCATCTCTGCAAATCCATACTTTGATGCCAATCTTTCCATAGGTTGTATCAGCTTCCGCAAACCCATAACTAATGTCCGCTCTTAAAGTTTGTAGAGGAATTTTCCCTTCGCTATAACCTTCTGTTCTTGCCATGTCTGCACCATTCAGTCTGCCAGCAGCCATGGTTTTGATACCCTTGGCACCCGCTCTCATGCTTCTTTGCATGGCTTGTTTCATTGCTCTTCTAAATGAAACCCTTCTCTCCAGTTGACTAGCAATGTTTTCCGCGACCAACTGTGCGTTCAAGTCGGGGAATTTTATCTCCTCAACATTAATAATCACTGTCTTATTGGTCATTTTTTCAATGCTGTTTCTTATCAACTCAACACCACTACCGCCTTTTCCTATAACCATCCCTGGTTTAGCAGTAAAAATATTGACTTTAATTCTATTTGCAAATCTTTCAATTTCAGTATTTGCTATTCCAGCTAAGTAAAGTTCTTTCTTTATATACTTTCTGATCTCATAGTCTTCAACTAAATTGTCTGCAAAATTCTTCTTGTCCGCATACCATCTCGAGTCCCAGTTTTTATTGATACCAACTCTAAGTCCATGTGGATTAACCTTTTGACCCATTGTCTACCTCCTTTACTATTCTCTTTCTTTTACCGTTACGTTAATATGGCTTGTTCTTTTCAGGATTTTATAAGCTGCGCCTTTAGCTCTCGGTCTCCATCTTTTTAGAGTAGGACCTTGATCAACTGTCACTTTGCTTACAAATAACTTATCACGATCTAGCTCGAAGTTATTTTCTGCATTCGCCGCAGCTGATTTGACCACTTTCTCCAATTCACGTGCTCCTTTTTTGGGAGTGAATTTTAATATTGCAAGGGCTTCATCTACATCTTTGCCTCTGACCATATCACATATGAATCTCATTTTTCTATGAGAAATTCTTATATACTTAGCAGTTGCTCTAGCTTCCACTTGTGCTACCTCCCTTCATTTACCTAACTTTTGAAGATTTTTCGGACTTGTCATGTCCTCTATACGTTCTAGTAGGAGCAAACTCTCCCAATTTATGTCCGACCATATCTTCGGTAATGTATACGGGAACATGTTTTCTTCCATCATGAATCGCCAATGTATGTCCAATCATTTCTGGGAATATTGTTGACCTTCTTGACCAGGTTTTGATGACTTTTTTCTCGTTTTTATCGTTCATATCCGTTATTTTTTTCAATAGACTTGGTTCGCAATAAGGTCCTTTCTTAAGGGATCTACCCATTAGTAATTCCTCCTTTCAAAGTGCTTCTACTTTCTTTTCTTAACTATCAGCTTGTCAGATTTCTTATTCTTTTTCCTTGTTTTCAAACCAATTGCAGGCTGTCCCCAAGGTGACACAGGTGCTGGTCTACCAATTGGTGCTCTACCTTCTCCACCACCATGAGGGTGATCATTCGGGTTCATTACAGAGCCTCTAACTGTTGGTCTGATACCCATATGACGCTTTCTTCCAGCTTTTCCAATTGTGATATTCTCATGATCAATGTTGCCAACTTGGCCAATGGTCGCTCTACATTCGACACGAATCATTCTTACTTCGCCAGATGGTAACCTTACTTGAGCATAGTCATTTTCTTTCGCCATCAATTGCGCTGAGTTTCCTGCGGATCTTACTAACTGTCCACCTTTACCAGCTTTTAGTTCGATATTATGAATAATCGACCCTACTGGGATGTTTTTCAGTGGCAATGTGTTGCCTACTTTAATATCCGCATCGGCTCCTGACACGATCATATCTCCCACTTTAAGTTTGTTGGGAGCTAATATGTATCTTTTCTCTCCATCCACATAATTAATCAACGCAATATTAGCACTTCTATTTGGATCGTATTCTATTGTCGCGACTTTCCCTGGCACTCCGTCTTTGTTTCTTTTGAAGTCTATGATTCTGTATTTTCTCTTGTTTCCGCCACCTTTATGTCTTACCGTTATTTTACCTCTAACATTCCGTCCCGCTGTTTTCTTGAGAGGTGTCAAAAGTGATTTTTCTGGTTCGTTGGTGGTGATCTCTTCAAAAGTTGATACAGTCATTTGTCTTAATGCCGGAGAAGTAGGTTTGAACTTTTTAATACCCATTTTCGTTCCTCCTTTATGTTATTCCTTACATTCCTTCGAAAAATTCTATTGTATTGCTATCTTCCGTCAGTTTAACGATGGCCTTCTTCCAATGTGGTCTTCTCCCAACATTAGCTCCCATTCGCTTTTTCTTTCCTGTCATGTTCATCGTGCTTACTTTTTCAACTTTAACATTGAAAATCTGCTCGATCGCATTTTTGATTTCTGTTTTGTTTGCTTTTTTGTCTACCTTGAATGTATATTTCTTCTCTTCCATTGCCTCCATGCTTGCTTCAGTGACAACAGGTTTTATAATGATATCGTGTGGGCTGCGCATTAACAATACACCTCCTCGACTTTGTTTACAGCTTCTTTCGTAATAATGAACATGTCATGATTCAAAATGTCGTATACGTTTAGCGTGTTAACTTGAGTTGTTTTGATCCCTGGGATATTCTGAGCAGATCGTACAACTTTCTCGTCTTTTTCTGGCAGAACGATTAGCGCCTTCCTGTCAATTTTCAGACTTTTCAATAAGCTAACCATTTCTTTGGTTTTAGGCTCATTAAGCGTCAAACTATCTACCACTATGATTTCGCCACTTGCTACTTTTGAACTGAATGCTGATTTCAAAGCCAATCTTCTGACTTTCTTTGGTAGTCTAATGCTGTAATCTCTTGGTTTTGGTGCAAAAACAACACCACCGCCCTTCCATTGGGGCGAACGAATACTTCCTTGTCTAGCTCGTCCCGTTCCTTTCTGTCTCCAAGGCTTTCTTCCGCCACCTCTAACTTCACTTCTTGTTTTTGCGGATTGTGTTCCTTGTCTTTGATTCGCCAAGTAAGCTTTAACAGCTTCATACATAACATGTGTATTTATTTCAACACCGAAAACATCATCCTTTAACTCAATATCTCCGATTTGTTCACCTGACATATTATAAAGAGCTACTTTAGGCATATGTACTCCTCCTTTCACAAAATTTGCTTATTTCACCGTTTCTTTTATTGTTACATATCCTTTTTTAGGTCCTGGTATCGCACCTTTAACAAGGATTAAGTTTTTATCTGCATCAACACGTACTACTTCTAGGTTCTGAACGGTTACACGTTCGTTACCCATTCTTCCAGCACCTTTCATTCCTTTGAATACTTTCGCAGGATATGCAGAAGCTCCTAAAGATCCTGTTACTCTATGAGATTTTGAACCATGTGTTTCTGGTCCTCTTGAATGACCGTGTCGTTTAATAACACCAGCCGTTCCTTTTCCTTTAGAGTTTCCTACAACATCAATCTTTTCACCTTGTTTGAAAACATCAACCGTTATCAACTGTCCAACTTCATAAGCTTCAATATCTTCTACTCTAAATTCTTTCAGCATTCTCTTTGGTTCAACATTTCCTTTGGCAAAATGGCCTTTGCGTGGTTGGTTGACATTTTTTTCTTTGATCATGCCAAAACCTACCTGAATAGCGTTATAGCCATCTTTTTCAACTGTTTTTTTCTGAACCACTACCATTCCTTCAGACTCTATAACAGTGACAGGTATCAATGTGCCATCTTCTTTGAACACTTGGGTCATCCCAAGTTTTTTACCGATAATTGCTTTCATCCGTTTACACCTCCATTATTCTTACAGCGGATTACACTTCATGCAATCATACTAAGCAGAGTCTTTATCTGAATTTCTCTACTTTTATAATTTGATTTCAATATCCACACCTGCCGGCAAATTCAACTTCATTAAAGAGTCTACTGTCTTGGATGTTGGATTTGAAATGTCGATCAGTCGCTTATGTGTTCTTTGCTCAAACTGCTCTCTCGAGTCTTTGTACTTGTGAACTGCTCTTAATATTGTAATGATTTGCTTCTCAGTTGGCAGTGGAATAGGTCCTGCAACTTCCGCTCCCGTTGATTTGGCAGTTTCGACAATTTTCTTCGCTGATTGATCCAGCAATTGATGATCATAAGCTTTCAATCTGATTCTGATCTTTTGACTGTTTACCATTGTGTTACCTCCCTTTTCGTAATTACGTACATACGATAGCCGTTCCCATGTAAACTTACCCTGGTGTTCTCTACCTTTTTTTCAATTTGGAACCGCTCTTGCGCCTTGCTTTTAGCAAGACATACTCCACAAAAATTCCCTAGTGGTAGCTAGCAACCTTTTGCTTCTTCGCATGTAACACACTAAAATAGTTTATATAATTTTCAGCTAAAAATCAACGTTTTTTTTAATTGTTACGGATATTTAACATATTAAAAGACAAAATAATAGCAAGCAGACTTTTCTTATGCTTGCTATTGCGCTGATATTTAGACCGCATTAAAATTATACACGAATTTCAAAGAAAGTCAAGCAGAAAAGAAATAAAAACGGAGCTTCCCAGCTCCGTTCAGTGCTTACTTGATTATCTTCGCAACAACTCCGGCTCCTACTGTTCTTCCACCTTCTCTAATCGCGAATCTTAGTCCTTCTTCCATCGCTATCGGTGTGATTAATTCAACTGTGAAGGTTGAGTTGTCTCCTGGCATTACCATCTCAATTCCTTCTTCTAATTCTATTGAACCTGTTACGTCTGTCGTTCTAAAGTAAAACTGTGGTCGGTATCCTTTGAAAAATGGTGTGTGTCTTCCACCTTCTTCTTTTGTCAGTACATATACCTCTGCTTTAAAGTCTGTGTGCGGTGTAATAGATCCTGGCTTAGCGAGTACTTGTCCTCTTTCTATCTCGTCTCTTTGCACACCTCTTAACAACGCGCCTATGTTGTCTCCTGCTTGTGCTTGGTCTAGAAGTTTTCTGAACATTTCTACTCCAGTACAAACTACTTCTCTTGATTCTTCTGAAAAGCCTACTATCTGTATCTTGTCTTGTACTTTCAGTATTCCTCTTTCTACTCTTCCTGTTGCTACGGTTCCTCTTCCTGTTATTGAGAAGACATCTTCTACTGGCATGATGAATGGCTTGTCTGTGTCTCGTACTGGTGTTGGGATCTCTTCATCTACTACTGACATCAGTTCTACGATCTTCTCTGCCCATTCTCCATTAGGATCTTCTAGTGCTTTTAACGCTGAGCCTACTACGATCTTTGTGTTGTCTCCATCAAATTCGTATTCTGACAACAGTTCTCTGATCTCCATTTCTACTAGCTCGATCAATTCTTCGTCATCTACCATGTCTGCTTTGTTCAAAAATACCACGATCTTTGGCACGCCTACTTGTCTTGATAGCAATATGTGCTCTCTTGTTTGTGGCATCGGTCCGTCTGCTGCGGATACAACTAGTATCGCACCATCCATTTGCGCTGCTCCTGTAATCATGTTCTTTACATAGTCCGCGTGTCCTGGACAGTCTACGTGTGCGTAGTGTCTGTTTGGTGTCTCATACTCAACGTGTGATGTGGATATGGTGATTCCTCTTTCTCTTTCCTCTGGCGCTTTGTCTATCTTGTCAAACGCTACCGCTTCTCCAAATCCATACTTCTGATGCATGACGATTGTAATCGCCGCTGTCAATGTTGTCTTGCCATGGTCTACGTGTCCTATCGTCCCTATGTTGACATGTGGCTTGTTTCTCTCAAATTTTGCTTTTGCCATCTTTGTTCCTCCTAAAAAGTTTTTTCTTCATTCATATATTTTCTATGTCTATTATTTAATGATATCTTCTACCATTTTTGCTGGTACTTTTTCATAGTGATCAAACTGCATTGAATAGTTTGCTCTTCCTTGTGTCAAAGATCTCAAAACAGTGGCATAACCAAACATCTCTGATAATGGAACGAAGGCGTCCACCACTTTGATGCCATTTCTGTCAATAAATCCTTCAATTCTTCCGCGTCTTGAGTTGATATCTCCCATTACATCGCCAAGATATTCATCTGGTGTTAACACTTCCACTGCCATGTATGGCTCTAGCAATACAGGATTAGCTTTTTTAGCCGCATCTTTAAAAGCCATTGATCCTGCAATTTTAAATGCCATCTCACTTGAATCGACCTCATGGTAAGATCCATCGTACAATGTTATTTTGAAATCAATGGTTGGATAGCCTGCTAAAATACCATTCTCTGCTGCTTCTCTTGCTCCATTTTCAACAGCCGGTATGTATTCCTTTGGTATCACACCACCTGTTATTCCATTTACAAAAGTTATGCCTTCTCCAGGTTGCTGTGGTTCCAGAATAATCTTAACATGTCCATATTGACCTTTGCCACCAGACTGCCTTGAATATTTACATTCAACATCCGCTGTCCCCTCAATTGTTTCTTTGTAGGAAACTTGCGGTTTACCAACATTGGCTTCAACTTTAAACTCTCTTAAAAGCCTGTCCACGATGATTTCAAGGTGAAGCTCTCCCATTCCAGCAATGATTGTCTGACCTGTCTCAGTGTTTGTATAAGTCTTGAAAGTTGGGTCTTCTTCTGCTAATTTCTGCAACCCTACTCCCATTTTTTCCTGTCCAGCTTTTGTTTTTGGTTCTATGGCAACTTCAATAACCGGCTCTGGAAAATCCATCGATTCAAGTACGACCACTCGATTTGGATCACAAAGAGTATCCCCGGTAGTTGTGTTTTTGAATCCTACAGCTGCAGCAATATCCCCTGCATACACTCTGGCCAATTCTTCTCTTTTATTGGCGTGCATCTGAAGTATTCTTCCAACTCTTTCTTTTTTATTCTTAGTTGAATTGGTGACATAGCTTCCCGATTCCATCACACCTGAATAAGCTCTAAAAAATGTCAATTTGCCCACATATGGATCCACCATTATTTTAAATGCCAATGCAGCAAATGGTTCTTCATCAGATGAGTGAATCTCAATTTCGTTCCCTTCTTCATCATGTCCTGTGATTGCTAAGACATCTGTAGGAGCTGGTAAATATTCCACAATAGCATCCAAAAGCAACTGCACACCTTTGTTTTTATAGGCTGAACCACATAATACAGGGATAATATCAACCGCAATCGTTGCTTTTCTTATAGCTTCTTTTAGTTCATCTATCTCAATGGTCTCTCCTTCAAGATATTTAACCATTAACTCTTCATTATGATCAGATATAGCCTCCAGCAGCTTTTCTCTGTATTCCTCTGCAACATCCACGTGATCCTCAGGGATATCTACTATCTCAATGTCTTGACCTAAATCGTCATGGTACATTCTCGCTTTCATTTCAACTAAGTCAATGATTCCTTTAAAGTTTTCTTCTGTTCCAATTGGTAATTGGATAGGAACAACATTCGCTTTTAACCTGTCTACCATGGTGCTAACCGCGTATGGAAAGCTAGCTCCCATCTTATCCATTTTGTTGACAAAACAAATTCTCGGTACTTTGTACTTATCAGCTTGGCGCCATACTGTCTCTGACTGTGGTTCTACGCCATTTTTTGCATCAAAAATAGCGACTGCACCATCTAAAACTCGTAGCGATCTTTCAACCTCAACCGTGAAATCCACGTGTCCTGGTGTGTCTATTATGTTAATCCTAGTATCTTTCCAAGCACAAGTCGTTGCAGCGGAAGTTATGGTTATTCCTCTTTCTTGTTCCTGCTCCATCCAGTCCATTTGAGACGCACCTTCGTGTGTTTCTCCTGTTTTATGAATTCTACCTGTATAATACAAAATTCTCTCTGTGCTGGTAGTCTTCCCTGCGTCAATATGCGCCATTATTCCAATATTTCGAGTCCTTTCCAAAGGATATTCTCTCATAACTTTCCTCCTATTTGCAGAGGTAGAATGGATTCCATTCTACCACCTGAAACTAGCAAATGCTCTGTTGGCTTCAGCCATTTTGTGCGTGTCTTCTTTCTTCTTGACGCTTGCGCCTGTGTTGTTTGCCGCATCCATTAATTCTTTTGCTAGCTTTTCTTTCATTGTTCGTTCCCCTCGTCTACGAGAGTAAGTCACTAACCATCTTAATCCTAAAGTCTGCCTTCTTTCTGGTCTTACTTCGATGGGTACTTGATAAGTGGCCCCACCAACTCTTCTGGCTTTGACTTCAAGAACTGGCATAATGTTGTTAAGTGCTTTGTGAAATGTTTCTTTAGGATCTTCGCCTGTTTTGTCTTCCATCATTTCAAATGCACCGTATACAATTTTTTGCGCCACCCCTCTTTTACCATCAAGCATAATCTGGTTAATAAGTTTGGTCACAATCTTATCCTTGTATATTGGATCTTCCATTATTTGTCTCTTGGGTACATGTCCTTTTCTTGGCACTACGCTTCCCTCCTTAACATGAATTTAAATCATAGGTACTCGACAAAGCAAAATCATTGCTTTATGTCGCTGTGCACAAAATGCTCTATCTATTATCAAGGCTTTAACACTTTCATAATAATTTGCATAGTGTGCCGTTAATTCATTATTTCTTCGGTCTTTTCGTACCATACTTCGACCTAGCTTGATTTCTCTTTTCCACACCTGCAGTATCAAGCGTACCTCTTACGATATGGTATCTAACCCCTGGTAAGTCTTTAACTCTACCGCCTCTAATAAGGACCACACTATGCTCTTGCAAATTGTGTCCAATACCACCAATGTAAGCTGTTACTTCACTGCCATTGGTTAGTCTGACTCTTGCTATTTTTCTAAGCGCTGAGTTAGGCTTTTTAGGTGTTACAGTTTTTACTGCTGTACATACACCTCTTTTTTGTGGTGAACTAGTTTTGATAAATTTTTTCTTCATTGTGTTGTAGTTCACATTTAGAGCTGGCGATTTCGACTTTGTGATAGTGTCTTTTCTACCTTTTCTTACCAATTGATTAATAGTTGGCATCCAAGCACCTCCTTTTTATATTTTTATTTTAAAACTGCAACAACAGCTGCGTTTACATCAATATTACACATTCTTCCAAGTTCTTTCATTCTGTCTATGTATATGATTTCGATTTTTTTCTCATTGCACATATCAATGATTTCTTCTGTAACATTTTTCTCTGCATCTTGTGCAATATAGACTTTGTCAACTTTTGATTTGAGTAAATGTCTCTTTGTCTGTTTTGTTCCAACAACAATCTGGTCTAATTTTCCAAGTTGCTCAACTTCCATCTAACCACCTCATAAACATTATGAAGATTATATGCTTCGGAAGCATATAATCTTCTAAATCTCCGCAATGATTAGAAACACTCAAACATTCTAACATTTGGATTTTTCTATGTCAATACAATTTTAAGTCTATTTACTATTTATCATATTTCTCTGTCGTTGTAAACAAAGGATTTCTATCAATTCAGTGTCTCTTCCACTGGCTCTATAGTTGGAACGGGCTCTATTGCAATTTTATTGTATCTCTTCATGCCTGTTCCTGCCGGGATAAGCTTTCCGATAATAACATTTTCTTTTAATCCCATCAGTCGGTCTACTTTCCCTTTGATCGCAGCATCTGTTAACACTCTTGTTGTTTCTTGGAATGAAGCTGAAGACAAGAATGAATCTGTCGCTAAGGAAGCTTTTGTGATTCCAAGGAGAATTCTATCGCCTTCTGAAGGATCTTTTCCTTCCGATTCAAACTTCTGATTTGTTTCGATATAATCCACATAGTTCACAAGACTTCCTGGCAAGAATTCTGTGTCTCCTGCATTGTCAACTTTTACTTTGCTAAGCATTTGTCTAATGATAACTTCTACATGCTTGTCATTAATATCAACACCTTGCATTCTATAGGTTCTTTGGACCTCTTGCAAAATATACTCTTGCAAAGCCAAAATGCCATTGATTTTTAGAATGTCATGTGGATTGACTGATCCTACCGTCAGGCGATCTCCTTGTTCAAGTACATCCCCATTTGATACATCAATAATCGCTCCATATGGTATGTTGTAAGTTTTTGACTCTTTGGTTTCGTCGTTGGTAACCGTAACCTCTCTTTTTTTAGGCGTTTCATGAAGAGATGCCACTCCTGCTATTTCAGTAATAATCGCCTGTCCTTTTGGTTTTCGTGCCTCAAATAGCTCCTCTATCCTCGGAAGACCCTGCGTGATATCCACTGCTGCCGCGATTCCACCTGTGTGGAATGTCCGCATCGTAAGCTGCGTTCCAGGTTCTCCAATAGATTGTGCTGCGATAAAACCTACTGCCTCTCCAACATTGACCAGTTTGCCATCTGCCAAGTTTCTTCCATAGCACTTTGTACACAAGCCACTTCTAGTTTGACAAGTAAGAATTGACCTGATCAACACAGACTCTATTCCCACTCGTACAATTTCCTCTGCTATTTCCTCCGTCATCATTTGGTTTTTACCAATGATAATTTCTTTTGTCGTTGGATGAATCACATCTTCCAGCGTAAATCTTCCAACTAAACGTTCATAAAGATTCTCAATCACTTCTTTCTTATCTGTAAAAGCTTCAACAAGCAAGCCTTCTTCTGTCTCGCAGTCATGCTCTCTAATGATCACATCTTGACTGACATCCGCAAGTCTTCTGGTGAGATATCCTGAATCCGCTGTTCTTAATGCTGTATCCGCAAGTCCTTTTCTGGCACCAGTAGAAGAAATAAAGAACTCCAACACTGTCAAACCTTCTCTAAAATTTGATTTGACAGGAATTTCCACCGTATGTCCTACTGCATTCGCCATCAAGCCACGCATACCTGCAAGCTGTTTAATTTGATTTCGGCTTCCTCTAGCACCCGACTGTGACATAATGTACAGGTTATTGAGTTCACCAAGATTTTTCATTAATTCTTCTGTCACATCTTCCGTCGTTTTGTTCCAAATTTTGATGACATTTTCATACCGCTCTTCGTCTGTTAATAAACCTCTTCGGTATTTTTTTTCATAATCCAGAACTTGTTCTTCTGCCTTTTTCATCAAGATTTTCTTGGCTTCTGGCACTTTCATATCTCCTACAGATACGGTGATAGCGCCTACTGTAGAATAGTGGAATCCATAATCTTTAATTTTATCTAACACTTCAGCTGTAATTGTATTCCCATGTTTCCTGAAACATCTATCAATGATATCACCAAGGAATTTCTTATCTACTAATCTGTCTATTTCTAATCCATAAGGGTCCTGTTTCCTATCAACATAACCTAGGTCTTGTGGGATAAATTCATTAAACATGAACCTTCCCACCGTACTTTCGATGATTTTCCCATTATCTTCTTGTGCTTGTGATGGGTTCATTCTGACTTTCACACGTGCATGCACGTCCGCAAGACCATTGTAATAAGCCATCAACATTTCATCAATATTGGAAAATACCATTCCAGTTCCCTTGGATTCTGGAATTTCAATAGTCATGTAGTAACATCCTAAAACCATGTCTTGAGTAGGTGTTGTGATAGGCTTTCCATCTTTTGGGGCCAAGATGTTATTGGTTGATAACATCAAAAACCTTGATTCGGCTTGGGCTTCAACTGATAACGGAACGTGAACCGCCATTTGATCACCATCAAAATCAGCATTGTAAGCTGTACACACTAGAGGATGCAATTTAATGGCTTTCCCTTCCACTAATACTGGCTCAAAAGACTGAATTCCCAAACGATGAAGTGTTGGTGCCCGGTTAAGCATAACCGTATGACCTTCGATTACTTCATCCAAAACATCCCAAACAACAGAGTCTACTCTTTCGACCTTTTTCTTAGCACTTTTTATATTATGTGCATGGTTGTCTTCGACCAATTTTTTCATAACAAATGGTTTAAACAACTCTAAGGCCATCTTTTTCGGTAAACCACATTGATAGAACTTCAATTCCGGTCCAACAACAATAACTGATCTACCGGAATAATCCACCCTTTTACCAAGTAAGTTTTGCCTGAATCGTCCTTGTTTCCCTTTCAGCATATCCGACAATGATTTAAGAGGGCGATTCCCTGGGCCTGTAACCGGCCTTCCCCTTCTTCCGTTGTCTATCAATGCATCTACGGCTTCTTGCAACATTCTCTTTTCATTTCTAACAATGATATCCGGTGCGCCTAAATCTAAAAGTCGCTTAAGTCGATTATTTCTATTGATCACTCTTCGATAAAGATCATTCAAATCTGATGTTGCAAACCTACCTCCATCCAATTGAACCATTGGTCTCAATTCTGGCGGTATGACAGGAACAACATCCATAACCATCCATTCCGGTTTGTTTCCAGATTTTCTGAAAGCTTCAACCACTTCAAGTCTTCTAGTGATACGCACTTTTTTCTGTCCACTGCTATCTTTTAATGCTTTTCTTAATTCTTTTGTCTCTGCCTCAAGATCTACTCGTTTCAATAATTCCTTGATGGCTTCTGCGCCCATGGCCGCTTTGAATCCAATGCCATATACGTCTTTGTATTCTCGATACTCAAGCTCTGATAACAATTGTTTTTCTGTTAACGGCGTGTTGCCTCCGTCAATCACCACATACTGAGCAAAATATAAAACCTTCTCCAAAGATCTTGGAGACATGTCTAACATCAATCCCATTCTACTTGGGATTCCCTTAAAATACCATATATGTGATACAGGTGCTGCCAAATCAATATGTCCAATTCTTTCTCTTCGAACTTTTGCCTTTGTAACTTCCACTCCACATCTGTCACATACGACTCCTTTGTAACGAACGCGTTTGTATTTTCCACAGTGGCATTCCCAGTCCTTTGTTGGACCAAAAATTTTCTCACAAAACAAACCATCTTTCTCAGGCTTGAGAGTTCTATAGTTGATTGTTTCAGGTTTCTTTACCTCACCATATGACCATTCCAATATTTTTTCCGGTGAAGCCAAACTGATTCTAATTGATTCAAAATTATTGTAATCCATGCAGGGGTTCCTCTCCCTTCATCTTATTATTCTTCAATATCTTCTAACTCCATACCATCTAGTTTGCCGTCAAACTCTGGCTTGCCTATTACTTCAGTTATGCTTTTGTTGACTTCATCCAACTCATCGTATTCTTTGATTTCAATTTCAGAATCATCTTCTGACATAATACGAATATCCAACGCCAAACTCTGAAGTTCTTTTACCAATACTTTAAATGATTCAGGTATACCCGGTTTTGGAATGTTCTCACCTTTAACAATGGCTTCATATGCTTTTACCCTTCCCGTCACATCATCTGATTTTACGGTAAGCATTTCCTGTAATGTGTGGGCTGCGCCATAAGCTTCCAATGCCCAAACTTCCATCTCTCCAAATCGCTGTCCACCAAATTGAGCTTTACCACCAAGTGGCTGTTGTG
The DNA here is from genome assembly GCA_964539975.1 of uncultured Clostridia bacterium. GTDB lineage: Bacteria > Bacillota > Clostridia > Tissierellales > Dethiosulfatibacteraceae > 38-11. Next base: position 21,043 of record CAZIKK010000020.1, read on the forward strand.
TTACTAGTGAGTAAGGTCCTGTTGAACGGGCATGTATCTTATCGTCAACCAAATGGTGCAACTTCAGCATGTACATGTAACCAACTGTTACTGGTCCATCAAATGCCTCGCCTGTTCGTCCGTCCCGTAATGAAATTTTACCATTCTCAGGATATCCTGCCATCTCCAATGCCTCGAAAATATCATTTTCGTTAGCGCCATCAAATACAGGTGTAGCAACATGCCATCCAAGCTTTTTAGCTGCCAGTCCTAAATGCACTTCTAATACTTGTCCAATGTTCATTCTTGAAGGTACGCCTAGTGGATTCAACACGACTTGAAGCGGCGTCCCATCTGGCAGAAAAGGCATGTCCTCTGCCGGCAATATTTTAGATATGACTCCTTTGTTTCCGTGTCTTCCACACATTTTGTCGCCAACATTGATCTTTCTTTTAGTCGCAATGTATACTCGAACCAATTTGTTGACACCCGGGTTGAGTTCATCTCCATTTTCTCTAGTGAACACTTTTACATCTACTATGATCCCCTCTTCTCCATGGGGCACACGTAGTGAAGTATCTCTTACTTCTCTTGCCTTTTCTCCAAAAATTGCTCTAAGCAACCTTTCTTCCGCTGTTAGCTCAGTTTCTCCTTTTGGAGTTACTTTTCCAACTAAGATGTCACCTGCTTCGACTTCTGCTCCTATCCGTATTATGCCTCTTTCATCGAGATCCTTCAGTGAATCTTCCCCAACGTTAGGGATGTCACGAGTGATCTCTTCTGGTCCAAGTTTGGTATCTCTCGCTTCAGACTCATATTCTTCAACATGTATGGAGGTTAAAACATCATCCATCACAAGTTCCTCGTTTAAAAGAATAGCATCTTCGTAATTAAACCCTTCCCAAGTCATAAATCCAATCAATAGATTTTTACCAAGTGCAATTTCACCATCTTCAGTTGATGGACCATCTGCGATGATTTGTCCTCGTTTGATCTTGTCGCCTTTTTTTACGATTGGTTTCTGATTGATACAAGTTCCTTGGTTAGATCGAATGAATTTTAGAATTTTGTAGTGGTCTATCCCACCCGTATCATCTCTTCTGATTAAAATCCTTGAGGCTTCTACTGACAATACAACCCCATCATTCTCAGCTATGACAACCGATCCGGAGTCTTTCGCAGCCTTGAATTCCATTCCAGTTCCTATAATCGGCGCCTCTGTTTTCATTAATGGGACTGCTTGACGTTGCATATTCGCACCCATCAAGGCTCTATTCGCATCATCATTTTCAAGAAATGGAATCATTGCGGTTCCCACTGAAATTATTTGTTTAGGTGAGACGTCCATATACTGAACCATATCTCTGTGAGCAATCTCAGGTGCTCCGTTTTCTCCCCTGACGACAACTCTTTCATTCAAGAATCGATGGGTATCGTCCAAAGGTTCATTCGCCTGTGCAATAATATGCTCATCTTCCACATCCGCTGTCAAATAGTCGATTTCTTTTAAAACAATTCCCGTTTCTTTGTCCACTCTACGATATGGCGACTCTAAAAACCCGTATTCATTAATTCGAGCATAACTTGCCAATGACGTTATTAATCCAATATTAGGTCCTTCTGGCGTTTCTATCGGACACATCCTTCCATAATGGGAGTGATGAACATCTCGTACCTCAAATCCTGCTCTATCTCGGCTTAACCCACCTGGGCCAAGTGCCGACATTCTTCTTTTATGTGTCAATTCAGCCAAAGGGTTGGTTTGATCCATAAATTGAGAAAGCTGGGAACTGCCAAAAAACTCTTTTATTGCCGCCGCAACCGGTCTGATGTTCATCAAAACTTGAGGTGTCACCACTTCAATATCTTGAATCGTCATTCTCTCTCTGACAACTCTTTCCATTCTGGACAATCCAACTCTAACTTGATTCTGAAGCAATTCTCCAACTGCACGAATCCTTCTATTCCCAAGATGGTCAATATCATCAACTTTTCCTATTTCTTTGAATAGGCTAAACTCATAACTTACAGATGCCATCATGTCATCAATGATAATATGTTTAGGAGAAAGTTTTTTGAAATTTTTCTCTATCGCTTCTTCTAGGTCTTCTTTTTCAGGGTGTTGTTCGACTAGTTCCATAAGGACAGGATAGTATATTTTCTCTTTCAGTCCTAGTTTTTTCAAATCAATTGGCAAGTCTAGGTATTCCGGATAAACAAACCGATTTGTCAAGATTCTGACCTTCTCACTGTCTCCGTTGTAAATCTCTATGCTAAAAATACCAGCCGCCTCAATTTTATAACACATCTCTCTTGTGATGGTTTGTCCTTCTGAAACCAATATTTCGCCAGTTTCTTTATTAATAACATCTTGCGCCGCTTTTTTATCAGCTGCTCTATTTTCCATCCCAAGCTTGCGATTGAATTTGTATCTTCCTACTCTAGCCAAATCATATCTCTTATGATCAAAAAATAGGCTATTTATAAGGGATGAGGCACTATCTAAGGTAGGTGGCTCACCAGGCCTTAATTTTTTGTAAATTTCAATGAGCGCTTCATCTTTATTTCTGGTGTTGTCTTTTTCAATGGTCTTCAAAATATGTTCAGACTCGCCTGTAAGCTCAATAATTTGTGCATCGGTTTCACAACCCATTGCTCGTAACAATATTGTAATAGGAATTTTTCTAGTTCGGTCTATTCTTACGTACACAATGTCGTTTGAGTCTGTTTCGTACTCCAACCACGCGCCTCTGTTTGGAATGACAGTAGAAGAGAAAAGTTTTTTTCCTGCTTTATCTCTAGCAACACCAAAATAGACACCTGGCGATCTTACCAGCTGACTTACAATAACTCTTTCCGCTCCATTGATGATAAAAGTACCCCTCTCTGTCATAAGAGGAAAATCGCCCATGAAGACTTCTTGCTCTTTGATTTCTCCAGTTTCTTTATTGATTAACCTTACCTTGACCTTCAATGGAACTGCATAGGTTGCGTCTCTTTCCTTACACTCCAATTGCTTGTATTTTGGTTCGCCTTCTAGAGAATAATCAATAAACTCAAGAATCAGATTGCCAGTGTAGTCCTCAATCGGTGAAACATCATCAAAAACTTCCTTTAACCCTTCCTCGACAAACCATTGGTACGAGTCCTTTTGAACCTCGATCAGGTCAGGTAATTCTAATACTTCACCAATTCTAGAGTAACTCATTCTTACTCTATTGCCAATTTTGACAGGATGCAGCATTTTTTCACCCCTTTATATTATTATTAAGTAAAAAAAATGCGTAGTACTCCATTTTAGCATTGTTTATTGCTTACAATTTTTATGCCAACTTTTATTATCTACGCAATTAATAATGATATCATATATTATTTTTTATGTCAATATACTCTCTGCCGTGTCAGAAAAAACAAAAGAGCTTTTTACGGCTCTTTTGTCAAATTACTTCACTTCTACAGTGGCTCCAGCTTCTTCTAATTTAGCTTTCAATTCTTCCGCTTCTTCCTTAGATATTGCTTCTTTAACTGCTTTTGGCGCGTTGTCAACTAGCTCTTTTGCTTCCTTTAAACCTAGTCCTGTTATTTCTCTTACCGCTTTGATGACTTTGATCTTTCCAGAACCTGCATTCTCAAGAACAACATCAAATTCTGTTTGTTCTTCAGCTGCCGCTGCTTCTCCGCCTGCTCCTGGAGCAGCTATTGCTACTGCCGCTGCTGCTGATACGCCAAATTCTTCCTCAATTGCTTTTACCAACTCTGCCAATTCCATTACATTTAATTCTTTTATTTCTTCAATAAATTTTGTGATTTTTTCACTTGCCATGATTTAACCTCCTGAAATTTTATGATTCTTTGTTTTCTCTAATTTGATCTAATAAGTAAGCCAAGTTTTTAATATTGCCTTGTAATGCACTAACCAACATAGACAGCAATACTTCTCTTGGTGGAATGTTTGCCAATGACTTCACGTCATCTGCGCTGATGGCATGACCTTCCATAACGCCCGCTTTGATTTCAAGCTTATCGTTCGTTTTTGCAAAATCATTTGTTATCTTTGCTGCTGTTACAGCATCTTCATAGCTGAAAGCAATAGCGTTAGGACCGCTTAAATAATCATCCATCCCTTCGATTCCTGCTTTCTTAAACGCAAATCTCATGCTTGAATTTTTGTAAACCTTGTATTCAATGCCTGCTTCTCGGTACTTGTTTCTAAGATCCGTGACCTGCTGAACATTCAGTCCTCGATAATCTACTAATACAATTGCCTTCGATCGATTGATTTTTTCCATCACTTCTTCAACAATCTGTTTTTTAGCTTCCACATTTGCTTGATTCATCTTTACACCTCCTTCGAGTTGTTGTAAATAAAAAGGTTTCTCCGCAATTCGAAGAAACCTATATAGTCAGTACTGTGACTTTACCATAAGTTACCTCGGTTGGAAATTAAGCTTTCTGCACCAACTGTCTGCGGTATATTGAATTTTCCTTGATTAGTTTAACATCACTTTTAACTGGTGTCAACAATTATTCACTAAGCTTTGCCGCATTAATTTTGATACCAGGACCCATTGTGCTTGTGATGGTTACGCTTCTTAAGTATTTTCCTTTTGATGCAGATGGTTTTGCTTTAATAACAGCTTCCATTAAGGTCTTGATGTTGTCTGTCAACTTCTCTGTCCCGAATGATTTTTTCCCAACAGGAACATGAATGATTGCTGTTTTGTCTACTCTATATTCAACCTTACCAGCTTTTATGTCTTGAATGGCATTTGCAATGTCCATCGTAACCGTTCCTGATTTTGGATTTGGCATAAGACCTTTTGGTCCTAAAACTCGACCTAGTCTGCCGACAACCCCCATCATATCTGGAGTAGCAACGGTAACATCAAAGTCAAACCAATTTTCTTTTTGGATTTTTTCCGCATACTCTTCTCCACCGAAGTAGTCTGCGCCAGCATCCTCAGCTTCTTTTAATTTATCACCTTTAGCAAATACCAGCACTTTTTTGGTCTTTCCTGTTCCATGAGGGAGCACAACCGCTCCTCTGACTTGTTGATCAGCATGTCTTGGATCTACTCCTAGCCTAATGTGCATCTCAATGGTTTCATCAAAATTTGCTTTTGCTGTCTCTTGAACCAACTTAATGGCTTCGTCAAGATCATACAAACTCTGTTTTTCAAATAACTTAGTACTATCAGCGTACTTTTTTCCTCTTTTTGGCATGTTCTCCTCCTTTGTGGTTATATCGGACAGTGCCTCCCACTTCAAATTGCCTTGTTTAGTCTTCTACGACTATTCCCATACTTCTTGCTGTTCCAGCTACCATGCTCATAGCGGCTTCCACACTGCTTGCATTTAGGTCTGGCATTTTGATTTCTGCTATTTCTTTTACTTTATCTTTAGATATTTTGGAAACTTTTTTCCTGTTGGGTTCCCCTGAACCCGTTTCGATACCAACAGCTTTTTTAAGTAGCACTGCTACTGGAGGGGTTTTAGTAATGAACGAATAAGATCTATCTTGATATACTGTCAATACAACCGGTATGATCATACCTGCTTGATCTGCTGTTTTTGCGTTGAATTCTTTACAAAATCCCATAATGTTTACACCGTGTGGCCCTAATGCTGTACCAACCGGTGGTGCTGGTGTAGCTTTACCTGCAGCAATTTGCAGTTTCACTACAGCGATTACTTTTTTTGCCATGTTTACACCTCCTAATATTTTGTGGTAAATCGGTTTTATCCTCCCACTGCGGTATCTATTGAAAAGTAAGATTATACTTTTTCGACTTGGTCATAATCTAGTTCAACTAATGTTTCCCTGCCAAACATAGATATGTATACTTTCAATTTGCGTTTTTCTTGATGCAGTTCATCAACTGTCCCCATGAAACTTTCAAATGGGCCATGGATTACTTTTACAGCATCCCCTTTTTTAATATCCAATACGGGCACTGCCTCCACAACACCTAATGACTTCACCTCGATTTCAGACAAAGGAATCGGTTTAGTTCCGGGACCCACAAAGCCAGTCACGCCTCTTGTATTTCTTACCAAATACCATGACTCATCCGTCATGATCATTTTTACAATAACGTAACCAGGAAATTTTTTCTTCTCTTTAACTTTTCTTTTCCCGTTCTTTATTTCAACATGTTCTTCAGTCGGTACACGCACTTCAAAAACAATGTCTTGCATTTCTCTATTTTCTACTAGTTTTTCTATATTCGCCTTAACCTTATTCTCGTGTCCTGAATAAGTGTGTACAACGTACCACTTTGGCCCTTCTGATCTTTGTTTCATAATTTAGCGGACACTTCTGTTGCCCTACCTCCTTTAAACAAATATACTGAATAAACCATTAAAAACAAGGTCAAGCCCCCAAACAACCAAAGTCATCAACGCAACAACGACAATTACTACAATTGTATTGTTTGTTAATTCTTTTTTTGTTGGCCAACTGACTTTTTTAAGCTCGGATTTTACACCTTTAAAAAAGCCCGACAGTCTGCCTGATTTTTTAGTGTTTGTATTAGCTGACATCTTTTCACATCCTTGTTATTATTTAGTCTCTTTATGTAGTGTGTGACTTTTGCAAAATTTACAGTATTTTTGCATCTCAATTCTTTCCGGGTTGTTTCTTTTGTTTTTCATAGAATCATAATTTCTTTGCTTGCACTCAGTACATGCTAACTTGACTTTAACTCTCACTCGAACACCTCCAAAATCATCTATCTGAACACAATTTTTCCAATTTACCCATTACCTAATATAACCTATCACAAAATATTTTTCATGTCAAGCAGAAAAGAAATAAAAACGGAGCTTCCCAGCTCCGTTCAGTGCTTACTTGATTATCTTCGCAACAACTCCGGCTCCTACTGTTCTTCCACCTTCTCTAATCGCGAATCTTAGTCCTTCTTCCATCGCTATCGGTGTGATTAATTCAACTGTGAAGGTTGAGTTGTCTCCTGGCATTACCATCTCAATTCCTTCTTCTAATTCTATTGAACCTGTTACGTCTGTCGTTCTAAAGTAAAACTGTGGTCGGTATCCTTTGAAAAATGGTGTGTGTCTTCCACCTTCTTCTTTTGTCAGTACATATACCTCTGCTTTAAAGTCTGTGTGCGGTGTAATAGATCCTGGCTTAGCGAGTACTTGTCCTCTTTCTATCTCGTCTCTTTGCACACCTCTTAACAACGCGCCTATGTTGTCTCCTGCTTGTGCTTGGTCTAGAAGTTTTCTGAACATTTCTACTCCAGTACAAACTACTTCTCTTGATTCTTCTGAAAAGCCTACTATCTGTATCTTGTCTTGTACTTTCAGTATTCCTCTTTCTACTCTTCCTGTTGCTACGGTTCCTCTTCCTGTTATTGAGAAGACATCTTCTACTGGCATGATGAATGGCTTGTCTGTGTCTCGTACTGGTGTTGGGATCTCTTCATCTACTACTGACATCAGTTCTACGATCTTCTCTGCCCATTCTCCATTAGGATCTTCTAGTGCTTTTAACGCTGAGCCTACTACGATCTTTGTGTTGTCTCCATCAAATTCGTATTCTGACAACAGTTCTCTGATCTCCATTTCTACTAGCTCGATCAATTCTTCGTCATCTACCATGTCTGCTTTGTTCAAAAATACCACGATCTTTGGCACGCCTACTTGTCTTGATAGCAATATGTGCTCTCTTGTTTGTGGCATCGGTCCGTCTGCTGCGGATACAACTAGTATCGCACCATCCATTTGCGCTGCTCCTGTAATCATGTTCTTTACATAGTCCGCGTGTCCTGGACAGTCTACGTGTGCGTAGTGTCTGTTTGGTGTCTCATACTCAACGTGTGATGTGGATATGGTGATTCCTCTTTCTCTTTCCTCTGGCGCTTTGTCTATCTTGTCAAACGCTACCGCTTCTCCAAATCCATACTTCTGATGCATGACGATTGTAATCGCCGCTGTCAATGTTGTCTTGCCATGGTCTACGTGTCCTATCGTCCCTATGTTGACATGTGGCTTGTTTCTCTCAAATTTTGCTTTTGCCATCTTTGTTCCTCCTAAAATTAAAATTCCTTTTATTAATTCTTATTGGAGCCCATGACCAGACTCGAACTGGTGACCTCTTCCTTACCATGGAAACGCTCTACCGCCTGAGCTACATGGGCACTTTATTAATAACGTTATCATTTTACTATTATAGAAATTTTATGTCAACAGTAATTACCTAATACCGGGAATTAATTTCGTTTGGATAGAATTTTCAAAGATTTGCTTGATTTTTTGTAATGGTATTGATGAGTTGAAAAACCACTAAACAGATAATGTTTTTCATGTTATAGTTTTAATATCACCGACATGTTTTAATGCATTGAGCATTGTTTCAACCGGAGGCACGTTATGAGAATTCCAAAATTCTATTATGGGTGGTGGATCGTTTTTGGCGGAACCCTTATTATGGCTTTTGCCACACCCATGGTAAATGCTTTAAATACTCTTTATGTTGTTCCTATCTCCCAAGATTTATCTTTGTCACGAAGCAACTACCTGCTAACCAGCACCTTCACTGCTATAGCTTGTATTTTTGCAACCCCTATCATTGGACGTCTCATGCGTCGAGACAACCTTCTTGGCATTCAATCTATTTCAACTCTTATTATGGCTATTTCCTATGCTTCATTCAGTATGGCCACTTCTGCCTGGCATTTATATTTAGCATCTTTTATAATCGGTTTGACTTATATGGCTGCTGGCATGATCCCTATTTCTGTTATGATCGCTAATTGGTTTGTGGAAAAACAAGGTCTAGCTATGAGCATAGTCTTTTCCGGCATCAGCATTGGCGGTGTCATTTTGAGTCCGTTGACTTCATCTTTAATTCTTCAGCATGGTTGGCGAGTGACACGATTGTATGTCTCAGGCTTTTTTATTCTCATCACCATTCCAACCATTCTGTTCATGCTCAAAGCAAGTCCCGAAAAAATCGGATTGCAAGCCTATGGACAACCCCAGGCAGTGAAAGGATCTGCCTCGCGGGAACCAACTGACACTTCTCTTCATATACCCAACCAAGGCAACGATAGTCCCTTTCTTAAAAAACCTTATTTCTTCTTGTTGATGATCGGTATGATCCTCTCAGGTGCAGTCTGTGGTGGTGGTATGCAACATATGGGGCCTTTTGTAACAGATCTACATGATCCCATGTTTGCAAGTTTGATTATCTCGCTGTATTCCTTTTCGGCAATTTTTGGAAAGCTCATCCTTGGTTGGCTGTATGATAAGTACGGCAACAACCAAAGCCTTCTTTTCGGCGGTGTTTTGTTTGTTGTCTCTTTTATCCTTATGGCTTTTTTCGGCAACAACAAAATCATCATGCTAGTTGCTTCAGTATTCTTTGGTATTGGAAACTCAATCGGTTCCATTAATGCCAACTTTGTTACCTTCTCTGTTTTCGGCAAAAAAAGATATGCTAAAATGCTATCTTTTTCAAAAAGCATGCAACAAATCGGAATCGCAACTGGACCGTTGATCATCGCGTCAATGCACGAATATTATAGTAGCTATCGGATACCTTGGATTGTCAGCTCAATACTTGCATTGGCTTTTGTTATATCATGGACCAAAAGCTATTCGTTGTCATCCGCACAAACAAACCCTAATCAATAAGGTCATTTCCAGCCCTTACCCTATCACAAATCATCCTTCATCTTATTACGGATGCAACAATTGCATCCCAAGAAAGTTTATACTATAATGAACAGGTTGGATTTCATAACTGGGGGGAAACATGAATAATCGAAAAATTTTCTACGGTTGGTGGATTGTGATTGGTGGCATGATCATGATGTCTTTTGCCTCCACTCTTGTAGATACTCTCAATAGTCTTTATGTCATCCCCATATCAGAAGACATGGGACTAACTCGTAGCCAGTACATGATGACTAGCACTATCACCGCTATTTCTTGCATTATTGCCACTCCTTTGATTGGGAAATTCATGACCCAAAAAAATCTTCGAAAAGTGCAATTGACGGCTACATTAACCATGGCTATTGCTTATGCCTCTTTTGCTTTAGCCACATCGGCATGGCATTTATACCTTGCTTCTGTATTTATTGGCTTTACCTTCATGGCCGCGGGCATGATTCCTGCTTCTGTGATGATCACCAATTGGTTCCATCATAAACAAGGATTAGCAATGAGCATCGTTTTTGCTGGCATCAACGTTGGTGGCATGGTCTTAAGTCCGGTTATCACAAATCTAATCATCCACCTCGGTTGGCGTTCGACTCGTTTGATCATAGCATTGATATTCATTGCCGCCGCTTTACCAACCATTTTGTTTGTCTTAAAAGCCACGCCTGAAGAAATGGGATTAAAACCATATACTCAAAAGATCAAAGGAAATACAAATACAAGGCAATCTGCTAAACAAAACCTGACTGCTGGCATTCGAATTCCTTTGGCTTCCGCTCAAAAAAAAGGATTTTATTATTTGTTTATGTTGGGGATGGTTGTTTCTGGTTTCGCTTGTGCAGGTGGCATGCAACACATCGGTCCTTTTGCCACCGATTTGCATGACCCCATATTTGCTAGTTTGATGATCTCCATCTATTCATTTTCAGCTATAGTGGGCAAACTTGCTCTGGGGTGGTTATATGACAAATACGGCCACAATCAAAGTCTGTTGTTTGGTGGTGTCCTATTTTTAGGCGCTTTTGGCTTGATGGCTTTTTTCGGAACAAATCAAGTTCTCATGGGAGTGGCTGCAGCCATGTTTGGCATCGGAAACTCTACCGGATCCATCAATGCAAATTTTATTGCTTATTCAATATTTGGCAAAAGCAATTATAGTTATGTACTAGCTTTATCCAAAAGTACGCAAGAAATTGGCAAGGCAATTGGCCCATTGACATTAGCTTTAATGTATGATTATATTGGAGATTATAAGATCCCTTGGATCCTCAGTTTCATATTTGTTGCGATCTATTTATTCTCTTGGGTTAAAAGTTACAACCATTCACGCCATTATGTCTAAAATCTTAAAGCGGCGTTAAGTTTACTGCGTAATAATGATCATAAGCTTATCAACCAAATAAACTATGTTAGGAGATATTATTTTTATGAAAAAAAGACAACACACCTTATTGTTAATACTCGTTATTGCATTGACTACACTGTTGCTCTCGGGTTGTTTCTCTTCAACGCCTAGCGACACAGACACCCCCTCAGATCCACAAGACAATGAAAACCATGACGAAGCACAAATCTATAGCGCCAATCTAGACAGCCAAGGTTTCTGGGAAAATATTGTTGCATTAGATCTTGTAGACTTAGCCGAACACAACTCTATTCTGGTACCCGCTTCAATCCATCAAGTCTCCCAAAACGATTTGAATCAAGAAATGGAACAGCTTCTATCTTATTATATGGAAGAGCTGGAAGTGGTTGACCGAGCTGTCATTAATGGTGATACAGTTAATATTGACTATGTCGGTCGTGTTGACGATGTTGCATTCGAAGGCGGAAGCACTGATGGAATGGGCACAAAAGTTACGATTGGTGTCACCAATTATATCGATGATTTTTTGGAACAACTCATTGGCCATTCCCCTGGAGATTCATTTGATGTATTTGTAACATTCCCTCAAGATTATGGCGTGGAAAACCTTAACGGCAAAGAGGCTGTTTTCGCCGTTACCATTAACCACATCGTCGAAGAAAAAGTTCCTGAATTGAATGATGACTTTGTAAAACAGAATTTTTCCTCAATGTATGGATGGGAAACCGTAGCAGAACTCGAGACAGAATTGATGAATGATATCCGAAAAGAAAGCATCGACCAATTCATCGAAACCTACATCGTCGAAAATTCAACTGTTTCAGATTTGCCAGAATTTATCATCACTTATCATGAAAACTCAATGATTCATTTTTACGAACACTCAGCCGCCAATTATGGCATGGAATTGGAAGAATTTCTACCACTTATTGCTGGTGTAGCCTCAGTCGACGAACTAAGGGAAACCTATTATGATTACCATTCAGAAGTTGCCCGATTTTTTGTCATCGTTCAGGCCATCGCGGAAGATGCCAATATCACTGTAACAGAAACATCTCTTAAGAATTATTTCCAAGAAAACTTCGGATCAGAAGATTATTCGGATTTCGAAGATTACTATGGTCTTCCTTATCTTAAAATGACTGTTTTACACCAACTTGTATTCGAATATTTGAACGATAACCTTATTTATGAGTAACCACCCCCTGATCTGTTTGTATTTAATTCGTTTGTTTCACTAATTTAAAAAAGGAGCGTTTAAAATGGCACGCATTAGTATGGAACTATTAGAAAAGAAAACAAAAGAAGTGTTGGCAGAAAGAGGTGTCGATTTATCTGATATTGCTGAAATTGTATATAACTTACAAAAACCTTATCAAGAAAAACTGACCAAAGAATTATGCCTTAAAAGTGTCGAAGCCGTTCTAAAAAAACGCGAAGTCGCTCATGCCATTTTAACAGGCGTGGTGCTTGACCAACTTGCTGAAGAGAAAAAGCTCCCAGAGCCATTACAAACCATCGTTGAAAACGATGATGGGCTCTACGGAATCGACGAGATTCTACCATTATCTATTGTTAATCTTTACGGTAGCATTGGCTTCACAAATTATGGGTATTTAGACAAAGCCAAGCCTGGTATATTAAGCAAATTAGATAACAAGAGCGGACCAAAATTACATACTTTCATGGATGATTTGGTGGCGGGTATCGCCGCAGCTGCAGCTAGTAGAATTGCCCATAGCTAAATTTCTTCTTTATTAATTTTATGCAGTTATCACCATTGAAAAAGCATCTCCTTATGTATATAGACTGGAGATGCTTTTTGTTATTCACAATGAATATTATTTCTATCTGATTGTTTTACCTGATACATAGCCAAGTCGCTCTGTCTCAACAAGGCTTCTGGAGAATCGCTCAACGAAGGGGTGATTGTGGAAATGCCAATGGAGAGAGTAATATATGGCGATACACTTGATGCTTCGTGAAGGATGCTTTCCTTTTTCACCGCATCTTTTATCTTCTCAGCTATTATTCGTGCTCCCATTTTGTCGGTATTGGTCAAAGCTACCATAAATTCATCCCCGCCAAAGCGTCCTACTAGATCTCCTCCTCTCCTAACAGACTTTTCGATAATACTAGCAATCTTCCTTAACACTTCATCTCCTTCAAAATGTCCATATAAGTTATTGTATTCTGCGAAAAAGTCAATATCTATCATGAGAACAGAAATAGGTTTTTGCAACCTCATTGCTATATTCCAGTGTTTTTTGTATTGTTTTAAAAAAGATCTCTTGTTGTAGACTCCTGTCAATCCATCTATCTGCGAAATTTTTTCTAAGGCCTCCGTTTTTTCTTTCAATTCAAGATTTAGCCTTTTAAATACATCAATTTCTCTCTGCGTTAATTCTGGATTTTTGTATGTTTTTATGCGCCTTAATATTTGTGTTTTTTCTTTATCTTCTATTTTTCCCTTTAATGCAAGCGACTTGCTATAACAATTTGCTGATTCTTTAAAACACATCTTTCTCTCATAATATTCCCCCAATCCAATCAATGCCTTAACTTGCATATCGTGCGCATCAATTTCTTCAGCTATCTTAAAAGCATCTTCGAACATATTTAGCGATAAATCATACTGTGAGTTTTCAAGGTATTGTTTCCCCAGCAAAGTTTTTATCTCAGAAATGTGATATTTCTCCCCTGTCTGTTCAACTATTTCAAAGCTTTTCTTCAAACATGCCAGCGCTTGATGCTTGTTTCCTTTTTCATTCTCTACAGAAGCTAAATCTTTCCAACAAGCTGATTCGATTATTCTGTTTTTTTCTTTCTCCGCTAGTTCAAGCGCTTCCAGCGTGATGGTTTCAGCTTTAATCCAATCTCCTTTCTCCAAGTAGACTGAACCAATATTGCACAAAGGCACTGAAGCGGTTTGTATTGTTTCCATTTTCTTTTGCAACTCATAACTTCTTTCATAGCAAGCAAGGGCCGATTCATAATCATTGAAATACTTGTAAATTTCTCCCAAATTGTTAAGAAATTTTGCTTCCATTTCTTCATCTTCTGCTTTTATAGCCAACAAGTATCCCTTTTGATAATATCCAAATCCTTGGTCATACATACCCATGTATAAATGGACATTCCCCAAAGCATTAAAAATCTCAGTTTCTAATCTCAGGTCCTTTTCATTTTGTCTCTTTGCCTTTTCTAAGTGTAAAATGGCTTCTTGAAAACGACTTAAGCGAAAATAAGCTTTTCCCAGCAAAAAAAGCACCTCTGCTTCTCTATTGTTTCCCAATCCTTGCTCTATATATCCCCAGGCTTCTTTTGCTTTATTCAACATCTCATTTGGCGAATAAACTTCGCCAGCTCTGGCTTGTTCCAACAATAAATCCAATTCTTTCATATGTGGCACCCCCCAAAACTTGTCAGTTTTTGCACTAACAAAATCATTTTACCCCAAAAAGCATCCAATAACAACAATAAAAGC
>CAZIKK010000020.1:35661-49693 GCA_964539975.1 uncultured Clostridia bacterium
CAATAAAAGCTATTCCTCTCTCGTTGCCAAGTGAATTAAGTCTCTTTTTTTGGTCACACCAAATTTATTGCATACATTCTTGATATGTGTCTTAACCGTGTTCTCACTAATAAATAATTGTTCAGCAATTTCCTTGTTTGTCATTCCTTTCAATACTAGCCTCGTAATCTCCATTTGCCGATCAGTTAATTCATCACCTATTGACAAGAACTGAGTTATAAAAACATCTTGTGGCTCACCATCTTCTTGTTTGCTATCTTTTTCCTTATTCATCCACATCATTTTAGACTCAATGAATCTGCTCAACCATGGCATGACAATAAGAGCGATAAAAATGCTAGCCGATGCTAGCAAAGCAGTGATCAATCGATGATTTGCACCGATATGAAGCAATCGATCGCCAATTAAATCACCCACCAGAATGCTGCCTGTTGTGGCAGCCATTGCAATGCCAAAAAACTGAAACGAACTCCCATAGACAAAGGCCAAGTTGCTCATCACAGTCCATATAAATAAATCTATAATTGAAAACGAAGCTTCTACTAGACCTATTGCCATAAAGAAACCTGCTATCCCCTTGTCTAACAACGCAAATGATACAAATGCCAGCCCAAGCAAACCAACACCTAAATACAGCAACAAATCATAAGAAATTTTACGTCTAAACTTATAAATCGCCACAAGTACCAAAATATATGTCACGTTTTGAAAACTTCCTGGGTTTTCGAATCCTTCTTCCATCACAGGCAAGATGATTCGGTACATAAAACCTCCGTTAATATAAATGCTAAAAATAAACAGACCAATAATCCCTAATAAGATTTTGGGCAATGGCTGTGATGCCATTGGTGCAGATAAACGCTTCTTTAACTTTAAAGGCATTCTAATCAGAATTACCATTGTAGCCACCAACAATCCACTTGATAAAACCCATAGAACAGGAAAAGAAAACCAATTCTCTACCCTACTCATACCAACTAGAATTAAATTGCTTGCCACGATAACAGGAACCATGATATCCACTCGACGATCCACTTCACTCGAGAAAGAAAAGAAATAACTCCAACCTAATATATAAAATGCTGAACAAACCCCTGAAACAACCATGCCAAAATACCAAATAAATGAAGACGGGATCAACATCAATAAATGGGATACCAAAGTGATCAGTGCACTTATGTACATAAATCGATACCACTGATCCTTCTTTTTTCCTAACATGCTTCCCATTATAAATCCCAAACAATGACATAGCGTAAACAATGCCACCAGTACATTTCCGTTAAGTCCGTAATGTTTTTCCGCTCCTACCATGATTGGTCCATAAAAAGGGAACGATAAAAGCCATCCAAAATAACATGGTAGTGTTATAATAATAAGTCGTTTTACCTTGTAGTCTGTCATTTCAGTTCTCCAAAACATTTGATGAGTCATTCTACCACAGCCTAAACAACTGTGTCAAAAGCGAATTCTTATATCAAATAGCCGTTCAAATCCGCCCAAAATCAATTTATCATGCTATAATAGAGTATAGAATAAGAAATCAATAGATATGGAGGTAAACAAATGCCACTTGTCACATCAACCAAAATGTTTAAGGATGCCTACGGCAAATACGCTGTTGGTGCTTTCAATGTTAACAACATGGAGATTATTCAAGGGATTGTCGAAGCTGCAAATGAAGAACAGTCCCCTTTAATTCTCCAAGTGTCTGCAGGAGCAAGAAAATATGCCAAACATATTTATTTAGTCAAACTTGTCGAAGCTGCAATAGAGGACAGCGATCTTCCTATCTGTCTGCATTTGGATCATGGTGAATCTTTCGAAATATGCAAAGAATGCGTGGATGGCGGGTTCAATTCAGTTATGATTGATGGCTCAAAACTGCCTTTCGAAGAAAACATAGCCTTGACCAAACGAGTCGTCGAATACGCACACGCCCATGGTGTGGTAGTAGAAGCAGAGCTTGGTCGTTTAGCTGGTGTGGAAGATGATATAAAAGTCAGTACCAAAGACTCCAGCTATACTGACCCCGAACAAGCTGCCGAATTTGTTCATCGTACCGGTTGTGATTCTTTAGCTATTTCAATTGGTACGAGTCATGGGGCTTATAAGTTCAAAGGAGAACCACGCTTAGATTTTGATAGACTAGACACAATCGCAAAGCTTATGCCTGGCTACCCACTAGTCCTTCACGGCGCTTCCACGATTCTGCCAAACTTTGTAGACAAATGCAATCAATATGGCGGCGCCATCAATAATGCCCAAGGTGTTCCTGAAGACATGTTGCTACAAACAACTAAAATGGGCGTTACAAAAATCAACATAGACACAGACATTCGACTTGCCATCACTGCTTCCATTCGCGAATACTTAGTGAAACACCCCGAAGAGTTCGACCCCAGAAAGTATTTAGGTCCTGCACGAGATGCCATCAAACACATGGTTCAACACAAGATCAAAAACGTACTCAATGCAAGTAACACACTTTAACTAAATACATAAGCAAAGCTCCCGTTCAAATACTTAAACGGGAGCTTTTTAGCCCTATTCTTGATTTAACTTCAATCTTCCAGCATGATTTTTTCAAGCATCAGTGGCTCCACACGTTCATCTCCCCTGTATGCTCTCATATTTCCTCCGGAAATTTCATCTATCAACGCCACGTGTTGATCTTTTCCAACTCTTCCAAACTCAAATTTTATGTCGTATAACTCCAAGTCTTTCTTTGCAAGCTCATCGAACACGATCTTGCCTATCTTACGTGTTAATACAACCAATTCACTGTATTCATCTTTTGTCATAATCCCTAGCATTTCCAGTGCATCTTCCGTGATCAAAGGATCATTTCGGTCATCATCTTTTAATGTCACTTCCACGTATCCATCTAGTTTATCGCCTTCATCGCAGTAAATGCCATAACGCCTATAAAAACTTCCAACTGCTCGATATCTTAGAATTACTTCAACACCCTGCCCAAACATTTTAGCAGGCTGAACCGTCATCGTCGCCTCTTCAATGTTGGCATCAATGTAATGCGTCGGGATACCTGCGCTATTAATTCTCTCAAAAAAGAACTTAGTCAATCTCAGTCCTGCTCGTCCAGCTCCTTCAATCGATAAGCCCACACTATTTGCACCAGGGTCAAACACACCATCCACCCCTGTGACATCGTCCTTGAATTTCAACAAATAATTCCCATCTTCCATTTCAAAAACATCTTTTGTTTTTCCTGTATAAATCTTATTCATTTTCCCTCCATTCTTAGCTCTACTGTGCCATCTTTCGTTATTAAAAGTTAAATCATTATAACTGATTTTACTAAAAAATAAAACCATCAATTTGTTTGAGTTAGTCTAATGACCATAAAGAAATCACATTGATAACAGGCTCCTCATAAGGATGATACGCTCGAATTGTATCAATAGCCTTTTTTAAAACCTCATCTTTGCAATTGAATTCAATTTTAAGTTCAGTCTCTCGGCTAATATGATTTTCTGATCCAATGAAGGGTTTTGCTCCTTCCAAAGGTCTCCAAAATCCCGTTACTTCTGTAACAGACATGCAATAATCATAATTCCCATTAAGCGTCAGCGCACCAACCGCATTCAATTCATGCTGTAAACGATCAAGGGCGCTTTCTGGTATAAAGACTTCTACTTTAAAATAATTGCATTTCAAATCAAACGCCTCCTTGTTTCTACCCATATTTCAAAGAGTTAAGATACCCTTTTCAACAATTATTATGGCACGTTTTAAGCATCCCATGCAAGTCAAACCTTTGAAACGTTAATCTATATATATTTGTTCACCAATATTGTATAATGAACTATACGAAAAGTTAGACCCTATGTATTTAAGACACAAATTTTGGAGGTTAACATGTCAAAAAAAGTACTAATAATTGGAGGCGTCGCTGGGGGTGCCTCTGTTGCTTCAAGAATAAGGAGGCTCGACGAATTTGCTGAAATAATCATGTTTGAAAGAGGTCCTCATGTTTCTTTTTCCAATTGTTCGTTACCTTATCACTTAAGCGGAATTGTTCCAAACTGGGAAGATTTAGTTCTCATGTCACCTGAAAATTTTTTGGACGTTACCAAATCGAAGCACGTGTGTCCAATGAAGTCATTCAAATCAACCGTGAGATCAAAACAGTCACGGTGAAAGACCTTGAAAAAAATACCATCTACGACGAAAGCTACGACGAATTGGTTATCTCAACCGGTGCCAATCCTATTATGCCAAACATAGACGGTTATAACCTACCTCATGTGTTCATGGTAAGAAATGTAGTCGACATTCAAAAACTCAACACATTTGTCAAAGCTCCCCACATAAATGACATTGTTGTCATTGGAGGCGGTTTTATCGGTGTTGAAATCGCAACCAATTTGGCAGACTCAAAGTATCAAGTTACTTTGGTTGAAGCTTCTAAACAAATCATGGCTCCATTTGATTATGACATGGCCCAAATCCTTCACAAAGAAATGGTGGATCACGGGATCCATCTAATTTTAAATGATGGAATAGCCCAAATATCTGATGATCATATCCAGCTAGTTTCTGGCAAAAAAGTCAAAGCTCAATGTGTTGTGATGTCCATTGGTGTGCGCCCTGAAACAACATTAGCAAAAAATGCTGGCCTTCGAATTGGTGAGACAGGCGGAATATGGGTGGATCACAATTACCGAACTAGTGACCCAAACGTCCATGCTGTTGGGGATGCCATAGAAGTTTTTCATCGCTTAAGCCATCAAAAAACGCGTCTAGCCTTGGCCGGACCCGCACAACGCCAGGCAAGAGCTGCCGCAGATGATATTTATGGAAGGTTTCACAGAAATACAGGTGTCATAGGATCTTCTGTCGTAGAAATTTTCAGCCTAAACGCTGCTTCAACTGGTTTAAATGAAAAAACCGCGACACAAAATGGATTTCATTATGATTTTGTCTACATTATACCGTCAGACAAAGTGGGGCTAATGCCTAATGCCAACCCAATGCATTTCAAACTCATATTTGAAGTACCAACGGGAAGGATCTTAGGAGCTCAAGCCATTGGAAAAGGTAATGTAGATAAGAGAATTGATGTTATCGCAACAATGATCATGATGGGTGGAACGCTAGAAGATTTAAAGGAATTAGAATTATGCTACGCACCCTTGCATGGTACTGCAAAGGATGTCGTGAACCAAGCCGCTCTAGTTGCCTTGAATATTTTGAATGGTGTCTATCAACAACTTCCTGTCTCAAAAGTAAGGGAATTGGTTGAAAGCAACGCCTATATTCTCGATGTAAGAGAAACGATTGAATTTGAAGAAGGGCATCTAATCAACTCAGTTAACATTCCTTTAAGCCAACTTCGAAATCGATTGGATGAAATACCTAAAAACCAGCCTCTCTATTTACACTGTCACTCAAGTCAAAGAAGCTACAACGCACTGATTGCTCTTAAACAAAGAGGCTTTGACAATTTGTGGAATATATCTGGGTCCATAGTCGGTATCAGCCACTATGAATACTATCAAGACTTAATCACGAACAGAAAATGCATCCTTACCAATTATTTATTCGTTTAATCAACTATTGACACTCTGTTTTTTTGAAAGGCAGATTTGAGCTTGCACCTACCTAATGTAAGAGTAGCTGCCACTTCAGACAAGTCACATGTCATGACTCTGGCAATGTCCTCACAACTAAGTTTGGCAATGTCCCGAAGCACAATGGTTGCACGCGTTCTGCCTTCAAGCTGAGATAGTGCTTGCAAAACAGGTTCTTTTGCAAGCTCTTTCTTTTTCAATAATTCATTGTTAGTAAGCTCATATAAGCAGGTGTCTAAAAGGTTTGAGAGAATCATGTCCTCCAAATCTGAGTTATTTATGTCTCTTTCTATCTTATCAAAGGCTTTTATCCATTCCTCTTGAGAAATCTGTATAGCCAAATCTTCATCTAATAACATGTACTTTGCTATGGTGTACATTTTTCTTTCTGCATTCACAACTTTCTTTTGCTTCATTGTCATATGTTTTATTCTATTCATAATAAACCCTCGCTTTTTTACTATGAAGCTACTTATCATCGACTACTAGTATAACACTTCTTTGATAAAAAGAAAGGGTAATCATTATTAAAAAAGGATTAATTTTCCATTAAAAACGACTGATTTCCCCAAAAACGAAACCAGCTCCCATACTATTTCTATGAGAACTGGT
Source organism: uncultured Clostridia bacterium (assembly GCA_964539975.1). GTDB lineage: Bacteria > Bacillota > Clostridia > Tissierellales > Dethiosulfatibacteraceae > 38-11. The sequence goes on from CAZIKK010000020.1 coordinate 41,871, forward strand.
TCCTAAACTTCTGTTTTCATGTTTCTCCTTTCGGGATTCCCCTGAAACAGAATTTCCATACTGTCTTACAGAGACAGTAGGCCAACAATCTTCACTTTCCTATTCCTTTCAGCAACTTAATCAACTTACCAACTTACTTTCCAAATACATTAACCGTTGTTACTTTCAAAATCCTAACTTTTCTTACTTGATACTGGTTCCCATGAGACGATTGTCTCACTTCACTAACTCAAATCTTACTTCATCAATCTTTCAAAATTCGACAATACAATTAAATAACCTGTGTTCAATTGTTTCATTTAATACGTTGCTTATTCAGATAGGTAGGTTCGGTTTGTTGTAAGATGATTATATCACAATAACAATAAAAAACAATCTTTCACCTTCATGTATACAGTATTTTTATGTTGGCAGTCCAAATCCATGTTGCGTATCTTGCCACTCATACAGATGACACTCCTCCAAGCTACCTTTTAACTCGACTAAGCCACCCTTCCAAGATCACGCCATAAACGACACCCGCTATAAAACTGACGGGATCTGCAAATCCTGTTGAACTATAAAATGCAAAAGAAACCATAAAACCTAACACAGCGCCACGCAATAACGCCGTGCTTCTATTTTCTGCCACCCAAGGCGCACCAACCACCAATCCAATAATAACCCGGTTATACCATAACGAGAATACAAATGTTGGCGATGCCGTGAAACCAGAGCGCACATATGCCCCTACAACACAGATTATACCCAACAAGGCGCCACCAATAAGAGCTTTTTTCATTCTTTCTTTCATCGTAATCCTCCTAGCTAGCTATCCTTATTTCAATAAGTGTTCTGGATTGTCAAACACTACTGGTAATTTTACATTCTCATTATAAGTTTAACACCTTTACAAACTTACAAGGTTCTCAAACGGCGCAAAAGCATTTGAGACAGTCACATCAGTTTAACACCTTTACAAACTTACAAGGTTCTCAAACATACTGATAAACCACCCTGAAGTTTTTAACGTTTAACACCTTTACAAACTTACAAGGTTCTCAAACAGGGTTCGATATATCTATCCCTTGTATCTTGTTTAACACCTTTACAAACTTACAAGGTTCTCAAACAGCACTAAAGAAAAAAACCCTATTGAATGTGTTTAACACCTTTACAAACTTACAAGGTTCTCAAACCTATGGTACGCCATCATACGCAAAAAGAAGGTTTAACACCTTTACAAACTTACAAGGTTCTCAAACTATCCCTGTCGCCGCAAAAACACTTCCGCCGTTTAACACCTTTACAAACTTACAAGGTTCTCAAACCTTAGTAGGGTGAGTAACAAGGCGTAGGCCGTTTAACACCTTTACAAACTTACAAGGTTCTCAAACTAGATTGGAACACGTGAAGACAGTAGGGAACGTTTAACACCTTTACAAACTTACAAGGTTCTCAAACTTGGTTTTATCCTTTCTGGAAATGTAGATTGTTTAACACCTTTACAAACTTACAAGGTTCTCAAACGACCTTGATTCTATCGTGATCCTCTTGTTCGTTTAACACCTTTACAAACTTACAAGGTTCTCAAACACAATTGTTCAGCTGCATTGACTGCTATCTGTTTAACACCTTTACAAACTTACAAGGTTCTCAAACTACCATCCCACTTGATACGGTCAGGCGTGTGTTTAACACCTTTACAAACTTACAAGGTTCTCAAACAAGCTCCTCAACGGTTTTTCTCTTCTTAGGGTTTAACACCTTTACAAACTTACAAGGTTCTCAAACTGGGATGGCGATTGGACAGGTGGTGTCGGTGTTTAACACCTTTACAAACTTACAAGGTTCTTAAACCAATAGCAAATTTACCATCACCCATCCGGCTGTTTAACACCTTTACAAACTTACAAGGTTCTCAAACCTTTGCAACTACCTTGACAGCTTCAGTTCAGTTTAACACCTTTACAAACTTACAAGGTTCTCAAACCTCAAATCAAATTTGAGATTGTCTCCGAACCATCACTTGGTAAGCGCTATAAGCCTGTAATCACTTAATTTTCAATGACACATCGGTCTTCATCAATAATAGTCGTTGATTCACTATCTATTCTATTTTTAGATGAGCTCTCTAGAAGCACTATGTTCATTTTACAATAAAAAGCAAATTTATATAACTGAATTAACTCAATTTCTGACAGAAAAGATTTTAGATTCACAAAAATAAGCAAACTTGTTCTCATTAGGTAAGCTTGGATCCTTATAAACTCAATGAGTTTTTCGATAAATTCTAATTCTTCTTCTCGAAACCCAACATGATATGTCTTCATTAAAGACTGAACATCTAATTCATAATTATATTCTACCGAATAAGGTTGGTTTCGTAGTGCCTTTTCAAGAAAACCCAAAATTTTCACATTTAGTTCACACAATTCAACAACTAGATTCTCTTCAATATCCGTCTTTACTAGTTGAAACAGCTTATTCTGAATTTTTCTAGAATTGAAATCCAATTGAAATGGATTCAAAACCATTTCAACATGTTTAGATATTGGCAAATTTTCGTTGCCATTGGAAAGAACAAAAAGCCCATCTCTACCTTCAATTTGTTTCAAAATTTCTTCTATTGCCAAACGAAACGTACTTGGATGCTCCACCACTAAAACATTTATTGTATTCTCATTAATATCCATGTTTAATCCCAGTTCAATATGTGTTAATCTCAAAGAATCACCAATCTTTCATCAGAATCCAAAACATCGCTATTGCTTTTTCCAACCAAGTATTCTATCTTCGAAAACTGCTTTTCTGTAATTTTGATTAATTGCACAATCCCCTCAGAAGGCTTGTTTCTCTTTAACTGATTTATTATTTTATCCGCTGCCGTTCCATTTTGAGCAAGCTTGCAATAGATGGATTCCTGCATCATTACAAACCCGGTTTTAATTAAGTGTTTTCGAAACAGCCTATAGTCCTTTTTTTGTGTAGCTGTCAATACAGGAAGATCAAACATCACTATTACTCTCATATATCTATAACTCATCCCTATTAAAACGAATCTGAGAAGAATCCCCTTCATTCAAAGCATCGAATACACTTTTGCAATATATTCGAATAGCATTCGATAAGAATTCTCGCCTTCCCTCAATCCCAACCTCTCTTTCAAGGATTCTAAGAACACTCATTTTCTCATCATGTTCAAATTTCTTTAAATTTAGATGGTATACCAACCCATCCACAAGTATTCTAAATGGCTCCATCAAGTCAGAAGTTAGATTGAATGGATTGAACATATTATCATGGAACAACCCTAGTTGCGTTATGTAGCCATTCGCTGCAACTTCTCTGTTGAAAATGGACAATAAAATACCATAGCCATAATTGAGCCCTGCATTAATACTATTATCAGCAGCTCGAGTAAAATCCATTCCAAATAGAGCATTGAAATAAACCTTTGCTGCATGCCCCTCACGATTGCTTTGATCTCTAAATTCAATTTCTGAAATGTATTGATTAAGCAATTTATATTCTTGTTTTTTGAGTTTTTTCAATAATACGCTTTGTTTTCGTATTTTCTCTGTAACGATTTCGGTCCAAATACTATCTTTAATGAGTTTGGACCAACTAATCTGATTCCGAATTTTCGCACTAGTGTCATGGCTTCCATAATACGGAATCAACTCTGAAGATGGATTTCTTTTTTCATCACAAAAGATTACTTTAATTTTCTTTTTATTCAGCTCACTCAGCAAATACACTGTCATAGAAATTGCAGTAGATTCCAGAATTAGTAGGGACAATTCCGATAAATGTATTTTAGTTGTTGATTCCATACGAATAACTAGGTAACCAAGCTGATAATCCAACTTAGCATTTCTTGATACAACAACTGTTCGCCAACTCATATCGTCTTCAAATCAATCTCTGAGCAATATAACCCCGTAATAGACTGATTTACCAGCAAAAATTCTTCGGCCATAGAAATATTTTTGGGTATTAAAGATATCCCCGACTTTTTGCTTCCTTGAATCAGTTTTAGATTTGCACCCATATTACTCAATTGTGAAATCTGTAATATTTGACTCAATACAAAGCATTGTTCCATAAGATCCAGTTTTGCAAAATATTCTTGACCAGTCTTTAGTACCTTCCCAATTGGATTCGGCCTTTTTGAATAAATCGAGTTCTTATGTTTCTCTGTAAGTTCTTCGTACAACCTCATGTTCAATTCAGAAGTGATCTTATGATCTGTATAATCCCTCTCAACTGTTTTTTCAACTTTTTTGATATAATCCAACCATTTTCTACTTAAAATCAACGGGACCGCATTCGAAACAATATTTCGATTCAGAGTTTTCCCTGTAATGTTCATATAGAACCCATCTCTTTTTATCAGAGACTGTAGTTTTATTTTTGCGAGCCTTACATCTGGTTCTTTAAGTTGTAATACATTTTTACAATAATCATTTAGTTTTGTTAAGTTAGTTCCAATTGAATCTCTAAACATCAACGGTAACGCTTCTATTGTTCTAATCCTTTTACCCTTTTCAACGTGTTCAACGAGGAAAAAATGTGCTGTTGAAACACTTGTATACCCACCATATTTTTGAACATTTTGAATTCTTGAATCTGTCGTCTTTAAAGGAACATATGACTCTCCTTTGGCCTTTTGTGAGCTGTACAAGGTTGCATCAAACAGTTTACCATGACCTTCTAATGTCATTTTAGTAATGATCGGCGTGTTTTTATTCGTCATTGTTTTAACAATCCTTATGGAATTATCTCCAGACTGCTCTTCTGCAATCCATGCTACCTCCTCTCCACGTTTGACTGTATAGTGGAATATTTTGCTCATGTGGTACTTACTATTGTTATTCCGCCTAGACTCTTTAACGAAATTCAGTGAATCCTTTGTGAATTTAACATAATATGTATTCCCTACTACACAACTCAAGTAGGCATCCTGTGCATGATGAAAATCATTAACACTTCTGACTTTAATCAAATCAAATTCATCTCTAAAATCGGAAATATTCCTTGCTTTTACATAGACCATTTCTGACCCTGAGAATGCTTGTTTCAATATCTGAGTGATCACCTTTGTTCCTTGTCTAGTTTCAACAATCTGTCTATTGATAAAGCCAGCAAGCTGTTCTTCGCTCAAAGGGTTCCTATTAATGAGTCTGTTGTACTTTTCTCTCGTAATGAAGCCATCTGTCATATCTTTTGTCAATAGAGATTTCCAATATGCATGTTGCTTTATATATATAGAGTTATCAATCGGGTATTGGTCGCTTTTACTAGCGTTGGTTTGCTTTTTCACCAACACCAAATTATTATCCAAACTGTCATCTTTAACGTATCTTCTGGGGTATATGTGATCAATGTCGTACAAGTTGTCATTCATAAGTTTATCTAAATCAATTGGTTCACCAGTATACATGCACCGTCCATTTTGCACATAGTATAGATACAGTTTTTTGCTTCTTAGAATTGAATCCTCTAAGTTCTCAAGTTCACCAACCCAATCTCTTGTATCTTTCTTGCAATTCTTATATAGATCTATCAATCGTTGCTTTCTAGATGTCGTCCGTTTGCCTCTCTCCCCTCTTTCTCTAGCCATTTCAACAAATATTCTTTCCGGAGGATTCCCTAGAGTTTTTTCAATTTCTTTCACGAGTAGTAATGTCTGCCATACCATTCGCTTAACTGGAGATGACAAATTCAAGCCTTCCAAATCGTCATATTCAAGCTCACTTAACGTTTTTGATATTGCACTATACTCGTTTATCAACGTTTCAGTATAAGTATACCGGTCACTTAATAGTTCCATAATATTTTCATTATAGTTCCATAGCATTTGAATCATCGGCAACATTTCACCGGTTGATTTATTGACACCTTGCATTTCTAGAAATTCTTTTGATAATCTTCCCCAATCTCTAAACTTGAACCCAATTATCTTTTTAATCTGCTCTGCATTTAATTTGTCGGCCAACTCACGTTTCAATTTTTCCTTATAAAATTTTTTGTCATCACCATACACAGTCCCCCAAAAAACGATCTGTTCAATTATTGCTTTGCCTTCATCTTCACAAGCTAAATCTCCCAAAACTGAATGGAATTTCCCGAATGTGCTTAATGAGTTCGCAAAATCTCCATCAATACCTGTTATTGCTTCAATTTCATTTGGATTAATATGTCCTCTTGAAACTAGGAAACTATTTAACTTCTTGCGACTCACTTTTTTCCCTGCCAAAAAAAGTTCATTAAATATCTCTTGTTTTAATTCTACGTCTGGTTTTACCCCTCTTATCTTTAGATTATTCAATTCATTTAATACTAAAAATCTTTCATAGAGCAATGATGATTTAGGCAAAACGGTCTCATCTTTTATATACGTGCATTTGCGAACCAATCTTTCTATGAAGACTTTCGAAGTCTCCTCTTCATCAACCATCTCTTCAATATTCCAAGGTAAAACTTGTCCTTTACTTTTTCTGACAATCCAAGCATTCCCACCTTTATTAGAGTGATAGTTGTTTAATGGTCCTAAATAATATGGAATCCGAAAACTGAATAAGCCTATGATTTTGTCTGAAATAGTTAACCCCTTCTCATCCTTCTCATTTAGAAAATTCAAATACTTAGAAGCGTTGCATAGAATCGCCTTCAATTCAGCAAGATGGACTTGATTTGGTATAACACCATTGTCAGAAGTTAGTTGCTTGGGTAATAGATTCTCATTCTTAATTTCTTTTAATATATATTTAACATCAGCATCTGTGCTAGGACACTTTTTTAAGATTTTCTTCAAATTCACATAAAATTCTTCTGAATTTCTTTTCTTCATATTCCTTCTTTGTTTTTTTCTTGAATTAACGCTACCAACATATGCACTATAACTCCCGTCTTCATCTGATCTGAACAATATGTCATAGTCTTCTATCGTGAATTTCTTAATTGTTTTTTTTAGAAGTTTAAGGTCTTCATGATGCTTTTGATAGCTTTCTACGCGAGCTTCCGATAAATACTTATGCCCCTGCATTACATTGGAAAGAAGTGCTTGATCATGGATCAATTTCAGAATATTTATAATCTCCATGTTCTCCTCACCAATAATTTCAGAAATATTGATAACTTCTTCATCATAGTTGTTATCTCTAAAAGACAATGACATTTTATTATTATCACTATCTCTATACTTGTCTCCAAACATAACATCAATTGTGAATTTCAAACCCGTTATAGCTCTGATTAGTTCATAAAACATTCTATCACTGGTTTTCTTCACACTAAGTTCTGCTGCTATCTGTTCCGCTTTTTGGGTTCTAGAATAAGTTTTATCACTTAGAGTTTCTTCAATATTTTGAATAACAATAGATGTGTCCAATCTTAAATCAAATCTATCACTTAACAAGTATAACAACTTATCAAACAAAGTATTGAAGCCCAAACTTTGTTCAGCATCTAAATTTGTGTTGAGAAAATGTCCTCTTCGTTTAAATAAATTTAATATTGCTAAAAAAACTAATCTTACGTCATGAGGCTCCTTTGACAAAATAAGCTCTTTTCTGAGGTGAAAAATAGTAGGATAGCATGAAAAATAATCCTGATCAGTGAAACTCTTGTCAGAAAACAACGCATGTCTTGAATCAACTAATTTTTCATCTCTATGATACTTGCTTTCGTTAAGTCTCTGATAAAATGATGGGTCGACTTTCGAAATTTCTTCTGAAAAAAACTCTTTAAGTAATCCAATTCTTGCAACTTCCCGTTGTCTCCTTCGTCTTGAGACTCTAAAAGTTCTTCTACTTTCACTAGTCTCAGCCTCCTTAAAT
>CAZIKK010000021.1:0-40737 GCA_964539975.1 uncultured Clostridia bacterium
TTAAGCTATTCTATGAAAACATTGTGCTAATCTTTCATTTTTAGTTTACAGAGCCTTTTTGTTCTGTTTATTATTCTTCCATTAAGAATATATTGCAATATGCATGCCAGTTACAATGCAAGAATCTCATTTTCTCAAACCCTTTCTATTTCAACACCTCCCAGTGTTTGACACCTATTCTCAATTGTAATGTGCCGAATTTTAGGCTTCTTAATGCCGAATTTTAGGCTATTTCTCTTTAACTTAGATCACTTCTATGGTACACTAATGAAAAGGAGAGAAGCCATGCAAACAATCAAAATGAAAGTCACCGGCAGCCAACAAGTCGTCGGTCAAGAACCCATGGTCACAGAGTTGACCACCGAGGGGCTATTTTACACCGAAAACAATGCCTACTATTTCCAGTATGATGAGTCTCCCCTTTCAGGAATGACTGGATCCACCACCCAACTCATTTCCAATGGGCACGAACGATTGGTTCTAAAACGCAAAGGTCCCCAATCTAGCACCATACTGGAATTTGAAGCCGGACAAAGTTTCACAGGATCCTATGATACTGCTTATGGTAGCTTCATCATATCTGTCAAAACCCTACAGGTAGCTTCCGATTTTGACCAAAACGGAAGAGGTCGCATTTCATTAAAGTACCTAATGTCTCTTGGAAAAGAAGAAGAATCGATCAATCAGTTGGAAATACTCATTTTCTAAGTGCCTAATTTTGGGCAGGAGGCTATCGTATGAACGAAAAATATTTTGATTCAATTCTACGCATGTTGGACTATATCGACGAGGGGATACAGATTATAGATGAAAAAGGTCGGATCATCTACTACAACAAATCTGCCCGAATAGTGGATAGCATCGAAGGAGAAACCGCATTAGGGCGTCACATTCTGGAAATTTATCCTTCTTTGTCTCATGAAACCAGTACCCTTCTTCAAGCTATGGAAACCCGTTCAACCATCCTTAATAAAGAACAAGTTTTCATCAACTATAAAGGTGATCGAATCTCCACCGTGAATTCATCTTTCCCCATCAAGGCGAACAACCGAATCATCGGAGCTGTTGAGGTGTCCAAAAATGTTACTCAAGTTCGTGAATTATCCGAGCGCATTGTCCACCTGCAAAAGGAGCTGTACAAACCCAAATCCCATCACAAAGACATCACCACTGATGCCAAATATACCTTTGTAGACATCATTGGCCAGTCCAAGGAGATGTTGAAACTGAAGACATTGGCTTTCAAAGCTTCCCAAACCGATTCTCCTGTCTTGATAGGTGGACGCACCGGAACAGGCAAAGAATTGTTTGTTCAAGCCATCCACAATGCCAGTTTCAGAAAAAACAAACCTTTTATCGCACAAAACTGTGCCGCATTGCCTGCCAATCTATTAGAGAGTATCTTGTTTGGTTCCGTGAAGGGCAGTTTCACTGGTGCTGAAAATCGCCCCGGTTTGTTCGAGTTGGCCCATGGCGGCACGCTTTTTCTGGATGAAATCAATTCTATGCCTCTAGAGTTGCAGGCCAAGCTTTTGCGCGCCCTGCAAAGTAATAATATCCGACGCGTCGGTGCATCCAGCACCATTGATGTAGACGTTCGAATCATTGCCGCATTCAATACCGATATCGACCAACTGTTGTCATCAGGACAACTTCGAAAAGACCTATTTTATCGATTAAATGTTATCTCTATCATCGTGCCAGAATTAAAAGAAAGACGTGAGGATATTCCTGTTCTGGTTGACTTTTTCATCGAAAAATACAATCACGAAAAGAACAAGTTCATCCAACGCCTTTCTGACAACGTGATTAACCAATTCATGCAATACGACTGGCCTGGAAATGTGCGAGAATTACAGCATACCATTGAAGGAATTGCTAGCTTGTTTGATGTTGATATCATCCGTGAGGAACACCTTCCTTTCCAATTCAAGACGCCCCAACCCTTAGAATCAGATCTTTCTTTAGCTATCAATGGTTCTTTAGGAGACATTCTCCAACAAACAGAGTGCCAAGTGATTAGAAGTGCTTTGAAAAAAACAGACGGAAATATTTCTCAAACAGCCAAGCTATTGAAAATTCCCCGTCAAACCTTGCAATATAAAATTAAGAAACTAAATCTATGACTGCCTTTCCATTAATTTAATAAAAATATCCACTACCGTAGGGTCAAATTGGCTTCCTCGATTTCTTTTAATCTCTTCTATGGCTTCCTTTCGTGACATAGCCTTGTGGTAAATCCGGTTCTCTGTCATGGCGTCATAAGCATCCACCACAGCTAATATCCTAGCCAACAAAGGGATCTCTTCTCCTTTCAGTCCTCTTGGATAGCCTTTCCCATCCCACCGCTCGTGGTGGCTTAAGATGTATTCTCCCACAGATTCCAACTCACTGGATGCCATAGCGATTCGATAGCCTATTTCTGGATGCTTCTTCATTTCCATCCATTCTTCATCTGTGAGTTTTTCAGTTTTGTTAAGAATTCGGTTATCGATTCCGATTTTCCCCAAATCATGCAAAGTTGAAAACAAGGCCAACTCATCCAGTTCCTTGTCTACCAAACCCAATTTTTCTCCGATTTTCTTGGTGTAAACCGCTATACGGTCCGCATGGGCTTCTGTCTCTTGACTCCGTTCAAACATGGTCGCCTTGATAGAGGCCACGATACTGCTATGGGAGCTTTTGTGCTCAAATAGTTTCCGTTTATACATCTGATCTTCCGCTGATTTGATCGTGTCTCCCAAAAATTCTTTAGCATGGTGCTTGGTGTCATGTCCAATCGATATGTTCAGATGAAAAGCTTCATTCTGGTTGTTTTCATTGGTTTTGTCTATGGTTTTCCCAATCTCGCTCATCAATTGGTGTGTCGCATGGTCATCCGTATTTGGTAAAATCAATGTGAATTCATCCCCACCCGTTCTAAATAAAAGATCGGTTTCACGACAACAACTCCTGAATACATCTGCCGCCTTCCGGATCAACTCATCTCCTTGATCATGCCCAAAAGCATCGTTGATTAATTTCAGCCCATTAATATCGCCAATGATGATGGATATGGGAAGATTTTGAGGCGTGTCAATTTGAGGCCTTACTTCCTCCAAATACCGTCTGTTAAAAAAGCCTGTTAGAAAATCATGCTCGCTAAGGTATTGGATCTCCCGCTCTTTTTGTTTGATGTCAGTTATATCGATAATCAAACCTTCTAAAGCTTCCACATTTCCTTGCTCATCAAAAATGGGCTGTCCTTGTTCAAGAACCCATTTTACTTGCTGATCCGCTGTGATCAACTCGTATTCTAACCGAACCTTTTCCTGATTGGCAGCTGCTTTTTTCCATACTTGTAAAATAGGCTGACGATAAGATTCCTCAATCATGTCATTAAAGGTAATATCGCGATTTAATAGCAAACTCTCAGGTTTGTAACCTGTCAGTTCGTAACATCCTTCTGAGACAAACAACATGGTATAATCTTCATCAAACAGACAGCGATAAGCCATCCCCGGGAGGTTTGAAAGAATAACCGCCTTACTTCTTTCACTTTCCTTTAACCTTGACTGAGCTTCTACACGTTGAGTGATGTCTTGTATCAGACATAAATAATGCCGCTTTGCCTCTGTTTTAATCTCAATGTTGGCAATGGTCATATCTACCCAGACTGTTTTGCCATCTGGTTGTATGTACCGTTTTTCAAGTTTGAACCCTCCAATCTTCTCCTCAAGAAATTGATTAAACAACAACTGATCTTGTAGAATATCTTCTGGATGAGTGTATGCTTCCCAAGGCATTTGTTCCATATCCTGAATTGATCTTCCTGTGATCCTTAAAAATTCAGGGTTAAAACTTCTTTTTCTAGACACTTTTCCAGAAAAATCGGACACCTCGTTTATAGAAATACCAATAGGCACTTGCTCAAAAACCGTCTTGAATAGTTGGGCGTTCTTCTCTATTTCGTGATTTTTGACCAATATGCTATGACCTGCCAACCACAAAATGCCAATCACGAATGAGATAACAATGGCTAAGTTGGTATGGACATAGGCATGCTGGAACCAGACGTCTTTAGGATAATCTATGGCAAAGGCTGCCAAGGCTTGTCCTGTTTCAGGCTCCAAAACTGGTGTGATCACCGTGATCCATTCTCCCCATCGATCTTCTACCACTTCTGTAATAAGGGTTTCTTTCTCTTGGAACACCTGAAAAAATTCATCCGCTGCCTCATCGTACACATCCCCTGGGAGAGAAAGATTTTCTGATGCCACATCCTCCGAGTCCACCAATATAACCACTTGGTCTTCAACCAATGCAAACAAATAGGCAAACCTAAGATCCGTATTGATAACGATCATCTCTTCCAATCTTCGTTTTAATTGATGGTATTCCGGCTTGTCCAAATCATGGATGTTTCCTTCCAGCGCACGCAAAGCTATCTTGTCAATGGCCATTTCTCCTGTCTGGACCTGGCCTGTGCCACGGATAGCCATTTCTTCAAGAGAACTTATCCAAGTGTATCTTGCATAAGCAAATCCTACCATTCCGATAATCACAAGACCAATAAACAAAATCTTCAACAAATGATCCTTTTGTTTTCCCATATATCCCCCGGTTGATTAGTTCTTCTTCTATTTTATGGTGAATTGAAATCTTGGTCAAGTCTTTTGCGTGGTGAAGGATCATCTGCTAATAATAGGTTTGAAAAACAAAAGAAAAGCCCTTTATAGCGCTTTTCTTTTGTTTTATTTTATCATTTTCAATCAAACTGCATCAAACTTGGAAATCCTGTGAGTATTCTCTGTCTATTGCTGGCGTCCATTCTAAGAAATTTGTTTAAGGAGTTCATGCTTATTCTACCGGCCGAAAACAGGAGTTCGGTGTATTCTTTTTCCTCAAATCCAAGTTCTTTTTCCCACTCATCTATTTTTTTGAACCCATAGTAATAGGATGTGAAATAACCTTCCATTAATTCTTGTGCTTTGACCTGTCCTCTTGATGTTTTTACATCAAACCCTAACTCGTCCATGTAGAGTTTCACTACATCATCGATGGGGTTCCCAAAATACCTTAACATGAGGTCCGCTTTAATTCTCACGGCGGTATGGTGTCTTCTATAAGCCACAAACAACGGATAAAACTGGTCTTCTTCGAAGATAAATTCGAATACTTTTTCTGATCTATGAGGCGTGCCTTCTGTGATGGGTGTGGATCGCGATCCAATTTTCATCGTCTCGGGTATAGGATCCAGTGTCGTTCGCACAAATTGAACATGGTGCCCCGGATAAGCTTCATGAACCGTGTTCATCTTGATCCATCCATCCGTGACCGCTTTGTGGTTAAAGTTGTTTAAGAACATGTTACCTTTCAAGGGTCTTGCCTTAAAGCAACCTCCAAAGTAGCCTCCCCAAGGATAGGAGTTTCTCAAATTATACGGGATATCCATAAGGTTGCAGGAATCGTCTTCTGGAAGCCATACATGCTCTTTGCATCCTTCTTTAGACCTTCTAAGATAGTCTCTTCCTCTGTCAAGCATGTCTTCTGGTGTGTCACAAGGCCCTGCATATTTATTTAAAATATGTGTGATGTCTTCCATTCTTTTGGGTGCAGGATCTGGAATCTTCAGATTGTTCGCGATTCTAAACACGGATTCTCTGGTCTTTTGAATTTCTTCTTCGTGCCACCGAAGCAATTCGTCAAGATCAACTCCCACAACCTTGTTCAATAAATCTCTGTAGTAGCTTTCTTCAAATACAACGATTTCGCTTCCTGGTTTCTGTATGTCCTGTTTCTTTTCATCAATGACTTGCTTGGTTTGCTTGACCCATTTTTTCATTTTGTCTGATAAACCGTTGATGGCTTTCGTCATCTCTTCTATCATTTTGTCGCTCAACTCGGGAAAGTATCTATCCAGGTGCTTGGTTTCATATTCCATCGTTTCAATAAATAAATTGCAATTGCTGATTGTTTCCCATAAGTAATTGAGTGAGACTTTGTCCAACCAATCTTCTATGCTTTTCCAAATAGCATCTGCTTGGCTATATTTTTTTATAAGTATTTCGGCTTTTTCCACATCTTTTCTTGAGTCTTTTCGTGCTAGAGCAGTAAAAGTGTACAAGAAAATATTGATATGTCTGGAGGGTCGTTTGTAAATATTTTGTATCTCCAGCTGTTGGTCGTCCAAAAAATCAAGAAAGTGATTTTTTAAAAACGCATATACATCATCAGGTTCTGATAGGACTTTCGCCTTTTCCCTAATGTTTTCCAGTTTGGTGTTCAGTTTTTCTTTTTCTTCCACATTTGGTATGAGTAGGTCCGTCTCGTAGTTCCTGTTGTTTTTGATCCTATCTGACAACAAAGCGCATTCTTCATCAATCTTCCTGTAATCATAAGTCAATTCTTTTTGATGGCTCATTCTTCTCTCCTTATTTTACGTGTTGGATTTTTTTGCTTTGCTCCTCTTGGTAAAAACAGTTTTATTCATACAGGGTGCAGGCTACTGTGTGCTCTTTTCCTACAGTTGTGAATTCCAAATCTCGTTCTGTGCATTTTTTCATTGCTTGCGGACATCTATTGGCAAATCTGCATCCAGGCTTTGGATTAACTGGGTTGGACACTTCCCCTTTTATGATTTCTCTCTCAGCATTTCTTCCTGATAGATTCGGGGTTGGTATGGCGTCCAGCAATGCTCTGGTATAAGGATGCATCGGGTTTTCAAAAAGCTGTTCTGACGGTGCTTTTTCAACGCACTTACCCATGTACATAACCATGATCTCATTACTGATATGTTTGACCACACTCAAATCATGTGTGATGAACATGTAAGTTAGATCTCTACTGTCTTGCAAATCCATCATTAGATTCAGTATCTGTGCTTGGATTGACACGTCAAGAGCAGATACTGGCTCATCACAAACAATGAATTTTGGATCCAATGCCAAAGCTCTGGCTACCCCTATTCTTTGTCTTCTGCCACCATCTAATTCGTGGGGATACGTGTTGATCAATCGTCTCGCTAATCCAACAGTATCCATCAACTCCATGACTTTTTCTTCCATTTCTCTACGATCTACAATGGTTTTACATACTTTTATCGGCTCAGTGATAATCTCACTTATTGTCATTCTTGGGTTGAGAGAAGAGTACGGATCTTGAAAGATGATTTGCATTTCTTTTCTCATCTCAATCATTTTTCTTCTGTTGTAATCGACTATGTTTTTGCCTTCAAATAGGACTTCTCCCTCGGTAGGTTCCATTAATCTTAATATCGTTCTACCCAATGTTGATTTCCCACAACCAGATTCACCCACAACGCCAAGTGTCTGTCCTCTTTTGATAGATACATTGATATCATCAACGGCATGTAGATTACCACTTTTCGTTTTGAAATATTTCTTAAGAGATTTCGTCTCAACAAGTGTTGTGCTCATTAGTCTCTCCCTTCATTTTTCAATTATTTTTAAACAGATGACATTTGATTGAATGATTGCCAAACGATATATTCTCCGGTTGCACTAGACTGCAAATGTCCAATCGTTTGGGACATCTTGGGCTGAAGGAACATCCTTTCGCTATTTCTGTGGGATCCGGCATAAGGCCTGGAATTGGATTGAGTCTTTTTGTCTTTTTATTTAGATCGGGAATTGATCCAAACAATCCTTCTGTATAGGGGTGATGCTTAGGATCTTCGAAAATATCTTCTACCATCCCTATCTCCACTATTTCTCCCGCGTACATAATTGCCACTCGGTCACACATTTCCGCAACAACACCCATATCATGGGTGATAAGAACCATTGCCGTGTTAAGTCTAGACTTTAGTGATTTCATCATTTCCAACACTTGTGCCTGAATCGTCACATCAAGGGCTGTGGTTGGTTCGTCTGCAAGCAACAATTTTGGTTCACAAGCAAGTGCAATCGCTATGATCACCCTTTGTTTCATGCCACCTGAAAATTGGTGGGGATAATCTGTCTTTCTCTTTGGCGGAATTCCTACTAATTGAAGGATCTCATCTACTCTTGCATTCAGTTTTTCTCTAGAGTCATTTTTATGGATTGCAAGCACCTCATATATTTGATCTCCTACTGTCAGAACTGGATTCAAGCTTGTCATAGGATCCTGAAAGATCATTGAGACCACATTTCCTCTGATGCTTCGCATGTCTCCCTCTCCAGCTTTGATGATATCAAGCCCATCAAGGTTGATGCTCCCTTTTTTGATTGACCCAATTTTTTCTGGTAGAAGTTTCATAATGCTTAGTGCCGCTGTGGTTTTCCCTGCTCCTGTTTCACCAACCAGACCTAGTGTTTCACCTTCTTCGACTTCAATATCTAACCCATTGACTGCGTATACGGTTGCTTCGTCGGTCTCGTACTCAACGTAAAGGTCTTTGATTGTAAGTATTTTTTCGGGCATATTATACTCCTGATTAGTTTTTTAGTCTTGGATCCAATGAATCTCGCAAACCATCTCCAATAAGGTTCAGTCCCATAACAGCCAAAACAATGGCAATGCCGGGTATGACCACTAGATGAGGATAATATCTCATTTGCGCTTTTCCTTCTGAAAGCATGGATCCCCATTCCGGGTTTGGAGGTTCGATACCCAATCCAATAAAACTCAATCCAGCGATAGCAATAATGGTTGCCGCCATGTTCAAGGTTGCTTGAACAACGATAGGTCCTATTGCATTTGGTATAATGTGTCTCGCTACAATTCTAAAATCACTTGTTCCACATGCTTTAGCCGCTTCTACAAATTCTTGCCCCGATATGGATAGTATGGAGGAGCGAACAATCCTTGAGAATCTTGGAATAGAAGACACAATCATGGCAATCAAGAGATTTCTGATTCCTGGCCCCAAGGCAGCAACAACCGATATTGCCATCAAAGTTTGAGGAATGGCTAATAGCACGTCCATGAATCTCATGATCACATTGTCGATTCTTCCCCCATAGAAGCCTGCTGTTGAACCGATAACCACACCAATTGCCAGGGAAATACCTATGGATATAAGTCCTACAAAAAGAGAAACCCTGGAACCATGAATGATTCTCGCAAACATATCTCTTCCATACTGATCTGTTCCAAATATATGCTCCCTACTCGGGGGTTGAAGTCTCACTTGCATATTTTGATTGATGGCCGTATCAAAATCCACAACAAAGTCGGCTAAGATGGAGATCATAAAAATCACGGTTAATAAAACCAAGCCAAATACAGCCAGCTTGTTCTTCTTGAATCGAAATGCAATTGCCTTGATCTGACTTCTCTTTTTTGTGGCAGGCCTCACTTTGATTGGCATATTTTCAACATTATCAACACTTGTCATAAACGTCACACTCCCTTAATTCTTAGCATATTGAGACTTGATTCTGGGGTCAATATACACATAGAGGATGTCCACGATCAGATTGATAATCCCCGCCAATATAGCAACAAATAAGATGGATGCCATAACAGTAGGCGTGTTTTTCATTCTAATCGATTCAATCGTCAAAGTACCCAGGCCTGGCATTGCAAACACACTTTCAATGATCATAGTTCCACCCAACAACCCGCCTAGGTTAAGCCCTATAATGGTTACGACTGGTAACAATGCATTTCGAAGCGCATGTTTGTAGATAACGGTCATTTCTTTGACCCCTTTTGCTCTAGCTGTCCTAATGTAGTCTTGACGAATGACTTCCAACATGATGGATCGAGTCATTCTGATCAAATTCGCCATCATTGCTGCCGCAAGGGTAAAGCAAGGCAATATAAAATGCTTGATGGTATCTGCACCTGTAGCCGGAAACCACCTGAGCCTTAACGCAAACACAAGAACCAACATCAATCCAAACCAAAAGGCAGGCATTGACGTCAATAGCAATGCTCCCACTAGGCTGATCCTATCAATCAAAGAATACTGCTTAACCGCCGAGATGATTCCTATCGGCACGCCTATCATAACCATGAGAAAAACAGAGCCCAAAGCCAACTTCAGTGTGCTTGGAAACCTGGCAAACAATTCATTTGTCACTGGTTGTTTGGTGGTGTATGAATTGCCAAAGTCAAAGTTTGTAACCGCATTTTTAACGTAATTAAAGTACCTTACAAAAAAGTTGTCATTCAATCCCATTTCTTCTCTTAGAATTTCAATGTCTTCGAATGTTGCACTTTCTCCTAATATCAGTCTTGCTGGATCGCCTGGTGTGAAACTCATAATTAGAAAAACAATAAATGAAACGCCTAGAATCACCGGGAACATTAGAAAAATCCTTTTAAGTATGTATTTCGTCATGATTCCTCCTGATTTCAATATTTTGTTGGTGGCTGCCTTAGTAACTAAGGCAACCACCAAACATTTATTTTATTCCCAATAATAGTCAATCACGAACATTCTATTTGTCGGATGTGCCATCACGCCTTTTAGATTGGCATCCGCTGCGATTGGTGTTCTGTAAGTGTAAAGGGGAATACTCACCACTTCCTCTTTAAACAATTCGCACATTTCTCTATAAATGGCTTTTCTTTCTTCAGTGTCGTTGGAATATCTTCCACGTTCCAAAAGATCATCAAGTTCTGGGCTGCCATAGTTCATGTAGTTTCTTCCTTGGGTGATCATATCTGAATGGAAGGTTGCAAACAAATAATCTGAATCAGGGTAGGACATAGTCGCCGCTGACACAACGAAGTCGTAGTCTCTTTTGGTTAAAATATCATCCCAGAATACGCCTCTTTCCATTCTTGAAATGCTCACATTGATGCCGATTTGTCTCAATTGATCTTGCAATACTTCTGTCGGTTTGAAATAAGTAGCGGATTCATTGGTTTTAAGGACAAGATCCAATCCATCAGGGAATCCTGCTTCTACCATCAACTGCTTGGCTTTTTCTACGTCGTACTCTCTATTCACAAAGTCTTCCGGCCATCCAAATGCCGCTTTTGCCATAGGTGTCTCCAATGGGGACCCTATTCCTTCAACTGCTCCAATAACCAATGATTCTTTGTCTATGGCGTGAGCGATGGCTTCTCGTAGTTTTTTATTAGAACCCAGTTCACTGTAGTGGTTGATTGCCATGAATACCGTGGCCGCTATATCTGTTTCATAGTATTCGATATCAGGATTATCGATCAGGTTTTGTCGATCCGTTCTAGGTGGCGTGTCAATGATGTCAATCTCTCCATTTTCAAGAGCGATAGAAGCTGTTGTCCCATCTAGTATGAATCTAAACATGACGTCCTTGATAGTGGGTTCTCCTTCGTAGTAATCGTCAAAGGCTTCCAAAATAATTCTGTCTCCACTTCTCCACTCAACAAATTGATAAGGGCCCGTTCCTACAGGCTTACGTCCAAACCCTTCTGGGTCTGCTTCTCTTGCGCTTTTGCTCATTATTGGCACTTGAGAAAATGCCACACAGTATTCAATTGGACCGTATGGGTGTGCCAGTTTAAGAACCACTGTGTGATCATCTATTTTTGTCATGGATTCCATAACGCCTGTAACCGTTCTAGTAAAGGAAGATCCCATTGCGACTTCAAATGAATATACCACATCATCTGCAGTCATAATATCTCCATTGTGGAATTTTACACCTTCTCTAAGTTTGAAAGTTATTTCAGTCCCATCGTCTGAATAGGTCCAACTCTCTGCCAACCCTGGAACCATCGACCCGTCAGTCCTATTGTCTATCAAATGATTAAAGATCTGATGGGTAACATAGTATACGACCAAATCACTAACTTGTGTAGGATCCAATGTTGATGGCTCTCCTATGGCTCCTAAAACAAGGTCCGTTCTCACGTTCCCCTCATTGTTGCCAGGATTGCTTCCTCCGTTTGAACCACATGCCGTGGTAAACATTGCAACAATTAACAATATACTGATTAAAACCAATGCTTTTCTTCTCATAAAAACCCTCCATTTTTTTGATTGATATTCATTGTGCTTCGATGAGCTGTCATCCTTATGCAATTTCGATAAGATCTGTGGGTGATTTTGTGATGACATCACATCCTTCATCTGTAACAATCACTTGTTCTTCAATTCTCACTCCTCCCCAATTTGGTATGTAGACTCCTGGTTCTAGTGTAATCACGTTATTTGTCAAGAACACAGCATCGTTGTCCGGTCCAATAAAAGGTATCTCATGAACTGCCAATCCGATTCCATGTCCTACACCAGCGTAGTGATACTGCATGTATTGTGTCTTTGACATCGGTTTTACGGAAGCCTTGTAGGCTTCTTTAATTTTAATGCCCGATTTGATTGAAGCTACCATATTTTCAACAGACGCTTTAATGATGGTATATATTTCCTTCTGTTTTTCTGACGCTTTTCCCATAACAATTGTCCGGCTCATATCCGAAAGATACCCCTTATATCCTGCACCAAAATCCATCAGGATCAAATCTCCTTCTTGGACTTTCCTGTCTGAAGGAATCCCGTGGAGCAAAGAAGTCCTTTCTCCGCTCAGGGCTATATTTTCATAATTTCTAGCGTCCGAACCTTCCATTCTAAGGTAGTAGGCCAACTTTGAGGAAATCTCTTTCTCGCTCATACCCACCCTGATTTCATTGAGTATTCTGGAAAAAGCTCTGTCTCCAATGGCACATGCTTTCTTCAGATGATCAATCTCATCTTGATTCTTTACCGATCTGAGTCCCTCTACAATATCTTTGACAGGATGCAATATCAGACTGGTGTTTTTCATAATATCTTTGTACAAACTGTAAGAGGTGCTCTTTTCTTCAAAGTGAAGCTCTTTCACTCCTTCTTTGTCTAATAGATCTGAAACCGCTCGGCCCACGCTTTTGCATTTATGCCAGTTAATAATTTCAAACCCCGAGCAACTATATGTGGCATCCTCTGTATACCTTGTGTCGGTAATAAAGAATAATTTGTCTTTGATGACCAACACATAAGCGTCGTCACTATTGTATCCGCTTATGTATCTCACATTGAAAATATTACTTATAAAAAGTGCGTCAATACCATTTCCTTCCATTATTCTTTTTAACTCTAAGATCATATTTTGCCGTTCCTTTCACCATAGTATGATAAATATGTAGCAATTATTATGCCAACTCCTGTCAATTAATTGAGAGGTTTTCACGGCTCTGTCAGCTAATCTCAGGTGAAAATCCTGACTGGTTATTAGTAGGCGACGAATTATGCGACATTTTATCGCCCATATTTCGTCGCACCGCTTTTATATCGTCTTTTTTTGTATGAAAAAAGCACACCTCCATTCATTTGTCTCTTTTCATTGTTTGGTGTGCTTTTGCCTATTGGAAAACGCATCTATTTGATAATGGTTTTACCCCTTAAACCTCAATGAGTTTTCTTGTTGTTTTAGACAAACGTCTACAACCACCTTCCATCACCACTACGACATCTTCAATACGAACGCCTCCCCAATTAGGAATATAGATGCCCGGTTCAACAGTTAACACAGAGTTCTCCTCAAGAATGTCTGTTGAGTTTTTATCAAGAAAAGGCTCTTCGAGAAGATCCAGACCAATCCCATGTCCAATGCCTTCATAGTGGTATTTGTAATAGCCGGCTTCTTTGATGATTTTAGCTGACTCATTGAATGGCTCCTTGACTAGCTCACCTGCTCTTATGCTTCCAATTGCAGCTGTTTGAGCTCTTAGGGCTGTATCATAGACTCTTCTTTGTTCTTCATTGGATTGGCCTAAAATCACCGTTCTAGAAAAATCAGTTCTATATCCTTGATATTTTGCGCCATAATTCATGAGAAGAAGATCCCCTTTTTCTAACACGGCCTCTGTGGGTTGATCCATAATGAGCGAAGTTCTTTTTCCAATCAAAAAAACATTTTCACTGTCTTGGGCATCTCCGCCTTCCATCTTTATGTAGTAGGAGCATAACGCAGACAACTCTTTTTCACTAACATTGACTCTTACTCTTTTAATCAGTCTCTCAAAAACTCGATCATTGATTTCACAGGCCGTTTTAATCTTTTCAATCTCATCTTGGGTCTTAACTTCTCTTAGTTTTTCTATAATGCCTACCACTGGCGTGATCTCGGCTTTGGTCATGTCGTATAAATCGGTGAACTGTTTATAGGTGAGATATTCCGCTTCAAAACCTAATCTCTTGATACCTTCTTTGCGCACAATGTCATTGATCGCTTCTTTCAGCTTGAGATCTTTCTTTTGCCAATCAATTATGATGAATCCTTTTGTCATCATCGACATCAGCTCTATATGGCGACCATCTGTTATGAGATACTTTCCTTTTGCGGTAATGAGAGCATAGGCATTTTCTCCTCTAAACCCACTAATATATTGAACATTGTATGGATTGCTGATGAATAACCCATCAATGAATTCTTCCCTCATCATCGATCGTACCGCTCTTTGCATGTACACCCTCCTATCAAACATGTTTTTTTATCTCTATTGAAATTCCCCATTTATGCGCTGGGGTCGCTGAAACTCTAATCGCTATTTTGCGTTATAGTGTTCTGTAATGCCAAGTTTTCGGATTTTGCTGTTTAATGTCTGTCTTGGTATTTGTAGCAACCCTGCAGCTTTGGTTTTGTTTCCTCCGGCTGAGTCCAGAGCTTCAACAATCAAGGCTTTTTCATAGATTTCCATATCTTTGGTCAAAGACCCAAACTTTCTTTTTGGTTGATCGACTTCTCCATCGGTCACATTTGAATGTGGTTCTTCAAATGAATTCTCTCGCATATATTCCGGTAGATCTTGCTGGTTGATTTCATCTGATTCTGTAAAATGAATGATGCTTTCAATGGTGTGTTTGAGTTCTCTGACATTTCCAGGCCAATGGTAATCATACAGCATCGCCATACAGTCTTTGGTGATGCCTTTTACCTGCTTATCGTATTGCTTATTGTACATGTCGATGAAAAATTTCGACAAAACACCTATATCTGCTTGTCTCTTTCGCAACGGAATAATATTTAGCCCGATGACATTTAATCTGTAATATAAGTCCCTTCTCAGCACATTTGAATCGATAGCTTCTAATGGAGGTACATTGGTGGTAGAGATGATTCTCACATCGATGGGGATGATTTTGTCATTTCCCAATCTTCTAATGCTTTTTTCTTGAATGACTCTCAATAATTTGGCTTGCAAATCCAGATGCATTGAATTCAACTCGTCTAACAACAAGGTGCCGCCATTGGCCAATTCAAAAAGACCAATTTTTTCTTTAGCTCCTGTAAAACTGCCTTCGCTGGTTCCAAAAAGGATGCTTTCCAATAGGGTAAAGGGAATTGCGGCGCAGTTTTGTGCAATAAAAGGCCCTTTTCTTCGTTTGAAACTAGCATTATGTATGGATTGTGCCACTAGTTCTTTTCCTGTTCCTGTTTCACCGTATATGAGCACAGGGGAAACACTATCGGCTATCTTATATATTTTCTTCTTTAACTCTATAATGGTTTCACTTTCACCAATAATATCTTTTAGTGTGTATTGAGTTCCATTGGAACGGTTCTTGGTAGTTGGGTCCTTTAACTCGCCAATGGTCTCATCTAAAATGATGCTTCTTGAGAGCAAATTGTATTCATTAATATCCTCTAGGATTTCCACTGCACCATAACATATTCCATTGTCCATCAGTGGAATGGTTGTGGTCAAAGAGGTTATTTTTTTTCCTTTGTAAGTCTGGAACGATTGTATCTTGTTTATGATCGCTTTTTTTTCTTTGAGCACTTTTGAGATAGAGCTTCTTTCCTCATCTATTCCCGGAAAAACATCAAAGAAATTTTTACCTATTGCGTGTTTAATATCTGTTTCAAACAATTCATGTTTGTTGTCTACCATCAACATGATTCGTCCTGACTTGTCAACAACCACAACACTTTGTTCTTTAGAATCGATCATACTGTTGAAAAGCAATTCGTAATCCATGATTTCTCCATTTCTTCACTAGAACCTTTTATCCTTTTATCATCCAAGTTACTGTTTTAGATCTGTGGTGTACATGAAACGTCTCTTCTTTAATATTCCACAATATTATAACATAGGGAAGATGTAAGCGTAAATCAGATTTCTTCTCTATGTGTTTTTCAAGAACTGAACACCCATCCATTTCAGGTCACCACGCTTGACATCCATATATTGTGGGTGTAGAATAAATTGTACTGTATATTGTGTTTATAGGTCATATGTTAAAAGGGAAGGAAGTGCAAATCTTCCACAGCCCCCGCTACTGTAAGTGAGACGAAAGCTGCAAACCACTGTGTGAAAACGGGAAGGGCAGCCAAGTAGGATGATCACGAGTCAGGATACCTGCCTATGAATCAAATCATCAGTCTTCGGTGGGAAGAATGAATTTTTTCGTTTTTACACCACTTTTGCGTGGTGTTTTATTTTTGCCCACACTTTGATTTATAAGGAGCAAAAAATGATTGAACAAGTTATGAAAAGAGAAGGTGCCATCCAAGCCTTTGATCTTTCAAAGGTAATTCAAGCCATGGAAAAAGCGTTTGTTGAAACCGGCGTCAGTCTTAACGATCCCCTCCGTGAGCTTGCTTTGTCAAGCGCACAGAAACTATCAAAAAAGATTGTTCATATTGAAGAAATCCAAGATGCTGTGGAAACAACCTTGATGGAAAGGGGTTATTACCAGGTGGCAAAAGCTTATATTTTGTATCGCGAGGAACACGCCAAGATGCGACTAGGTATCTCTCATTACATCAACAAAATTGACGAATACATGGATCAAGTGGACTGGCGCGTGAGAGAAAATTCTAACGCCCATTATAGTTATGGCGCCCTCAATAAATTCATCTCAGAAATGCAGTCACGAGATTATTGGTTAAACCGAGTGTACCCCTCTGAAATAGCCAATGCTTACAAAAATGGAGATTTTCATATCCATGATTTGGGTTCTCTAACGGTATATTGTTGCGGGTACTCATTGTTAGATATCATTGTCAAAGGGGTAAAAGGTATCAGCAATATCCCAAACTCAAAACCAGCCAAGCATTTTGGAAGTTTGTTGGCTCAAATAGCCAATCTCACCACCATTTTTCAAAATGAAATTGCAGGTGCGGTTGCTTTTAGCTCTTTTGATACTTTAACCGCTCCATTTGTCAAAGAGGATGGATTGAGTTATAAGAGGGTCAAACAAATCATGCAAAGCTTTGTTTTTCAGGTCAATTCTAATAGCAGAGGCGGTGCTGAGCCAGCTTTCTCCAACTTGACATTTGATTTAATGGTGCCTGACGATTTGAAAAATAAACCTGCCATTGTGGCAGGCAATGTCTTGTCTTACTCTTATTCTCATTGCCAACATGAAATGGATATGATCAACAGGGCGTTTTACGAAGTGATGCTTGAAGGAGATGCTAACGGAGCTGTGCACAGTTATCCTATCCCTACTTACAACATTCACAAAGCCTTTGACTGGGACAGAGAAAATGAACACCTATTATGGGAAATGACAGGAAAGTATGGCATCCCCTATTTCGCTAATTTCATCAATTCAGATATGTCTCCTGAAGATGCTAGAAGCATGTGTTGTCGATTGCGACTTGATAAACGAGAACTGGTAAAACGCAATGGTGGATTATTTGGTTCTGGAGAAAAGACAGGATCCATCGGCGTTGTTACTTTGAATCTGCCTAGATATGCTTATGAAGCCAAGTCTAGAGAAGAATTTTATAGAATCTTAGACCGAAATCTCATATTGGCGAAACGATCTCTAATGATTAAACGAAAGTTTCTAAATTTGCAAGTTACACGAGGTCTTTTACCCGCCTTCAAAGAATATATTGGGACATTGGATAATCACTTCAGCACCATTGGCTATGTGGGTGGCAATGAAATGTGTGTCAATCTCATCGGTCAAGATATTACCACCAATGAAGGTTACAGCCTAATGTTTGACGTTCTGGAGTATATGCGTAGCAGAATTCAGGATTTTCAGGAGGAAACTGGAGATTTGTTCAACCTTGAGGCTACACCGGCAGAAAGTACAGCCTACAAATTGGCAGCAAAAGACCAGAAGATGTATAAAAGTATTATTACTCAAGGCCAACAAGCTCCCTATTACACAAACAGCTGTCATATTCCTGTGGACCAAGTCACTGATATTCATTCCCTCTATCAGCACCAACACAAGTTGCAGTCTCTGCACACTGGCGGCACTGTTATCCACAACTATCTTGAAAGTTCTATCTCAGGAGAGAAGGCAAAAGCAATTGTGAAGTATGTTACTGAGAACTTTGAGGCTCCGTATACTTCTCTTTCTCCCGTCTATAGCATCTGTTCTGTTCACGGTTTTTTGCATGGCAATGTGTCGTCTTGTCCTCACTGTGGAGAAGAAGCTGTGGCTTATCAACGGGTAACTGGATATATTCGTCCCGTAAATCGCTTCAACGATGGCAAGAAAGAAGAGTTTAAAGATCGGCATCAACTCAAAGGGGATATCTAAAATGGCCTCTTACATCGGTTACAAAGGGATTATCCACAACGTTCTCAATGACGCACCTTTTATTGGAGCGATCGTCATTGCAAAGTCCTGTCATTATGGCTGTGAACACTGCATCAACGATCATTTGAAGAACACCATGCCTATGTTGTATGATCCTCCTGAAGCCATCCTTCAGCAAGTGTTGGCAAATGGTTTGAATGAAGGGATCATTTTTTCGGGCTTGGAATGGACTGAACAGCCAAAAGATTTGTATGTTCTTACCCGCATGGCTTTGACGTATAGTCTTAAAGTCATGATTTACACCCATCACACAGAATCCCAATTTTTTAAGATTCTTCCCCAATTAAAAAACCAGCCCGTCTTTTTCAAGTTTGGTGCTTATGAAAAAGACAAGACTGTGGATCATTATTATTCTCATCAGGTAAAATTGGCTACTTCCAACCAATACATTGTTTGGGGACAAAAGAAACAGGATGAAGTATCCTAAAGTCTAAGAAATAACCACCATGTTCTGTATATGAAAAGGATACTGACTATCACTAGCGTGGTAAGCATGGGTGCGTATTTAATGGTGGTTGCGTTTGGATAGAGTTTATTCCCATTTCCTATTAACACAATCACTTGGTGGAAAGGCAAGACAAAGTGAGCACATACAGCAATATAGGATAAAAACATCACCATCACAGGATCGGCTTTGCCGCTACTAATAAGTAGCAATCCAGGCAAAGCTACCGATAAGGTGGTGATATTGCTTCCCAGTACCATATGCAAAACCATGGATACTAAGACCACAACCAAAATGTACATGGTGTTGAACTCTTTCGGGAAAAAAGAGATGAGATTAGAAAAAAGCAAATCAGATGTTCCGCTATAAGTCATGACCCTACCTATTGAGAAAGCCGCCGTCAAAAATACCATCAACTTCAAATCCACGCATTTCAAGTCTTTCTTGCTTAGCATATTTGTTGAAAACATTGCCAACGAACCTAGTATGACAATAATGGTTCCAGAAATACCATGAAGACTTTCCGTTGCCCACAAAACAACAACCACTGCAATAATAGAAAGGTTTATTTTATCTCTCTTCGTGATGTTCTGTTTTTCCATTTTGGGTGTTCTCTCTGCCTTGTTGTATTCAATGATATCTTTCTTGAAGACAAACAAAAATCCTGCACAAGCAATCATATAGAACATAAGAGACGGCACCGCCATGTATTTGATCCAGGTTGTTTCTGATATTTGTATATTGGCAATGTTCAACAAGGCGTTGTTGAGTATCAAGTCTCCTCGTATTAACGTCATATTGATGAATACAGATGACGCGTGTATCCAAAACATCCACACGTTTTGAGAATTTTTTGATAATTTGATCCCCCCAAAAAATTCTTTGATGATTAATGATAGTAGGATGATTCTCGAAAAAGGTTGTGGGATCACAAATATCATAACAAACTGCAAAATGAATATTATGACGAATAGTCTTATATAATTTCTACCATATTTGTGAAGGTAAGGTTCAATGAGTTTCTGGGCCAATTTGCTATTGGAAATTCCCTGAGAAAACACATATGAAAACACAATCATCACAAACGTTTCCGACAAAGGAAAGTTCAGTACTTCAATAAGAGGTGTTTGACCAAAAATCGCAAACATCACTAAAAGAAAGATAGATGCGTACAACTTGTTGACAAATCCCTTTGTCCACCAAATGATTGTCAACACCAAAGCCGCCAATACCATACTTTGATTGAAGTTTAGACCTAATGGTCTAAAGAATATTAATGTCAAAGGTAAGATCAATGCTAAAATGTGGTTTTTCATGATGCCTCCGTCTATGAAATTTATGTTATTAATCTAGTGATGTATAAAAAAAGATACGTTTTTTCGTTTCACAAGTGGTCATTATGGTATAATATCCTTGCATGACAAAATCTTTACAAGGGGAGTAAATAATATGGCCGTGCATCATTCAAATTTTTTATCCAAGTATTCCGTCACATTGTCTCAGTTAGAAACTATCTTCGAGAATTCATTTGATGGCCTCTTTGTGACCGATAAGAATAATGTGTTGATTTTTGTCAATGAGTCTGCATCCAGACCTTTGGGGAAATCTCCTGAGGAGTTGATCGGGAAAAATGTTCAAGATTTCATCAATATGAAATTGTATAATCGGTCATCTTCCGCTATGGCTAACCATACCAAGAAACCCGTCACCTTGCTTGTTGAAACTGTAACTGGAAACAACTCTATTTCCACTTCTGTCCCCATCCTGGAAAATGGAGAGGTGATGATGGTCATCACAAATATTCGAAATGCCAAGACCATTGAATCCTACGTAAAAGAACTAGAATCCGAAAGAAAGAATGCCAAGCTTTACAAGACTACCGCTAACTATTTGAATTTTGCCTACGGCGGAAACACGAAAATTATTGCTGATAGTCCAAAAATGAAAGCCATCTTAAAGGGCGTGGATAATGTTTCCAATTCTGATTGTTCTATCTTGTTGCAAGGTGAATCCGGAACCGGCAAAGAAGTCATTGCTTCATTGATTCACCAAACCAGCAAAAGATCATCCGAGCCTTTCATTCCTGTCAATTGTTCTGCCATTCCCCATGAATTAATCGAATCAGAATTATTTGGTTACGAAAAGGGAGCCTTCACTGGTGCAAGAGAAAAAGGCAAACCAGGTTTTTTTGAAATTGCCAACAAAGGCACTCTCTTTTTAGATGAGATTGGCGATATGCCTATAGCTATGCAATCCAAACTGCTTAGAGTCTTAGAAAACGGTGTTTATCAACGTTTAGGTGGAGTGGATTACATCACTTCGAATGTTCGGATCATCTCGGCTACCAACAAAGATATACTTGAGTTGATTGACGCGGGAAAATTCAGAGAAGATTTGTTCTACCGAATCAGCGTCATGCCTTTCCATCTGCCTCCTCTTCGAAAAAGAACCGAAGATATTATTCCGCTTGCTGAACATTTTTTGGAGCAACTCAATAATAAATATGGTAAAAACAAATACTTTCATGCCGATTTGTTAAAAATGTTGCTTTCCTACACATGGCCCGGAAACATACGGGAATTGAAAAACGTCATCGAAAGAATCTATTTGGTAACTCCGGGCAATAAAATCCATCTTCAAGAAGAGTTTTTCCGATTCGTCCCTATCCAAAAGTTTAAAAATGATACCTTTATGGATGGTTCAGACAAGCCGTTAAAGACTATGATTGAAGACATCGAAAAAGATTTCATCGTAAAGACATTAGATTCTCTAGACGGAAAAATCAACGAAGCTGCCGAAAAACTTGGTATGCATAGAACCATGTTGTACAAAAAAATGAAAAAATACGAAATAGACAAGGACAATTATAAATAAGAAATGGTCTTTTTTAGATTTCCCCACTCTTCATAGAATATTTCTTCAGGCATCCTTTTAAGGTGTTTGATTATCGGCTTAAATCCCATTTTTCCCAAGACATCTTTTTCAAGATCGATGCCTGGAGCTATTTCAATTAATTCTAAGCCCTCTTCTGAATTCTTAAAAACTGCCCTTTCTGTTACATAATAAACCGTTTGATTTGTTTTTCTTGCATAGTCCCCTGAAAAGGTGATTTGTTCTACATGATCCACAAACTTTTTGTTTTTTCCTTCTTTTACTATGGATAATTTTCCATCTTCTATTTTTGTTTCTAATTCCCCTGCTGTAAATGTCCCACAAAATACAACAAATGTTGAATTCTGAGTGATATTGATAAATCCTCCACACCCAATAGGTTTGTTGTTAAATCTGCTTACATTCAGATTTCCTTTCTTGTCTGCTTGCGCCAATCCTAAAAAAGCCTTGTCCACGCCAGTCCCATCATAATAATCAAATTGTGCGGATTGTTCTATGATGGCTTCAGCATTCACTGTATGTGCAAAATCCAGACCAGAAGCAGGCACTCCTCCTATCCCTCCTCCTTCAGTGGTTAGGCATATCTCGTCAAAAACTTCTTCCTCTGCGGTTATGTTTGCTATTCCTTCAGGTGTTCCTATACCTAAGTTGATGATATCGCCTCGCTTTAAGAACATTGCTGCCCTTCTGCAAATGATCTTTTTCTCATTCAACTTCATTTTTCCCACGCAATCAGTAGATACTTTTATATCTCCGCTATAAACTGGGTTATAATACGTTCCCATCGTTTGAAAATGGTTTTCCGGTTTTGCCATTAGTATGTAATCAACCAGTATCCCTGGTATTTTAACTTCTTTAGGGTGTATGCTGTTTGATTTGACAATGTTTTCTACTTCGACAATCACAATCCCACCACAAGCTTTGGTTGCCTGGGCGATTGTTAACAGTTCTAACATGACACCATCTTTCGTTGTCGCAATATTTCCTTTTTCATCCGCAATGTTCCCTCTAAGGAGTGCCACATCAATTCTAGGAAGCTTATAATACATCCATTCTTCTTCCTTGAAATTCACGATCTCAACCAAATCTTCCTTAGATATGTCGTTGCATTTTCCGCCTTCCATTCTAGGATCAACAAAGGTGTTCAATCCAACTTTTGTGAATAACCCTCCTCTTTTCCCAGCAATGTATCTAGGAAGGACTGATAAAACGCCTTGCGGTAGATTGTAAGCCTCTACTTTGTTTTCCATAACTAATTTTTGAATTCTTGGTCCTCCTCCACCGATATGTCCTGTCACATATTTCTTCAATAATCCTTCATGAGCCAAATGGTGAATGCCTTTGTCTTTAAAATTTCCTGAAGCCGATGGGCAATAATAGGTTAAGTTTTTAGGTCTATTCTGTTTCAAATAATGGTTTTCTAAAGAAATCACTGATTCTTCTGGCATTCCTACCAAGCCAAATGATGTCGTGTAGATTACGGCTTCATCTCTAATATATTCATGCAAATCTTCTGCTTTTATAAATTTCGGCATGACAAACTCCTTTTTGAAGGGTCCCGATAGAATCGCTCTCATTCCATCGGGACCTATCTTATTTATATCACATATGATCCACCATTGATGTTAAGCGTAACCCCGTTTACAAATCCTGCCTCGTCAGTAGCCAAGTAGAGGACTGCTGCAGCCACTTCCTCTGGTTCGCCTTTTCTTCCAACTGGAATGGTTGCCAATAGTTTTTCTACCACTTTTTCCGGAATCTTCTGTGTCATTTCTGTGTTGATAAACCCAGGAGCAACGACATTCACAGTAATATTCTTTCTGCCTAATTCTTTTGAAAGCGTCTTTGTGATCCCGATAATACCTGCTTTTGATGCTGAATAGTTCGCTTGGCCAAAGTTGCCTTCAACGCCTGACAAAGAACTGATGTTGATGATTCTGCCTCCACCGTTTTCAGCCATCATGCCACTGGCATACTTGCTACATAAGAAAACAGATTTTAAATTGACATCTAGGACTTTATCCCATTGATCTTCTGTCATTTTCTTTAATGTGGCGTCCATGGTTATGCCTGCATTATTCACAAGAATGTCTAGTTTGCCATACGCTTCTACCGTCTTGTTGATTAAGCTTTCTACCTCTTCAGATTTGGTGACATCGCACTTGATTGCCATCCCACTTCCTCCAAAATTTTCAAAACTTTCCACAACCGCCATACAACCTTCCAAATTGATATCGGTCACAACCACTTTTGCACCTTCTTTAGCCAACCTTAAAGCGATGTATTTCCCAATACCTCTTGCCGACCCTGTTACAATGGCGACTTTATCTTTAATTCTCATCAAGTCCTCCTTCGGTTAATAGAATATCGGTGATATCAACATTATGAATCCTGCAGCGATCAATGACATAACGACTGTTGTCATAAACACATGCTTGTATCCTTTTGCGTATGAAACACCGCTCAGTGAGAAAAATACAACAACCACAGAGTTCCAAGGAAGTGAGTCAAATCCTAAAGATGAAGTTGAGATTAATCTATGAAGCAGTTCTGGGTGGTAACCCCAAGCCAAGAAATCTCCACCAAACAGTTCAAGAATCATGGTCATACTACCTGAAGATGACCCTGTCATTGCTGAGAAAACACTGGTTACAGATACGACTTTCAACAATCCAGGAATG
The DNA here is from genome assembly GCA_964539975.1 of uncultured Clostridia bacterium. Lineage (GTDB taxonomy): Bacteria > Bacillota > Clostridia > Tissierellales > Dethiosulfatibacteraceae > 38-11. The sequence goes on from CAZIKK010000021.1 coordinate 24,488, forward strand.
TTTGAGTTTAACAACACATCTTTCATAACTTCGAAGAAAGGTGCTGCTTCAACCGTTCTAGCGACACCAACTACCACTGAAACATATACCAATGGCATGATCCCGTTTACGATTCCATCATTAACTGTTTTGAATTTGTCCTTCATTGCGGTATTGAATAAGACCATCCCAACGATACTCGCGATAATCAAACCAATGACGATGTCCAGTTTCAGCAAGTTGATTAAAACTAGTGCTGTGATTATGGGAATAATTGAAAGAACAGCATTTGGGGCGATTTTTTCTAACTCATCTTCATTTAGATCTACAGATGCAATATTGTCAAATTCTGATAAATCAAAGTTTTTCTCACTATTCTTCATAATGAATTTAATGTAAAAATATGCCATCACGCAGTAAACAATACTTGCCAATATCCCAACGATTGGTGCTGCCAACAAGTCCGTTCCAAAGTAGTTGGTTGGGATAATATTCAAGATTTGTAGACTTCCTGGTAAAATTCCAACAGGTGGAATCGTTCCAATCATAGCTATTCCAGGAAAGTAAGCCCATGGAATTCTAAGTCGTTTGAACAAACTCTTTCCAATTGGGAGTAAGAAAAATACGATTACAAAGATACTGACGCCACCATAAAGCAATATCAAAGTGATGGCACAAAAGGCAAAGATAGAATACTTATCTCCCGCTTTGTTAGCAATTGTATTTGCCAATCTCCAACCTGCACCACTGTCCTCTAACACTTTCCCAAATACCGCTCCAAAGGCAAACAGCAACAGGTATCTTCCAGCAAAATTTGTAAAACCTGCCATATAAGGACCAGCCCATGTTTCTGCTATTCCCATTCCACTAAATATGGCAATGATACCGCTTACGACCAGTGTAACGACCAATAGATTGATTTTTCGCCATGCTCCAATCATAAGAACCGCAAAACCGACTAAAATTCCAATTCCACTCAATGTTTCCATTTATGACCCTCCTTTTATTTGACAAGCTTCTGAGCTTCGCACAGAAGCTTGTTTTTAACAACTAAATCTTCAGTTTATTCCATTTTTCATTGAACATATCACTTGACATAGTTTTTAAATCTTCTGAAATGTGAGGTTCAAATTCCATTTGTCCAAGGATGTCTTTTTTTAGATCTACACCCGGTGCTATTTCTATAAGCTCCAAGCCGCCTTCTTCTCTCAACTTAAAGACTGCTCTTTCCGTAACAAAAATGACACTTTGTTTGGTTTTTGATCCAAATTCACCACTATAGGTTATATGGTCCACATTCTCAACAAACTTCTTGATCTTTCCTTCTTTTATAATTCTGAGTTCTCCATCTTTGACTTCAGCATCAAATCCACCTGCTGTGAAAGTCCCACAAAATATGACTTCCTTAGAATTTTGTGAGATATTGATGAATCCACCAGGACCGACAATTCTATCGCCAAACTTACTCACATTCACATTGCCAAATTGATCAATCTGTGAAGCACCTAAGAATGCCGTGTCGATTCCGCCTCCGTCATAAAAATCAAACTGGAATTGATGGTCGATAATCGCTTCTGGGTTATATGCTGTAGCAAAATCTAGTCCAGATGCTGGCATTCCTCCATAAGTTCCAAGCTCAACCGTAAGTGATATTTTTTCTATTACCCCTTCTTCTGAGGCTACATTCGCTACCCCATCAGGCATACCAATACCTAAGTTGACAATCGAGTTTGGTTTAAGCTCAACAGCTGCTCTTCTTGCAATGATCTTTCTAGCTCCCAATTCCATTGGTGGCAAACTGTTCAATGGGATCTTAACTTCTCCACTAAGTGCAGGATTGTAAATAGTCCCTTTGGTTTGAGGATGTTTTTCAGGAGGAGACTTGACGATGAAGTCCACATAATCTCCTGGCACCTTGACCTCTTGAGCATTAAGTGTGCCGTTCTTAACCACATCCAACACTTGTGCGATCACAATTCCGCCATTGTTTTTAGCCGCTTGTGCCATTGAAATAGCTTCTAAAAACAAGGGTTCCTTTCCAAAAGTGACATTGCCTTTCTCATCCGCATAAGTGCCTCTGATAATCGCTACATCAACTGGAAAGTTTTTATACAGCAACCATTCTTCCCCTTCAATTTCTAGCAATTTTACCAAATCTTCCTTTGTAACATCGTTTACCTTTCCGCCTGTTTGTCTTGGATCGACAAATGTTCTTAATCCAACTTTAGTGATGACACCCATTTTTTTCCCGGCAATATGTCGCCACATATGGGCCATAACGCCTTGAGGCAATAGATAGGCTTCAATTTTGTTTTCTTGCATGAGTTTCCCAAGCTTGGGTGATTCACCCGTATGACCTGCGATCAATCTTTTGATCATACCTTCATAACCAAACCTGTTGGCACCCCTGTCTTTTCCATCTCCACATCCGCAACTGTGCATCAATGTCAAGTCTCTTGGGTGTCCCGTTCCCAAAAAACTCTTTTCGATAGCTTCTGCGACTGCTTCCGGAAAGCCTACTAATCCAGCTGTTGTTACAGATATTGCTGATCCATCTTTAATCACACCAGCAATTTTGTCTAAAGCAATTACCTTACTCATGAGTTCCTCTCCTTTTTCTTGTCTTATTTTTCTTTTTTATCGTAGTCGTACCAACCTTTTCCAGCCTTCATGCCAAATCGTCCGGCATTAATCATTCTTTTTAGGGCAGGTGGTGGTGACCAATTTGGTTGCGCAAATTCTCCGTAAAGATATACAAGTGAGTCGTAAGCTATGTCAAGACCCGTGTAGTCCATTAGCTCAAATGGCCCCATGGGATGGTTCAATCCTAATTTCATCGCCTTGTCAATATCTTCCAACGAAGCCACTCCTTCTTCATATACCAAATAGGCTTCTCTGAATTGTGGCAACATCAGTCTATTTACAACAAATCCCGGCGTGTCTTTTTTGACTTCTATTCCTTCTTTTCCCAATGCTTTCACATAGTCTTGAAGGTCTTTAACCGTTTCATCACTTGTATAGTATCCTCTGATTACTTCCACTAATCTCATAACAGGAGCAGGGTTAAAGAAATGCAATCCTGCAAATTTTGCCTGTCTATTGGTTGCTGTTGCTATTTTTGTTATGGACATAGTAGAGGTGTTGGTTGCAAAATAGGTTTTCTCCTCACATATTTCATCTAACTTTGAAAACACCGTTTGCTTTATTTCCATATTTTCAACGACTGCTTCAATGATCAGGTCAACTTCTTTAAAGTCCTCTAGGTTAGTGGAGGTCTTTATCCTAGACATTGTTTTGGCTTTATCTTCCTCAGTAATTTTTCCTTTTGCTGTTAACTTTTCAAGCACTTTGTCGATTCTTCCCAATGATTTTTCCAATATTTCATCTTTTAAGTCGTAAACGAGGACCTCGAATCCTTTTTGTGCAGATATTTGGGCTATGCCCGTCCCCATTGAGCCAGCACCAATAATCCCTACAACTTTGATTTTCATAATTAACTCCTTTCTTATCCTATTTTTACCAATAAGGCGGCAGCATTATCACCAGCGGCACATCCCGCAACTAAGGCATAGCCTCCTCCTTTTATGACCGTCTCCTCTATTGCCTCGATTAGCAGTCTTCCCATTGTTGGACCTTGAGGATGTCCAAATACCATTGAAGTTCCATAGTTATTGATGTTCTTCTTGTCTAAGCCCAATTCCTTTGCAAAATGCAAATCATTTACAATGAAGGGCGTATGATTTTTTACTGATTTTAGATCTTTTGCGCTAACGCCTCCTCTTTCGAGTGCAATCTTTGCAGCATCTGCTGGCGCTGCCGGCATAAATGCCCTTTTCGTTCTTGTCGCACCATAAGCAACTATTTGAACTGGAATATTCTTGTCTTTACCAATTTCTAGAGCATGCTCTCTATTTGTTACTATGATTCCCGCATTGCCATCTGCTGGATGCGTTTGAGAACCGAATGTGTGGATGCCATTTTCTATGATCGGTTTTAATTTTGCCAAAGATTCCATCGTTGTTGGGAACACGCCTTCATCTTCCGTTAGCACAAACTCTCCTTTTCTTCTTTTAATTCTTATGGGAAACATGTATCTCTTTTGAAACGCTCTGTCATTCTTTATTGCTTCTTCATACTGTTCGTACCTTATTCTCGTTAACTCGTCCGCCTCTTCTCTAGTAAATCCATATTCTTTGGCCACATTTTCTGCTGTAGATAACATGCTTTGGCCTGTTGAAGGGTCTCCATTAATATTGTCTATGTTGATGTCTTCTTTCATTGGCATGCCACCCATCCCTAACGGATTAGGCCAAACAACATGGGGCGCATTTGATAATCTGTCTCCAAGCATGACGTATACCGTTGAATACCCTGTTGTCTCAATCGCAGAAGCTGCATTGAATACTGCCGTTGTCGACGTCGCACATGCATGGGATACAGATTGTCCTGGAACGTTGATGCCCATTTCAGCTGCTCCATAAGGTGCTGAGTAAAAAGAACCTGGCTGTATGACTGTGTGTCCAAAGTAAACGTACTCAATGATTCCGGGATCAAACCCTTTCTCCTCAAAAAATCTTTTACTTGTGTTCCCTGTCAGTTTGATTGAGTTTTCGTTCTGCAGACTACCCTGCCACTTTGCAAAAGGTGTGCTGTAATATCCGCCATAAGGGATATATGCATTTTTAAACATTTGCATCCTCCTTAATTGTATTTGTCCTAATAATTAGCAATCTCTGTGCCAGTTTTTCAATTCTTTATCTAGAAAACGCTGTATGCTTTACACGTGAAAGCGTTGTCCTTTTAAAAAAATTTTTGCCTTTGTTTTTGGCATAAAAAAAGAAACACAAATGTATAAAATTCGATACATTCATGTTTCTCTTTTTATCCTTATATTCTCAAAACCGGTAAAATCATCTCCCTGATTCGTCAGAGACGGGCATTACGCTCTTTTCGCTTCACTAAATAGCGAATAATTCCTGCTATGACCACTAGCCCAATGATAAAAGGTCCGAAAATCATCAAAAAGAACAGCGTGCCATAAGTTGGCCTGAAGAGGGCTATTTGGGGAATGGCCAGCAATGAGACTAGCCAGCCTAGCTTTCGACTTTTTTTCTTCCTCACCACATAACCTATCATCAAAGTGAATACCATTAGGGCTCCAACTATAAGGTTGTGGGTCTTTTGATGGTTGGTACCAAAGAACAACCCTTTCGTGTGGACATAGTTGAAAAACCACTCTTCATCAGGGATACCTGTCAAAGTCCCTGCATATACTCCTGGTTCAACCTTTGACATAGGCATATTGCTGTAAAGCTCAAACTGGTCGGAAGGAAATTTAACCGTCATATTGATGATGGCTTGGCCTTCCCAAAAACTTGCTGGTGTCAGGTAATAGAGTTGGGTATACACATGATTTACCACATCTTGGTAGGCATAATAACCTCCTTCTGTGGCGTAACGCATCCGAAGGGTTGCCTCTTGTCCTTTAGGAATTTGAATGTCAAACTGGAATCCTTGTTTGGACCAGCCTTGATAAGCTTTCCAGTGATCGTAATCATAAGTCAATTCCCGATTGCCAACAGGATCGATGTTGGCCTGGGTTAATGACGCTTCCCAGTTTTCTGGAATGCTTTCTGCTTTTTCCAATGTGAAATCCCTGATCTCTTCACCATCCAAAGAGATATTGATGGCTTCTTTTTCTAAATAAGGAGCCAAAAAGAGTAGCGTAATGTTTTCGTCATCTCGAGTCTGGTTTTTTAATAGATAAACCACCTCAACGGTCCCTCTTCCCACATAGGTCTCGCTGATTTCATAGGTGATCCATTCCTCTATCAGAGCAATTCCTGTTGCATCATCGAATACCAACATCTGATCTCCTGGTCTTCGATAAGGAGCCGCCGCATTGGCAAAGGCTTGAATACCTGTAACCACAAGAATTGTAACTAATCCAAGAACAAATATTGTTTTTTTCATCCGTCTACTCCATTCTCTCATTGACATCTCACCATTTCACTACTGGTTTTCTAGCCGCTTTGGCCTCGTCCAACCTTCTTACCGGTGTTGAGATTGGAGCATTGTGAAGCAAGGCTGGGTTGCCTTCGCCTTCTTCCTTTATTTTCACCATAATATCCACAAATTGGTCTAGTGTTTCCAGACTTTCTGTCTCAGTAGGTTCGATCATCATGGCTTCGTCAATAATCAATGGAAAATAAACCGTTGGTGGATGAATGCCATAGTCTAGCATGCGTTTTGCCATATCCAGCGTTCGATATTCTGATAATTGGCTGGTCCCAGACAGAACAAACTCATGTTTGCATAAGGTATCGATAGGTAAATGAAAATGTTCTTTAAGTTTGCTTTGCAAATAGTTTGCATTTAACACGGCTGCTTCGCTGACTTGTTTTAAGCCATCGGATCCCATAGACAGAATATAGGTGTAAGCTCTTGCCAAAACCCCAAATTGTCCATGAAAAGCCATGATTCGACCAATAGATTGAGGCCGGTCATAATCAAATCCATAGCTACCGTTTTTGTTTTGTACGGTAGGATAGGGCAAGTAGGGTTCTAAGGTTTTTGTTACGCCCACAGGACCCGCTCCAGGTCCACCACCACCATGTGGTGTGGTGAAGGTTTTGTGCAAGTTCAAATGGATAATGTCAAATCCCATATCTCCCGGTCTGGTTTTCCCCATGATGGCGTTTAAATTGGCACCGTCGTAGTATACTAATCCGCCAGCATCATGAACCATCTGAGTAATCTTTGAAATATTGCGTTCAAACAATCCCAAAGTAGAGGGATTGGTCAACATCAATCCAGCTGTTTCGTCATCTAGTTCGGCTCTCAGAGCCTCTAAATTCACCCCACCCATATTGTCAGATTTAATTTCTACCAGATCATAACCAACAGCAGTGGCAGTGGCAGGGTTTGTGCCGTGTGATGAGTCAGGAACGATGATTTTTCTTCTCTTTGAATCTTTTCTACCTTCATGGTATTTTTTGATCATCATTAGACCTGCCAACTCTCCATGGGCGCCTGCAGCAGGTTGCAATGAAAACGCCGCCATTCCGGTGATTTCTGATAGCTTTTCTCCCAAATCATACAGCAACTCCAAACTTCCTTGAACGGTGGATTCTTGCTGATAAGGGTGAACTTTAGCAAGTCCATCTAAGGATGCCATATCTTCGTTGATCTTAGGATTGTATTTCATGGTGCAAGAACCTAGTGGATAAAACCCTGTGTCCACACCGTAGTTTTTGTTGGATAAATTGGTATAGTGTCTAACAACGTCTACTTCATAAACTTCCGGAAGTCTTGGTACGGTTTTCCGTTGAAATTCTTCAGGCAAATAAGATCCCCATTCTTTGGTTGGCACATCATTTTGGGGCAATGCGTAGGCTACCCTTCCCTCTTTTGATAGATCTATGATCATTTTGTGTTCTTTCTTCATTTCGACACCTCCCGAATGACATTCACCATCTGGTCGATTTCATCTTTGGTTCTTTTTTCTGTTACCGCGAATAACAGCCGATTCTTTTGATTCTCCAGAAGTTTTTCAATCCTAAGAGGCCCTATGATCCTTTTTTTCAACAAGGCTTCTTCTATCATTGCCGCGTCTAAGGTTGATTCCAAGACAAACTCTTTGAAGAAAGGTCCTTGGTGCACTTCTTTCATCACACCAGTTGCCAGTAATTGTTCTTTGGCATAATGAGCTTTGGAAAGACTCTGAAGTGCCACTTCCTTTAAGCCTTTTTGTCCCATTGTTGACAAATAGACCACCGCTCTCAACGCACATAGACTTTGATTGGAACAGATGTTGGATGTCGCTTTTTCTCTTCGAATATGTTGTTCCCTAGCTTGGAGGGTAAGTACATACCCTGGTTTGCCTTCTATATCCTCTGTTAATCCACATATTCTTCCCGGCATTTTTCGCATCAGTTTGTTGGTGGTTCCAATAAACCCAAGATAAGGCCCCCCAAAGCTCAATGGGATTCCAAGTCCTTGTCCTTCTCCTGCAACAATATCTGCCTTGTACTCCCCTGGGGATTTTAGGACACCCAAACTAATCGGGTCCACATTCATAATCAGCAGGGCTTTATTGTCATGAGTTGTTTTTTCAATAGTTGAGACGTCTTCTATAAGGCCATAAAAATTGGGGCTTTGTACAATGACGGCTGATGTGTCTCCATCGATACATGACAATTGCTCATTGTCCACCCGTCCCTGTTTTTCCGGAAGCACTACCAGATCAATTTCTCTAAAGTGACAATAGGTTTTCAAGACAGCCAAGGTTGCAGGATGAATGGTGGCCGCCACAATGATCTTGTTTCGGTTGTTTGAGCGCATGGCCATGATAGCGGCTTCTGCCGTGGCTGTGGCCCCGTCATACATGGAAGCGTTGATCACATCCATGCCTGTCAACTCGGACATCATGCTTTGAAATTCGAAAATGTATTGCAAGGTGCCTTGACTAATTTCTGGCTGGTAAGGGGTGTAAGATGTATAGAACTCCGAACGTCCCGCCACATGGCTTACCACTGAAGGAATATAATGGTCATAAGCTCCTGCCCCTAGAAAGCTGATAAAATCATCTAAGTTTTTATTCTTCTTGCTGATATCTGTCATTTTTCTTCTGACTTCATGCTCACTGATCCCATCTGGTAAGTTCAATTTGCGGTTCAGTTTTAAATCGTCAGGAATGTCGCTGAACAGATCATCTATCCCATCTACACCAATTTGCTTGAGCATATGGGTTTGATCTTCTTTGGTTAGTGGAATGTAGCGATTCATTCTAGGCCTCCTCTTTTAAGTACTCCTCGTATTGTTTGGCATTCATAAGCAGTTCCAAATCTTCCTCATTGGTTACCTTGATCTTGATGATCCAGTTTTCAAAAGCATCTTCATTGATAAGTTCTGGGGCTTCATCCAAATCTTCATTGATTGCCACTACTTCTCCTGAAACAGGCAGGTAAATATCACTAGCCGCTTTGACAGATTCAATGGCTCCAAATACATCTCCCGCATCAAAGGTGTCCCCAATTTGGGGCATGTCCACAAAAACGATATCTCCTAATTCATGTTGCGCATAATCTGTAATGCCCACATACCCTTGATCTCCCTCAATTTTCAACCATTCATGGTTTTTTGCATAATATAGTCCTTCTATTGTTTTCATTTTACTGCCTCCTCTTATTTATTGTTTTTATTCAAGAATTTTCTTGATATGACAGTGGCTTTTAATGACTTGTTCCGTACTTGTACAAAGATGGGGCTATCTAGCTTGGCATATGTCGCATCTATCAGCGCCATGCCTATGACCTTGTCCAATGTAGGTGACTTGTAGCCTGTGGTTACTTCTCCGATGGTTCTGCCTTTTTCATCCATGACTGGATAGTTGGCTCTGGCTATGCCTTTGTCCATTAATTGGAATCCCACTATTTTTCTCCTGACGCCTACTTCTTTTTGTTGTTTTAAAGCGGTTTTTCCAATAAAGTTCTCTTTGTCCAGTTTTACACTAACCCCGTATCCCGCCTCGAAAGGAGTAATGGTTTCCGTCAACTCATGGCCATATAGGGGCAGGTTGGCTTCAAACCTCAAAGTATCTCTTGCACCCAAACCACAAGGTTTAATTTGATATTTTTTGCCTGCCGCCAACAGGACATCCCAAACTTTGAGAATGTGGTGGCGATCTGTGTAGATTTCGAAACCGTCTTCTCCTGTATAACCCGTTCTGGAAATAAGGCAAGGGATCCCGTCAATAGTCACATTCTCTTGGAATTTGAAAAATTGAAGGGTGGATAAGTCTATTGAGACCCATTCCTGCAATAATCTCTCAGCATGGGGTCCTTGAAGAGCCACTTGTCCGACATCGTCCGAAATATTGATGACAGAAACATCCAAATTGACTTGCCCTTGAGCCTCCCGGATCCAGCTCATATCTTTGTCGATGTTGCCAGCGTTGATGATCAACAAAAATTCTTCTTGGCTTTTTCGATATACCAGCAAATCGTCCACCACGCCACCTGCCTCATTGCACATCATGCTGTATTGGATGCTGTTGGGAGTCAATGCACTAGCATCATTAGTGGTCAGATAGTTGACAAATGCCTCTGCATCTTTGCCGGAAACGGTCACTTCTCCCATATGAGACACATCAAACAGACCTACTTGTTCTCTTACACTTTTATGCTCCTCTATGATGTTGGAGTATTGAATCGGCATTTCCCATCCGCCAAAAGCGACCATTTTGGCGCCCATTGCCAGATGGGTGTCGTGAAGTGGGGTTTTTTTGAGTGTTGGCATGTCTTCATCTCCTCGTTATATTTTCGTCAAATAAAAAAAGATTGCAGGCTTGAGCCATGCAATCTCTGTTTGTTTACCTGAGAGCTTCTTGCTTCAGTTGCAAGCAATTTCTCCTTCGGTGCTGCCTTTTTGTCTTTGCAGACTCTTCAGAGTACCATCCAATTGCGATCCTTTTGCCTGCGAGTTTCTAAGTGTTTTCGGCTTTTCACTCATTGCTCCTTCGGCTGCTCTTATGAGCCATCTCCCGCAATCTTCGCTTGGTTATGCTTTTGATTGATTATATCACAGGTGTCCTTGGAGTTTAAAGCTTAATCTTTAAAATGATGTTATTTCATTGATATCAAAAGGCGTTTCCTGATAGACGCAATAATTTAACCAGTTGGAAAAGAGCAGCTGGGCATGGCTTCTCCAGGTTACGATAACATCTTTGGAGGGATCGTTGTCCACAAAATAGTTTTCCGGCACTTTGATGGCCATCCCTTTCAACAAGTCTCTATCATATTCTTTTTTCAAGGTGTATCGGTCATACTCCCCGTGTCCTTGAACAAAAATCTGACGTCGGTTCTTCAACGATGCGATATGCACTCCTGCTTCTTCTGATTCAGCCAATATTCTCACATTGGGGACTTTTTCGTACTCTTTTTTGTCAATTTGGGTGTGTCTCGAATGAGGAGCATAGAACACTTCGTCAAAACCCCTGGTCAATCGGGTGCGTCTTTCTTTTACTGTATGCAAAAACACACCAAAGAGCTTTTCGTCCAAATGATATCTCTCCACCCCATAATGGTAATACAATGCCGCTTGGGCCCCCCAGCACAAATGCAACGTGCTAAAAACATGAGTTAGAGAATATCTCATAATGGCGGCCAATTCTTCCCAGTAATCCACTTCCTCATAAGGCAATGTTTCTACAGGTGCTCCTGTGATGATCATACCATCAAATTTTCGATGCCGTATTTCTTCAAAAGTTTTATAGAAATTGTCCAAATGTTCTTGTTTCGTGTTTTTTGAATCGTGGGAAGCCATATGAACCAAATGGAGATTCACCTGTAATGGCGTATTGGCCAACATTCTTATAAGCTGCGTCTCGGTTTCCTCTTTTGTTGGCATGAGATTGACGATACAAACTTCCAAGGGTCTGATATCTTGGCTATAAGCTCGCCAATCATTCATCACAAATATGTTTTCTTTTGTCAGTGTTTCAAATGCTGGCAATTGATCCGGTATGACTATAGGCATGGCGATTTTCCTTTCTTCTTAATTTCTCATCTGGTCGCATCTGGGTTGATATCTTCTTATTGAGTGACCGATGAAATAGCTTTATCAAAGTCTTCAATAATATCCTCTATATTTTCCAACCCTACGGACACTCTTATTAAATCCGGAGAAACACCTGCAGCAATCTGCTGTTCTTCTGATAGTTGTCGATGGGTTGTGCTAGCTGGATGGAGAATGCTGGTTCTTAAATCTCCTAAATGCACTACTAAGGCTGTTAATTCCATGTGTTTGATCAGTTCCTTGCCTGCTTGGGTGCCCCCTTTTATGCCAAAGGTCAAAATGCCGCTACCACCCTTTGGCAAATATTTTTGCCCCAAATCATAAGTGTCGTGGGATCTCAAACCAGGATAGTTTACCCAACTGACTCCAGGGTGTTTTTCAAGAAATTCAGCCAACTTCAAAGCGTTTTCACTGTGTCTTTCCATTCGGATATGGAGGGTCTCTAACCCAAGATGAAACAAAAAGGCACTAAATGGACTCATGGTGGCCCCAAGGTCTCTCAATAACTGTACTCTTGCTTTGGTAATGTAGGCCGCCGCTCCAAAATCCTTCACATATTGAATGCCGTGATAACTGGGGTCGGGTTCTACCAACTCAGGAAATTTTCCGTTATCCCAATTGAATGTGCCCCCATCGATGATGACGCCACCCACACTAGTAGCATGACCGTCAGTATATTTGGTAGTGGAGTGGATGACAATATCTGCCCCATGTTGGAAAGGCTTGCAAAGAATAGGCGTGGCTAAGGTATTATCTACAATGAAGGGCACATCCAAAGCTTTTGCTCCTTGGCTGAATTTTTCAAAGTCCAAGATGTTTAATCCCGGGTTGCCGATGGTTTCTCCAAACACAGCCTTAGTGTTGGGTTTTGCTGCTCCTTTGATTTCTTCAAGTGTGGCATCCGGACTGACAAAAGTGGTTTCAATGCCGAGTTTTTTCAACGTAACAGCAAACAGATTGTAGGTGCCTCCATAAATGGTTGAAGCAGATATGAGATGATCTCCTGCTTGACAGATATTTAAGATGGCCAACGTAGAGGCTGCTTGTCCAGACGAAGCGCCCAAAGCACCCACGCCCCCTTCTAACAGAGCAATCTTCTCTTCGAACGCAGATACAGTAGGATTGCTGATTCTTGAATACATATGGGTGGCACTTTTCAAGTCAAACAAATCCGCCACATCGTCGGAGTCATAATACTGATAAGTAGTGCTTTGTGCAATCGGCAATACTCTTGGTTCGCCAGATTCAGGTCGGTAAGTTCCTTGGACACATTGTGTTTCAATTTTAAATGGCTTCATAAATCCTCCTTTGAACTGTAGCTTATGCGAAAAAGCCGCTTCGTATAAGAAGCGGCTTAGAATTCCAATTCTTCTTATCTCCCAGTTTTCACTGTTGGAATTGGCACCTTGCGCATAACACGTAGGTTGCCGAGGTTTCGACGGGCCATTCCCTCCACCTCTCTTGATAAGTTACAGTTATCATATTTTTATCTATACTAAACGTTATTACATTCTTTGTCAAGAATAAATTTCAGATATTAATTTTCCCTTTTTCAACCTGCCTCGCATAGATGGTGTAGCTAAGATTGTGAATGAGCCAAATAGTCCCTAATACTAGAATCAGAACATTGCCCGTATCAAAGATCATTTTTGACACCATGGCTGCCACCACGCTGAACATCAAAACCTGTTTCATTAGAGAAAATGTTCGGTAAGCCGACTGGTAGATCAGCATTTTTTCTGCCTCATCACAACTTTCTAGCCACTCTTTATCAAACCTCATTTTGGAAGGATCGCCCTTTTTCATGGGGTCTTGTTCTCTGACTTGTTTGATCACCAATAAATCTATCAGAGAACTTAAGAGCATGACCAAGATAAAAACTCCCACACTAACCAATATTCTAAGGTTGCCTACCTCTACTGAAACGCCAAAAGTAACAAAGTTAAGAATCATGGCTACCATGCTGCTTGTCAAAGCTCTGTGCTGAAACTGATCCAATTTGTCAGATAGCGCCTCGTCTTCTTCTAAATCTGGTGATGTCATGATTCTTTTTGACTGGACATAGCAACTGAAACTGATTAGCAACAACAGCCCCGTGCCGATCACGTGAATCCAGAAAAAATAGGGCTGGATGCTTGAAAAAATATCTCTTTGTGCCAATTCTTCCATCAATTGCCAACGTTGGTTGATAAATGATCCAGCTATACCAAAAATAGCCCCTAATATCAACCATCCTACGATTTTGATAAATGATTTCCTAACGTTCATTTTGCGCCTCCTCATATTGAAAGATCTCTTCCACTGATACCGAAAAGATTTTGGCCAGCTTTAAAGCCAATGTAATGGATGGTGAATAATCTCCTCGTTCAATCAAGCTTATGGTTTGCCTTGATACCCCCGCCATTTTACCCAATTCTGATTGATTCACTGACAAACGGGCCCGGTGCTCTTTTAGACGATTAATTAAAGGCATGATGTCCTCCTATTTGACTAAATTAATTGTCATACTGACAAATATTGTTGTCAAAAATAGATTAACATTGACAAGTATATTTGTCAATGTTTTTTTCGTTTTATTGGGATTGTGGAATTAGACCGATATTTGTAGAAGGATTAGGATTTGAAAGCAGACTGAGAGATGTCATTTCTCGATGATGATGACCCGATAGGGGCATTTTTTTCAGATCGCCTTCGTAGACGATTGTGCCAGGAATTTTTAAAAGGTCTTGAGGTCTTACGAGATTTCTAGGTATTCCCAACTCCACCACCTCACTTTCCCTCAATACATGGTACACAAATTCTGAGCATAAAAATCTATTATCGCTATTGACCGGCTTGTTGAGAAAACTGTGAAGAATCCCCATATAATTGTATTTATAAACGTCTCCTTTTGAAGCAAAGTGTTCAATTAACGCCTTCGCTTTTTTGTATTGTCGTCCTGTCACCTTTATTTCTATGATCACGCCTGGCAAAGCAGGACAAAGATTGTACACACCACCGTCTAGATCTTCCTTTCGAAATTTACCTATAAAAGGATTGTAGGTACTTCTTCTTCCAAAGCTGTACATTTGTTCAAAGTTTTTATCCAAAGAAATAGCTGCGTGAGTATATGCATCATGCTTAATTGTATGGATCAGCTTGGATATGACTGTGTTGGTTCTTGTCAGTACTATATATATACAATCGTTTCTCATTATGTTGTGCCTCCGTTCAACTCAATAAATGATATGCCATCAAAAATCGAGGTCTCCAAACCCCATGGGGTACCTTATCTTGCTAAAAGACAGTACCTCCCTGAGTGGGCGAAGTCCTCGTGCTATGAAATTGTACCAGTCCGTTACTAAAAGTGCAACTTAATTTTTATGTAACCTCTCTAATTTTGAAGGCTTTCTCATTATAGTGCTATCAGATTAAAAATTGATGAAAGGAACATTAATCGACGCTTAATAATGGTTCGTCAATCTTAGAATAATAAAAACCGCTGTAAAGCAGAGTTGATTGCTTCACAGCGGATATGTCATCTCATTTCCTTTAATTCACACGCAAAAACTCAAAAGTACTGGTATCAACAGGGACACTTATACCCGTCTCATCATGTGGTTCTCCCGGCAAATAAGCTGTAAAAGTTATGGATTATCGCATTGATCTTATAAGCCCACTACAATCTGTGTTGTAAGAAAAGCCTGTTCAGAATAGTCGGCAATATTACTCGGATAAATTATCCATTGAAATCTATCGTCGCGCCTCTAGATGGCCAATACGATAAATATTTGACGGCACCTGCTTGAATATACTGAATTACCGACGTTTTACAGCCTTTTTAGCCAATGATATCTATCTGGTAATTATATCCTGCATCTTGCAGTTTCTCTATCATTCCCTTTTCGTAATGATGCGTCACTATCCGTTATCTGTCTTGGCGATTCGCTATTGTGCAGAAAATGAAATAGATAGTCTAATGGATATCATCAAGAAGAATCCTAGCACAAAAGCCATCCATAATGAATGATTTAAACCATTTTGAATCAAACTAGCCAGTCCACTAACCATCACTTGTCCCACTGTCAATTTTGGTAACTGAACATAAAAGAAGGGTCCCATAACAATGAACATGTACACGAATCGACCCACATAGCTTGTTTTTATATATCCCAGTTTAAAATAGGCTGGCATCATGAGAGATACCATGATAGTGGCTATCCAAAAGGATACTTTATACGCCTCCAGATATAGCGTTTGATGGGATAACCACACTCCCGACAACAAAGGCACCACTGACACCAAGCCTAACCCGATGCCATAAAACGCCAATGCTGTTGTGTAACGAGCCAGAATAAACTGTTTTTGCTGAATGGGCAAGCTTCTGAAAAGGATATCCAGTCCTTCCTTTTCCTCAACCGAAAGAACAGTGGACTTCCCCACATAAATGACAAATAAGACAGAAAGGGTCACAAACAACGAGACAGTGCTTTGGTTACTTTGGCTTTCTGGATTTATTCTGAGTCCAATGGAGGTAAAGCTCATCCCAAGAGGATAAACAGCCATTAATAAATAGATTCTATTTTTGAACAGAATAGCAAAATCTTTCTTGATAAGTTTAAATAATTGACTCATCGCCATTTCAAAACTCCTTTTTTTTATTTGGGTCAAGTTCAAATCGTTTCAAGTAGTCTTCGAATACTGACCAGTCCCAT
>CAZIKK010000022.1:0-38164 GCA_964539975.1 uncultured Clostridia bacterium
TAAGCTATTCTATGAAAACATTGTGCTAATCTTTCATTTTTAGTTTACAGAGCCCTCTCAGCACTTTTGATGCTCATCACAGTGCTTTCGTTATTTCTTATATAAAAACCACTTTTGGCTGTCCACTTCATATTTTAATTCATAGGGATCTCTTTCATTGTGCATGCAAACAAAAACAATTCGTTCATTACCTGCCAACTTTTCTTTGTATTGTTTAAGAATTCGTTCCACTTTTATCGACTTGTCTTGATATTTAAACTTAATAGGGACAACTTTTCCGCCTATGTAAAAAACAGCTATCATATCGATTGGATGGTTTAAAAGTTTCATCGTCTACCCGTTCTTTCATAAAATACTTTTCATGTCAGGATAATCGTCTTCTGGATATCCACCTAATAAAGGGGCTAGGCCTGAATCAATATATGTTCCTCTTATGATTGTTTTATCCCCATATTTTCCTCTTATCTGATCTATCGATTTATCTAGCATTGACATTTTTCGACTGTATACCTCTTGAAACATGCTGATTTGCAACCTTTCTGATCTTTCAAGATCTGTAAATCTCACGTTTAAATGCCTTATTTCTCCACCTGTCCAAGCCTCATCAAAAACCAATTTAACCACTTTAAATAAATCTTGTGTGCAATCTGTGAAATAAGATAGCTTTTTTTGATGGGATAAGTATTTAAATTGATTGTCCTTTATGCCGACTGCAACCACTCTACAGCTTAATCCTTCATCCCTCAGTCTTTTTGCAGCTGTTTCCACAAGGCTCAGTAGTATTTTTTGAGCGGTCTCTTTGTCTGCCACATCAAATGGAATGGTGCTGCCATTTCCAACACCTTTAAATGGCATAACTTTCCGCCCAAAAAAATCCGAAGAATCTTTCCCCCAAGCATAATCATGAATTAATCTCCCGTGAGACTTTAAAAGAGCAGAAAGAAATGTTCGATCTGTTTCTGCCAAATCTTTAATGGTTTTAATTCCAATACTGTTTAGTTTAAAAGCTGTTCGCTTCCCCACCATAAATAGTTCTGAAACTTCAAGAGGCCATAATTTTTCTTTCAACTCCTCCTTGTACAAAGTATGTACCTTATCTGGCTTTTCAAGTTCACTAGCTTGCTTTGCCAAAAGCTTGTTTTCAGAAACGCCAATATTCACAGTATACCCAAATTCATTCTTTATTCTGTCTTTTATCCGATAGGCACATTCCACGATATCCCCATGTATCTTTTTTGTTCCTGTCATATCCATAAAGCACTCATCTATGCTAAATGCTTCGACTTTGGGACTGTATTCTGACAGTAGCTCTCTCATTTTTCTGCTAGCCTTAACATAGATGTCATACCTTGGCGGAATGATTTTGATCTGAGGATATTTCAGCCTAGCTTCCATCAAAGATTGTCCTGTTTTTATCCCCATTTTTTTTGCTGGTATGGATTTTGCCAAAACGATGCCGTGTCTCTTTTTTTCATTCCCACCTATCACACAGGGAATATCCAGTAAGTTTTCTTCTAATCCAATCTGTTGGTGATAAGCATAATGCCAGGATAAAAAGGCTGAATTAACATCCACATGTAGTACTTCTCTTTGGTGCATAATAAAAAACCTCCCAAAACATAAGTTCGTACATTGATTGTAACATCGAACTAATGTTTTGGAAAGGTTTTTTTAATCCCTTACGTAAACATACCCTTCCATAATCCGTCTAGCCGTTCTTGTAACGCCACCTTTTAATACATGACCTGCCTTCATTTTTATATCCACTTGTGTAATTCCGCTAGCATGTCCAATTGCCACAACTTGTTGTTCTGAAGACAATTGGGTCATACCATTCAATATCGTCCCTTCTGTCCTCATGGCAGCCCCTGTAGCTATTGTTACCGTCAATGGATAAGCTTTATGAGCACTTCCCACTGAAATGGCTCGACAACAAATTGCCATGTCTTCCTTCCGGTTACTATTGCCATCTAAATCTATGTAGTCTTGGGGTTTTGATACAATAGATACTTTTGGTATAGAGGTAGATTGCGTCCTAGCCTCTTCCCAATGATCTACCAATCCAATTTTTTCCGCTGTAATGCATCTTATACGCTCTACCCTCTCCATAACTACTAAATTGCTATTAAGATCCAGTAATTCTGTCCCTTTAATCCCTAGTTCATCCGCTTTGATAAAAACAACAGGATTGGCACAATCAATAATCGTCACCTCTGATTCTCCATATCCTGGCACAAGAAGCATTTCTTTTTTATTCCCTGTCGGAAACAGTTTTCCTGTAACCGATCCTCCTGGCTCTTCAAAGTACATGTCGATTCTCGATCCTGTTCCAGGAACACCTTTTATCACTTCATCTCCATGGACCTTGGCTCGTCCATTTTCAACGCTTACATGTTCCTCAATTATTTTGTTTGTGTTGGTATTTCGTATTCTAACCACTGTAATGGGTTCTACCGGCTCTACCAATCCTTCGTCGATAGCAAAAGGTCCAACTGCAGAGGAAATATTGCCACAATTTGCCGTATCATCCACCCTTGCAATTAGAATGTCTACTTGGAAAAATTCATAATTTACATCAACTCCTTCTTCGTCAGAAGGTGATATTACTGCGATTTTACTAGTGGAGGAAACCGTCCCTCCCATCCCATCGATTTGCTTCACATCTGGTGTTCCCATTACTTTAAGAAAAATGTCTCTCCAAAGCATTTTATCAACTGGCAAGTCTTTTTGATGAAAAATCACTGCTTTACTTGTTCCACCTCGCATATAAACACAAGGATATTTTTTCATGTACATACTTGCCTCCTTATTTTTTTGAATCTTTTTTATAATAGTTTAACAACCCACCCGAAACCATAATTTCTCTTTCTTCCTCTGTGGACGGAAGCAACTTCAGCTCAATTTGTTGCACCTCTTCTCTGATGAGATAAGCGGTCATTATTACTTTTTGCTCTAATATTTCATCCTTAATATAGGGTAACAAAATAAAGTCTCCTACCTCAAAATCTCTCTCGTCTTCTGCCACCAAGGGTATCATCCCCCAATTTTTTACATTGGACGCATATCTCTTTGTGGCATACTCCTTGGCAATATTTGCCCATGCACCCAATACTTTTTGATTGGATGCAGATTGTTCTCTAGAAGAACCGTCCCCCAATTTTTTAGCATAAATAGCACTCCCAACAGAAATATGGTTTGCATCTATTTTTTCTAATCCTTCAATTTGTTGGCTGATCTTTCCCATTACTTTAGCAATTTCGTGATCAAGATCGCCCTTTCTTCTTCGTTCTTCAACTGTTCTTACGTTTTTAGCAGAAGACACATAAGATGGATCTTTCATAACCAATGTATGCTCTGCCAACCTCTCCGGATTTGATCTGAAATTTGACGCATCTGAAGGCAACAAGTCATCCGTTGTAATCACATCTTCTTCAAATACTGAGATTAATTTGATTAGCAACATGTCGTTAAGTGCATGAAACTCTGGCCAATCTTTGATGTTGGGGCCATATTTGATTTGTGTTTCTGGTTGTGGCTTTCCTACTCCATTGTAAACGCGATTCTTGTAAACTTCCTTATCGAAATAGTACTTAGGTTTTGTATAATCCAATTGCATTTCTGTGGCCGCCGTCAACCGCCCTTTGTTTGCAGCAGTTGCAGCGATGGATCTTGCGTCCATCAATGCCACAGAACTGAGTTGTCCTTGATTGGCAATAGAACCTTCTCTATTTGAAAAATTCCTTGTTGTGTTTCTTACAGAAATTTCACCATTGCCAGGAATATCTCCTGCTCCAAAACAAGGACCACAAATAGCAGGTTTGATGATAGCTCCTGCTTTTATCAATTTTTGAACTGCCCCAATTTTTAATAACTCCAAATAAATAGGTTGGCTTGCAGGATAAACGCTCATGTTGAATTCGCCTTCCCCAATCCCTTTATCCGCCAAAATATCCGCCGCATCTGATATGTTCTCGTAAAGTCCTCCGGCACAACTTCCTATTATTGCCTGATCTACATAAAACGCGCCATCTTTTATTTTATTCAATAAATCAAAGGTCACGTCCTGCTGCTTAAACAACAATTGTCCGTCGTGTTGGATTTTCCCGAGTATCTCTCTTGGGTTATTTTGGACGGCCTCAATACTGAAAACATTGCTAGGATGAAAAGGAAATGCAATCATAGGCCTTATTTCAGATAAATCTATGATCACTAATTTGTCATAGTAAGCTATCTCTTCTGGTCGTAATAACTCGTAGTCATCTTCTCTTCCATGCAAGTCAAGGTAAGACTTCACTTGATCATCTGTTTGCCAAATGCTCGCCCAACAAGTTGTTTCCGTTGTCATTGTGTCTATACCAAAGCGATAGTCCATAGATAAACTTGAAAGACCCGTCCCAATAAATTCAAGCACGGCATCTTTGACAAAGCCTTTTTTAAACACTTCTCCAATAAGAGCTAACGCCACATCATGCGGACCTACACCATCTTGGAGTTTTCCCTTGAGATAGATCCCCACAATTTCAGGTCTTTCTATATCATACGTTTTCCCTAATAATTGCTTAACAATTTCTCCGCCGCCTTCACCTGTCGCCAGCGTTCCTAAAGGGCCATAGCGCGTGTGACTGTCAGAAGACAAAATCATTTTGCCTGGAGCAGCCCACATCTCTCTCATGTATTGATGAATAATCGCTAAACTTGGAGGGACAAAAACACCTCCATATTTTTTGATCACAGACAGCAAATATTTGTGGTCATCTTCATTGATTGTGCCGCCCACAGCACACAAAGCGTTATGACAATTAGTCAGGACATAAGGTTTGGAAAATTTCTCCAAACCACTTGCTCTTGCAGATTGTAGAATGCTCACCGCATTTACATCATGACCTCCTAAAATATCGAATTGGATATTCAAAAAATCATTTTGCTTAGATGTATTGTGCTTTTCAATCACACCATAAGATATCGTTGCTTTTTTTGCTTTTTCTTTTGTCGT
The DNA here is from genome assembly GCA_964539975.1 of uncultured Clostridia bacterium. GTDB lineage: Bacteria > Bacillota > Clostridia > Tissierellales > Dethiosulfatibacteraceae > 38-11. The sequence goes on from CAZIKK010000022.1 coordinate 4,994, forward strand.
TTTTTGTCCGGTTTTTTGTTCGATTTTGTGTAATGCTTTTTCATCATTTAACACAATCTCAGTTTGATTAAGAATATATGCCCCTTTATCATGTAGCTTCATCGTTTTTCACCAAACCTTTCTACTCTTCAAGTTTTGCCAACGACCTTTCTTTCAATCTTCTTCTAGTTTGTTTGAATCCTGGAACTGCAATAGATCCAATTGTAATGACCGTTAATATGATAACGATTGGGCGTTGGAAGATATGCAAGAAACCGTCAAATGATTGATATATCCTCAAAAGTTCTCTATCTGCAATGGATCCCAAAATAACACCCAGTATAATTGGCATGATTGCAAAATCATTCTTTTTCATAAACCAACCAATTACACCAAACCCTAGCATCAATGACGCATCAAATAGGGTATTCCGATTCGAGAATGCTCCTAAAATTGTAAATACAAGAATGCATGGCACCAAATATTTCACGGGAATTCTAATGATTTGTGCCGCAAAACTACAAATCACCAATCCGACCAATAACATCACGATTTGTTGGACAAACAACGATGAAAAACTCGCATAGATTATGTCTTTATGGTCGATAAATAGTCTTGGGCCTGGTGACCACCCTTGAATAACCAATGCACCCAACATCATTGCTGTTGAATTACTGCCAGGAATTCCCAATACAAACATGGTTGCCAATGCGCCTCCTTGAGAGGCATTATTGGCCGATTCTGCTGCTATGATACCTCTCGGTGCCCCAGTTCCAAAATCTTCTGTGTTTTTCATCCATTGCTTCGATTGATTATAACCTAATATGCCTGCTACCGTTGCACCAGCTGCTGGCATTATTCCAACGACGACTCCCAATATGGAACAGAGTATCCATTGAATAGGATGTTTGATTGTTTCAACCACTCCTCCCCATATTTCTCTAAAGGAGTTTCTTCCTAAATCCTTGGCTATTGCTTCTTGTGCAATTAAGTTGAATATTTCAGGCAATGCCAATAGACCAATCATCGTAGGCATCAAAGGAAATCCATCTAAGAGATATATGTTCCCCATTGAGCCTCTGATTGCTCCTGTACTGCTCATTCCAACAGTTCCAAGAAGAATCCCAAACGCGCCTGAAAACAAGCTTTTTAGAATATTTTTAGATAAACTTCCTACAACACTCAACCCAAAAATAGTTACCATGAACATTTCTGCTGGTCCAAATCTCAAAGATAAGTAAGCCAGTCTCTCCGTAGCTAATAGTATGAAAACGCACCCTATCAAACCACCCAGAACTGAGCTCATCAAAGCCAATCCTAACGCTCTTGCTGATTCTCCCTTTCTATTCATTGGGTATCCGTCCAATAAAGTCGCCATATTAGCAGGAGATCCAGGTGTATTAATCATAATGGCCGTAGTCGATCCTCCGAACAACCCTCCCGTATAGATTGATAGTAAAAACACTAAAGATGTTAATGGGTCCATTGAAAATGTGAATGGAAGCATTAAGGCGATCCCCATGCCACCTGTCAATCCTGGCAAAGCGCCTAGCACCATCCCCAAAGTAACGCCACCAAACATGAACAGGATGTACTGCCATTGAAATATTATGCTAAATCCAGTGATAAAAGCATCCATTATTTAACCTCCTAAATTCCAAGTATGCCACGTGGAAGTGGTACACCCAATACCTGCCTAAAAATCAAGAATACAACAACCGTCAATATGATCGGCAATCCGATGATCATGATCTTATTTGTCGATTTCAGAATTATCAGTTGCAGGAACAAGTAAACTACTGTCGACAGTACAAACCCCAATGGTTTCATCAGAGCAATGTAACCTGCACTTGTCAACACCACCAAGCCTAGGGTCTTAAGATAATTAACATCCTTAAATAGTCCAATTGGTTTCTTTTCCCCTTTTTCTTCGATGGTTTTCAACTTTTTCCAATCAAAATAATCGGTCACAGTATTTACAATATACAGCCCCAACATTATGTAAAAAACAGGTCTGATTAAGTATTGGTTTCTTTCCGACAACTGCAGTACTTCAAAAAAGTAAAGGCTTGCCCAGATCATGGCTGCTGTCGGCACAATAATCTTTTGAATCAATGCAAACATAACGCTCCTCCTTATTTAACATGGCTACCGCAAAGTTATAACTACGGTAGCCAGTGTCCTTAGTTTCTCACTATTTGTTTTGTATGTTTAATCTGTAATAATGTCTATGTATTGGAACATCGTTTCATGAATGCCTTTGTTCATTTGATTGCTGGCTTCATTTCCTTTGACTGAAGATGTATCCAATTCACCACTGTCAATTAGTTGTTGCTGGTATCCATCGCTATTAAAAGCTGCTTCATAGCTTTCCACCAATTTTGCAAATCTATCTGGGTAATTAGCTTGAACATCAGGATGTACCGCTAACAAACGTCCTGATCCTAGAGAAGGCACTTCGATTCCAAGCTCTTTGAATGTTGGAGAATCTGGCCAAGCTGTCAATCTTTCATCGCCGCAGTGAGCCAATACTCTTACTGCATCTCCTAAAGAAACATCTCCTTGAGCTGAACTAGCTACAAAGTCCACGTGCTCACCCAACAATGCCGTTCTGTAGTCATTCCCACTATCGTATGTTACCAATCTAACATCCAAATCATACTTTTCTACCAATATTTCAAGAAGCACGTGAGAAGCACCGCCGTTAATTGTTCCAACTCTGATTTGACCAGGATTTGCCTGAATAGCATCAACTAGATCTTGCAAAGTTTCATAAGGTGAGTCTGCCAAAACTGTGATACAAGCTGGATCTAATTGTTGGAAATTAATCAAATCAAAATCATCAATATCGAAGTCTGCATTTCCACTTAGGATTGCTGCACTCAGGTAAGGTTGTGTCCCTGCATAAATGTAGTATCCATCTTTAGGTTGTGCTTGAAAATGTGTTGTTCCTACCAATGTAGCAGCGCCTGCGTAGTTTTCCACTACTATATTTGCTCCCAACTCTTCTTCCCAGTAAGGCTGTAAACTTCTTACCATTAAATCAAGGCTTCCACCTGCATTAAATGGAACAATTACTGTGATTCTTCCATCTGGGAATTCGTCTCCTCCTGCTGGTTCATCGGATCCACCTGGTGTTGTTCCTGTATCCTGTCCTCCACAAGCAGCGAGAAGTAAAACCAACGTCAATACTAAAACTAATCCTTTAAATTTCTTTTTCATTTTTCCCTCCATTATTTTTATTTAATGACTTGCACATATCGCTATGTAGCAGTCTCTAAATCGTTATGCCTAGATGAATTATTGGTATTTTTTTATCAACCCTTGGTAGATCTCTTTATCCAACAACTCATGTCGTCGATCGGATGTGATCATAAGTTCATTGTCACAACCATCCGTTGTTCCTTCATTTTTCAAATGCTCAAGTAACCTTTCCACCCCCAATACACTTGCCTTCAAAGACGCATTCGCATAGATTACCATCTTGTATCCCAACCGGTGTATCTCTTCATTGGGGATCATTGGCGTCTTTCCTTTTTCAACCATGTTTAAAATAGTTGGCTTGTTGATTTTTTTTGGAATTTCTGCTATCTGATCTAGTGTGCTTGGTGCTTCAACAAAAATCATATCCGCTCCTGCCTCGCAGTAAGCATTCGCTCTTTCAATAGCTTCTTCAAAACTTCCCGTTGCAGATATTGCATCTGTCCTTGCAATCAAAACCATATCAGGATCTTCTGATCCATCTTTTGCCGCTTGAATCTTTGCCACCATATCTCTTGTTGGAATAACAATATGATCTTCGAAATGGCCACATCGCTTTGGGTTTTGTTGATCTTCCATCTGTATTCCGGCAATTCCAATTTTTGAATACTCTTTTGCCGTTCTGTAAACATTGATTGGTGCACCATATCCATCGTCTACATCTGCAACAATTGGAATGCCAACGGCATCATTTAATCTTTTTGCCATAGCAAGGTTTTCTGTCATCGTAATCAGATTGTAATCAGGAAGACAATAATTCATATTCGCCAACCCCGCCCCTGTTGCATAGACAATGGGAAATCCTGCATTCTCAACCAATCTTGCAAACAATGCCGTTGTGGCCCCAGGTGCTACTATCAGGTCTTTACCGCTTAAAAGCTGTCTTAACATTGTTGATTTCTTCATTATTCACCTCTCCTGTCTTTCTCATATTATCTGTATCTTGGATACAATTAATAACGTTTTCATGTGCCCCTTCTCACATCCCTAAAGAAGGCTTTCTTTTGCATTCGTTTTTTCTTTTTTAAACTGATTATAAGAAGATTGAATGTGTGCTGCTGTATATTTTTCAATCAAATCCTCATCTTTTTTCTCAATCGCATCTACAATTCGTGAATGCTCCTCCAGTATCCGTTGTCTTCTGTCAGGGTTTAGTGCATTCATTGCTACAATTCTCTTGATCATTTCCCTGACCCGATAGTTTAAATCCACCAAGTATTCACTTTTTGAAATTTCAAATAATTTCACATTGAATCTTTCCACGCTGGCAATAATTAAATCTGCGGTTTGGTGTTTTTGAGTTTCTATCAAAATTTTTCTCAATTCATCTATGTCTTTTGACGTTGCATTTTGAGCCGCTCTTTTATTGATTAATATTTCTATGAATGTTCTTACTAAAAACAACTCTTCGCTCTCACTTGTGCTGATATCCGACACAATTGTTCCTTTGTGGGGATAATAGTCAACCAATCTTTCCGTTTCGAGTTTCCTCAAAGCCTCTCTAACAGGTGTCCGGCTTATCCCCAACTGTTCTGCTAAAGACTCTTCTTGCAACCGATCTCCTGGCTTATATACACCTGTCATAATTTCTTTTCTCAATATATGATAAACTTCATCTCGAATCGGCCGAATTCGGCTTGCAGACAATTTATTCATGCATTTTCTCCTTTTGTATCTTGGATACAATTGTGCTAATTAGGTAAACTTCCCCATTTAAAAAATATCACTCGTCTTCGCCATTGTCAATAGGTACTCAACTCTATTTTCTGGTCACGATCTTGTTAAACGATACTCTTTAAACAATTGGCAATCTCCTGAATCATTTCTTGGGTTGTTACCCACTTTTTATTAGCCACTGTTGATATTTCCATTAAATCTTTTGTTAAAATACCTGCATTAATCGTCTCTATAGTCGCCTGTTCCAGGGAATGGGAAAAGTCAATTAAAGCGTCATTTCGATCCAGTTCTCCTCTTTTTTTGAGAGCACCTGTCCAGGCAAAAATAATTGCAATAGGATTGGTAGAAGTTGCTTCCCCTTTCAAGTGACGATAGTAATGATTTTTTACCGTCCCATGCGCTGCTTCGTATTCATACTTGCCATCAGGCGAAACCAATACGGATGTCATTAATGCAAGACTTCCGAATCCAGAAGCAACCATATCACTCATCACATCGCCATCGTAATTTTTACACGCCCACAAGACACCACCATCCGAACGAATGATTCTTGCAACCGCATCATCAATTAACGTGTACATGAATGTTAGGCCTTTTTCTTCGAATTTTTCCCGGTATTCTTTTTCATATAAAGTTTCAAAAATATGCTTAAATTGACTATCATATACTTTTGATATGGTGTCTTTTGATGAAAATATAAGATTGATTCTTTCTTCTAAAGCAAATTCAAAACATGTTTTGGCAAAAGAAGCAATAGACGCATCTAAGTTGTGTTGTGCCAGTACAATACCGTCTTCTTGAAATTCATGTATTGTTTTTCTTGTTTCATTAAAATCGTTGTCTGTTAAGACTAATTCCGCCTTTGTTCCTGCTTTTACAGTCATACCTATAGCAGTGTATACGTCACCATAGGCATGCCTTGCGATGACAATAGGCTTTTCCCAATTTTTTACGTAGGGTTCAATCGTCTCAAAAATAATTGGCTTTCTAAAGACGGTTCCCTTCAACGCTTTTCTGATAATGGCATTTGGACTTGGCCATATTTTTTTAAGGCCATATTCTTCCACCCTCTCTGTATTGGCCGTAATGGTTGCACATTTAACGCCAACTCCATATTTCTTTATTGCATGGGCTGCTTCGTAAGTGATCTTATCTTCTGAAAGATCTCTTTGTTTCAAATGCAAATCATAGTATTCTGTCTTCAAGTCAACATACGGTAATATCAATTTTTCTTTCACCCATGCCCAAAGAAGGCGCGTCATTTCATCTCCATCGATCTCTACAATAGGGTTTGACATTTCAATCTTATTCATCTTCATCACTCATTTTTCGATTGTAGTTAATTAAAGATCCTGCTAACAAGATTTCCTTTTCTTCTTTTGTCAGTTCATCAATTTCCATGGTAATGGGTTGAAGTGTCTCGCTCAAAACAAAAGCTGTGATTTCTTTTTTCCCAGACAAAATAGCTTGTCTAACTTCTGGAATAAAAATATAATCTCCTTTGGCCAGTACGCTCTCGTCAGATATCTGAAGTGGGATAATCCCCCAGTTCAAAAGGTTCGAGCGATACCGTTTTGTCGCGTATTCTTTTGCAATATTTGCCCATGCTCCTAAAACCCTTTGGTTAGATGCTGCTTGTTCTCTTGCGGAACCATCTCCTGGTTTATTGGCATAAATGGTACTGCCGATACCTACTTGTAGTGGATCAATATTTTCATACTCATTTATTTTTCTGATTCTTTCATACACTTGTTTGATCTCTTCACTTTCATTGGTGGGATCTATTCCTCTTTGCCTTTGTTGTTCATACTCAAAAACTTCTTTCGCTCTTCCCACATAATCCGGATCTTTCCTTCCTAGCGTAAATTCTGCCAACTTTAAAGGATTTGACCGATAGGAAGATGTTTCACCCGATGGAATCAACTCGTCAGTTGTAGTGACAGAGTCAGTCAGATAAGTTACGACTTTCAATAATATATTCTCAGTTAAGGCTGCCATCTTTGGCCAGTCTTTGATGTTTGGTCCATATATTAAATCCACAGATTCTTGTGGTTTTCCCCATCCATTATAAACTCGTTTGTTATAAATAGCAGCATCAAACTTGAACAGTGGTTTTTTATAGTCAATGTTCATTTCGTTGGCACCAGTCAAAACCCCACCATTAATCGCTGTTGCCGCAATAGACCTTGCATCCATCAGAGCAACCATCGCATTTTGTCCTTCTGTCGGTTTTGATCCATCTCGATTAGGAAAATTACGAGTAGCATGTCTGATAGACAATTCATTGTTTGCAGGCGTGTCTCCCGCACCAAAACAAGGTCCACAAAATGCTGGTTTGATAAGTACGCCTGCTGTCATTAGGTCTTCAACAACGCCATCTTTCAACAACCCAAGATAAGTTGGCTGACTCTCCGGATAAACACTCATAGAGAAGCTATCATTGCCAATTGATTGGTTACGAATGATATCGGCTGCTGCTGCAATATTGTCATATGTTCCTCCTGAACAGCCCACAATCGTTCCCTGATTCACATATATCTTCCCGTTTTTGATTTTATCCAACAAGTTGACTTTCGTTTGATTTGATTCGAAAATTTTTCGACTATTCTCTTGTACGCTGTGGAAAATATCTTCAGCATTGTTCTTTAGTTCCTCAATTGTAAAGACATTGCTTGGATGAAAAGGCAAAGCGATAGACGGTTTGATTTTAGACAAATCTACCTCTAATACGCCATCGTAAACTGCCATTTCTTCTGGTTTTAATTCCTTGTATTGAGCACCTCTTCCATGTGTTTCATAGTACTGTTTTACGACTTCATCTGTTTCCCAAATCGAACTCCAACAAGTCGTTTCTGTCGTCATGACATCTATCCCATTTCTAAACTCTACTGGTAAATTAGCAATCCCTTCACCTATGAATTCCATTACCTTGTTTTTTACGAATCCGTTATCATATACTGCCTTAATGATCGTCAAAGCCACATCATGTGGCCCCACACCATGTTGGGGGGCACCCCGCAATACAACGGCAATCACTTTTGGGTACCTCATGTCGTAGGTTTGGTCCAAAAGTTGCTTGGCAAGTTCACCGCCACCTTCTCCAACTCCCATTGTTCCCAAGGCACCATATCTAGTATGGCTGTCCGATCCTAAAATCATATTCCCTGTATTTGTCATCATTTCCCTATTGTAGGAATGAATGACAGCCAAATTTGGTGGCACATAAATGCCCCCATACTTTTTTGCCGCCGAAAGCGCAAACTTGTGATCATCTTCATTGATGGTACCACCTACTGCACACAAACTATTGTGGCAATTGGTCAACACGTATGGAAGGGGAAATGTTTTCATGCCACTCGCTCTGGCCGTTTGTATGATCCCTACATACGTAATATCATGAGATGTGATTGAATCAAATCTTATTCTCAAATTCTCATTGTCTTCAGATGTATTATGCTGTTGAATGATATTATATGCTATGGTCCCTTTTTTTGCTTGTTCCCAATCTCTTGAAACATTATCCATAACCAATGGATCCATTTCAAAGTCGGCTACAATCTTTCTTCCTCTTAAAATTGCGGTTTCTTTATCTATAATTTTAATCATTTTATACCTCACTTCTTGCTATATAAAGCTTGTTTTACCTACTCGCTCAATGTTATTTATCTACTTGAAATTGTATAACAATACTAGTTCATAGTCCAATACTTATTTCTTTATGCCATCCATAAGTAAAACCTATAATTCTCTTAGTGAAAATGTTTAATCGAATGGTTTTTCTATTTGTTTTCATGTAAGGTGGCCTTCCGATTTTCATTGCAGTCGTTTGTTTGAAACAGTATAATATGAATAACCGTATTTTTACTTCTCACTCACTTGAGTTATATTTAGGAGAGAGTCCATGAATGAAAAAGAATTGCTTTATGTTAAAACCGTAGCTGAAACCAAAAGTATTTCAAAAGCAGCTAAGCGACTTTTTATTTCTCAACCATCTTTAAGTCAATCTATTCAAAAAATCGAAGAGGATTTGGGAGCAAAGCTATTTGCTAGAAATATTGATGGCATGAAACTCACTTTGGTTGGAGAAAAATACTATCTTACTGCAAAAGAGATTCTCAACATATACAGTGACTTTAAAACAGAAGTCTCACACATTAATGATCTAAAAAAAGGTCGTATTACATTTGGCATTACTGGTTTTATGGCCACTCATCTGCTACCTATTCTCATTCCCGAGTTTGCATCCCGGTATCCGAATGTAGAGATCTATGTCACAGAAGAAAACTCAGCTGTTATTGAGAACTGTCTTAAAAGTGGTATGATTGATTTTGCAATCATGCACACTCATCCTTCTCAAAACAATACTTCTGTTCTCCACAAAGCGCTATTCAAAGACCCTTTTTTAGTTGTCACAAAAAAGAACCATCCTATTTCCCAATTCAAAAAGATTAAAGAATCTAGTCCCTATCCTTTAATGGATGTTCAACATCTTAAAGGGGAGCGCTTCATCCTGCTCGAAAAAGACAAACGTATTCGTCAGATCAGTGACTTGATTTTCAGCACATGCCACATCACGCCCAATATATGTCTCACTGTGAAAAACTTCGAAACTGCACGCAGACTTTCAAGTACAGGTTTTGGTATGACCCTTATTCCTATGCAATATGCCAAAATTTTCGAGGGCCGATATGATGCCGACTACTATGTTATAGATAATCCTCATGCTTATTGGGAAACCTGTGTTTCAATACGACACAACACTTATCTCTCAAAAGCTTCTGAAGCTTTTATCGATTTAATTTATTGGTGCTTTGAACACTATCCGCCTATATAGAATCAACTCTTTCATTAAGAAAATACAACATCAGTGTACACGCTAACAAATCAGCCGAACCACCCGGACTGATCCTTCTATTGATAAACGATTGGTCCATTTGTTGAATTTTTTTAACGCCTTCTTCTGTACCCATCCCTCCATATGTTAATGCTTCTTTAGCTTTTTCTTTGGCATAAACCAATCCTTCCATTCCGCCTCGAGCCATAATGTTTGTGTCTTCGCACTGGACAATAATATCCAATAACACGTTGACACAGGCATGGTTTAAGCTTTGTCCCTTTTCTAATAATTGACTTAAATGAGGGTACGCATGGTTTTGAATCGTCGGAAATCCATTGTATGCCTCTCCTCTTATTCCGCTCACACCATACTCTAAATATAGTTTAATCCCGGCTGTTTTCTGTTGATTATCGGATTTTGAAAAATCAGCTTCAAATATGTCCGCCACTAACTTCTTTGTATAATTACAGATAACAGGAACCTCAAAACTTTCATTTTTAATATAAGCGTATGTCGCACCTGCTGCCAATAATCCCATAGAAAATATGGCCCCTTTATGTGTGTTAATTCCATTCGTTGCCTTCAACATTTGCTCGTCCGCTTCACATCCACACTTTCTCAACATTAAAAAAACCTCTCGCGGATCTTTTTTATGATGTGCCCTAACAATGTCTGAACAATCTCTAAAATAGTCTCTTAAAGACAGTGCGCTATCAATGAATGTAAACATGTCCATGTCGTTGTGAGATCCATTGTTCAACCGATCTACAAGGCCTGGCTTCGGCGACACCGCCACCTCATACAACATCGCCTTAACTGCACAATATTGTATGCGTTCTCTTAACTGATTTTTTTTCATTTTTTTACCCTATCCCACTTGCATCAATTAGAAAAGAACAATTCAATGACTTTCCTCATAATCGTTGGCAAAAACAGCACCACACTCATAATTCTGATTAAATGCATCGTTGCTACTGTCGATATGTCCGCACCATATGAATCCGCAATAATCGACATCTCGGTTAATCCTCCCGGAGAACTTCCCAACATAGCGGTAATTAAATCAATATCTGTCACTTTGTGAATAATGATTCCCAAGACAATGCTAAACAAAAACAGGCCGATTACCATAAAAATAATTGGGAAAAGGCTTGATTTGATTTGAACAATGCTTTCTCTAGAAAAATTCAAACCTATATAACCTCCAACAACCATTTGTGCTACTAAACGAAAGTTGAAAGGTAAATAGCCTCTGGCAAATGCTATATTGAAAAGAGCCGAAGCAACCATCGCACCAATAAATGCTCCTGCTGGTATTTTAAGCCTATATCCTATAAAACCGCCCACCAATGCCACTACTAATGTCTGAAATACATCCATTTTAGTCCTCCTCTTCATTGTTTTAATCTCCCCCATTCAACGTCCATGTTTTCTCGCATTCTTTGGATGTATGAAAGCATCGTCTCAAGTTCCTCTTCTGAAAACCCTCTTAATCCATCACGAGCTGTGCTTTCAATCTTTTGAATCAAGTATGGATAGATTTGTACCAACTTGTCTTCCGGGTAAATGTTCCACGAACGTTTATCCGATGTTGATTTTACTCGATTGATATATCCTTTGTTCTCAAGTTTTCGTAAAGCCTTGGCCGTTGTTGTTTTGTCTCCTCTTAGCAAAAAGGTTAACTCTTCTTGACTAATTCCTGGGTTTTCCATTATCCTTGTCAAAAACGAATGCTGCCCTCTTGTTAGGTCCAAGTGCTTAAACTCAACATTTCTAATAAAACTCAAACATCTAGAAATGCTGACAATTTCTCTTATAATACGCCTTTCTTTGTCCATTTTGATTTTGTACCTCCATCTGTCTTTATTCTTTTCTCAAGCCGTTTATTTCTTTAATCCAGTGGGTTGACATTTTATTCTACAATCAGTATAATATATTTTAGTTGAAAGTTCAACTATATATTAGTTGCACCACCAATTATTTAAGCAGGTGTTTTATGTTTAACGAATTTAAAAAAGAACGCATCACTCATTATTCAAAGAACACAATAGAAAAACTGTCGCTTTTTTTGGATGCTTTAGACATACAGTTTGACTCCAGTGTTGATGTTACCATCAACCTTTTCAAAGGTGAATCCCTCATTGCGACTGCTTCTGCTGAGAACAATCTGATCAAATGTATTGGCATTCATCCAGATTTCCAGTCAGAAGGCTTGCTGAACACTTTGTTTACTGAGCTCATCACCTACAAATATGCCCAATCTATTTATGATTTATCTTTATTTACTAAATCTGCTTATGAACCCTTAATTCAAAGTCTTGGATTTTATACTGTCTGCAAAACCGATTCTATCGTTTTTATGGAAAATTCACCATTCAAGTTTTCTGAATATTTGAAACAACTACCCGTCATCGAAGGCCCGTCATCTATCGCTTCAATCGTAATGAATCTTAACCCCATAACCAATGGGCATCTTTATTTGATTGAAAAAGCTGCTTCAGAAAATGATTGGTTGTACTTGTTTATTGTTTCTGAGGATAAATCGGCCATACCATTTGAAGTTCGATATGCCTTGGCTGAAAACACGCTTCGTCACATCAAGAATTTGACAATTATTGAGGGAGGCCCTTACATTATTTCTTCGACCACCTTTCCCTCTTACTTCTTAAAAGATTTCAACAATTGGTTGGATCTATACTGCGAAGTCGATCTGACTTTATTCTCTCAACACATTGCAAAACACCTTCATATCAATTCTCGTTATGTAGGCTCTGAGCCTTATTGCCTACTTACTAATAGATATAACCAAATTATGTCTCAAATCTTACCGGAAGCCGGAATAAAATTTATACAAGTCGAAAGACTGACAGACGGGACTAAAGCTATCAGCGCTTCCAGAGCACGAAGTCTTGCTGAACAATCAGATTGGAAAAGCTTGTCGCTTCTCGTTCCAAAAGCCAGTTATACATATTTGAAATACAATAGATGGAGGGATCTATGAAACTACAAAAAAGAGCCTTAGCCGGCACTTTAGAATCAAGTGATGTGATGATTGAAATCATACCTTGGGACAAACCTTTGGAAATCAATTTGAAAAGCGATGTCCAAAAACAATATGGTGATCAAATTCTGTCACTAGTCCATTCAATTCTCAGCGAATCACAAATCGATAATGCATACATTAGAATAGTGGATAAAGGCGCTTTAGATTTCACTATCTCCGCTAGATTGAAAACAGCCCTTTATAGAGCGTCCCGTTAGGAGTAGACCATGGAAAAACTAAGAAGAACAATGCTATATGTACCTGGAAACAGCCCTGCGATGATAAAAGACATCTATATTTATCGTCCAGATGCGATCATGTTTGATTTAGAAGATTCTATCACTCTATCAGAAAAAGATTCTGCCAGGTTTTTGGTAAGTGAAGCATTAAGGTATGTCGATTATCAGGAAATCGAAACTGTCGTCAGAATTAATGGACTAGACACTCCTTATGGTCTGGAAGACTTGTCCGCAATTGTGGAAGCACAACCTGACATTATCAGACTTCCTAAAACTGAAACAGCTGATGATGTAAAAGAGGTAGAGGCCATTATCGAAAAATTAGAATTATCTTTTGGCATTCCTGTTGGTAAAACAAAAATGATGGCTGCTGTGGAGTCCGCAAAAGGTGTGCTTAATGCTCTTTCAATCGCGCAGGCCAGTAAACGACTTGTTGGAATCGCCATTGGTGCAGAGGATTATGTGACGAATCTTAAAACCAACCGAAGTGCTGATGGAATTGAATTGCTATTTGCTAGATGCCAGATCTTAAATGCAGCGAGAGCCGCTGGTATAGCTGCTCTTGATACTGTTTATTCAGATGTTGAAAATGAAGAAGGCTTTAGAGCGGAAGTAGAACATGTGAAGCAGCTAGGTTTTGATGGGAAGTCTATCATCAACCCACGGCAAATAGAAATCGTACACGATGTTTTTACACCAAAGCTTGAAGAAGTTGAGTACGCTCTCAAAGTAATTGATGCCATCAAACAAGCGGAGCAAGAAAAGTCTGGCGTAATTGCCTTAAACGGGAAAATGATTGACAAACCAATCGTTGAAAGAGCTAAGCGCATATTGCAATTATCAGGTATAAATTATGTGGGGTGATAGATAATGTTGAAAAGCGAAATTCATTTTGAAGACAAGGGGAAAGCTCCTCGAAAAAACAAATTAGTCAAAAGTCTAGAGTATGCCATTGATGCTTCCAGCATTCAAGATGGTATGACCATCTCATTTCATCATCACTTTAGAAATGGAGATATCCTTGCAGATAGAATTCTTAAAATTCTTGATCAAAAAGGCATCAAAAACCTGACTATATTTCCAAGTTCTCTTACCTCTGCCCATGATCATTTTGGACAATATATCCGTTCCGGTTTAATATCAAGAATTTGTACCAGTGGCACTAGAGATCGTTTAGGTGAAGATATTTCTTCGGGCATCCTCGAAGCGCCAGTCGTTATTCGGTCGCACGGTGGAAGAGCCCGAGCCATCGAGTCAGGAGAAGAAAAAATAGATGTTACTTTCATAGCTGTAGCACATAGCGATGTATACGGAAACGCGAATGGTTTTGAAGGTGTTTCTCCGTGTGGCTCCTTAGGTTACCCTATGGTAGACATGAAACATGCTGAAAAAGTAGTGGTTGTCAGTGACGTTGTCACCAATGAAATCACCATTCCCTACTCGATTCCTTCGTATTATGTGGATTATGTCGTTGAGTTAGAGAAAATAGGGGTGAAGGAAAAAATCATGTCAGGTGCTACTCGACTGACAAAAAACCCAAAAGAACTCCTCATCGCAAAAAGAGCAGCTGAAGTTATCGAAGCTTTGGGCATTATTCAAGAAAATTTTACCTTCCAAACAGGTTCAGGGGGTTCTTCTTTGGCGGTCACCAAATTCATGCGAGACGTGATGATCAAAAAGAAGATTGTGGCCGACTTCGCATTAGGGGGTATCACAGGGCACATTGTTCAATTGCACGAAGAAGGACTCATTCGTAAACTCCTTGACGTCCAGTGTTTTGATCTGGATGCAGTCGCATCATTAAAAAACAATATTCGCCACTTCGAGATTGATGCTTCTTTCTACGCAAATCCTGACAATCCTGGGTGTGTTGTCAATCAACTAGATGTCGTCATTCTTAGTGCTTTGGAAATTGATCGAGCATTCAATGTTAATGTCATGACTGGTTCAGATGGCGTGTTAAGAGGAGCTTCCGGCGGTCATTGTGACACAGCCGCCGGCTCAAAGGTCTGCATTGTAACCGCACCTCTTGTTCGAGGCCGTATTGCAACTGTGAAGGATGAAGTCTTAAATATCGTCACTCCTGGTAGCACAGTTGACGTTCTTGTAACAGACCATGGCACTGCCGTTAATCCTATCCGCCAGGACATTATCTCCATTCTGAAAGAACATAAGATTCCTACAATTTCCATTGATACATTGGCAGAAAAAGCCGAAAAAATTGTCGGGAAACCAAACCCAGTCGAATACGGTGATAAAGTGGTAGGTCTTATTGAATACCGAGATGGCTCTATCATCGATAGTGTTAAGCAAGTGATATGACAACTGAAGAAACGCACCTAAACATCCTGGAATCAAGAGAAGCCAGGCAAAAGAAGCAATCCCAAATCATTGCAACCTATGGATGTCCCATTATAAGCCTTACGGTTAATTCCCCTGGCGCCATCAAAAACAACGATTGCATTAAAGAAGTGTTCATGATTGGGTTTTCCAATTTAATAAAAGCAGCTGTTATAGATAATCTGCCCATTTTATATAGCACACTTGACACCACTAAAGACACAGGACCTGAAGCTATTATCGCTATACAGTGCGCTGCTTCTGTTATCAAAGTCAAATGTCTAGAACTTGAACAAAACCACCCCTTAGGGAGGCTTTGGGATGCAGATGTCATAAGTGAATCAAGCCGAGCTGTCAATAGGCAATCTCTTGGTTTCCCTCCACGGAAGTGTTTTATCTGTGATGAGCCTGCCAAAATGTGTGCTCGAAATCAGTCTCATTCTTATAAAGAGCTGACTGAAAAATTTCATGAAATTTATAAACAATACAAGCATCTTCGTTAGGTGGTCGCATGGTTCAATCTCCATTAATGAAAATCAGGTGTGCTTAGAATATGCACACCTGATTTTTGTATTCATCCACCACCTACAGGTGGGAATAATGATACCACATCTCCATTTTTCAATTCTGTCTCAACAGATGTTTTTTTTCCATTGACCAACAGAATAGCCACTTCATCTTCTTCTATCTTTTTCAATCGCAAAACATCCTCTACCCTTAACTTATCATCAAAGGTAATTGTTTCCTTTTTAATGCCATTTTTTCTAAATGTTGCAAAGTATCTTACTTCTATCTCTTTCAATTTAAAGACCTAATTCCTTTAATTTTTCTTCCGTTGGAATCCCTTCAGGCGTCCAGCCCCTCAAAGCATAATATTTTGGCAACATCTCATCCAATTTGTGTTTCCACCCTTTAGATGGTCCTTCTGGTATCGGTTCTTCTAAAAGCCTTTTCGGTAATGTGTCCTCACTTGATTCAATTCCTGCTTTTAAATTAAATAGTTTTTCTAAGTTCCAGATTCTATCCCCTACTTCCAGAATGCTCTCTCCAGTATGGTTTGTTCCTGTTATCACATTACACATGTCTGCATAATCCGGTGCTCCCAATGCAAATGAAGTGAACAAACATACTCCCAAGGAGTCTATGACAGCCGTCAAATCTTGATATGTTTTTGTCCAATTCTCTTTTTCTT
The DNA here is from genome assembly GCA_964539975.1 of uncultured Clostridia bacterium. Taxonomy (GTDB): domain Bacteria; phylum Bacillota; class Clostridia; order Tissierellales; family Dethiosulfatibacteraceae; genus 38-11. The sequence goes on from CAZIKK010000022.1 coordinate 21,562, forward strand.
TTGTTTCGAATCTATCAAGTTGAACCGGTATTCCCAATACTTCTGGAGAAATCAAGTAGCCTCTTACATGACAACCGCCTCTATTGGTTGTTGCGTACTGCAACCCTTGACCTTGTACACCTCTTGGGTCATATGCTGGAATTTCCAATTTTTTTACTGACATGGATAATTCCGGGACGCCATATCCTTCTGCCAATCTATAAGATCCGTCCGTCATCTTGTTTCCTAATCCTTGTCGATACCCCATTCTTTTTACCCATTCAGCTATGTCTGTACCATTCCCAAACTCAAGTTTTAATCCATCTAGCTCACTGTCAGAAATATAGCCTTTTTCCTTCAATTCAATCGCCGCAGCAATTGTCGCTCCAGCCGAAATAGTATCTAAACCCATTTCGTTACACCAGTAATTTGCCTCTATGATCGATTCCATATCACTGATCCCACAGTCAGATCCAAACGACCAGATGGTTTCATATTCAGGGCCACCACCTTCTCCCGCCGCCATCTTGACATACCTTCCACAAGCAATTGGGCACCGGTAACATGCTGTGTTCTTTATGAGGTACTTTTCCGCCAAAGTTTCTCCACTAATTTCTTCTGCTCCACCAAACTGAGCTAATTGGAAATTGTTTGTTGGCAAACTGCCTAATTCATTTAATATATTGACCAATACCGCTGTTCCGTAAGTTGGCAATCCTTGGCCAGTTACACCATTCTCTTTTATCCTGGATAATTGAGATTTATTTAAGTCTTTTAGCTTTTCCTCATCATAAACCTGAGGTTTGGTTGCTCCTTTGACAACAACAGCTTTTAGATTTTTAGATCCCATGACTGCGCCAACTCCAGAACGACCTGCGGCTCTATCTTCATCATTTATGATAGCAGCTATTTTTGATAGATTCTCTCCTGCAGGACCTATTGCCAAAACCTTGCAACCTTTCGCATGCTTTTCTTCAAGTTTTTTGGTTGTCGCAGAAACTGTAGTCCCCCATAAATCCTCTGCAGGTAACAACTCAACTTTCTCATTGTCAATGCTCAAATAGACCGGGTCATCTGCTTTGTCTTCAAAGATGATCACGTCAATACCTGCAAACTTTAGTTCCGCACCCCATCTACCACCAGAATTAGATGAAGCAATTGTGCCAGATAAAGGTGATTTTGTAACCACCATATATCTTCCACCCGTTGCTACAGGATTTCCTGTCATCGGACCTGTGACGATCAGCAACTTGTTTTCAGGACTTAACGCATCTACTTTTGGATCTACTTCATCCATCATGATTTTTGTTCCCAAACCTCTTCCGCCAATGAACTTTTCAGCAAGATCTTTTCCAAGAGATTCCGTTTTAATCGTTTTTGTCTTAAGATTAACCCTTAACATCTTCCCATTAAAACCATACATACTCATCATCCTCCTTTTCAAGGATATGTCTGCAATATTCGTGCCAATTGTTTAGATGTTTGGGTCCATTTTTTGTTGCAATCAGTGACTTCTCAATGGCTTTATGTTAAGCTTTGAATTGTTTTTACAGGTGTTCTTTTTTGGAACAATTTGCTCAACATCAAGGTGTTCTGATATAGAACACTGTTCTATTTTTTAACACCTATCCCATATTTTTCAATTTTTCTGTATAGCGTATTTCTTCCGATCCCTAATACCGAAGCGGTATGCGATATATTGCCATCATGTTGTCGCAGTACGTCTTTGATATGCAATGTTTCCATCTCTTCCAACGTCAAATCTTTAAAGCATCTCTCACTTGCACCTGTGCTGTCCACTCTTCCGCTGATGCTTATGGGGATTCCTTCTGTATTCACCGCCAACTCCACAAAATTTTCTAATTCTCTTACGTTACCAGGCCAATCATAGGCTATCAAGGTTTCTATTTGTTCCTCCGTAAGGTGCACCATTTTTCTATTCAGTTTTTTCGATTTTCTTTCCATGAAATATTCTATCAACAAAGGAATGTCTGTTCTTCTCTCTCTTAGTGGAGGCAGCTTGATTGGCAAAACATTCAATCTATAGTACAAATCCTTCCGAAAGTTGCCCTTCTCCATTTCTTCTTTCAGGTTTTTATTTGTTGCCGCAATAATTCGCACGTCTATTGGTATTTCATCAGTACCTCCAACTCTCCTGATGACACCCTCTTCTATTACCCTTAACAGTCTTATTTGAAGCTCGTATGGCATTTCTCCAATTTCATCTAAGAAAAGTGTGCCACCATCAGCTATCTCAAATTTACCGATTTGTCCTCCCAGTTTTGCTCCGGTAAAAGCGCCTTCAACATAGCCAAATAATTCTGATTCAATCAAGTTTTTGGGGATAGCGCCACAATTTAAAGCTACAAATGATTCTTCTCTTCTATTGCTTAGGTTATGAATAGATTGAGCAAATATTTCCTTTCCTGTCCCACTTTCTCCTGTAATTAAAATAGTTGATTTCGAGTCCGCCATTTTTCTTGCAAATTTTACAGTCTTCAAAAAATTCACGTCTCTTCCAATAACTTTGTCAAACGTATACACTGCCTTAGAACCAATCACTCTACTTGCCAATTTTCTCATTTTTTTCACATCTTTGATAACAAAAACAATTTCCAAAATTTCCTTGTATGGGTTTGATATTGGATAGGCACTCAAATTAACTTCAATTTTATTAACCACCAAATCCATGTACATATCTTCTTGGACAATGTTCTCATTTCTGTTGATGCGACTAATAATAGATTTCCAATTGTTTAATAATTTTGAAATGTTTATTTTTTTAAACTCTGCTTCCGTATATCCTAAAATCGGCTCAATATAACGATTTGCTAATTTGACATCTCCTTGGAAATTCGTGGTAAATATAGCTGAAGGCAATGAGTTAAGAATAGATTCTACATATTGATTGTTCATGGCAGCCTTATTTGCATATCGTTTTAATTTTAGCATGCCTTCAATAGCATTCGCCGCTGCTGCAACCATTCCCAATGTATGTGAATTAACCAATTCTTTTCTTCCTGTCAAATCTAGACACCCAATTATTTTCCCCTCATAATCTCTTATAGGCGCGCCCGAACATGTCCATTGATGAAAAATTTGTACATAGTGTTCTTCCCCAGAAACTTGCAAGGGCTTACCTTCATAGAGTGCTGTCCCCATGCCGTTGGTTCCGATATGTTCTTCTGCCATATATGCTCCAGGCACAAGCGCATTCTTTGAAGCTTTGCCAAGCATGTCCTCATTGCCGAAAACACATAAAATACATCCTTCTTCATCAGTCAGTACTACAATAAAGTCTGATTCTTTCACAAAGTTGTATAATTGAAGTAAGAAAGAATTGGCCACATTGATAAGTTCTGATCTTTTAATTAATAAACTATCCAGAGAAGCTCTGCCGAGAATTTTCTTGCTTTTTTTCTGGTTTTCCAAAATTCCAAACTCTCTACTTCTTTCATGAGAAGCTTTGATAAGTTCTCGGTTATTGACAGACAATCACTTCTCCTCCTTTCAAATTCTTCTTTGTCCTTTACAAGCTTTATTATACTATCATCCTTAGAGTAGCACAATAAAACAAAAAGCCAACGACTCATGCCCTCTTTCATGAGTTGTTGGCTTTTTGCGAAGCATATGAAATGATTCCCCCATCATTAAAATATCTATGCTAGTTTGCATTATACATCATAGTTCATATTAATTCAACTAATCTTGAAAATGTTACCGTTTTGTTCTGTTTTTATTAAGTTTTTGTAAATATTTATTCGCTATCAGAATACGCTCTATTAAAAATTTTCATATATTCTTCTTTATTGATGACTCTTGGATTACTCATTGTAGATCCGTTTTTTTCTGACATCTCAGCTAAAAGCTCAAAATCTTTAGGATCTACATTCAGCGATCTTAAGTTTGGCAACCCTATCCGTTTTGATAATATTTTAATATGTTCAATCCCTTCCGATGCTGTCATTAAATCATTTGGTCCAAAAACTCCCATGTAATTGGCAATATTGGCATATTTTTTCTCTGCTTTAATAATGTTGTACTCCATGACATAAGGCAAAAGCACTGCATTGCATGTCCCGTGTGGTGCATCATAGATACTTCCCAAGGCCTCAGCCATGCAATGAACCGCTCCAACATCAGAATGACCAAAAGACAACCCCGCCATAAGACTTCCGATCATCATATTGTCTCTAGCTTCAAGATTGGTGCCTTCTTTAACCGCTTTTTCCAAACTTCCGGTTATATAGCTAACAGCCGAAAGACCCAAAGCTTCAGCAATTGGTTCAGCGCACAATGACGTATAACCTTCAATGGCATGTGTCAACGCGTCTATACCTGTAGTAGCTGTTATTGTAGGTGGAACTGTCATCGTCAAAGTTGGATCAACAATGGCGACTTTTGCAGCAATCAAAGGACTTTTAACTGTGTACTTAAATTTTTCATCCGTGTCTGTTATAACCGACGAAAAAGTCACTTCACTGCCTGTGCCAGCTGTGGTCGGAATTGCAATAATTGGTAGTGCTTTCTCAACTACTCTCTTCTTATGCATGTAATCCTTGATACTACCTCCTTGAGCAGCCAGAACTGCAATCACCTTTGCTGCGTCTATAGGGCTTCCACCACCAAAAGCAATGATTAAGTCCACCCCCTCTTCTTGTGCAATGCTTGCGGCTTTTGTCACATTATAGTCTTTCGGGTTTTGCTCTATTTCAGAATAAATCAAATAATCCTCTTTTTCTAATATTTCTTCCAGCACATCTGTAACTTTGAGACTAATTAGTTTTGGATCCGTTATAATCATGATTTTTTTAGAATTGAATCGCTTCAACTCGCGGTTCAATTCTTTAAGCGATCCTATTCCATAGATTATTTTTGTGGGTAATAAAAACTCAAAGGACTTAATCATCTTTTTTTCCTCGCTTCCAATGTATTTGATTATGATTATATCAAATGCAAAAAACAAAAGCAAAGGCATGGCCTTTGCTTTACATCAGTTGTGCGTCCTTATATTACCTCTTGTTTCCCATTCGATTCTGTCTAGCTTCATTCAAGTTCTGCTTGTTTTGAAGACTTTCATTTTGCATTACCCGCTGTTGAATCGGTTCTTCACATAACCCAGAAGCTATTCTTTCTTTAATCTGAGCAAGCCGATCTTCTGCTAATTCTATTGTTATCTGGCCTCTCTCAACCATATAGCCAATTCTAGCTTCATGTCTTGCAACAAGCCCTTCATAAAATTCATCCTCTAAACCTTTTTCTAATGCCAACTCTCTAAGCGTCAATCCTTCCTCTCTTGCTGCTTGCATCTCTTCTTCGCTGATATTAAATTGGGTATACGTTTCTTGATCCCAACAATAATCTGCTTTAAATCCAAATTTTTGAGCCAACTCATTAGGTCCCATTGCGAATACAGTCATCGTACCTAGCAGCATTATCACAACGGTTATCACCATAATTTTTTTCATCCTAGTTTCCTCCTTAGTGATTTCTTGTTTTCATCTTACACCATTCTTATGAAGACAATATGAAGATCATGCGTCTGATTTAAAATTATAAATCGGCTTGATTATAGAAATCACTTCTGCCGTTTCTTGTATTGATTTTCTTAATTCAATAGATGATTTATAAACATCCGGTGCTTCGTCTAAGGTTGATTTATTTAGAGACGTTGTGTAAACATCCTTCATTTGCTCTATCATGTCTTCCAATTTCAACTTTTTTTTCGCGTCTCTTCTACTCAACAGTCTCCCCGCTCCATGGGGAGCAGAATAGTTCCAAGCTTCGATCCCTTTTCCTTTGCAAATAAAGGATCCATCCCGCATATTCATTGGAATGATAAGCATCTCATCTTTTTTTGATGAAACCGCACCTTTTCTTAGAATGTTGCTTTCTATATCAATATAGTTATGCTTAGTGTCTATCGCTTCACAACTAGCCTCAAAACCACAATTTTCTATTATTTGTCTTGAAATAATTTCTCTGTTTTTCTTCGCATAATTTTGTACCATTGCCATGTCCCACAAATAATCACTCTTGTCTTTCCCCTCTAAATAAGCTAGATTTTTTGGCACTTTCTGATTATTTGTATTTTTTAACTTCTGTACTGCTTTTTCTTGATAATGCTCCGCCACTTGTTTTCCAAGGTTTCTGCTCCCTGTGTGGACGCACAAATAAAGCCTTCCTGCATCATCTGTATTAATCTCAATAAAATGATTTCCTCCGCCTAAAGAACCTAGACTTCTTTCTAGTCGATCAACATTCTTTAAATGCTCATAACACTTAAAGTTTTCAAATGGATATGGCATTACCATTCTGTCATTTATTTTAAATCCATGAGGAATGTTTTCTCTGATGTATTGGTCAATCCTTGAAAGATTCAATGAACGAATAGTTTTTACTCTTACAGCCAATACACCACAGCCTATGTCCACGCCCACCATATAGGGTGCTACCACACTCATGTTACTAACTGTCATCCCAATCACACACCCAACCCCCACATGAACATCCGGCATGATCGCTACCTGTGTTTCGGAAGATATCTCAAGATTGCAAAATTCCAATATTTGTTCTTTTGCTTTTAGGTCGATTTGATCAGCATAAACTATTGCTTGTCCGTATTTTCCTTGTAAAATTTGCATTCATTCCCCTCCTTCCTTTGCTAAATTCTTCTTTAATTCATTTTGGATTCGAGAAATATCCTCTTTTGACAAGTCATATTTAGATAAAAAGTAATACCCCATTACAAACGAGAAAATACTCCCCATACATAATATGACTCCCAACATAAGTGATGTATGCGTTGCTTGACGACTAAATGCCGCGTTAAAACCGATCAAGTCCAATAAGAAACCAACCACAAAAAGCACAAGTGACTGGATGATTTTATACCCAAATGTCAGGGCCCCAAAATAAACTCCTTCAGAACGGTAGCCATTTGTTAATTCTTCATAATCAATTGTATCTGCTATCATAGATGGCGGAAACATAATAAGACCACCAGATCCAAAGCCTAATGCAGCTACAATTGGCAATAGTGCAATCTCCCACAAGATGTTTATTTCTCGAAACAATACCGCCATAAAGAAAACAAATGAAGCTATCAGTGACAACTTAATACAACTCATCATCGCAGGTTTTTTATCAGTCTTTTTTGAAACACTTAGCCAAAATGGTAACGAAACGATACTAGCTCCAAAAAAAGCGCCCATAATAATTGATATTTGTGTGCTTTGGAGGTTGAATGTATAAGTGAACACATGTAGCCCAATGCTGCCAATCAAGGCTGAGGATATATTGACAAACAAATACTCTAAAAAGATGAACAGGAAGAATTTATTTTTTAAAGCTTCCAAAAATGAAACACTTGATGTCTTTAGAGTCGTTGTATGCTTCTTGACTTCGCCATGCTGAAGATGTCGATATTTATAGGTCGTTAAAAAACAAATTATTCCAGTGATTACCATCAATAACGAAGTAAAGACTCCCATCATACGATATCCAGAGGGGTTTAATTGGCCGATTGGATAGTTCAGTGTTGGTCTAAAAAACAAAATTAGTCCTGCTACCATTGGAAAAGCTAGCCCAATTAAAAAAGCAATCGTTTTATAGCTTTGAATCTCCGTTCTTTCATTGTAGTCTTCCGTCAACTCAGCACCCAATGCCGTATACGGTGTCCCATATACTGTTAAAGCCGTTTTAAGTAAGATAAATAACGCTAGAATAGCCATTAATTTTGCGCCCTCTGTCAAAGTTGGGTTGATTTGCCACAATAGGATGTTAAACCCTGCAATTCCAAAAATACCGAAAAGTAAGTATAAATGACGCTTCCCCCACTTTCTAGAATAAGTAATGTCCGAAAAATAACCCATCAGAGGATCTGTGATGGCATCCCAAAGGATACCAACAGCCATAATGGTCCCAATGTATCTTCCTCTTATTCCTAAAACCGCTGTGGTATAAAAAAGAAGATAGGCTGCAAGGCACTGAAATACAATTCCAAATCCTAAATTTCCGGCACCATATCCAATTTTTGAAAAAATGGGTAGTGAACGTCTTTTACTTTTCATTCTTATGTCTTCCTGATCTTTTGGTTTGATTTTGCTTTCTGAGTGAAACGAGTGTCCCTATCAATACTATGCTTGGGAAAACAAGCGTGTTTACTTGAAGGGAAATCATTGGGTCTACATCTATTCCTTGGAGGACATTAATCCCCAATACGGAGATGGCATTATTTACAAAGTGAAGAAATATTGCAGGGTAAATGGATTTTGTACGGTACACCATTATCCCAAAAGCACACCCTAGAATAAAAGTTGTAAATAATTTCACCAAGCTGAAATGCATAGCCGCAAACATAAATGAAGTTAATGCAATGGCAGTAAAAGGATTTGTGTTTCTTAAGAATGAAGATAAAAACAACCCTCTAAACAGCAATTCTTCTACAATAGCTGGAATAACAACAATCATAATCAGTTGATTTGTCAAAGATACAGTAGAAAAAATATAGTCAAATGCTTCAAAAAGCTCTGTCTCTTCCGGTAAGTACCCTGAAAAATAAGTTACATAAATCCCACTTATCACCAAAGCCAGTATCCAAAGTCCAAGTCCAATTACATATTGTCTGATTGGAACATTACCATTTAAAAAAAATACCTGCTTGGGATTTTTGCCTAATACAATGACAGCGAGAATGGTTGGTAACAACAACCCGAAAAACTGTCCCAAAGGAATGCCTAGCAACCCAAATCTTGATTGGAAAAAATAACTTGACAAGTAGAATAACACAACCACCAAGCCATACATAGTAGCTGATTCTTTTATTGTAAACACATTTTGCTTCATATGTTACCCTTCCTTTCTCAACCGACTATAACCTTCACAGTATGTTTTTTGGTCCCTTCTAAAATTTTTATTGTAGCATAATCGCCACCCACCCATGTTTTAAGTCACAAGGATACGTGGCGACATTCCAAAATGAAATCTTCTTTGCTTTTTTATCCTTTACCGGTTGTCCACAACTACTTTCCCGTCAATAATAGTCACCAATACTTCGTAATCTACATCTTTTAGCGGGTTGCCTTTGAAAATCACCACATCTGCATCTTTTCCAGTTTCAATGCTTCCTACTCGATCATTGATCCCAGTGATTTCTGCTGCATTTATTGTAATTGCTTTCCATCCTTCATTTTCAGGCAAGCCTGCTTTCACTGCAAGACCAGCACATAAACTCAAGTATTGAAGAGGAATAACCGGCGAATCTGTCATAATAGCAATTTTAACACCTGCTTCGTGCAAAATACTCGGAGTCATAAAAGTCAAGTTTTTCAGTTCAAACTTGCTTCTACTACTTAAAGTAGGGCCGACAACAGCAGGTTTTTTGTCTAGTGCCAACTCGTCCGCAATTAAGTGTCCTTCTGTGCAATGTTCCAAAGTGATATCCACATTAAACTCTTTTGCAATGCGAAGAGCAGTAAAAATATCATCTGCTCTATGAGCATGTGCCTTGAGAGGAATTTCCTTTTTTAAAACTGGTAACATCGCTTCTTTTTTTATGTCAAAATCATTTTTCCCATCGGCTTCATTCTTGTTCTTTTCCTTGTCATCTGCATATTTTTTTGCTTCAAACAATACTTCTCTAAGAATTGCCGCCGTAGCCATTCGTGTCATGGGCGCTTTGTGCTGCCCATCATATACTCTTTTAGGGTTCTCACCAAAAGCAATCTTCATCGCAATGGGCTCTTTTAAGATCATCTGATCCACTCTCTTGCCATATGTTTTGATCGCTGCAAAAGTGCCCCCCACAACATTTGCACTACCTGGTCCTGTTACCGCTGTTGTGACGCCTCCTTCTCGAGCTTCTTGAAAGGATACATCCATAGGATTAATAGCATCTATGGCACGCAAATGAGGTGTGACTGGATCTGTTGCTTCATTACCATCAGAACCCTCAAAACCGATTCCTTCTTCAAACATCCCCAAATGACAGTGAGCATCTATTAAGCCTGGTGTTACAATACAACCACTCGCATCTATTACTTCTGCTTCCTTTGGAATTTCAAGGCTGTTTCCAATCGCCTTGATTTTCCCGTCAACTATCAATATTTGACCATCTTGAATATCGTCACCTACCATCGTTTTAATAACACCATTTTTGATAAATAACATGTTAGCCTCCTTAGGTTTTATGTTTTATTGTTCATTATGATTTGAATAGAACCTCTATCTCTATTAGATGATTTTCTCAATAATGATTGCGAGAATAATTGTCGCCACCCCTGAGATTATCATTGATAAACTGCTGGCTGCCCCTGCTTCATCGCTGATCTCAATTGCTTTTGCCGTTCCAATTCCATGAGACGATGCACCTAACCCAATCCCTTTTGCCGTGTCGTTCTTTATTCTGAAAAGTTTAAACACTAATGGGCTAATAGTTGCTCCTAAAATCCCAGTAAACACCACAAAAACTACTGTTAGCTCTCTCATTCCTCCAATCATATCCGCAACCTCAATAGCCATGGGAGATGTGATTGACTTTGGAAGCAAAGACCAAATAAGACTACCCTCCAAACCTAAAGCGGTTCCGAGAACAATCACTGATATCGCTGATGAGAGAACGCCCACAATTATACCAGCAATGATGGCACAATAGTGTTTCTTCATTATGTGCCGATTGTTGTACAAGGGGATTGCTAACACCACAACTAACGGCCCCAAAATTGCTGAAATCAAAGATGCGCCATGTTCGTACTGTTCATACGACAGAGGACTAAGATACAGTACCCCTATTATCATTATTGCCGTTAACAAAATCGGATTCAATAATGCCAATTTGACTCTGTTTGAAATATATAATGCCACCACATAAGCAAATATAGTGAGGCTCAATCCATATAATATCATTTTCCTATTTCCTTTTTATGATTCTTAACAATGATATATTCTACTGTTTTTGCCGTTACACCCATCACAAATACACTAGATATGGTTAATAACACAACGATTTGAATCCATACTGGCTCTATGATTGCAAATAATACATAAAGTGCAACGCCTAATGGAACAAAAAAGAATCCCATATGTTTTAACAAAAACCCACCTGTATGTTTAATTTGTTCTGTCCTTAAAATTCCTTTGGTCAAAAGAAAGAACAATAATAGCATCCCCAAAATGTTTCCTGGAATCAGGACCACACTACTCAATTTATCAGACACGAATATACCTATGCCATAAATCCCTAAGATAATAATCAATTCTTTAAGTAAAAACATCTCTTCTCCAACACTAGATTTTTATTTATCTGCCACAGCAATCATGCTTCCAAATAAAATTGAATAATATTTTGCTTCAAATGTGTCTGCACGAGAAACCAATATGATCGGTACTTTCGCACCCATGACAACACCCGCTCCGATACCGTTCCCAAAATATGTAATCGCTTTTCCAATACCGTTACCCATTTCAATATTTGGAACCACCAACAAGTCTGCATCTCCAGCAACTGGACTCTTGTACCCTTTGATCCGAGCTGCTTCATTAGATATAGCCAGATCTAATGAAATAGGCCCCTCAACCAAAACTTGTTTCCCAAAGTAGCCTGCTTCTCCCAGTTTTTTTAGCTCAAAACCATCAACAGTAGCTTGCATTTTGGGATTCACTTTCTCTTTTGCTGCTAGACAAGCTACTTTAATTAGATTATTGTTAAATCCTCTCGCTGCCTCAACCGCATTTATTATCAATTCTTTTTTTATATCTAAATCAGGATAGGTCACCATCCCTCCGTCTGTAAGCATTAATAACTTGTGATAGGATGGCACCTCATACAACATCACATGACTTAGGATTCTTCCTGTTTTAAGCCCCCACTCATCGTTCAATACTGCTTTTAGAATAATAGATGTATCCAACAAACCTTTGATCAAGACATCGCCTTTTCCCTCATGAATCAATTTCACAGAGGTCTCAGCAGATGCTTGAAAGGATCTTGATTCATGCATTTCAACCTGACCTAGACTCAGCTTGTTTTTCCTGACGATTTGTTTGATTTGGCCAGTATCTCCAACTAGAATAGGAATAACCAACCCATCTTTATAAGCTTTATCTACTGCCACTAAGACGTTTTCTTCTTCTGCAGCGGCAACTACCAATCTCGTAGGTTTTCTTTTTCCAACGCGTTCGCGCAATAACTCAAGTTTATTCATTTTCTTCTCCTAAATAAACATTAATAACACGATATTCAGACCATATAATGCCAATACAATCAATTCAATTTTGATGTTTTTCCGTATCAAATAATTAAACAAGACAAATAATATCAACAAGCTTGCTGCTCCATTCCTAAAATTTGTCGCTTGTATGGAATAAAGCATGTTGAAAATTGCTTCTCCAACCACTAATCCCAACATTATCACAAAGATTTTCCCCGCATGTTTGAAAATTCGAATCTCATTAATTCGATTAACGCTTTTTATTATACCATCTTCCCCCAAAAAATACCCGTCAAACATGTTCTTTAGCGATAAATAATGAGTCATTCCAATCATGATTAAAGTTGACAATACAAAAAATGAAATTTCATTTGATACAACACCATAAATCATACCAAGAATGATGATTGCTGCAACTGCTGATTGTCTCTCCATCACTTCAGTACTGGCTATCGCTCCCATTGCTCCTTTTTTTGCATCAGCAATTGTAATTTCTTTGATGCGTTTATCTGAAGCTTTCTTTTCTTCTACCCCAATCATGTGTCCAATAACAGATGTGCTAAGAATTGGATCTCCTTTGAAAAAATCGAAATGTCTAATAGTAGCAGCTTCTCTGCCCTCTCTATCTCCTTTATATATCCTATTCAAAGCAGGTTTGATGCTTTGGCAAAAAGAGATGCCTTGAGCAAATTCAAAATTGAAGCAAGAGTCTGAAAAATTCATCCAAATGAACCAGCTTTTGATAAGATCTTTGTTTTGAATACGTTTCTGTTTTCTTTTTTCAGAATCTTTGACAGCTAACTTCTGAATGCTAAACAATAATAAAACAATCAGGACCAAATATATGTCAAAGCTTAAGAATACAGATACTAAATAGGCTATTGCAAAAATTAGAATATTATATCTTGATTTGAACCATAGCGTTGCCGAAGCAGCTGCCAACATAACTAGTAGAATCCCTACCGTGTTGAATGCAATTTCAAGCTTAGGCAACATTCCCAATGCCGTTGCACTCAAAGAATAAGTCACCAAGAGTATAACAGATGCACTTGTCACTGTCAGCCCAAGCAAGAATACTTGAGGAATCAAAATATTGTATTTGGTCAATCCATTTGTGAACCGCTTTCCCATTTTAATTTTTAGTATATGAGCACACTTTTGGTTAAAGTTTAACCTGCCACGAGATACAGCCAACCCTATGAGGCTAAACGGAAAAGCTATTGCTAATGCTGCTGCTGGTGTAATGCTCAAACGTACTGCCAATACCGCGGCAATTATTCCCATCAAGACAGGATCTCCATCTAGCGCCCTCTTACTAGATTTGTAATCGGCAAATAGCAAGTTCGCAACTGCACCAACCAAAAGACCTAATTGGGGCTCTCCCAATACAAGACCCGCCAATAATCCCGCAAAAATAGGTCGATTCAGTGTGAAAAAACCCACCCCTAGAGTTAGAATGCTGGCGCTCCCAATATAATAGACCAAACCTAACAGTAAATAATTAGAAAAACTCATAGACAACCCCTTTATTTTTTTATTCAACCGTGCGAGGCTTTATGCTAGTATTTTCATTCCAATGCGCCGTATGTTATAACTGATTATATCATGTTTTTCATTTGAGTCCTATAAAAATGAATGCATTCTTTGTATGAATCCTGCAAAGTTGACTCTTCTTCTGACACCTTTTTTGCTGGATTTCCCAAAGATATTTTGATATAGTAAATGCATTAAAACTTCAAGGAGGTCTTTATGGCAAATAATTTTTCTTTTATGCAAAATAAACAGTGTGAATACTTCCCCTGTCACAAAAATATCCCCGAAGACAAATTCAATTGCTTATTCTGTTTTTGCCCCCTTTATATGCTCAAAGACAAATGCGGCGGCAATTTTGTAAAAAATAATCGAATAAAAGACTGTAGTGGTTGCAATATACCTCATGGATCTGGTGGTTATGATTACATTATATCGAAAATGGATGCTGTGATAAAAAAAGGGAGTGACTTTTGAAGTCACTCTATTTTAATCCTGGAACATTTCCTATATAAACATATTTTAAATGCCTTTTTGCAGTTGATTTAGCTTCAATAAGTGTCTCAATTTTTGTTGGAGGATTTGTCATTTTATAAGTTGGAAAATATCGACTCAAATGCAAAACAATACTAGGACTCAACTCTCCAAGCCATTTTGCAAGCTTGTTTATCTCCTTCATCTGGTCGTTCTCTCCTTCGATGACTAAGTTAGTCACTTCCAAATGACTTTTCCCTACTATAAATTCTATGCTTTTCAAAACAGGACCCAAACTACCTCCACATAGTCTTCTATAGTCATTTTCTTCAAAAAACTTTAAATCAACATTAAAAGCATCTATCAAATCAACCAGCTTTTTCAACGGCTCTAACGATATAAACCCATTCGTGACACACACCGTAGACAAGTTGTTTTCTTTAGCAAGCTTTGCAATATCATACATATACTCATACCAAACTGTTGGTTCGTTGTAAGTAAAAGCAATCGCACTTAAACGCTTCTCAAGTACTTTTTCGATCACCTCTTCTGGTTTCATGACAAGCATATGCTCTGGCCTTTCTTTTGCAATTCTATAATTTTGACAAAAACTGCAGGTAAAACTACATCCTATACTTCCTATGGAATAGATCTCTGTTCCTGGTTTAAAGTGGTACAGTGGTTTCTTTTCAATCGCATCAATCCCAATAGATGAAATTAGTCCATAGTTTTTTGTGTAAAGCACACCTTTTTTGTTCTCTCTAACACCACATATTCCTTTTCCCTCCGGCATGATCAAACACTCATGAGGGCACAATCTACATTTGGTTTGATTGTTTTTTTCTCTGGTCCAATACAATGCTTCTCTCATAATTCAACCTCATTGATAACGGACAACTCTAAATCTCTCCATTTCAAACTCATCATCTTTGCTAATTCCTGCTTTCTTTAGCACAATACGCAATTGTTCTTCCACCGTATCAATCCCTTCTAAGTTTGGCAACAACAAAGCTTTTTTCTCTTTATATGTCACAATTACGCCATACTCTTGGGGATCAAGCATTTCTTTTGTATTGATTTTTTCGGGTTTCCCCAGAATATCAACGGAGTAAGTCAGCTGGTCCAGTTCACTTTTTTCAACAGGCTGAAATCTTGGATCATAACACCCTGCATTGATAGCGTTCTCTATGATTTCTTCATTTACTATTTCTTTTGTTGGGAAAATGGTGCCTATACATCCTCTCAACTCTCCATTTTTTTTGATTGAGACGAATGTTCCCGCTTGAATTTCATTCATGACACCTTCTTCCAATGGTGCCTCAATCAAAGACAACTTCCTTCCTTCCAGCACATACGTTTCCAAGGCTTTTCTTGCCAGTTTAACCATTTGATGTTCTGATTGACGTCTCTTTTCTTGTTTCATTTTTTTTGCATTCTTAATTTCTTCTAAAACATCTCCACCTAGCTGCATTCCCTTTACTTTGAGTTCTACACACCCATAGCCTACTCCAAATGGGCCTTCATATGATAAAACTCTGTTCTCGGTCTCTAATCCATCCAAGGATCCCAACATCATTTGTACAGATCGCAAGCCACATTCTGCGGCTTTTTCTGCAAGTTTTTCATCAAATGTCAATATAGAAACACGATCATCCTTTTCTAGGTATCTCATCATACTCTCATCAAATACTTTTCCTTCTTCTTTATATCCTGCTGGAGCATCTTTAGTTAGCCGATGTGATAAATCTCCGCTTGCTATGACAATGGTCTCTCTGTTTAAGTTCTTAGCTGCTTTTTTTATGATCATTCCAAATTCATACAGCGTTTCGCTAGACAACAGACCGTATGTAATATGGACAAGTTTAAAGAAAGGATAGTTCTTACTAATGAAGTGTAGTGGAACCAGCGCCCCGTGATCTAGTCTGGAATCCAATAGGTAGTCCCTCTTTAAAGAATCATCCACTTTCACAGCCGGTATATTGTTCTCCAATGCCATTTTAAGTATTCGATCAACAAAAGCTATGTCATTTCCAAAAGACATGTTTAAACCAGAATAACCAAATGCTCCAAAGTCACCTTCTAAAACATCATCATAACTAACCGAAATCGCATCTCTGAATAAATTGCCATGTGGTGTAATCAACACAATTGTTTCCGGGTTAATTCTGTTGATTTCTTCACTCATTAGTTTCATTGAGTCGCGAGTTCTCCTGATTTTCTTCTCTTCTCCACGTCCTATGTCGGGAATGATAATAGGCGGATGTGGCATTAATAAACCATATCTGATATTCATTTCATACCTCCTCTTAATAATGATTATATCATTTTTCCTCATTAAAAAAACAGCTCGGGTTAAAATGATATGATACCTCCTAAGTAGACAAGGTAAATAACCAAATCTACTTAGGAGG
>CAZIKK010000023.1:0-31434 GCA_964539975.1 uncultured Clostridia bacterium
AAACATAGTGAAACAAAATCCAACGATTGCTTTTGAGAAAATACCTTATAATCTGATGGATTCAACGATCGAAGTAGGCGTTGACATTTCAACACACCCAGACACAGAGCTGGCAGTGTGTCAATATCAGTGGACGACAACAAGTACCCCACTAGAAGAGAGGTGGATAGATTTTTCACCTCATAAAAAGCTAGATTTTTTGATTGAAGAGGAACCACTGTTTTTACATATTCTAGCGATAGATACAGCGGGAAATAGGCTAGAAGAATGGAAAGACGTACTTTCTTGGCATGATTTGTATTGGGTTCACTTTATAGATGAAAATGGACAACTCATTCAAAAAGAGTTATTGAATAAAGACGATAAACTAAAGAAGCCTGATTCGATTGACCGGCTTGGATACACTTTTGAAGGATGGGTAAGTTTAGATGATGGTCAACTTTGGGATTTTGATGTGGATAGAATGCCTTCGGATCTATTGCAATTAGAAATGAAGTGGACAGTAAATGAGACGACACCTTATAAGATAATGCATTATTTACAAAGCTTATCAGAAGAAAGTTACGAGTTATTTGAAACGGAGAATTTGATTGGCAAGACGGGTAGTCTTGTTTTGGCAACAAAGAAGGCTTATGAAGGATTTCAACCATCTGAGTATTTAGGAACGCCCGTTGAGGGAGTTATTCAGGGCGATGGCAGTTTGATTTTGGAATGTTATTATGATCGAAAAAGCTTTACAGTTACGTACATGGATGGTGAAAACAGTATTTACTCCCAGAAAACCGTTTCATATGGAAGCAATTTATCTCTTCCCCCCCCACCTGAAATGGAAGGAAAAGTGTTTATCAGATGGGACG
Organism: uncultured Clostridia bacterium; assembly: GCA_964539975.1. Lineage (GTDB taxonomy): Bacteria > Bacillota > Clostridia > Tissierellales > Dethiosulfatibacteraceae > 38-11. The sequence continues at coordinate 858 of CAZIKK010000023.1, forward strand.
AGAATTTGCCAGAACACATGCCATCTTCTAATTTAACTTTTAATGCTATCTGGGAACCAGAAGAAAATAAGCTGATAACACCTTATGAAATCAAGCATTTTATTGAAACCTTAGAAGGAGAATGGGAGTTAGATTCTGTCGAAACGAAGTATGGGAAAGCAGGAGATAGGATTACGGCAAATCCGAAGGAAATAGAGGGTTTTGTACCTTTAGAAGAAGGATCAGAGATTATTTCTGAAGATGGGACAACAAAGATTCGACAATATTATGAGAGAAAAATTTTCTGTGTGATCTATTTGACATCTACGGGTGAAATTTATCGGGAAGAAAGGGCAAGATATGGTGAAAAATTGGATGTGCCAACAGGACCTTATCTGAAGGGATACAGCTTTGTGAGTTGGGATCAAAGCCTAACGCAAGTCAATTCAAATCTGACACTTCGGCCCATTTACCAAAAGAGGATATCTGATCAAGTTAAACAAGAGTCAAGATGGAAGATGAGCATGGTTGGTCCAGGTAACCATGAATTGTCCAAAGTTACTGAAGCGAATCATGCAGACGGAGACTCCATTATTTTAGAAATGACGCCGCAGCAATATGGCATGTTGTTATCAGAGAATACAGAAATCCAGTTAGAAACAAATGATCAAATCATAACCATACCAATGCATGCATTGTCAGATCCAAGTGAAGTAATTGGAACCGATGCAACAGATATGTATAAAAGGATCGAACTGCACATAAGGATGACCAAGCTTTCTAGTGATGAAACTAGAGAACTTCACTCAAAGTGTGCTGAAAGCGACTATGCACTCCAATTCATGTCTGATTCAATGACTTTGGAAATGGTTATGCAAACAATGAGAGGTGAAATTCACAAAAAAGAGATTACTTATGCTCTGCGATTCGTAAAGTCAGAGAATAAGTTGGGTTTTATTGAAGAAAATCAGGGTTACTTAAGCTTTTCATATAATAGAACGACACAAGAGTTAACGCCTCTTCCAACATTGGCTATAAAGAATGGAGAAGAATGGCTTGTAACAGTCAGCCAGCTTGAAATAAACCCATATATTATTGTCAAAATAGAGAAATGCCATGCCAAAGCAGATGAACAACACTGGGCAAAAGAAGTTGAAAGAGAAATGATCTGTAGAGGCATCATTAGAGATTCGACAACAAATAATTTAGATGATGCAATAACCAGAGGAGATTTCGTTACGGACTTAATGCGCGGGGTTGGATTGAATGGGTTAAACACCAAACAAGAGAATGCATTTAATGATTTATTCACACCTCATTCGGAGGCTGTCACAACGGCATCAATACTTCAGTTGGTTAATGGATATCCAGACGGGTCTTTTAGGCCGGATACTAGGATTACAAGACAAGAAGCCATGGTTATTTATGAAAGAATGATAAAAAGACTTGGACTTGAAACTTCAAACTTGAATGAGAAAACAAAATGGATAGATGAACATGAAATAGAGTATTGGGCAAAGGATGCAGCTGATTTAATGACGAGAACAAAAATATTTGGAGGGACGCCTAAAGGTTTGTTAATGCCAAAAGAATGGTTGACAAAAGGTGAAGCAATCCAATCTTTAAGCAATCTACTGAAGCAATCCAATCTGATTGATTAAAGAATAAAGTCAGCTTGACAACGATTTCACAGTTGACATATAATCCTATTACCACAAGCTAGATAGGTGAAGGAGAAAACAATGAAACCTGAGATTAATCACAAATTGTCAATTATAGGAGTGGCTATTGACTTGGGCGCTGGAACGCCAGGTGTTAGTATAGGGCCTGCAGCCATTCGGTATGCCGGTGTAGTGGAGCGGTTAGAAAAAATTGGATATGAAGTGGAAGATAATGGAGACATTGTGGCAATCAAACCGCTAAGCGAACAATCCCCAGGTACGAATTTGAAGAATCTTGACGAAGTAGTAAGAGTCAACACAGAATTGTGTCGACGTGTTTCTGATGTAATGGCAGCCGGTAGGTTTCCGTTGGTTCTTGGTGGAGACCACAGTATCGCTATAGGGACGTTAGCGGGTGTGATGCAACACAAAAAGAATCTGGGTGTGATTTGGTTTGATGCTCATGGAGACATTAACACCGCAGAAACATCCCCTTCTGGAAATATTCACGGCATGCCTGTAGCTGTTGGACTAGGTCTCGGACATGAAAAATTAACCAACATTGGAGGGAAAGACAATAAACTAAAGCCGGAAAACATTGTGTTTATTGGTTGTCGAGATCTTGACAACGGAGAACGCAAAGCGCTTAAAGAATTGGGGATTACGGTGTTTACCATGCATGAAATAGATAGATTGGGAATGACGGAAGTTATACACCGAGCCATTTTGGTAGCGGGAAAAGAAACGGATGGGATTCATGTCAGCTTTGATATGGATAGCATGGATCCAGTATATGTGGAAGGGACAGGGACACGTGTCCCCGGAGGATTGACTTATAGAGAAAGCCATTTGGCATTGGAAATGATCGCATTGAGTGAAAAACTAATCAGTGCCGAGTTTGTAGAAGTAAATCCAATCATCGATAATAAAAACCAAACAGCTAAGACCGCGGTGGCTTTGATGGGCTCTTTGATGGGAGAATGGTTGATTTAATAAAATTGAAAATTGGAGGGTACAATGAAAATTGGAGTGATCGTGTATTCACATACGGGCAATACATTTTCTATAGGAGAAAGGATTAAAGCCGAATGGGAACAGCAAGGACACGAGGTAAGATTAGAACGGGTCATAAGCACCTCGGAAAAACCAGAAGAAGCGGGGAAAGCACCTTTGAAAGAGTCACCAGACACTTCTTCGTACGATAAGATTATTTTTGGTGCCCCAGTTTGGGCGTTTTCCTTATCAGGAGTAATGAAGATTTATTTGACACAACTAGCCTCATTACAAGGAAAAAAAGTATGTTGTTTTGTAACGCAATCTTTTCCGTTTTCATGGATGGGAGGGAATCGAGCGGTGAAAACTATGAAACGACTTTGCGAAGAAAAAGGAGCAGAAGTGATGGAGTTGGGTGTTATTCACTGGGGAAGAAAAGATAGAGAGAATAATGTTAAGGCTATGATAAGAAGATTCTCATAAACTGAAAAACAAGAAGAAGGACAAAAATTGAAAGCGTGTTCTACGGTTGAAGAACACGCTTTCATGATGGGATTAAACATAGAAATTTCTTTTTTTAAAAACAAAGATGCCACTGGTATAAAGAAGGATGGCTAACAGAAGGAACACACCCATTGCGGTATAAACAAATGGATCACCAGCAATTAGTTTATCTGGGTCAAATAGGGCATATAAAGACAGATTTCCGATCCAAGCATACTGATCACTTACGGAGCCCAGCATTTGGAGCACAAGGAATGTCATGGGAATGCCAATGCCAAGAGCTAGACTGTTTTTTCCTTCACTTGCAAGACAAGAAGAAAGAAAACCGATGCCTCCTATGGCATAATACATACTCAATGCGTATAAGTTCAATAAGATAAACTTGCCTATTTCCAATTGCCCAGGAAATAAAATCGCTGCGTAAATCAAGGAAAAGATCGAGCTGACGGTGAACAGACCAGTTATAGACAATAAGCTAAAAAGAGCCTGTGATTGAGCCAGTTTATTTCTGGAGTGAGGGGTCGCCAACAAAAAAGCCAGACTGCCTTTGTCTACCAGAGAACCAACTAAACGGTGATTCACAACGATAGACAACACCATGGGAAACATAAAAATCAAGAACCCATAAATATATCCTGCGATAAAAGTCAACAATGAAGCACCCACATTTTGAAAATTCATAGCGCGTACCAATGCCTGAGGCAACATTTCAAGCATATCATCTAAAGCATCTGTTGTGGTGGGATTGTACATAACCATAATGATAGCCAGATAAAAACAAAAAACAAGGGTCATGATGGACCATAAAAACCGGTTATTCTTTATGTTCAAACGTAATAACGCCCGATTCATATCAGAAACCTTCCTTTCCATAATAATCAATGAATATCTGTTCTAATGTTTGAGTGGCGGTTTCGAGATTTTGCACATTGCACTTGGCAAGGGTTGTCAACATTAGATTATAATCGCCTGTGATGGTTAACTCTATGTGTCCATTTGATAAGACTTGATGTGGCAGACCACTTAGGCGAATTTGCTCCAAATCTGATTCACCTGAAACGGAGACAATATAGCTTTTCCTCAGATTGGACTTGAGTTCTGTAATATCGGCCACAGTAGCGATGCGACCATCTTTGATAATGGCTGCTCGTTGACAGGAGCGCTCTACTTCATAAAATTGGTGAGAAGACATGAGTATGGTTTTACCTCGGCTTCTTTCTTCAAGGATCAATTCAATGAATCGGCGCTGCATCAGTGGGTCTAGACCACTAGTGGGTTCGTCTAGAATTAGGATTTCTGGGTCGTGCATAAAAGCAGTAATCAATCCCACTTTTTGTTTCATTCCCTTTGACATTTTTCGAATTTTTCGATCGGACTCCAATTCAAATCTTTCAACCAGCATCTGACGTCTCTTTGGATTAGACTTTCCCCGCATTCTAGAAATAAAATCCATAAATTCGGTACCAGTCATATTGTCGAAAAAAGAGATTTCACCAGGAACATACCCTAAATAGGCCTGTATTTCTTTGGCGTGGGTTCTTGTGTCTAACTTTTTGATTGTACAATAACCTTCTGTTGCATTAGTGAAACCCATCAATTGACGAATAGTAGTGGTTTTGCCAGATCCATTAGGCCCGAGAAATCCAAATGCTTCTCCTTCCTCAACATGAAAAGAAACATCGAAAATACCTTTACCACCGGGGTAGATTTTTGTTAAATGGGAAATTTGAATCATAAATCCTCCTGTTGATAAATGAGACATGTTTCAAACAAAGTGCAATGACGGTTAATTATACCATTTATTAGCTTAAATATAAATGCTTTTACAAATCAAAATAGCGACATTCCAATGGGCTTGTGATTGACAATTGAAAAGGGGTTAGATAAAATGAGGGCATTGTAAAATGTTCTGGGGAATACCTAAAGTAGCATTTTGGAGGCGAAATGAATAATCTGGGATTGATGCTAATCGGAGCGGGCTTGTCCATGGATGCTTTTGCAGTCGCTATATGCAAAGGACTGGTCATAAAGGAGAAAAGGCGACAGAAAGCGTTGATTGTGGCGTTGTTTTTTGGGATTTTTCAAGGAATGATGCCGGTGGCAGGTTTTTTTATAGGAAGTTTGGTCAGTCATTATGTGATGGATTATGGTCATTGGGTTGCATTTTTTCTTTTATTGGCAATAAGCCTCAAGATGTTGTGGGAGTCAAGAAAAACATGCCCTGTACTGGATGAGAAAATATGCATAAAAGAAATGACAGGTTTGTCTATAGCCACAAGCGTTGATGCCTTCGCTGTAGGTGTGACATTTGTTTTTTTAGATGTAGTTATATGGAAAGCTTCATTGCTTATTGGGGGGATCACATTTGGCGTCGCCTTTTTGGGAGTGAGGATTGGAAATGCGTTAGGTGAACGTTTTGAAATGAAAGCGGATTTAATCGGAGGACTTGTTTTATTGGTCATGGCGATAAAAGTCTTGTTAGATCATTATAGTGTTTTTTAGACAAATGCTGTTCAGTTTTCAAATAGTGAGCTATAATGAATATAGAAAGAATGATCTAGGAGGGAGTAGAGAATGAGTCACATTCATATACCCGATGGTATTTTGCCTTTTTATTTATGGGTACCTGCGTATCTTATTACCTTTTTTATTATATTTCTTGTGATAAAAAGAATGGACAAAGAACAAGTCAAAAGAGTGCTGCCTTTTACAGGGATAGCAGCGGCACTGATGTTGATTGCCATGTCAGTCCCCTTGGTTATTGTTCCGGTTCATTTAAGCTTAGCTGTTTTAACAGGTATTTTGATAGGCCCTAAAATGGCTTTTTTGGTTGTGTTTGTTGTGTCTGTCATACTTGCCACATTCGGGCATGGAGGCATTACCATTGTTGGAATCAATACATTGGTCATAGGATCGGAAGTGTTGGTGGGCAGTACGCTTTTCAGATTTCTTGGGAAAAAGCACCTTACAACAGGTGTCATCATTTCTGTTGTGGTGGCTGTTTTAGTATCAATGACGATGACAATAGGGATTATTGGAGGCGCAGTAGGATTTGAGGAAGTACTGCCACATACGCCTCACTCTCATGATGAAAACAATGTGGGTAACCACAATCAAGAAACACATCAAGAGAGAGAACACATAGACGAAGTGGTGGAACAGGTCAATTATCTGGTTTTTAGTGGCTGGATGGCTGTGATTCTAATATTGGTAGTTGGAATAGCTTTGGAAGCAGTAATCAGTTTATTGATTGTGCGGTTTTTTAGCAAAGTAAAACCAGACTTGCTGGATACAATTCATGGATTTGTTCAGTCATAAGAAGGGGTGATTAAATGCACTTAGCAGAGATAGACCATTATGCTTTGAATGGGTCAAGCATGATCCACAAGGCACAAACAGCTTCGAAAGCGGTGTTGGCGGTGCTACTTTTAAGTAGCATAATTATCAGTCAAGATATATACCGTTTATTAGGAGTAGTACTTGTTTTGTTGGGATTGTTTTTAGTAGCCAGGATTCCCATTTGGCATATTGGTCATCTTGCCCTTTATCCCGCATTCTTTTCAATTTTTTTTGCCATATTGACAGCTCAGCAAAGCTGGGTGAATGGCTTGGTGATTATGACAAAAGCAGTTGGCGCTGCGCTGACCATGTTGCTTTTGATAACGACCACACCTTATGTGGACTTATTTGCTTTGTTTTCCTTATTTATGCCTAGTCTATTAGTAGACATTTTTTTAATGACGTACCGATCTTTTTTTATTCTACTGGATAAGATCAGTCAATTGATTAGAAGTATTCGGATTAAAGGGGGCTACACACCTTGGCAAGTCATTAAGAATTTTAGAACGATCAGTGCCATGCTGGGGACCCTTATAATTCAATCTTTTGAAATGAGCGAGAGAATGTACCGTATCTACGAATTGCGTGGTTACAATGGGAAAATTCCCATCCGTAAGGAACCTGGAAATTTAACTAAAATTGATTTTACAATGATGGCACTTGGTCTAATTGTCTTAATAGGAGTTGTACTACCATGGGAAATATAGTATCAGTTGAGTGTTTAAAACACGTCTATCCTGACAAAACAGAAGTATCAGCTTGTGGGTTGCACTTTACAGCTGATGAAGGAGAAAGGGTGGCAATTCTTGGGCCAAATGGTGCCGGAAAAACGACCTTGCTCTCTCATATTTTAGGGTTGCTTAAACCTGTTGAGGGAGAAGTGACCGTCATGGAAAAATCTCCTCATAAACACTTCTCTGAAGTGAGAAAAATCATTGGGATGGTTTTTCAAAATGTAGATGAACAGATCATAGGGCCAAGAGTATATGATGACATTGCGTTTACAGCACGTAGTGATGGATACTCAAAAGAAGAAGTCGACAAAAGAGTTCAAAAGATGGGTGAGATTTTTGGCCTGACAGATTTGTTTAATAAAATCCCCCATTATTTAAGCGGGGGGCAGAAAAAAAAAGTTGCCTTGGCAGGTGCATTGGCTACTAGTCCAAAGTTATTGATTTTGGATGAGCCGTTTGATGGATTGGATGCAAAATCAAAAAAAGAAATGATTGACATATTAAATCATGTCAATCAAAAAATGCGCACAACGATTATTACAACAACCCATGACATCAACATTGTCCCTTACATTGCCGATACCATTTATGTTTTGAATAAGGGACAAATTGTTACTAAAGGGACACCGAAAGAAGTTTTTTCGCAAGTAGATATCTTGAAAGAAGCAAACCTCGAAACACCTATTTTGACAGAGTTATTCAATCGATTAAAAGTTCATGGACTAAGTGTTGAGATCCCGTATACATTAGATGAGGCGGAAAAAAGCATTCTCAGAATCATTCAAAAGTAAACCCTTCTCCTTCCACTTCCGTTACGTAAGATACGGAAAGGAAGGCTTTTTCATCGGTCTTTCTGACAAAATCTCTGATTCGGATGTATTCTCTTCGAGAGACAATGGTATTGATAATGCTTTTATCCTCATTTGAATAGCCACCTCGGGCGTGGTAGAGTGTCGTTCCTCGTTCCAATTGATGTAAAATATAATCATTAATCACCTCATATTGATTGGAGATGATGACGACATTGAGTTTGGTGTTGAATCCGGAGATCATTTTATCGATGACAATGGAGTTGATGGCGATACCTAACAAAGCATACATGCCAAGTCTGGCTCCAAAAACCAACCCAGCAAACAGCGTGACCAAAAAATCAGCCAATAGCAAGGACTTTCCAATTTCAATATGGATAAACCGATTGATTATCTTTGCAACAATGTCTGTGCCACCAGTTGATGCGTTTTCATTGAACACAATTCCCATCCCAACGCCACAAATAACGATTCCAAAAATTAGATTAATAAACAAGTCATCTGTAAAAGGTTCTGCCATAGGAAGAATCAACTCAAAAGCTGCCAACATACCTGAAAGAGCAAGGCTTGAGTATACGGTATAACCCCCAAATTCCTTACCAAATATGATAAAAGCTAGAATCAATAAGAAAGTATTGATGATTGCTAGAAAAACACCAATAGGAATGGCGGGAATGAGAAAACCGATGACCATAGCGATACCAGTTGTACCACCAACGGCAAGATTAGATGGAATCAGAAAAAAGTACATGCCGCAGTTCAAAATAAACAAACCGATGTTGATGATGATGAATCTTCTAATATTTTTTTTCATTGAACCCCCTTCCAAGGCCTTTTTGCAAAGACACCCTGTTTTGCGTATTAAGTTTACCATCATTCCGTAAGATAACAATGTTTCTTTTATTTATGTTACAACTATTATACAATAGAATCAAGAGAATATAGCTTAAGAATTACAAGACAATTAGAGATGATGAAAGGAAAATGGCAAGATGAAGAAGATAATTTGTATTGGGGACAGCATAACGTTTGGTTATGGTGTGAGTTCGGATGATTCTTGGATTTATTTGGCAAATGAGAAAACCAGCCACGAGGTCATAAATCGAGGAGTCAACGGGGACACAACGGGGGGCATGTTAGCGCGATTCGATCGGGATGTGTTGTCTGAAAAACCAAATCAGGTTTTAATTATGGGAGGCGTCAATGATCTGATGATGGACGCAGACTTGGGTGTGATCAAGTCAAATCTCATGGCAATGTGTCATCAAGCCATAGACCGACAAATCAAACCAGTCGTTGGTGTGACACCACAAATGGATGTAGACCATATCCATGAGGAATGGGAAAGATTCACAGATTTTTTGAAAATACAACGAAACTTATCGACGCTTCGAGAATGGCTAATTGACTTTGGGGAATCATTTGAGATTGAAGTACTGGATTTTTATGGACAAATGCCATCTGAAAGAGAAGGGTTTTCCGATTTGTTTATAGATGGGTTGCATTTGAATGAAAAAGGACAAGTATGGATGGCAGATGTATTTTTACAATTCATATCAAGATAGATAAGGAGTGGATCCAATGAAAGGATCGTTTCGAATTGGAAAACTAATGGGGATTCAACTGGAAGTCCACGTTAGTTGGATGATCATATTTGCTCTGATCACCTTTATGATGGCGACCAGTTATTTCCCCATCAATCATCCTGATGTGCCGACGGAATGGGTTTGGATTTTAAGTGCTGGAATGGCATTTTTTATGCTTTTCTCTATTTTGCTTCATGAGTTGTCACATTCAATCGTAGCAAAAAATGAAGGAATTCAAGTAGATCGCATCACTCTTTTTGTTTTTGGTGGGATTGCCCAGATGGCTAGTGAGCCAGATGAACCCCTCAAAGAACTAAAGATTGCGCTGGCAGGACCTGCTATGAGTTTGACTTTGTTTCTCTTGTTATCAGGGGTGGTGGTTTTGATTGAAAGAATCGGTGTGCCTGAGCATTTTGTGGCACCTTTTGTTTACGTTCGAAACATCAATCTGGCCATTGCCATATTCAACTTGGTACCTGCTTTCCCGTTGGATGGCGGAAGAGTTTTGAGGGCAATCATATGGCATGTCAAAGGGAGTGTGTCAGATGCGACGAAAGTAGCATCTGCTATGGGTAGTGGTTTTGGTTATATGCTAATCATCTTAGGCGTTTACTTTGTGCTTGTCGGTAATACCATCAATGGCGTGTGGTTTGTATTAATTGGTTGGTTCATAAGAAATTTGTCAGAATCAAGTTATCAGAATACAGTTATGACTGATTTGTTCACAAAAATAAAAGTCAGCACCTTTATGACAAAATCGGTGGTGACAGTTGAAGAGCACTGGTCTATTGATGAATGGGTGAAGTCATATTTGTATCCTTACAAATTTACTTGTTTCCCAGTATTGTCAAACGGAATAGTGACAGGTGTGGTGACAATCGAGAATTTGAAAAACATCTCAAGAGATCGGTGGCAGCAAGAAATTATTAGAAATATTCGTACACCTTTGAAAAACAACATGTGTGTTAGTCCAGAAGACACAGTGAGTCAAGCAATGAAAAAAATATTTGAAAATGGGTTAGGAAGAGTATTGGTGATAGAGGAAACACAATTATTGGGAATCATTTCAAGAACAGATATCTTGAATCATATTAGGATTCACAGCCAGTTGAAAGAGGATTAGACAAGTTAGGGCTTCAAATGAAGATGAGAGAATGATATAATCTACATTGTATGCAATACATCAATAATCGGAGCTAATAATGATTCATAAAATCATGGTGATAGAGCGTTCAAACTTACTTAGAATGCGCATAATCAAATTATTGCAAGAGAGTGGATTCAAGCAAGTCATGGGATACACATCGGCTGAGCTAATTGGCACAAAGCCACAGGCATTTCTCAGTGAAGTGGATTTAGTGATTGCTGACATACACTTAGTTGGCATGAGTGGCATAGAGCTTATGCAAAAGGTGCATCAGATTGAAGGGTTTGAAACATTGCCTTTTATTCTTATGAGCCAATCTAGTGACATGAAGACGATTAATCAGGCAGCGAAAGCTGGAGCGATTGATTTTATTGCAAAGCCGTTTGAAGACAAGTTGATGATTGAACGAGTGAAGAAGGTTTTGATAGACTCAATGCCAAATGTATACAAAAAATCGTTGTTTGATCAAAGAGAATATGTAGAAAAAATGATTACAACGGAGTATGAGAGGGCTATACGAGGAAAAACAACAGTAAGCTTCATTAAATTCAAAACGGACAATAGTGACTTGAATTATACCATTCAGAAAACACAGCTCTGTTTGAGAAAAATAGACACGGTTGCTTCAATCGCAGAAGAAATATATGTGGCCTTGCCACTGGCAGATGAAAATGGATTAGAAGTGGTTTGTGAAAAAATCAAGAAGCATCTTAAAACTTTCAAAACAGAAGTGACGAGTTGTCATTTGTTCTTATTCTTGCCAGAGTCGGAAAAAAGATTGCAAGAAATGCTGGATGTGATTTTGGAGGAATCTTTAGATTAGTTTGAAATCAATATTAAGCTTTCTACGAGATCAAAAATGAATTGGAGGAAATATGGATGGGATATAAAATAGCTGACAGTGCAAGCATACAAGGAAAAACCATTCTAGGGAAGGGAGCTTATATTTCGCAAGGGGCGCGATTGAGAGCTATGGATCAACCGATTTGGATTGGTGGTCAAAGCATGGTTCTGGAGAACAGTGTGGTTGTTGGCAGCAATCAGTTCCCATCAAGTGTAGGTGAAAAGACAGTATTTGGGCATCAATGCATTGTGCTTGGAAGTAAAATTGGCAACTTATGCGAGATTGGAAACAGAACCATCTTTATGCCTGGAGTTATGATGGGAGATCGTTGTATAACGGGTGAGGGAACACTGATACCAACTGGCATGCAGGTGCCAGATGATTCTGTTTTGGTTGGGAGACCAGCAAGAATTTTGCGAAAACTTACCCCAAAAGACATAGAAATGATACGAAACATGAGGGGAGGAGACCTTTCACTAGGTTCAGTTGAAACATATAGTTTTAGTAACCCGATAAAAGGAGAGGCTATGGGAAAGCTATATTCATACAAAGACAAATACCCTTCAATTGGAGAAGGAACGTACTTAGCAGATGATGCAGAAGTAACAGGAGATGTAATAATTGGTAAAAACTCAATAATTGGAGCAGGAGCGAGGATCATCGGTGATGGGCATGGACCTGTTGTTATTGGAGACAATGTCCAGATTTTGGAGAATTGTGTGCTCCATTTGTTGCCTGGAAACAAGTTGGTAATAAAAGACAATGTCGTGATTGGGCCAGGCGCTATTGTCCATGGATCTTTCATTGGTCAAGGCACGGTGATTGAATCAGGAGCGTTGGTTTGTGATGACAGCCAGATAGGAGAGAATTGTTTGATTAAAGCAGGAAGTTTGGTTAAACAAAGGAGCCTTTTTGAAAGTCAAAGCATTATCGAAGGATTTCCAGCCAAAATGACAGGAACACTTCTGGGAACAGTAGAAAAACCTGCATGGGCGTATTAAGGCGATTTAAAGCCTAGCTTGTTAGAATAAAAAAAAAGAGAACAGACAGCTTCATGGAGGATACAATGATAAAGATTAGCGCAGACAGCACCTGTGATTTATCAGTAGAAATCACAGAACAATTAGGAATTTCTATCGCACCGCTTAATATTGTGGTGGAAGAGAAGGTTTACCAAGACGGAATAGATATTTTTCCTATTGATGTGGTCCGTTTTGTTGATGAAAAAGGGATGACCTGTCGTACGGCAGCTATTAATATAAACGAATACCACCAACATTTTGAATCTCTTTTAGAAGAAAGCGAGGGGGTTGTGCATGTGTGTTTGAGTTCTGCATTTTCTTCTTGTTACCAAAATGCTATGATTTCAGCAGAATCCTTTGACAATGTGCATATCGTTGATTCTAGAAATCTGTCTACAGGTAGTGGTCAACTTGTTTATGAAGGAGCTTATCTTGCAAAGTTAGGAAAAGAGGCAGAAGAAATCATTGACAATATGGAAAAAAGCAAATCAAAAATTGATGCCAGCTTTGTGATAGACCGTCTTGACTATTTAGCTAAAGGTGGAAGGTGTTCGTCTTTGACTGCACAAAGTGCGAAACTCTTGAAAATCAAACCAAGCATTCAAGTTCATAACGGAGAAATGCAAGTGGGGAAAAAATACAGAGGCTCATTTCAAAGGTGCATACAGAATTATGTGAAGGATCGTTTAAAACAATTAGATAGATTTGATTCTGAAAGAGTTTTCATAACTCATTGCCTTTGTCCTGAAGAAATTGTGCAGATGGTTAAGGAGATGATAGAAAGCCTTGATTACTTCAAGGAAGTACATATTACGACAACAGGATCTACAATAGCTAGCCATTGCGGACCCAAAACGCTGGGGATTGGATTGAAAAAGAGCTAAAGAAAAACCAGTCATTGACCGATATAAAAGAATATTGATAAATGGAGGGATTCTATTATGAAAATCAATCCAATAAAGCCTATAGAGAGACCAGAAGTTTTCGGGATTGAAAACAGAAAAGGCAAAAAAGTAATCAAAAATGACAGTCAAAAAGACGAAGTGCAACTTGATAAGATAGAGCACCGCAAAGGAAGTGGAATCTACCAAGAATCAAGAAAAGAAGTTGACGCTAAAACAATCCAACGACTAAAGGCAGAAAGCGAAAAAGCATATAGTCGTTTAAGAGATTTGGTTATTCGATTGTTGAAAAAACAAGAGTCGCAACATCCAATGACAAAAGATGTTGAAGTGCACGTAGACAATACGGTTCAAGAAGAGGCAAAAAAAAGCGTGTCAGACGGAGGTCCATTTAGTCCAGAAAGATTAAGTGACCGGATCGTAGATTTTGCAAGAGCGCTTTCAGGAGGTGACAAGGAGAAAATAAGTACTTTAAGAAAGGCTATTGAAGAAGGTTTTAATGAAGCGGCTAAAGTATTGGGTGGGTTACCAGATATTTCCTTGCAGACGTATGACTTGGTTATGGAAAAACTAGATAGATGGGAAAACGAGTAAAAGTCGCTATTAAGCGACTTTTATAAGTCGTGGTTACCGAATGTAAAAAGGAGGGATTATATGAAGAACCACATAGGATGTGTCATAGGGTTATTTATTGGGATAGTTTTTGCTGTTTTGGTGGCCATGCCAATGGATGCTTATGCAGAAGACACAACAGACATACGGATTGTTGTGGACGGAAAAGACATTACTTATTTAGCAAGTCCAGTCGTGAGAAACGATCGTGTGATGGTACCTGTCAGATTTGTCACAAGCGAGTTGGGAGCTGAAATAATATGGGATGGAGAAGAAAGAACAGTGACGGCTACAAAAGGTGACAGGCAGATATTTTTGAGAATTGACAGCTATTTAGTGTCTTATGACAATGGTTCTAGATACCAAATCAGCGATGTAGCACCGTTTATTCTTTTAGAGAACGAGCGGACATACGTCCCTTTGAGATTGATTAGTAATGGTTTTGGAGTGGGAATAGAGTGGCTAGAATCTACTCGCACAGTAGAAGTCCAATCAGACAAGCATTCAGAGAGTGAATCTTTTCATGATATAACTATCGTGACGGAAATCGCTGATGGACTGGTTAGTGGTAAGACAGATGTCGAATTGACGATAGGCTCCTATTTAAAAGAGCGGGCTGACAGAACCCAATTGTTATTGGTGGACCCAGACACAGCCAGTGGGTTTGTGGTGGCATCTGAAAAAGGAGCAGCAAATCGATTATCCTATATGCCAAGTTTCGACGAAAGTGGCGAGAAATTATTGGTAGCCGCAATATTTGATGATCAAGGTCGTTTAATAGGTGGAGATGTCCGTCCAATAACTGTTACTATCAAGCCAAAAGTTGAAATTGAGGGCATTCAAGAATTTTCTATTTACAATGGATCCATCAATATAGAGCCAAAACTAAACTTTGTGCCCAAGTATGTCGCTTATGAGTTTACTCGATTGGAAAACAACCGAAAGACCATAATCGATGAACAAGACCCGTTTGCCTCTTATACATGGACACCCAACAAAGAGCAAGAAGGCAACTATAGAGTGAGACTGTTGGCCTATGACAACCAAGGAAATGCATACGAGAGCGCTTCTTACAACGCAACCATACTTGTAGAGAGGAAGTTATCCCTAAGAGGTGTGACGGAAAACATGACCATCCGTCATCCAGTAAATCTATTGGCCTCCAGAAATTTTGATGTAACAGAAACACAATTTATAGTGAAAGATGCTGTAACAGGAGCCGAGAATGTATTAGCAACCATTCCATATGGAAGTTTCAGTTGGTTTCCAGGGAAGGAAGATTCGGGAGACAAGTTGATAAAAGTAAGAGTTAAAGACATTTATGGAACGACACATGATAGTGTTTATGTTCCAGTCAAAGTTGATGGCAGTCCAACGATTCGGTTGGCTGGTGTTGGGCCCAATCAGGTTTTAACGGGCAATGCACAATTGTCGGTGACTAGCAACGCTCAAGTAAAAAATGTTAGGTTTATTTTAACCAACAGGGTAACAGGTCAAGAGTTTACGATAGGAGAGACTGTTGATTCAGAGGGCACGCTAACTTTTGAACCGAAACAAATATACGGGAAACAAGTTTCCTTGAGAGCAGAAGCGATGTATGAAGGGAAACGGCTAACAACAGAAGATATTGGCTTTAATATCTATTTGGGCGAATTGTATGGAGCAAAACCCATCATTGAGAAAGACGCCTTTTTACCTTTTGCTTCCAATTTGGCAAAAAAATCGCATCAAGAAACGGGGATGTCAGCAGCTTTGCAAACGGCTCAAGCAATCTTAGAAACGGGATGGGGGCAGAGTGTGCCAGTGGACAAATACTCAGGGAAGTTTTCTAATAATTTATTTGGAATCAAAGGGTCGGCTTCAAATGGATCGGTCATATCAAACACTTGGGAGGTATACAATGGGATTTCTTACCGAGTGGATGATCGGTTTAGGGCTTATCATACGGTGCAAGAAAGCTGGGATGATCACAAGGCTTTGTTGCTGAATGCAGCTCGGTATCAGCCTTTCAGAGAAGTTATGTACCATAGTAGCCTTGGAGCTTGGGCAATTCGAAGAGCCGGATATGCAACAGATCCACAGTATCCATTAAAGTTGATGAGATTGATTGAACAATACGATTTAAAAGAACTAGACAGGATTGAGATATGAAAAAAGACCACGCACGTGGTCTTTTTTAATGTGCCTTATTCGTTTTTGTAAAGCATTCGCAAATAGGTTTTTTCAAAGCCCATTTTCTCATAGAGTTTAATGGCTCGATTGTTGTTGCGTTCCACATGTAAAGACAAATTTCCGTCTGTATATTCAGCTGCTTTACTCAATAGTTGAGTGGCGATTCCTCTACCTTTAATCGTTCTTTTCGTTGCAATATAACCTAAATGGTAGGTAGGAATAAATGTTTCAAAACCTGTATGCAAGATGATGGTAACGCCAGCAAGTTGATTGTTGTAGAAAGCCATGATCACAAAACCTGTTTCGAAAGCCTGTTCTACGGCTTCTCGTATCTCTTCCTTGGGATCCGTATATTCCATCAGCCACTCGTCAATGTGGTTGACTAACTGGTCGATTGTGATGTCCAACTCTTTTCGTTCGACTCGACGCACATTTAAATCCACACGGCCATCATTGAGAACGATGACATGATTTCCGTTCTTGAGTCTTCCTTCTTCAACTTCCTTCATAAATCCTGCTATGGCATAGCCTTGTTCGGTGCTGAACTTAATTTTTTCCAGCTCTTTGAATTTTTTTGTATATCTCAGCAACTCTTCTTCACTGATTCCTGAAACAGTGCCGTTTGCATCGTAGATAGATTCTAATGCATCTTGAGCAATGGTACTGTTAAAATTTAACAAATGTTTGTTGTATTTGTTCAGCTTGATTTTAGAATTGCTCATAGGAATGATTTTTCGGCTACCCTTTTTAAAAGATTCATAAATGACATTGCCTTCTATAATGGTACAACTGTATAGCTTAGGCAGATTTTGAATGTCGTTGCTATTCCACAATGAGCGAAAGCCCAGACTAATACCAGAAGTACTGAAACCATAACTCATCAACGAAAAAATGGAATCAATTTCACCTTTAATTTGTCCATGCAGCTCAGTTGAAATAAAAGAAAGGGCGGTCATATTCAAGATATTGTTGTCCATACCCAAAGTGGCGTTATACCAACCTTCTTCCTGACACAATTTTTCGCTATATAAAATACCTTCTTGCTGATTTTTCCCATACCTAATTATTTCAATATTCTCAGATTCATAGACTTGACTTCTTCTTGGACGAGTTTTCTCAGGGTAAATCAATACGATGTTGACATCCTCATAATACTGGCTTAATAAAGCCAAAGATCTGGATAGGTTGCCGTAACCAGCAACACAGAGCGTTTTTTTATTTACAGAAATAGCATCTCTTATTAGCAAATGAGCGACTCTATCGATACGGTTACCAGATGGGTTGTTGCCTTCTAATTTCAAGTAAATGTTTGAGATCCCCAAATGTTTTTCAAGGTTTCTTGCGCGAACGATGGGTGTTTTCCCAACCATGTTGACGATTGTACTTTTATTCATGTATGCCTCCTCTCATTAATCTATTTATAAATTATACAATAAAACAAATAGGATGTAAAATCAGGACAAATGTGAAACTGCTACTCTTCAGCTGAGAAATCCGTTATAATGAAATAAAGAAATTTTAGGCACACAAGACATAAAAAAACGATGAAACAATCTAGTCGAAAGGTGGTAAGAGGGTGAGACATTTAAAAATCAGTTTGATGGTGAGCTGTTTGGTGTTACTGATAGGATGCGGACATAAAGACAAGCAACTGGCACAAGACGTGGATTTATTGATTGAGGATATTGGTGTGGTGACATTAGAAAGCGAATTAGAAATAAATAGAGCTGAAGCTGCCTATGACAATTTAAGTGACAAGCAAAAAGGACTGTTGCTAAAGGAAGATCTTTTATTCAAAGCAAGACAAGATTACGATCAATTGAAAGAAGAAGCGATGAAAGCAGCAAAAGCGGCAGAACAGGAAAGGCTACGAAAAGAAATGTTGACACAACAGGGGATGCTCATTGTAGAGTTGATCGAAACAAATAATTACCAAATAGCGCTTGAAGCGATCATGAATGAAGATGAAGAAGCAATTCGTTTGGTTCAAGAAGAAATAAGCCAAGCATTTGTTGAAGCGGTGAAGAGCAACCGATTAAGCACAGCATACCAACAAGCGTTGACCGCAAACAAAGTATTTGATGATTTGAGAGCTTTAGGAAATGGGATAAAAAGCAGAACAGACACAAACATTGAAGATGAGATGGCCTATATACAGGCAGTACAGTCATTCCAAGAAAAATACCAACCTTATAAAGATGTGATCGAGCTTTATCACTCAAATGAAATGAGCATGATGATTGGGGTCGTGATGAATGCATCCAAATACATTGAGCCGGAAAAATGGGAAGAGGCGCCACAATACCTGGAACAATCATTAGCAATGCTTAGGACGATTCAATTTGATCAATACAATAAGGATGCGTATGGGATAAATGAAGTGAGTCAGCTCAAACAGGACTATGAGAATAGTTTGGCAGCCATCCAGTCATCAATGGAAAAATTTGATTTAGCAAGCCTTCAGAAAGACGTTGGAAGCTTTTATGAAGTGACACAAAAAACCATGACTTATCATGAAGAATTGCAGAACCTCATAGAAGACATGACGGATGATTTAAAAGAATTGTCTAAGTGATACAAAAGCGTATAGTAAGGGCCTAGTTTAGGCGTGTTTTTCATGATAATATTTATGTTTTGTAGCTTTGAATCCCTTTGCAGATGTGTTAATATAGGAAAATGAAATGGAGAGGTCCGAATGAAACTACAACTAAATGACATAAAAAAAATGAGCCTTTATATCATTTTGATGACCGTTCTTATTGCATTGGTAATTCTTGCAGTGGTCAACATTGAAACAGTCTATGCTTTTTCAAAAACGGTGCTTTCACGGTTGATGGCATTGGCATCTCCTATTTTAATTGGACTGATTGTGGCCTATCTGCTAGATCCGCTAGTCAGCTTTTACCATAGCAAAGTCGTTTTGATTAAAAAAAAGGACAACAAGAGAAGATTTTTTGCTACTGGACTGACATTTATTACAGTTGTTGGGATATTTGTTTTGGCAGGATTTGCGATTTCATACAGTCTCAGAGGTGGAGATGGGTTTAGATTATTAAACAACTTAAGCAAAGCGATTGAAGATTTTACTGGAAATTTCCTAAACCTATCTGATATCATGAAGGATCGCGTCACAGATTTTAGCACATTATGGCAAGGAGAAGAGTTGGCAGAGGATTTCATTGCTATCATGACACGTATCGTTCAACAAGCAGGTGGACAAATTGTTGGGTATCTCAGTCGCTTGGGCGGATACTTTTTAAATATTTTCGTTGGATTAGCTATAAGTTTCTATTTTTTAATGGACAAAGAGATTATGTTAAGAGAATGGAGTCGTTTTCGACAATTAATCTTGTCTGAGAAACGCAATCAACAATTGGAGAATATTTGGAAGCAAGGAGATTGGGTTCTTTCAGGCTATATTCGAGGACAGCTCATAGATGTACTGATTATGGGTGTGTTGATTAGCATCACGTTGCTGATACTTGGAATTGATTATGCCATAATTATTGGAATCATATCAGGCTTTGCCAATTTAATTCCGATGGTAGGTTCTACCGTGGCCACAATTGTGGCAGTATTGGTAGCCTTGGCAGGAGACACCCCCATAAAAGCACTGTACGCCCTTATTGTACTGATTATACTTCAACAGATAGATGGCAATATTATTGTGCCAAAAGTGGTGGGGAAAAGCGTCAACCTGCACCCAGTAATGGTATTATTAGCATTATTTATTTTTGGATCTTTGTTTGGCATATTGGGCATGCTGGTAGCGGTTCCAACAACAGCGCTACTAAAACACTTTTATAGCGTGTATGTAGATGGAAAGATCGATCAAGAAGAGGCTCAATAACACAGTTGAGAATAAAAAAGCTTGAGAAATAGTTTACAACTAGGTAAAATATCGATAGAATGAAGTAATAAACTAAAAGTGAACAACAAATTTTTAAGGGATTTAGTAGGTGTTTACATGAAAAACAGGATTATTAAAAACAACCATGTGACCATGGATAATACTAAGAGATCGTTGCAAACTGACAAAGATGCCAGCCTGAAGCATGCGGCAAATGATGCAGAAGAAAAACACAAATCCATGGAATTAGAACACAAAAATCGCCTTGAAGACATTGAAATGGAAGCAAAAAAAAGAGCGGAGACCATGTTACGTGAGATAGATCAAAAGGCAGAAGCACTATATGAAAAAGCGCGCAAAGAAGGTTACGGCGAAGGTTTTGAAGAAGGTTTGGCTAGTGGGAAAGAATCGGGATACGAATGGGTCAAGAATAAAAAGCAAGAATTGTTGTCTGAGGCAAATCAGATAAAAGAAAAAGCTGAAGCTGATTATAGAACAATGATCGTTAACTCAGAAGAGCAAATTATCCGATTAGTGCTGGAAACAACAAAAAAATTGGTACATAAAGAGCTTGAATCGGACAGAGAGCTGATCGTAAGAATCATAGAAGAAACCATCAATAAAACAAGCAATAAAAGCCAGATTACTTTAAAGGTATCAGAAGAAGATTTCAATGTTGCAACAAATTACAGAGATGCTATTATAGCAAAAATTGATGGAATAGAAACTTTGGACATTCAACATGATGAGACAATAACTCCGGGAAGTTGCATGGTGGAAACAGCTTATGGCAATCTGCATTCAAACTTAAATGAAAAGGTGGAAATGATTGAAAAGGCTTTTATAGAAATCGCCGAGTCATCTACAGCACTTCAAGGAGAAAAATCATGAATTGGCAAGCTTACCATCGTTTTTTGGATCATAAGAACATGTACAAGTATGAAGGACATGTCAAAAAAGTGGTGGGCCTTACCATTGAATCAAGAGGTCCTGAAATCAACGTAGGGAACTTATGTCAAATCAGAGCCGATGGGAAAAACATTCGAGCAGAGGTCGTAGGATTTAATGAAAACAACCTACTGTTAATGCCATTGGGTGAAATGTCGGGTATCGGAGTGGGAAACTCTGTTTTTTCTATGCGCGAAACCTTGTCCGTCAAAGCATCCTACGACTTAATTGGTCGTGTGGTAGACGGCCTAGGAAATACAATTGATGATTTGGGACCAGTCCAATCAGGACTTTCATATCCTTTAGAAAAAGAACCACCATCTCCACTTGAACGAAAGGAAATCACTAAAAATTTGTCCCTAGGGATAAAAGCGGTAGATGGATTGCTAACCATTGGGAAAGGACAGAGAGTAGGGATTTTTTCAGGTAGCGGTGTCGGCAAAAGCACCTTGATTGGCATGATTGCCAGAAACACAAAAGCAGATATCAATGTAGTCGCTTTGATAGGGGAAAGAGGTAGAGAAGTTAAAGACTTTATACGAAAAGACTTAGGAGAAGAAGGACTGAAACGAACAGTAGTCATTGCGGCAACTTCAGACCAACCAGCCCTACTTAGGCTAAAAGCAGCATTTACAGCGACGGCGATAGCAGAATATTTTCGTGACCAAGGAAACGATGTGATGCTGATGATGGATTCATTGACTAGGTTTGCTATGGCTCAAAGAGAAATAGGGTTGGCAATTGGAGAGCCACCGGTATCGAGAGGATATACACCCTCAGTTTTTGGGTTGCTACCTAAGTTGTTGGAGCGTTCAGGCAACACGCAGAAAGGATCTATTACAGGAATATACACGGTGTTGGTGGATGGGGATGACATGAATGAACCCATTACAGATGCTGCGAGAGGCATTCTAGATGGACATATTCTCCTTTCCAGAAAGTTGGCAAATAGAGGACAATTCCCAGCCATCGATGTTTTGGGAAGTGTCAGTAGGGTGATGAATGATATTATTGGAGATGAGCATAAAAAGCTTGCTATGAAGTTTCGGGAAACGCTAGCTACCTATCGAGATGCAGAGGATTTGATAAATATAGGCGCATATGCAAAAGGGAGCAATCCTAAAATTGATTATGCAATTAAATGCATCGACAATATCACTGATTTTTTAAGACAGGAAGACGACGAGCAATTTCAGCCGGAAGAGACTTTGGAAGAACTTAGAAGGGTGTTGATTTAAATGAATCGCTATCGATTTGAATTTGAAGAACTTTTAAGGGTTAAACAGCAGACAGAAGACCATATAAAAAACGGATTGAGCCGTGAAAGGAAGATATTAGAAGTTATTGAATCAGATTTAGAGAACGCAAAAAAAGAAAAACAGAGCGAATCTTCTAAAATATTAGACCAACTAGCCAAATTGCAGATTGCAGATTTGAAGAATTTCTATTTATACCAAAACAAAATGGACGATGTAATCTCAATAAGTTCGAAAAAAGCAATTCTACAACGAACCAAGGTTGAGAGAATCAGAGATCGTCTCATGGCAGTTGCAAAAGAAAGAAGGATGCTGGAAAAGATGAAAGAAAAACAACTGGAAAGTCACAAAGAACAGATGATTAGTGAAGAACAAAATGAATCTGATGAGATTGCGAACTTTAAATTTTTTCTTAAACAGGGCAATTATGAGGAGGAGGTGAGAGAATGAGTGATGTCTTATCCCAAAAAGAGATAGATGCTTTGCTCAACGAATTAAACTCAGGCACCATAGATTTAGATGAAATTCAAGAAGAGCAAGAAGAAGTAAAAAAATATGATTTTAAAAGGCCCAGCAAGTTTGCAAAAGATCACTTGAGAACCTTGCACATCATACATGATAGTTATGGGAAAGAAATATCCAACTTATTGACGCGTTACCTTAGGGCGCCTTTTGAAGTAGAATTGATGAACATAGAAGTCTTGACTTATAGAGAATTCAGCAACTCAATCTCTAACCCATCGGTTGTTTCAATTGTGGACATGAAGCCGTTGAACGGATCCATTATTTTCGAAATTCCACCAGCCATTGCATATGCCATCATTGATAGGGTGTTAGGAG
This sequence comes from uncultured Clostridia bacterium, assembly GCA_964539975.1. Taxonomy (GTDB): domain Bacteria; phylum Bacillota; class Clostridia; order Tissierellales; family Dethiosulfatibacteraceae; genus 38-11. The sequence continues at coordinate 24,056 of CAZIKK010000023.1, forward strand.
GCTTTACAGACCCTGAAGAAAAGACCAAAGATTTTACTGAAATAGAAATCTCAATCATGGAAGGGGTTTTAGATGATATTCTTAAATCAATGAAAGAACCTTGGTCCAATGTCATTAAATTAGACCCAGCTTTGGAGAGAATAGAGACCAATCCCCAAATGGCACAAATCACCTCCCAAACAGACATGGTTATTTTGGTGACGTACAAAGCAGAAATTGACAATATTGAAAATTTTATCAATATTTGCATACCAGATATTGTGATTGATCCAATAGTGCCTAAATTAAGCACTAAGCTGTGGTTTGTCAAAGATGACAAGAAATCAACTGACGGAAATGATGCAAATATTGTCAACAAAATAGCAAACACACAAGTGCCTGTGAGTGTGATTCTAGGCAATACGGTAGTGCCCTTTAAGGACGTGGCGAACTTGCAAGTAGGCGATGTGATTGCTTTAGATAAACATGAAAAAGACAAACTGCAACTTTATGTAGATCAGAACGTTAAATTTTTAGGGATGCCTGGAGTGTCCAATAAAAAATACGCATTGAAGATAACAGATGTCGTAGATAAGGAGAATGAATAGTGAGTGGAACATTATCGCAAGAGGAAATAGATCGCATGATGAGAGAAGCGAGCGGAGAAACAATGGACGAATCAGAAATACAATTTAATAAAGAAAGGCCAGTGTTAACGGATTTTGAAAAGGACGGACTGGGAGAGATAGGCAATATAAGCATGGGAACGGCTTCGACGACATTGAATATTTTATTAAATCAAGAAGTCAGCATTACAACACCAGAAGTGGAAGTGGTTAACTGGGAAGAAGTGATAGACGCATGTGGTGACGAATGCCTCATCATCGAGGTGAATTACACAAAAGGCTTTCAAGGAAGCAGCGTGTTATTAATCAAAGAAATGGATGCAAAAATTATAGCGGATTTGATGATGGGAGGAGACGGAAACAATACAGACGAGCCGTTGAATGATTTCCACATTAGTGCCATCAGCGAGGCCATGAACCAAATGATTGGAACTTCGGCGACCTCCATGTCTTCTATTTTTGATGTATTGGTGGATATTGCACCACCAAATGTCATTGCAAAAGAGACAGAAAAATATGATTACACCAATCATCTACAAGTGACACAAGGAGAAGCTTTCTTTGTGAAAACATCTTTTCGATTAGTCGTGGGTGAACTGATTGATAGCCGCATCATGCAACTCTTGAGTCTTCCTTTTGCATTGGACATGTTCAATACTTTGATTGGCAAGACAGGTATCCAAACAGAGTCAAATGCAACAGACAAATTATCTCAGCAACAAGACACCGAAATCATCCGAGAACCGGAAATCAACCAATCAAATGAGAAAATGGAAAATGATTCTGTGAAAGCAAGAGGACAAGACACACAAACAGGGGATCGAAATATTGACCTTCTTCTGAATGTTCCTATGAATGTGACAGTTGAGCTTGGCAGAACAAATAAACTTATAAAGGATGTGCTAAGTTTAGGGCCAGGTTCTGTTATAGAATTGGATACTTTTTCTGGAGAAAAAGTGGATATTTTGGTGAATGGGAAAAGAATTGCACAAGGCGAAGTAGTGGTTGTAGATGATGCTTATGGTGTTAAAGTGACAGATATCATCAAACAGCGAAATAGGCTGTAATAGGAGGAGCAGATGTCAAAAAGGATATTATTGGTGGATGATGCAGCATTCATGCGTGCTATGTTAAAGGACATATTGTCAAAAAACGGATTTGATGTAGTTGGTGAAGGAGAAGATGGGATCAAAGGCATTGAGAAGTACAAAGAATTGAGACCAGATCTGGTTATTATGGATATCACCATGCCAAACATGGATGGCATCACTGCCGTGAAAGAAATTAAAAAACTGGACAAGGCCGCAAATATCATCATGTGCTCAGCAATGGGACAACAAGCAATGGTGTTGGAATCTATCAAGTCGGGGGCAAAAGATTTCATCGTCAAACCATTTAAACCCGATGTGGTGATCAGTGCGGTAACAAAAGTATTAGATAACTGAATAGTTGAAAAAAGAAATGTCTAAGCAAGAAGATTATGGGTTGACATTTCTTTTTTTTTGCACTATTATTATGTTAGTTAGTGATTACTAACATAAAAGAGAGGTAACCCATGTTAGATAATTATTTGAATCGAAGAGAAAAGATTACCATAACAGCCATACAGATATTAGATGAAAAAGGCATTCAAGGTTTAACAACAAGAGAAATTGCTAAACGGCAACAGATTACAGAGCCGGCCATATATCGTCACTTCAAAAGCAAGCACGAAATCATTCTATCGATCATTGAACAATACAAAATATTTGATGAGTTGATAGAAAACACGATTAGAGAAAACGAAATGGATGCTCGATCAGCGATTCATTATTACATTGATGCTTTGACTAAGTATTATGATAGTTACCCAGAGATTACAACCCTTATGTTTTCAATGGATGTCTATCACTATGATGACAAACTGAGAGAAGAGATGCGTATAATTTCGAATAGCAGACAGCAATTAATGACAGAAATTGTATTAAGGGGACAAAAGGATGGAGAGCTGACAAAAGATATTGAAGGGGTTAAATTGGCACAAATAGTTTTAGATATACTATGGGGTACAATTAAGCGTTGGAAATCCGAAGGTTGTAGTGAAAATCTAACAGAGACAGCGTTTGAAAAAATAAACTGGATTCTACAGACAAATGGTATAGGAGGCGTACATGAAAAGAGTATTGATCGTGGATGATGCAGCTTTTATGAGATACACCATAAAGGCAATGATCGAAAAAAAGGAAGAGTATGAAGTCGTTGGAGAGGCAGAAAATGGAGCTATTGGTGTTGCCAAGTATAAAGAACTTGCACCGGACATTGTCACGATGGATATAACAATGCCAGAGATGGACGGATTACAAGCTTTGAAAGAAATTAAAAAACTGGATCCGCACGCAAAGGTATTGATGGTTTCAGCAATGGGACAGGAAAAATTGGTAAAAGATTCTATTATTTCAGGAGCAAAAGGATTTATTGTAAAGCCTTTCAAAGAAGACAAGATAATGGAAGCGCTAGCTAAGATTTAGGAGGGGTGAAATGTCAGACGAATCTAACACTTTCAATGAGCAAATGATGGAGATGTTTATCTTTGAAACGAATCAGGCCATTGAGCAATTAGAAGACATCTTGCTGCAAATTGAAAAAGAGAGTGTGATGACAGAAGAAAATATCAATGAGATTTTTCGAATTATGCACACCATTAAAGGATCATCATCCATGATGATGATTACAAATGTAGCCAAAGCAACACATAGCTTGGAAGATCTCTTTTTCTTCGTGCGTGAGAAACAATTACAAAATGTAGACTTGGATGCAACTTGTGATTTGGTTTTCAATACAATTGACTTTATCAATCAGGAAATATCAAAAATTGAAAACAAGCAACAGGCTGACGGAGATGAAGAGCCTTTGGTAGAACAAATACGAAGAGCCCTTGCACGACTAAAAAATCCTGGAAACGCAAAGGAACAAGAGGACACTCATGAGTTAGAGATGAAAGAAACAAATGAGAATTCAGAGCGTGAAGACCAAGGTGTGACGGATCAAACAGTTAAGAAGCACTTTATCGAACAGACCCCGGAAGTGCTTGAAAAGCAACGCTACATTGCAAAAGTACACTTCGAAGAAGATTGTAAAATGGAAAATATTCGAGCGTTCACAGTAGTTAGAAATCTCGCAGATCACGTAGATGAGCTACACCACAATCCAATTGAGTTGTTTGAAGATGAAAACAGCACAAAGGCGATTGTAGAAAATGGGTTTGATTTATTTTTCACAACAGCAGAGCCATATGACAACATTTTTCAAATACTGGACACCTCTTTATTTGTCGAAAAAATTCAATTAGAGCAAGTAGATAGCTATGACGCATTGGTGAAACAAATAGAAAAAGCACAACAAGATGAAGAAATGGTTCAAGTCGAAACAGAGGATGAGCTAATAAAAGAAGATCCAGAAGAGATTCTTCAAGAAAAAGTCAATTTGCAAAACGTAATCAATGTGGGCAAGAAAAAGAACATCATCAGCGTAAATGTGGAAAAGATGGACCTATTAATGGATCTAGTAGGTGAAATCGTCATTACGGAGTCTATGGTAACCAAAAATCCTGATCTAGCAGGATTGGAATTAGACAGTTTTAACAAAGCGGCTCGACAACTTCGGAAGCTGAACAATGAGTTGCAAGACATCGTCATGTCCATTCGAATGATTGAAATCGGGCCAACCTTTCACAAAATGCATCGTATTGTGAGAGATATGAACAAGAAATTGAACAAAAAAGCAGAACTATTTATTTCTGGAGAAGAGACAGAAGTTGATAAAAACATTATTGATGCCCTTGGAGAACCGCTGTTGCATATGATCCGAAATGCTTTGGATCATGGTATTGAAACAGAAGAAGAAAGAATCGCGAAAGGCAAACCCACTGAAGGAAAAATACAATTAGAGGCCATCAATACAGGCGGAGATGTTTTGATCCGAATTACAGATGACGGAAAAGGATTGGATCGAGATCAAATCCTTCAAAAGGCAAAAAGAAATTTGTTGTTACCGAAATCCGAAGAAGATATGACGGACAAAGAAGTTTATAATCTTATCCTCCTTCCAGGATTTTCAACCAAGGAAGACGTGACGGAGTTTTCTGGTCGTGGAGTCGGAATGGATGTTGTTCAAAAAAGCATCGATAAAATTGGTGGAGTCATTCAAATCGACAGTAAAATGAATGAAGGAACCATCATCAACATAAAAATACCGCTTACTCTGGCTATTATAGACGGAATGAAAATTTCTGTCGGCCAATCCATTTTCACAATTCCCACAACCACCATACGTGAATCGTTTAAACCAGAAAAAAAAGATATTATTAAAGATACCGCTGGAAATGAAATGATCCTGATAAGAGGAGAATGCTATCCTATCGTTAGGTTAGACCAACTGTTTGACATGAAAGGGTATGTATCAGAATTGGAAAAGGGAATACTTGTGGTAGTGGAATCGGAAGAGGTGAGCTTTTGCGTCTTTGCAGATGATATCATAGGTGAGCAACAAGTCGTGGTAAAACCTATCCCAGCTTACCTAAGACAGTACAACATTAAGAACAGCGGGATTGCTGGATGTGCGATATTGGGCAATGCAGATATTAGCCTAATTCTAGACATTGCAGGGATCGCAGAAAAAATTTGAGGAGGCTATTAATGGCAGATCATGTGAATGAAGTTGAATTTATGGAAGAGGACACGCAGAAAGGACGTTTTTTGACTTTTCAACTAGGTGGAGAAGTATTTGGAATTGAAATCAAGTATGTGACTGAAATTGTTGGGATTCAGCCAATCACAGACATTCCAGAGGTGCCCAACTATGTGAAAGGAATTATTAATCTAAGAGGAAAGATCATTCCGGTTGTAGATGTACGACTGAAATTTAAAAAAGAGACCATCCCTTACAATGACAGAACATGTATTGTCGTCATTGACTTGGACGAGGTATCAATGGGACTTATAGTGGATGCTGTTTCAGAGGTGTTGACAATTACTGAAGAAAACATTGTGCCACCACCTAGTTATAAGACGGGATTTCAAAATCGTTACATAAAAGGAGTAGGAAAAACAGACAGTGGTGTTAAATTATTGCTAGATTGTAAAAAGCTTCTTACGTCTGAGGAATTGCAAGAGATTTCTGAGCTAGAATAGAAAAGGGAGATTGTCATGGGTATATTTAACAACATGAAGATTGGGAAAAAAGTGTTTACCGCATTAGGAATTATGATCATTGTATTATTAATTGCCAATGGTATTGTTTTTGTGAATTTGAGCCAAGTCAACCAAGGATCGGAAGATATAGCTAATGAATACGTTCCGGCAACAGAACATATTGCGAGCATTGAGTATGAGACTTTGATGATGATGTATGAGATGAGAGGGTATTGGCTTTCATCCGAAGAACATTATCTAAACAATTCTCAATCACACTTAAATCAATTGAAAGCAGAACTGAATGCGGCTGTTGCTCTAGCTTCAAATTCAGATAACATTGATCAAACAGGGTTTGTAAACGCGATGGGGAATGTAGAAATATATGAAGGGCTAATTGAAGAGACCATTTATTTAAACAATCAGTTGACCACCATATATGCAGGAATGGTAGATGCGGCTAATCAAGCCATGGAGCAATCAGAAGCATTTTTAGATTACTTGTATGACAGAATGAGTCAAATGATAGAAGACAATGCGACGCAGGAAGTATTGGAAGGTCGTTTGGATAGAATTGTTCTTCTGAACAATGTGTTGGATGAGATTAGTGAGGCTCGCATTAACTATCTTAGATATCAGTCATCTAATGATGACATGGCAATGATTCAAGCTATAAGTCATCTTGAAATGGCGCAGGATTACTCTAGCGAATTAAGACAATATGTTGAGCTTCAAGAGAACATTGATCAGTTGAATGCAATCGATGTTAGTATTGACAATTATCTTCAAGGCATGCAAGAGTATTTTGATGCAAATGAACAACTAGACGAAGTATCAGCAAATCGAACGGCCACGGGACTTCAATTATTGGGGATGGTAAGCCAAATTTCTGATATAAATATCGAAAACATGGATAGGTTGTCAAATAATAACATGTCAGCTGTCAACACCACTATTGTATTGTTAATGGCTGGATTAGTGGCGGCACTAGCTATTGCGCTAATCTTTTTCATCCCAATAGTTAACGGTATTTCAAAAACATTGAGACGCGTATCAAATATGATGGAAGAAATGGGTAAGGGACACTTAAGCGGTCGACTTAAAATTCAAACAAAAGACGAGATTGGTGAAATGGCAAAAGCGATGGATGCATTCATGGACAACTTGCAAAGTAATGTGGTTGCTAATTTGGAAAAATTATCTCGCGGTGATATGAACACAGAAATAGTGATCATAGATGAAAAAGATGAGATTGGACCGGCACTGAAGCGAACAAAAGATTCTTTGGAAGCCATGTCAAATGAGGCAAAAATGCTAATAGAAGCAGCAGTAGAAGGAAAGCTGGAAACAAGAGGGGATGCTGAGAAATTTGAAGGGGCATACAAGGAGATCGTACAAGGAGTCAACGATACCATAGATGCACTTACATCTCCGGTAAGAGACACAATGGAGGTTTTGAGAGAGTTTAGAGAAGGAAACCTTCATGTTAAGGTGACAAATGATTATAAAGGAGATTTTATTAATCTTAAAAATGCGATCAACGACACAATAGCAACCATCCTAAGTTACGTAGAAGAAATAGACCAAGTGACAGGAGAAATGGCAA
>CAZIKK010000024.1:0-21583 GCA_964539975.1 uncultured Clostridia bacterium
ACCCATGCCGGGCGCACACACTAAAAAAACATCTCATTCGTGAGATGTTTTTTTAAAGTTCGTAGCTTCCGTTTGCTTCTGGTTGGAAGTCTATTGCTTTGATTTTAAAGCAAATTGTTCCATCTGGCACAGGCCATTCTACGACATCCCCAACCCGATAGCCTAACAATGCCGTCCCGATTGGAGCCAAAATAGAAATCTTGTTTTCCATTACATCCGCTTCTTTCGGGTATACTAACGTAAACAACTCTTCTTCCTTACTTTCTTCATTCACAAGGAGCACTCGGGTATTCATTGTAATCACATCTTCGGGGATGCTCGTTTGTTCAACAATTGTTGCACGTTCTAATTCTCCTTCAAGCTTTTTCACATTTTCTTTTTTGTAGACGTCATATCCATTTGCTTCGATTAAAAGTTTTTCCAATCGTTTTTTGTCTGTTTCTGTTATATATAGCTTTTTCAAGTGACAACCTCCTTTCTCAAAATTAATTGAAAGCGATTACCCATTGGGTAACCGCCCTTATTATTCAGATAACGTTTTCATTTTAACACATATGTTTGTTTAAGTAAAGTCCAATAACTAATCTGTCTTAACTTCTGCCCTTCTTGCCAATAAATACGCCAGCAATGCCAATAAGACTGATAAAACTAAGTAAGTTAATACAGCCATGTACTCATTCATCGCCGTGATGCCAAAAGCTGCGTCAATGAGCGCCCTTACTTGAACCCATAGCTCAATTGGCAAAACCGATATCAAGCTTCTCAAGAAGAACAAGATCACTATTGGACTGACAGATATCAGCACTTTCATGAGTTTGTTGCTTCTGTAATAGATAATCGTAATAAATAATCCAAGCATTACAGCTGTACTATATAGTGAAAACTGCCATAAAACTGTTCCTGCCAATGTCCCAATGTCATTCAATTGAAACCACACACGTTCCATAGATTGCCAGTCCCAAATATGGGATTGATTTCTATAGGCAGTATACAACATGTCATACATTGTCGGAGATGGAATGAACAGATTGTATACCCTATTGATTATCACATCGATTACAGACATCGTCAAAGCTATTGGATATGTAGCCAGTATGAGTCCTTTTAAAAATTCTCCCCGTGATACATTCATTGCTTGAGAAAAGTAAAAATTACTTTTAAAAGCATTCAACCCTGTTATGAACAGAAATACAACCGACGCAAACTCCAAGCCCGATGAATTCATATTACCATCGGATGTCCTTGAAACAAACGTCAACAACCCTATGATCAATATGAAGATCAAATAGAACCCACGTATGGAAGAAATGTTTTCTTTGATCACAAATTTTGTCATATTAGTGGATTTCATTACCATTTCCCTCCTGTTCCTGTTAAATAAATGAATAGTTTTTGAAGTTCAACTCTTGCAACTTCTAATTCTAACGATTCTATCAGTTCTCGATCCAATTCACTTATAGACCCCTTTATTGTAGCCGACTTGAATGATGCCATTATTCCTTCATGAATACAGTCTTTGTCTTGAATATACTGATTCACTTTTTCTTCTCTTCCTGAAACAGTATATGCCTTTTCAATTAATTGAGCCACTTCTTCATCCAGCATAATGCTTTCATCGTTAATGATCACTACTCTTTCCAATAAATCCGCAATCTCTTCTATGATATGTGTTGAAAGAATAATGGTCTTTGGATTTTCTATATAACTGTTCAATACTTCTTTATAGAAAATTTCTCGGTGATTGGCATCCATACCCAGTATGGGTTCATCAAATATCATGATAGGAGCATTGGAAGCAAGGGTTGTTATCGTTTTGAAAATTGTATGATACCCGGTGGACAAAGATTTCATCTTTTTTTTGATGTCCAAGCCAAACTTGCGACTTAACTCAATTGCCTTTTCCATATCAAACCCATCATAAAATGCATGTGTCCACATATATGCTTTTTCTACTGTCATTCCCTCTGGATAAAGGTTTTTTTCCGTCATGTAAAATATTTTCCCTACTATCGCTGGTTTTTCAGAAATCCTATCCCCGTCAACCAAAATTTCTCCTTTTGTTGGAAAGATTCTATTGCTGATCATATTCAGCAGCGTTGTTTTTCCCACACCATTTCTGCCTAAAAGACCATATATCTTGTTCTCTTCAAAATTCAAATTGATCTGGGAGAGCACTTCCGCCTTCCCAAATTTTTTTGATACATTCTTGATTTGGATTGAGCTCATCTTTTTTCTCCTTTCATCATATCCATGACTTCGCTTTTAGAAAATCCCAATTTTTCAGCTTCCACTAACAAAGCCTTTATATAGTTATTATAAAAATCTTCCCTTCTTATTTCTATTAATGTTGCTTTTGCATCTTTGCATACAAACATGCCCACTCCTCTTTTTTTGTAGATAATCCCTTCTTCAACCAGTAAGTTGTAGCCCTTGGCCACTGTTGCTGGATTAATTTTAAAGTTTACTGATATTTCTGTTGTTGAAGGTACTTGAGACCCTTCTTCAAAGATCCCTTTTATGATGTCATTTTTGATCATTTCAGCAATCTGAACATAAATGGGAACTTGACTCTCAAAATCAATATGCATCATTCCAACCCCTTTTATTATTTGGTTAACTACTTGTGTGATTAACTATATATCCATCAGGCGTATTTGTCAAGCTTTTTCGAGAAGAAGATTGTAGCTTTAATGAATGAGTGGTAAAATTGAGAAAACATGAATTTCAGGAGGATACTATGTGGATCGTCATTGTATTGATTGTATTAATTGGGCTTTATTTTTTATTCACCTACAATGCCCTCGTCACTTTAAGAGAACGTGTCACAAATGCTTGGTCTCAAATCGAGGTGCAATTAAGAAGACGGTATGACCTAATTCCAAATTTGGTCAATACAGTAAAAGGTTATGCAACTCACGAAAGCAGCACTTTCGAAAAAATCACACAGGCAAGAGCTAATGCCATCGGTGCTCAATCTGTTTCGGAACAAGCTCAAGCAGAAAATCAACTTTCAGGCACGCTCAAGTCTCTTTTTGCCGTTGCAGAAAGTTACCCTGAGTTAAAGGCTGATAGCAACTTCAAACAATTACAGTTGGAATTGACTGAAACGGAAGGTAAAATAGCTTTTTCGCGACAGTTCTACAACGATACGGTTCAAAAATTCAACACTAAAATCAAATTGTTTCCAAACAATCTAGTCGCTGGTATTTTCAACTTTTCACAGATGGACTATTTCAACCTAGACGAAGAAGCCGAAGCACGGCAACCTGTAACAGTCAGTTTTGATTAAGAGGCAGCTTATGTTGATTAAGTATAAGAAAATGATTAAGACCATTTTCATTGCATGTTTGATGGTTCTCATGTTTTCTGGAAGTCCTGTTCATGCCAATCGTTCCTTGGAAATTCAACAAGTCAATATCCAAGCTGAAATTTTCAGCGATGGTACTATGGCGGTTCAAGAAACAAGAACCATACGGTTCAATGGTCAGTATAACGGGTTTTTTCAAAATTTGAGAATGGACCCAGGGGTGAAAATCACTGATGTCCAAGTTTTTGAAGAAGATACGCCTTTTACTTATAATCCTGGTTCAGATTATGGTCCACCTGGCACCTATCTTGTTCGACCCGAGGACAACAATCTACATGTGGATTGGAGCATTGATGCTTATAACGAGACCCGCACATATTTATTGTCGTATGTTGTCCATAATCAAGTAATGCTTCATGATGACGTTGCTGAAATCAATTATCAATTCATAGGAGACGAAACGGAAGTCCCACAATCCAATATTTCTATCACTCTTAAACTTCCTGAATCATCAAGTCTAGAAGATTTGAGAGCTTGGGGACACGGACCACTTGATGGGAATGTCATCCTAGTCAACCACCGTGAGGTCAACTGGACATTGGACCAGTTGCCTCCCCGAACATTTTTAGAAGGTCGTGTTGTCTTTTCGCCAAACAGCATTTTGAATCCCGACCTTCAGACAGGTAAAATAGCTTTGGAATCTATTTTGAGTGAAGAACAATCACTTGCGGATCAAGCTAACAGGTGGCGCATGCTTAATAGAGCTGATTGGATTGCGGCTCCTCTGATACTCTTAGGAACATTGGTCACTTCTTTTGTTTTCAGGAGACGATACAGCAAACCCTTCCCTACTAACTTTAGAGGTGATTATTACCGAGAGCTGCCTCAAAAATATTCTCCCGCCGAACTAGGCGTTTTGATTCGAAATAACAAGCCAAACTCAACTGATTTCACTGCCACTGTAATTGACTTGGCACACAGAGGATTTATCCGGCTTGAACAACAATCCATTGATCATTCCGGATTCTTGAAACGGTTTAAAAAAGATCAATTCACCTTTATAGCCACTCTTCAACCTCATGACGCGCCACTTAAAACCCCCGAAAAATCTGTGTTGGACTTTTTGTTCAAAGAAGTATCTACTGATGGAAAAGAAGTAGCTTTTGATGAAATTGAATCTTTCGCAAAAAAAAATCCCACCCATTTCAAAGGATTCTGGGATATGTGGATTGAGTACGTCAAGTTGACAGCAGATGAGCATCGCTTTTTTGATGACACAAATAAAAAACCTATACTCAAAGGCGTTCTTATCAGCTTCATGCTAATTGTTATCGGAATAATCGCTGCACTTGTTGTCAGCCTAAGAATCTCAGCTTTTGCCTTGGTCTTATCTGGTATCCTAGCTATCGTTGTCTTTGGTACTATTCGAAGACGTTCTCCCAATGGCGAAGAGGATTATGTCCGATGGATGGCGTTCAAAAAATTCTTGCTTCATTTCTCAGAAATGAAGCGTCACGAACTCCCTTCGTTGATTATCTGGGAACATTATATGGTCTATGCTATTACTCTAGGTGTTGCGAAAGAAGTTATAAAGCAATTACAAGTGGTTTATCCAAATATGACAGAAAATAATCGTCCCTTTGGATATGGTTGGTATTACTACGGACTACACGCCACACATGCTACTACTTCTCTTGGAAACAGCTTTGAAGGTCTAACTAATAACATCAACCACTCCATCACCACAGCCTTGAGTTCCATTTCTTCTGGAAGCGGAAAAGGTGGTGGGTTTTCTGGTGGCGGTGGATTTGGCGGCGGCGGTGGCGGCGTTGGTGGTCGCTAACCTAAATAATATTTAGTGTTTTGTTGCTCTAAATTTCTCTGCTTTTTCTTTCGCCCCATCATAAATGCACTTGGGATATTTCATTAGTTTGAGTATTTCAAGTGCATTCGACGTTTTACTGATTCCTTTATGCAACCTATAGTCAAACAAAATGTCATCAGTGGACACTTCTTCTTTGAAAAAATAGTTTTCGTACCCTGAAATTTCTTTTGTGATTTCTAAATCATGAGTCGCCACAAAAACAATGGCTTGTTTTCGCTTTAAGTAGTCAAGAATTTCTATTGATGCTGCCATCCTTTCAATTCTATTAGTCCCATTGAAGATTTCATCGATGAATATGATCACATTGTCAAAATCACCAACCGCATCAATACCTCTTTTTATGGCTTTGACTTCTGCTAGATAGTAACTTTCATCCGACTCTATGCTGTCACTGATATTGATAGAAGTAAAGGGTCGTAAAGTTGTTCCACAGTAACTATGGGCAAGCGCAGTTGCCAAAGATTGAGCTAATACAATGTTGGAAGCGATTGTCCGTAAGAAAGTGGACTTTCCAGACATGTTAGATCCTGTGATCATCACACCATTGCCCTTCTGGACACAAATTGAATTAGGAATTGGCTGATCTATCAGTGAATAACAAGCCTCTTCAATAGATAAGGACGATCCTTCCTTAATGACAGGGGTTGACCAAATTTTGCTATTACTTCTTAGTGCCGCACCACATAAAAGCATATCCAACTTGCCCACGCTATCATAGATTGTTTTCATGTCCTCCAAATAAGTTTCTACCCCTTTCATTGCATCATAAAACAATATAGGCTCTATCAGAAAGATCATGTTGATATAATCGTAAAAAATAGTCAATTCGGACACCTTTCCTCTTTGACTATTGCCAAAAACCAAATTGTCAAACTTCTTTCGGATAGAGCTCGTCTTCTTAAGTGCAGCATCCAATTTGTCAAAATCTACACAAAGCTGAGTTGACGTTGCCTCTCTTAATTGAGTACTGTTCGACATGACCCGACTCATGTATTTCATAGCATCAGAATACGCTCCAATGTGTTTTTTTGTATGGTAGTAATTTCTTGTATTAAAAGCTATTGCAACAATCGCCGCGACCACGCCAACTTGAAAGCTCACAAACATAAACACTAGAGAAAGGGGCAATGCCAATCTTGAAAGTTTTAAATACTTCACATACCTTTCATTGAAGTAAAATGGCCTAAACAGCAAGTGCGTTGTATACTCACCTTCTCTAGTCCCTATTTTTGCCAATATTTCAATGAGGTTTTTCCTAATCTCCTTGTTAGAAGCAATTAAGGTGATTGATTTGTCTTTTTCGTTTATCACCTCTTTATCCAACGATATATTTCTTAAGGTGTTGTACAGGACCTGCTGCCCTGGGATTGTTAGCGTTGTATCAATTCTTTTAAACAATGCCTCCATATTCAAATCTTTCCATGTTTGATCATCAAGTCTAAATTCCCGATCATTCTCTACATGAAAATCCTCTAGATCTCCATATACTTCTTGGTTGTATTTTCTGTTTTTTGATTTGTTCCAATTGTCGATTTGATTATTCAAAAATCGTTCGTAGTTTAGATTTCTTTGTTTGACCACTAAATAGCCCGCTAATACTAAAAATAGTAAAGCAAGAGAATAATACACCCAACTGACACCACTACCCATTAAAACAAAAACGAATCCAAGAATAATACTTCCAGTTAAACACGTCTTATAAAATCTCATTTTGCCCTCACATCATTTGTTTGTAGTTCATTATATATGACTATTCTTAGGATAGCAATTTTCACCATTTTAATTTTCCTCAATTACATCTGCTCTTATAGCTTTCAACTGCAGCTCCTGAAATCAAACCCACTGCTGTCCCCACAAGCCCCCAAAGCACCGTTCCAGTAATAATCATGCTTATCGCTGATCCAATGGCTGACCCAAATATAATTCCCAGTCCAGTATAAGAGACCTTATTTTGATTCTGTTGATTCGACATCATCATTCCTCCAACATTTTGATTTGTTCACGAACCCATTTAGTTTACCTTTTATTCATTAAGAAAGGATTAAATCAAAATTAGTTTGTCTTTAATCTTACTTGAACCTAATCCATTAAATGTGATACACTTCTAATTGTGATTCTTACGAAATACAATATACGATTGGAGGGTCAGGTGAGATTTGTTCCTATAAATGAGATACAACCCGGTACAGAACTTAAACAAACTGTTTTTGGCGGCAATGGTGAAATTTTGCTGAACAGCGGAGTCGTCTTAGACAATTATTATTTAAACAAACTCAAAAAATTGGGTTTAAATGGCGTCTACATTGAAGATGCTATTTCAGAAGGAATAGAAGTTAAAGATATTATTGGCGATGAACTTCGCCAAAAATCCATCAAGCATATTAAACAAACCTTCCTTACTGTACAAAAGCCACATGTCTCAGAACAAGAGAAAGAACATCAATTTGATGAATTGAACCAAACAGTAAAAAATGTTGTGGATGAAGTGTTAAGCAATAATGATTTAATGATTAACATGATAGACCTTAAGGTATTCAATGAATATACGTTTTATCATTCACTAAATGTTGCATTGATCGCCATTGTTTTAGGTGTTTCTTTAGGCTTGTCAAAACAGGACCTCAACGAACTTTGCCTTGCCTCTTTTTTGCATGATATTGGGAAACTCTTCGTTCCAGATACAATTTTGAATAAATCAGGTCCCTTGTCTGAAAAGGAAATGTCCGTGATTAAGAAGCATCCTCAAGATGGTAGAGACTATTTGCATAAGCATCACCAAATATCAAATAAAACCGCTGAAGGCATCTATTCGCACCATGAAAAATGGAATGGTACGGGTTACCCTGAACAACTTAAACACTCTGATATACCTTTTTTTGGACGCATTATCAGCGTTGCCGATGTTTATGACGCTTTGGTTTCTGATCGTCCTTATCGTTGTGGTTATGAACCTTCTGATGCACTTGAGTACATTCTTTCAGGGAATGATTTGTTCTTCGATCCTTCTGTTGTAGATGCTTTAATGAGCAAGGTTTCACCTTACCCGTTGGGATCTATTGTGTTTTTATCAAATAATACCACAGGCATTGTCGTGAAGAACTTCGAAAAAAGAGGCTCAAGACCTCTTGTAAGAGTTTTTGAAGAAAATGGAAAAATTGTTAGCCCTTATATATTGGATTTGTGTTCCTCTAGCAACCTTTCCGTCACCATCACTGGCACAAAAAAACAAACGTCGGCTCAGTAGCATCTGGCCGACGTTTGTTTTAATCTACCTTATTTTGTTGTGGCATAAGCTGTCGCGTTTCTTCCAGCAATTCGTCCTAATGTATAGCACATTTGTATTGATGTTCCACTTGCTGGATATTCTTTATAGAAGAATTGTCCATTTGCAACTTCACCCACGGCATACAATCCTGGGATATTGCTCCCATCTGACTTTAACACTTCTGTGTCAAGATTGATTTTAGGGCCACCATAAGTGCCTAGAGTTGCAGGCTTAACCACCACTGCATAATAAGCACCTTCTTCGATAGGACTCATTAATGCGGCTAGCTTTCCAAAATCTGCATCTTCTCCATTTGCTGCCAATTCATTATACCGATCAACTGTTGCCAAGAAAGTTGTTTCATCCATATCGGTTAACCCAGCAAGTTCCTCCAATGTATCGGCTTTATACGCATAGCCTCTTTCAACGGCTTCATCTAATGCTTCAACGTATTTATCTTGATCAAATATCAAGTAGAAATGATCGGATCCATTTTCCACCATATTGGTATAGAAAATAGGATAATCAATGACTTCATTTGTAAATCTGTTTCCTTCAGCATCTACGTATAAATGTGGATTCCAAATCAAGCCTCCAATTGCGCTTGTGTATGCCACACTTCCGTCCAAACCTCTAAATCCGATAACACCATCTTTGGCAATAATTTCAGCTCCAACCTCTTTCGCCATTCTCAGTCCATCACCTGTGTTGCCTGAGTTGGCATAGCTAATATGGCCTGATGCCACTGGCGCATACTCTGCTTTCATGTCTTCGCTTTGATCAAATCCTCCTGTTGCCAACACGACAGCTTTGGAATGGATTCTGAATTCTTCTCCATTGCTATTGACCGCAACTACTCCAATGACGTGTCCATTGTCATCTTGGACTAGATTGGTAGCACGTGTCTGCAACATGATTTCCACTCCCTCACTCTGTGCAACTGCTTCAAGAGGTTGTATGAGTCCAAACCCTCGGTCTGACGCTGTAGTATGTGCTCTTGGCACAGGTGAAGTTCCCGCTGGTGTAATATTTTCTGAGAAGACAACGCCATTGTCGACCAACCAATCGATGGTCTCTCCTGCTCTTTCTGCCACAAAGCTTAGCATTTCCATATCCGCATTTCCTTCCGCTCTTTCATACCAGTAATTAGCAAGATCTTCAGGGGAATCTTCAATTCCCTGTGATTCTTGCATTGAGCTACCTGTTGCCAAAACAATCCCTCCTGACAACAACGTGCTTCCACCTAGAAATGGCATTTTTTCAAGCAATATGACTCTCGCACCTTCTCTGTTCGCTTCAATGGCCGTCGCAAGTCCTGCTGCGCCTCCACCAACTACCACAACATCTGTCGTTAGATCCTCTTCAGGTTCCTCATCAGGTGTATCTTGTGGCTCTTCATCTACAGGATCCTGTGGATCTGGATCTGGTGTCGGCGCTGGTTCACTTGTTCCACACCCAACTTGGATAAAAATCAACATCAAAACTAATGTAATCGACATCAAAACTTTCAATTTCTTTTTCATAATTCCTCCTTCTTGATACAATTATTTTGGCAAATTGCTCTACAAAGCTTGGTTTGTCTACACACGTCTTCTTGTTATTAGAAAAACAAGAGGTGTGCCTTAGTGAAAATTTTATAAATCTCAGATATTTGCCAATAATGTCACTTCCATTATAGTGTGAAATACTTAACATGTCAAATAAGGGGATGCTTCAAGCCCCCCCTTATCTTCTCTATTCTTCTATTCTACAAAAGCGTATTCTCCCATAAACAACACGGTCCCATTCATATCATCCATAACAACAAATGTAAAAGGTTTGTCCGCCTTGAAGCTTATCAACTCTTCTGTAGGCAAACTTGTTACGCCAACGCTGATACCCGTTGCCGCTGTAGCTTCTGTTCCTGCTTCATCGACTTGGATAAAGCTTTTGTGTTCAACTGCAGAAATAAATGCGTTCTCAGTCATGTCTGTAAACATCCCTTTAAAGTCTGCTTCGTAAGGCATAAATGCCGTTTGTATGCCTAGGTCTTTCAACAATTCATTTAATGTAACATTGAATTCTACTTCAAACTTTGGCAAACTCAATTCTACATACCTATTTGTTATTGTCTTGGTATTCTCTATGAAATCAATCGGTCTGTCTTCCGAAAGTATCAAATACATGCTCGTTCGATCATCCACATACGGCAATCGAATCATCTCTAATGTTTCATCCTTGAAGTAGTCAAAATATCCAGTTTGATTCATAAATGGCAATACATGTTGGTTTCCATCTCTGTCTGTGAAAGCACCTTCTGTTGTCAATTCTTCTTCAAATTGGTTTTTCCACTCACCTTTAAAATAGATAACATTTGCTATAAAAGCCAAGAAATCGCTATTATCCACTAGTTCTGTGATTCTTCCCGCTGTTTTTTCTTCCACCCATTTATTAATTTCATTTTCTGCGTTGTCATTGTTGACAACTTGTCCATACCCTTCATAGTATGTTTCAATCATGTCTTTATAGGCTTCCGAAAAGGCCACTTCTTCGTAATGGTGATCTTGATTTAGCCATATTGAATTCGCTATATTCAGTTGCACAGTCTGATTTTCTCTATATGATGCGATTAGTCGACCAGTTTTTTCAGAAAAACCTTGTAAGTCTTGGATATCCAACGCAAGGAGTATTTCTTCCAAAGTCTCTCCTTCTGCACCCACTGCCGCCATTGCCAGAGCCATCTGAATGCTTATTGGCGAAAACATATAGTTCTCTGTGGTTGGCATCAGCAGATTTATATTGTCGAAATATGACACCACTTCTTCATCTTGCATATATTCTTCAAATGTCTTCATCACCCTTACCGCCATTACCATTCCTTGTTGATTAGTGGCCTCGTTTTTTGGCGCAATGGTTCTTTCAGATACCCCCGTCAATACACCCACTTTATACAAAAGTTGGACAGATGATTTTGCCCAGTCTGATATCTCATCTTCGTCATCGAATAGAATGTACTCCATTGTCGTGATTGGGAAAATCTCCAATGCATCCATGACTCTATTCAACATTACTGCCATCTGCTCTCTTGTAATCAATCCACTTGGATCAAAGAGACGGTTTCCTACACCTTGAACGATACCCAGCTCATAGGCTTGTATGATTTTTTGGTTTTCTGTATCTTCAAAAGGCGAACTCTCTGATGGTTCCACAGTCTTTCCTCCCATCACTGTGTAAAGGTTTATGACCATTTTAACAAAATCTTCTCTTGTCATTTCCTCTTGAAGTTTTTGCAAGTCCATTTCTTTCACTAGACCTGATTTTTGCGCTTCTTCCATATAAGGCTCCCACCATTCCTCTGGTGATTCTGCATAGACACTCAAACCACTTGTGACCCCTGCCATTAATAGACAAATTGTCATCGCAATTGCAATCGTTCTTTTCACTTGAATCCCTCCTCGGATACTTGTATTGTTTTTGATCCATCATATGATTCATTAACCATTTAGACCTATCTTTTGTAACTTTTGTTCCAAAAAAAGAACCGCTTTGATAAGCAGTTCTCCTTAAATTATTTGAACTTTACCGCTGTTCCATAAACAATTACTTCTGCAGCTCCCTGCATAATGGCGGACGATGAGTATCGAACATTAATAACCGCATCCGCTCCCAAAGCCGTAGCTTCTTCAACCATCCTCTTTGTAGCCAAGGCTCTAGCATTGTTCATCATATCATTGTATGCTTTTAATTCGCCACCTACCAACGTCTTTAATCCTTGAGTTATGTCCCTTCCTACATTCTTCGCTTGAATTGTGCTTCCTTTAACCAAGCCTAACATTTCAAACTCTTTGTCGTTGTAATAATCAGTATTTACTAAGATCATCTTCTTCTCCACTCCTTATTTCTTTTATTCTTTCAACAAGTACATAAATACTCGTTCCGATCAACACCAAGGGAACACCTATTCCGAGTATCTTTGCCCACATAGGCAAAGGGACTTGTCCCAAAATCCATATATACACTCCAAAGTAAATAATTAAGAAAACCGTTATAATGCAAGGTGCAATAACCTTTTTTATTTTCATTTTTATCTTGTATGATATCGTCATAGACTAAATCATATGCTCCTTTCATTTTATACACAACATCGCTCTATATCGGGCTGCTTCCGGTTGTTGTAAGCTAATAAACAACCTTTTCCAGAAACAAACCCTGAGGCTCCGCTAAACTTTTCACACGACTCCTATCTTTTGAAGCTAAAATGCTCAACACTTGATCGGGTTGTACCGCATCTAATCCTACTTCAATAAGCAGACCCATCATTTTTCTTACCATATGATGCAAAAACCCATCCCCAGTAATCCTTATTTCTAACATTTTATCTGTCTCATCTATGTCTATGGAAAAAACGGTTCTAACTTTACTCTTCTTTTTCGATTTTGAATTTGAAAACGCTGTGAAATCATGGGTCCCAAAAAATAGTCCAGCCGCCCTTTTCATCTGATTTAAATCAAGATGCCGCCTAACATGCATGCTATATTTTCGTTCAAACGGATTAGACCAATCACCTTGCCAAATTCTGTAAAGATAGGTTTTTTGAGTCGAACTCAATCTTGAATGGAAATTTTGAGATTCATTACTCACGCCTGTTATTGCGATATCGTCAGGCAAATAACGATTTAAATAGGCCCTTACCTCCTCTTGATCAAATGATGACGCAACGTGAAAGTTTGCCACTTGGTTAATCGCATGTACCCCTGCATCCGTTCTTCCGCAACCCAAAATCTTGATTTCTTTTTCGAACATGCGAGATAGGACTTGTTCAATTCTCCATTGAATCGTCTTATTGTCATCGCCTAACCTTTGCCAGCCTTTATAGTTTCCACCATCATATTGGATATCTAATCTAAAGTTTTTTATTGTTTGGTCCTCTATCATCTCATTTTTCATTTCAATAACAATCTCGTCATTAATAGCTTCTACTTCCTTCAGTGTGTACAACCAATCCTCTGCGTACGTAGACAATTGATTCTTCAAGGAATTCCAATTTTTAATAGTGATTACCATTTTCTTCTTTTCAGTGCTGAGTATATCAAACATAGCATCTAGATTCATTCCATAGTAATCTGGGAACTCAAAAAGAGTTTTCATCGTTTCATGAAGCTCTATTTTAGTGTTGATCTTTGAACCATCAATTATCTTATTATTCATTCCCCCACTCCCTCTTCAAACATCATTTGAACAAAGGTCTCGTAATGATCCTCTGAGTAGTAAATCAATCCGTCATTGGAGTAAACCAATCTTTCTGGACCTCTGTAACCCCCATAGTAATTGACATCACACTCATAGTATTGTCTACCTTGTTCTTCAGGAAGCAACCTTTCTCTATTTCCAAATCGATCTCCACCAATTACTGCTCCATCCGCAACTTCCCATAAGTTTCCCTCTCTTGGAATCCAACCCACTCTTTCTGCTTCAGCTTTTGTCATGTAATTAGGCGGCAACTTGCTAAACATGTGTAAATATATGGCCACATCCTCTTTTTCAAAGTAGTTCCCGTCTTGCACTATCTTATTGATATAAAGCGGGTGCTCGTCAATCCCATCCGCGGGAGACTCAACCTCACAAGCAGGTACCATCAACAATAACATGACAACCCATGCTAATGTCACAAATCTAAGCAATCTCTTCATAGAATCCTCTTCCCGTATTAATAAACCTATTATATCATAAAAAAGATGCCTTCTTACAAGATGGCCTCAAATTTATTGATTGACCCTCTGTTAAAACGGCATCACTCTGCATTTGTCTTTACCTTGTTCGAAAGTCTGATCGCTAATATTGATCCTATGATGGCAAAAAGAAAGATGTTCAAAAGAAAGAGACCGATAAAGATGCGGAGAATGATAAAGTAAAAACCAACCATATCTATCACCTAACCCATTTAGATCTTGTGATCTCCGATTCTTTCTTGAGATTTTCTAAATAGATTTTATTTCCTCTAGATATCCTCACTCTAGGTTTCTTCTCACCTAAATGAATCGTAAGTTGTTGATTGATAACTGAGATGGTCATTGTCATTTAAATCCCTCCACGTTCTCTTTCTTGTTTTAAAGTATACCCGGAGTCCTATTCATAATAAACATCCCCAAGGACCCACTTCTGTCGTCCTTGAGGATATATTTTTTTCCGTCTTAAGTCGGATCTAATTTATTGGTCAGTTTTTTTCCCATTCTTAAATCACTTCGAAAACCCGTCAATATTCCATCTATTTTCTCAAGTTCTTTTAACAATGTTTTTTCTTCTGGGCTTGTCTCAGTAACTTGACTTATTCCTCCATTGTTAATGATGATTCTACGATCTGCCATCAAGGCCAAAGTTGGATCGTGGGTTGCCATCAGCACAATTTTCTCTTCTCCCACTAACAGATTCAGTGCTCGTTTTCTGTCAATCCCTGCATTCTCTATCTCATCGATTAAGACAATAGGAGACGTACTCAATATCGCTGTGTCCGCTATCATCAGAGCTCTTGATTGTCCACCGCTCAGACTTGTTATAGGTGTGTCTAGGTTAAATTTCTCACCTGACAATTGATTCGCTGCTTGAATAATCCTCTCAATCACTTCTTCTGCGTTTTCAACCATTCGACTCTTTGCATGCAGCTCTAAAAACTCCTTCACTGTCAAATCCATGACAAAATTCATGTTTTGCGATAACTGTGCAACCAACTTTTTCCCTGCGGTGTATCGAATTGATTTGTCAGGCAACTCTCCATTGATAAGAATTGTTCTCTCTGTAGGTGTGTCTTTGTCCGCAACCCATTCAATATCCGCAAGCAGCCGACTTTTACCTGCACCTGTAGGTCCTACAATTGAAATGATTTCACTTTTTTTGACTCTTAACTGAGTGAAGTTTTCCTTGTTTCCTGCTTTATCCTTCCCGGGCAAAATCGTCAATTCTTCAACTTGATCCTGTCCCAATCCTAAAAAGTCTATCATTTGATTAAGGTAGGCTTCCATTGCCTGCTTCACTTGCTCTGAGTCAATAGCCCACTCTTCCTTTTCCTCTTCACTGAATCCTGCAAAATATTCATTCAATGTCTTGTGTCCGTTATTCTCAACATCTATTTGGTTACTTTCAAAGAATGACAAAATAAATGGATACCTTCTTTCTAACTCCTTAAATGTGATCTGTTCAATTTCCTTTAATTTAATCATTGTCATCTCCCAAATCGATTTTTCTAACATTGCCCATTTGGTAATCCTCACCTATTCTTGTTTCTCCCAAACAATAGGAACATAGGGCAGATGGCATTGAAAATCTCAATTCCTTGCCTTTCACTGTGATAATCTCTTTAGTTGAATCGTGAAGCATTGTACTGAACTCAAAGGCACCTTGTCCAGTCAATCCATTGATGTGCATGATCAAAGCGTTGGGGTTGACCGTATTCACTTTCGAAGCAAAAACTTCTCTTTCTGCTTGTGAAACAATATCTCCTTTTGTTATCACAACAATATCTGCTGTTTTTAGCATCGGGCCAATTTTTTTAGGTGTATTAATCCCACTTAAATTGTCTATGACACAAACAGCCTTGACATCTTTTATATAAGGCGAACATCTGTTGCATAAACCTGCACTCTCTGTGATGAGAATGTCTAGATTTTTTTTCAATCCCCACTGTACAACTTCATCAATATTGCTGACAAAATAATGGTCTGGACACAAAGATGCTGATAAACCTTTCTTAACAGGAACACCTGCTTTTTCATAAAGCAGATCATCATCCGTATGAAGGCAATCAAACTTGACCACACCAACTTCAAGATCTCGTTTTCTCAATGAAACAATTGTTTTCAAAATGATTGATGTTTTTCCAGATGATGGCGGTCCTGATATGGTTACTAAATTCATCCCGGCTATGCCTCCTCATTAAATATTCTTTCACAATGTCTTATTAATTGGCCAATATCATTATCCTCAATGTATTCCCATGAAAGCCAGCGATAAGAATTTTCTTCTGGCACACGGTTGTCCACTTCTGGATTTGTGCTTGGGAATCTTCCGTTGTGGGCAAGTATTTCACCAATTTCTTTAGATGCATAAAAATCCGCAATAGGTTTTAACTGATTAACTTTTTCCTTTTTCGTCAACATAAATATTGGGCTGATGATTGCCCCATCTTCTGGCCACACTGCCTGCATAGGACCTGTTCCCTTTACAAGTTTGGTAAAGAAATAAGGCATAATCGTGACGGTTGGTTTATTGTATTTTTTTACATGAGACTTGACCATTTCTGACGGATGCATGCTTCTGAGCATAGATTTTTTCAGTTTTCTAATGCCATCATCTCCATATTTTTTGTGAATGTTCAACATAATTGCATTGAACAAGTCAAAATCACCAACGGGCAAACTTACCCTGTGCTGGAAAGTATCACTGAGTATATCATCCCAAGTCTTTGGCATTTTGCTTCCATTCAATTCATCTGTATTGACAAGAAAAACCGCTGGTACCACACCAATCATTGAATATTGTCCTTTTGGATCTCTTAAGTCAATCTTGTCATTGCTAAAATCAGGATGATAGCTAGAGGAATGAATCGTTATATCTTTGAAAAACCCTTTTTCTCGATAATGGCCAAAAAGCTTATCATCAAAGAATAAGTCGAAACCCGCTGAAATAAACAGATCTGGAATCACATGAGGGTCTTCCTTCACTAAGCGTTCTTTCAACCAATCCACTCCCATGGACGCCGCTCTCAAGTCATAATCTATCTTAACTCCTACCCCTTGCTGGTTGTCTTCCAGCCATTTTTCAAATGCTTCCAATAATGGGATTCTTACGGGGCAAGGTAACACACCGGAGACATTAATATGTGGTTGTTTATCTGTTAATCTGTTCTTATCCTCTAATTCTCCCTCCATTGATTCCAGAACCTTTTCCTCAAAAGCTGTCGGGCTGATTCCTTTAGATTTTAGTGCCATTTCTAAAGTGATTTGCTTACCTATTACGTTTCTTTGAGTCTCGTCTTTAAGATTATCGAATCCCATCGCTATCAATAACGGAATGCTCTCTTTATACCTTTCCGTAAAGTCATATAACGTTTCCTTTAAATTGAGTCGTTTACTACCCATCATTATCTCCTCTCTATTTGTTGCCGTGTTTCTATCATCATAACAGAAAGCTAAAAAAAGCGTTGTAACAAATGTTACAACGCGCATTCTAATCTGCATCCCGAAGATATCGAGCCATATTTTCCTGATCTTCTATTTCCAAATCTCTTTCTCCAGCAAGTGACTCTAAGTGATGAATAAACTCATGTTTAAGAGTATCTATCAATCTGTCTCTCAATCCTTCTTTGTCAAGATAACCATAAACTCGGTTAAACGAACCATAATAAATGGATATGTATCGCCCCATTCCACCCCCAAAATGGTATTGTCCTAAAATATACAAATCATTTCTCTTTCCTTTTGGATTTCGCTTTACTTCAGGCAATAGGATAATGCCACCATTAAGTTTATTAAACAAAGCTTTTGGAAATGTGGCAACAATTTCATTTAACATTTCTTCCATTTCATCTAGACTAACCAAAGCATCTCCTCCTTTTTATATCCTCGCATCACCTTTTCTCTTGGGCTTCAGTTTATCATGGGTTGAATCAACAAATCAACCTTATCACTCAATATTACGATCAGAAAACCCATTGAAATACTCAAAAAAGTATGGTACATTAAATGGAAATCACTCAAAAAGGAGAATCGCTATGAATACAGAGATCAAACGAATCCAAGGTATTGTAGATGAAATGATTGCTAATTCGCTGCACGCCAAAGCAACGGATATTTCGGTAAGTATCAAGCGAATGGATAAAAACACTGTCATCTGTGTCAAAGACAACGGATCAGGAATGGACGAAAAAACAAGAGCAAAAATTGAAGATACCCTTAACCAACCCAATCGAACAGATT
This sequence comes from uncultured Clostridia bacterium, assembly GCA_964539975.1. GTDB lineage: Bacteria > Bacillota > Clostridia > Tissierellales > Dethiosulfatibacteraceae > 38-11. The sequence goes on from CAZIKK010000024.1 coordinate 18,405, forward strand.
TGGAAGAATACTACGGTAATCTTGCAGGCGGAAATCTCTCGAATTCTGGCTTAAACATGGTGGGCATGTTAGTTGATTATGGTTTTGTAGAGACTTCTCCTAAGGGGACCACTATCACGGTTCATAGGCGCCACAAACAAAAACCATAGCATAAAAAGTTTCTCTCACTCCAATCAATAATCATCATGCAACTACACTGTTAGAAACCCTGCTATAAGCACCATTAACACAATGAGAGGTGCTGGTATTTTTTTAGTTAAAAGCAACCCTGTGGTGATCAGCATCACACTAAGATTATCGAGCTCAAAGCCACTATTCTGCATAAGTATGACAGCCGCTATTGTCATAAGTCCTCCCGCAACCGCAGTAATTCCTTTTAGAGAAACCTTGATGCCTTTTATCTTTCTTATTTTTTCCCACATAGGATAGATGAAAAAAATAAGCAATAAGCCTGGCAAAAATATAGCGATTCCACTGATCAGACCAGCCATTCCTTGTCTCAAATAACTGGTTTCTCTTAACGCCATTCCTCCTGCGTATGAACTGAAACTGAACATAGGTCCTGGTAACCCTTGAACCAATCCATACCCTGTCAAAAACTCCTCACTGGTCATATACCCATTCACTTCTACCAATTCACTATACATCATTGGTACGACAACTTGCCCTCCTCCAATAACAAGGTAGCCAAATCGGTAAAAACTTTCAAATAAATGAATCACTCTATTATCTGATGCCCTGACAGCTATCAAACAACCCACCGCGATTACAACAAACAAAATCAAATATTTCCAAGGTGGATTAATGCTCACATGACTCCATAAATCTTTTTCTTTTGTGCACAGCAAGCTTGCCACTCCACCTACGATAAGAACAAGGGGGAAAATCCAAGGCGTACGGATAAAATAAGTGGCCATAGCACCAAATACCAACAAAAAAAAAGTCAACCCATCCTTTACAACTTTTCTGCTAATCCGGAAAGTCGCTACTAAAATAAATCCCACCGCCATTGGACCTATGTAGCGAATTCCGTCTTGAGATAAATTCATCCTATCAAGAATAACCGTCAAAAAAGAGAGCAATGTCATGGCTATGATCACTGGCAATGCCCACACCAACATTGTTAAAAAGGCCAACCATTGCCCGCCTATTTTGTGGCCAATTGCAACAATTGTTTGTGTGCTGCTAGGCCCTGGAAGAATACTTGTCAAAGCAATTAATTCGGCCAACTCTTCTTCCGTCAAATATTTTTTCTTCATTACCATCTGGTCTGTGAAAACACCATAATGAGCTTCTGGCCCTCCGTATGCTCCCAAAGAACAAATCAGTACATCCTTCAAAAAATTACGCCAATTTTTGTCCATCTTGTTTTCCTCTTATTAATCAATGTTTTTGATTTATTCAGAACTGTAGAATAAATGCTCATTCTTTTCAATATCGAATATTGATATCGAGTTCTGATGTGTTCATTTGTATTATACAACACCCGAGTCCTTGGCGCAAGAAAAAGCATAGCAAAAAATTTCGTTGTCTTATGATCATCCTACCAACTCTAGATATTCGGTTTGATGTAACCCTTTGATACAGCATAAACGGCAAATTTCATAATGCTGTCAAACCCTGTTTTATTCAGGATATTGGTAACCGTAGCCTTAACCGTTCCTTCTGATATCATTAATTCTTTGGCCACTTCTTTTTGACTTTTTGCTTCACATAGCAACCTCAATATAGCAGTTTCTAAATCTGAAAAAGCTGGATTTCCAAATTCCTCAACATGCTAATGGCTATGCTCGCAGATTCATAATCTCTCCTATGGCGCCTAACAAAAACTCTTTGTATTGGCCTTCTAGCAAACTAAAACCTGATGCCAACAAGTCTTGCTCGATACAAATGGTAACGACTGCCGTGCCATCATCACCAGTATCTAAACTATGATCAATTTATTCAATCTGTTTTCTCTCAATTAGAATGTTTCGCAATAGAATCAAAACCGTTACCAAAAACTCTGTAGCTCCAAAAGCTACCCAAACGCCTACTAACTCAAATCTAGCACTTAACAACAAAACCATGGGAACCAAAATCACACCACTTCTTAGAATAGAGATCATCCATGCAAAACTTGTTTTTGAAATGGCACTATAATATGAGGTTAATACAATATTAAACCCCGCAAACAAAAATCCAGAAAAATACAGTTTTAGTCCTGGTATTGCTATCTCGCTTAATTTTCTGCTCCCTTCATTATTAAACACCTCGACCACTTCAGTCGAGAACAAAAAAACTGTGAGTATGACAAATACAAATATAGCGCTTGAAGTCACAAGGCTATATTTCAAAGTGCTCCTCAGTCCCCGGTCATTCGATTTTGAATAATAACGACTCACAAGAGGCTGAATTCCTTGTGCTAACCCAGTGAACAAAGCAACCACAACAATCGCAACATTCGCAATGATTCCATACGCAGCCACTCCAATATTTCCAACAATGCCCAATATGACCCAGTTGAAAGCGAACAGCGTAATTGCTGATGAAAGCTCGGTTACAAAAGAAGGTATGCCGTATTTAATCATCCTCAAAATTTTCGTCATCTTAATTTTACATTTAACCAGATGGAATCTGTTGTTCCTGCTTTTGAAGTGAATGGACAATAAAACCAAACTAATGATGGGAGAAATACTTGTAGCAAAAGCTGCTCCAAATATACCCATATTTAAAGAGAAAATGAATACATAATCCAGAACAATATTCGAAAAACTACTCAATGCCATAGCCATCATTGACAACCTAGGATTTTTGTCATTTCGAACAAAAGCCAACACAATTTGATTCAGAATAAAAAATGGTGAAAAGACTAAAATTGTTTTTAAATAAATTTTCGTTGGTCCAATGGTTTCAACATCCGCACCTAAAAATACTGCCAACTCGTGGTTGAAAAACAGTCCTATTACCATCAAAAAGACAGAGCAAACAGCTCCAATCACAAGAGCGTTCACAAAGGATTCATCTCCTGAATCCATCTTGCCAGTGTCACTTATAGCAAAATCTATAGCCCCACCGACCCCCGTCATAAGGCTCACACCGTGTATCAAAGAAAAAACGACTATAGCGAAATTCAAAGCCGCAAGTCCTGTAGCTCCAAGTGCTTTTGAAATGAAATACGTATCTGCTAAAATGTAAAT
>CAZIKK010000024.1:21683-25050 GCA_964539975.1 uncultured Clostridia bacterium
TGTCGCAACTATTTGGAAATTATTGTGTTCAAGAATATCTTTAAGCTCTATCAATGCATCGTCGTAATTCCTATTGCCATATACAACTACCGCTACTGTTTGTGCTCCGCTCCCCTCAATTCCCGAAAGATAGTTCAAGAGAACATTTGGTACTCTTCCAGCATAGACTGGGACCCCTACCACAACAAGGTCTTCTTTGGATAATTCAGGGCTATCTATTCTGTTTTCAATCAGCGTAAAATCATATGCATCTACCTTTTCTGAACCATTTATAATTAGCGAAAGATTTCTTGCTAAGGCTAGTACAATTTTCTCCGTTGTCCCAGTTGCGCTGAAATAAAAAGCTTTAACTTTCATCATCCTATCTCAACTTCTTTATTGTGTATACTCAAGACTTCTATCTTATAGGTTCCCCCCAAGTTATCTTTAATCAAAGTACCTAATTCTTTCAAAGCCTTGTCAAAGTCATTTTGTCTACTGGAATCTATCATTTCGATGCATAAAAACGCATTCTTTGTCTTATCTGTTATGCATGTTCTTGCAGACTCTCTCCAGTTCCAACACCTACAAATAGCACCCTCATCATCTTTATACACGATCTCTCCTTTATAAGGCGATTCGTTCTTATCTGTTCCAAGTGTTACAAAGGGTTCATCTCCTTGAGCTTTTGTCAATTTAATGTTTCCAGCAAAATTGTCCTTGTCTTCCCCACCACAAGGTAACGCATGCTTAAGTGAAACTGAATTGTACAAATCAACAAGTGGATTGATGTTGCCAATTTGATTGCCTTTGTGCACACGTTTTAGCAACGCCTCTATGGATGATCGAACACCTTTTTTCGTTTTGAACTTTTGGAAAGCATCTCTCCATACTTTTATGACTTCATTCTCACTAAGCACCGCTTCTTTCAAATGGTTCATTGCTTGCTTTTCAGCTTCACGAAGAATACCCTCATATTTCTTTACATCTTCAACAGTGTTATCAATATCATACACAACGACAACGCCTATCTTTGCCTCTGGAAACAGCTCCCAAAAGGCATTCTCAACTATAAATTTCTTCAATTGTATCTCCTTCTCATTTTATCGGTAGCCCATTTCATTTTCTTTGTCAATATCCCATTTCTTTCAATATTCTTGCTAGGATCTGAAGACGCTCTCCAATTAATTCATCATCTTTCTTGAGTGCCTGATCAAATAAAATGATGTCTTCATCTATTCTTTCATTTTCTCTGCAAATAGCCACTGTCATCGCATCTCCTTGCAAGCCGACTCTGTCAATGATGGGGCGCTTGTCATCATACAGTTTATCATATTGGTAAGCTTCCTGGAAATGCTGTTTTGTTCTACAAACCAATATAGCTAAGTCAAGCACCCGGTGTAGCGGTAATTCTTCAGATTGCCTAGACCATTTCTCTCCAGTATGTCTCCACACCTTAGCAGATATGTCAACTTTCCCTCGATCATTCCACTGTGCCAATCCTAAGGAAAGGCCCTTTGCATCTGTATGGTAAGCGTACCTCCCATCCACATTTTCATAATTGTTCGATACAATTACTGGCTTGTGTTTTAAACTCGTTGGTATATTCATTTCAACCTCCTTTACCTAATTGATTACTAAATTACTAGATTACTAATTTTGTATCTATCTTAAATCATATCTGACTTCAAGTCAACAGTCCGATTCTAAAAACACTCATGAAACACAGATACACAGTACCACTATACGATTCATGCGATAGTAGCACTGTGTATGTCATCACTCTAACTAGTATTCACTCAATTTATGATCTTTCATCTATTTGTTTCATTTTTCCTATCGAACTTTCACATGCTATAAACCGTTCATGACTCTAACATCAAAAAATTTTCTATTGTAGGTAAGATATACCCATGCTAATATATGTTTACAAATAAAAACAAGGAAGTACTTATGATGATTCTACGCAATCTTATTATTGTAATTTTTCTGTCTTTTCTTCTGTTATTCATCCCCAAAATTGCTGGCTCTTTTGCTTATCTGTTTAACTATGCAACCATCGATCCTCATGGTGCTTTTGCTTGGATTTCTGTTCATCACTTATTTCAAGCAGCTGTTTTTATCTTCATTATGCTATTCTTAAAAAAGAAATATCATTTAGATTTTGGATTTCACTGGGGAGACAAAAACACGGGTAAAACCATAACTTTAATATTTGTCAAATATTTCACAATCTATACCGTCGGTTCTTTTGCCTATTTGATTCTTTCTAATAGCTTCCAAGCTTTTCAATTCCCATTAACCCCAAACAATATTGTTGGTTATTTGGGATTTCAACTTCTTTTATCCGGCCCTTCAGAAGAATTGATCTTTAGAGCTTTTGCTATCACAATGTTTGCTATCTTTCTAAAAAGAAAAAGCATCATTCGCCCTATCAGTTTAGCTAATCTTCTTGCCGCAATTGTTTTTTCAGCCGCCCACATAAGCTTTTCATTTGCTCCTTTTAGCGTAGCCTACAGTCCACCCCAATTGATTCTTGCCTTTACTCTTGGTTTGTTTTATGGAGTTTGCTACAAAAAAAGCGGAAGCATGTATTATCCAATGATCATGCATAGTTTCAGCAATGTATTAATGGTTGGGACAACCATTGCCTTGTCTTTTTTCCTAAAATTATGACCTGTTACCCTTTTCAAAAGATCATTCTCATTCAAAGAATATTAAAATTAACCCAGTCTTTACTCTAATAAAACCCCTTCGTAGTGATCCATAGATATACGAAGGGGTTGACAAGGGTACTATACTCAGTAAAACATTTATCCCGTCTTCCTGTTTTGTGTATTACCTAACTCTGCCATGTGGCTTTTTTGCCCTTGGCGGGCCTAAGACTTCTGCCATCAGATTGGGAGGTTTTTGGCATAGTCTTTGCGCCAGCAGTGTGTTAGCTTGTCTTTAAACCCTCTCTTTCTTCGCCAAAACCTCCCAATAAGCAAAGCTATAGAGGTTATGATGAAGTATAGCGCGCTCACAGCTACAATAATTAAAAAATAAACAGCCACGGTATTGTGCGCCCTTTTGGCAGCGGTAAAAATTCGCCTGATACTCGTGATGCTTTTCCGTTTGCTACTTCAAAATAGACCGTATCAAAATGGTAATCAAATATGGCACCATGATCTCCAAAAAGCCATTATGCATCCTTCGAGCGCTGATATAAGTTCCTTCCATCTCTTCAGCATTAGGACGCCAAACCCACAGCATAATTTGAATAAGCACTTACCTCTCCAGGTTTATAAACTTGCATGGGTTGGGATTCACGTAAAGTCTGCTCCATGGTTGGCCGGTTCTTATTTGTTGTTAACAAAACCACTCGGAGATCGATTCTTCCTTCTTC
>CAZIKK010000024.1:25150-27990 GCA_964539975.1 uncultured Clostridia bacterium
TAATGGTATGCCTGACGGTGTCTTTTCTCCAGTATATGCGAGTGCGTTTCCCGACCAAGAAAACAGAAGAAGAAGACTCAATTGTAAATTAAAATCAAGATGAAGGTAATCGCAACAAATACTGATTTTTCACCCTGTTATCTCCTTCCTTTTCAACTTACAACTAAGGCTAATGCCCCTTATAGTTTGTTCTGAACCCTAGCTGTGATACTTGCGATGTACGAAGTCCCCTCTTTGTTTTATTAGCAATACCTCTTTCGACAGGTCTAATTCAACTTTTACTCACTTCGTAAATCCTCACATTTTTCCATTTTCCTTTTTTAAACACTGTATAAGACCATAGTCCAGAAATTATATTTGTGGCACTGATTGCAACCCATACTCCCGTGGAGTCAAAACCAAGAATAAGTCCCAAGACCAACGCTAATAAGACCCTTATTACCACCCAGCTTATGAATGTTATCTGAAAGGGTTTCTTTGTGTAACCTGCTCCTTGCATTGTTCTTGATAGTACGATAGAAGCTGCATGGAAAGGCTCTGAGATGCCGATTATTATTAGAAACAATGCTCCAATCTTGACAACTGATTGACTGGCTTCATCGAGAAAGAAATTTATGAAAGGTTCTGAAAAAATCACAAACAATAGCGATATCCCAAACATCACCCCAACTCCTAGAATTGTCGTTGCTCTTCCGCTCGCCTCTGCCCTATCAAACTGTTTGGCTCCAAGATTCATTCCAGAAAGTGTAGCTGCTGCTGTTCCAATTGCAAGACCAGGCATCAGCGCATATTGATTCAGATTAGTTCCTATTACAAAAGCGGGGACTGCAAATTCAGCATCTAAGGTCCTTGCTAAAATTGCAAACATAACAAAAGTAGTGGCATTTCTCGACAATCCCTGAAGTCCTGAAGGCACTCCAATGTTGATTATTTGTTTAGATGCCTCCCAAACAGGTGTGAACATGTGAACAAATTTAACCTTGACATCAAACTTTCCGCTTAATAACAATCCCCATGATACTACCACACTGATGACCCTTGATAGAGCTGTTCCCATTGCCGCCCCTGCAACACCATAGGCAGGAAAACCAAACATGCCAAAAATAAATACATAGTTACCCATTACATTTACAATGTTCATCATTATATCAATATATAGAGGTGTCTTTGTGTCTCCTGACCCTTGAAATATGGACCTAGCCATAAAATGAAGCAAAAAGAACGGAACAGCTAAGAAAAATACGTTCATATACTCAAGTGCATAGTTAAGAACGCCATCTGTTACACCTAGTATCCTTAAGCTAAATTCATTTGTCATCAATCCCACAGGAACAATAATAACCGATAGAATCAAAGATAAAAGGAAGGCCTGGCCTGCTGCAATGCTAGCGCCTTTCTCATCACCTCTCCCAACAAACCTTGCAACCATTGCAGTGGTCCCTGTTGAAATTGCAATAACAAGAACCATAAAAACCATAATGATATTCCGACTGGTTCCAACTGCTGAGATGGCATCAACTCCTACCGTCCCCACCATCTTCATGTCGATTGTACCTACGGAAACCTGCAGTAGAGACTGAATAATCACAGGCCATGCCAAGAAAAGCGCAGTCTTGTATAAGTTTTTATTATTAAGCAAATAGTCTCTTCTCACTTCATAGCTTTTGCTCGCCATAAAGGCCTCCTTCACCAAGTCATTATACCCTATCATTCATATCGTATATTCTAAGAAAAAGCCACAAATCTATTCCAGTAGCATCATCGGGCTTGTGGAATAAAGCTTTCACAAGGCACACCTACTTGGCATTTGCCACAGCCATATCTTGGTCTAAACTTTTCCACTGTTTCATCTAGAAAGGCTGCACATAGTTTGTTGTTTTTCCCTTCTTCTATTGATATCGCCCTCACTGGGCATTTTTCCCCGCATTCACCACACATGGAACAGTATTCATAAATACTACCATATCCTCTTTTATCTGGTGATACATATAACTCTGTGACAATACTACCAAATCTACCCGCAATGCCTTTTGAAGTAATCAATCCCTTAGAAAGTCCAAATGTTCCAAGTCCACACACAAATGCAACATGTCTTTCGGACCAATTGCTTGTATACAAATTATCAATATGACTGTTGTCCCCAGTATTGGACCAGAATCTATCATCCAAGGAGGGGACCACGCTTTTGTTGCCAGTTCTTGTCAGTTCCGAACTCAAGTATTGACAAAACTTGTTTATAAAAGATTGGCCCTCGTATCGTGCATGAAGCCACTCATTTGAAGGCCATATTAAATCCTTTATGTTCCCTTTTTTGACTTCAGTTGTAAATGGTAAAAAGAATGAAATAACAGTCTTGGCTTCTCTTAACCATTCTTGAGGAAGTAAAAAATGATCCCCTATTACATTTTTGTCTTTTAGTTTTCTGAAATAATCATCCTCTGCCTCACCAAAAGCAAAAATTGGCGCTTCAAACATTTTCAACCCTGAAACATTTTTGGAAAGAGCCATTTCATTAGTTATATAATTAGCATCTGATGTTTCTACAAAGCTAGATGCCATTTCTATTAATTTATTTTTATCCATACCTTCCCTCCTGTTTTGTGAATTTACAACAGCTTTTAGGCCTTCTCCTTTCTCGGATTTGAGATCACATGAAATACTATTGCCGCCCCTTGCATAGATTTTGGTTTTGCCGTTCATTGTAAATCCTGCCATTCTCATTGTCCATGCAGAAGTATCTTTGCTGCAATCGTCAGCATATTTCCATACAGCTTGACTTGCCATGTAACTACATATTGCCATTTCTGGAAGCAACACCAGATCAGGTGATGTAAGTTCAG
>CAZIKK010000025.1:0-27327 GCA_964539975.1 uncultured Clostridia bacterium
TCTAGCTATGGATAAACATGGCAAGTCTCTAAGCTCATACTTGTTGGATATGGATATTTAATAATAACAAAGATCAACCACCTGCATTTGCAGGTGGTTTTTTTAGAATGAGAATGTCGGTAACATGGGATACAACATTTAAAGAGAGAGTGCCATATCATAGGGGGAACGATTATGGTATAATCTTGAAGAACTATTACATCAAGGAGGAAAAATGAGCGGATACATTATGTATGGACTAGCCATTAGTCTGCTGATACTTTCATATGTGAAAGACAAAAAGAAAACGCGAATGGCCATAAAAAAAGGGTGGCGGTCTTTTTTGAATATTTTGCCGCAAATGTTGGGCATTGTTACTTTGGTAGGATTTATTTTTGCCTTTTTTAATGCAGAGACCATTTCGAGAGTGGTAGGGAATGAATCAGGCTGGACAGGTATTGTATTGGCAGCAATAGTGGGTGCTGTTACGCTGATACCAGGATTTGTTGCATTTCCAACTGCGGCAATGGTACTCCAGAATGGTGGAGGGTACATGCAAATTGGTGCATTTGTTTCTACCCTTATGATGGTGGGAATAATGACTGCGCCCTTGGAAATTAAATACTTTGGGAAAAAGCTAACAATTATAAGGAATTCTATGGCATTTATATTTTCGTTTTTTGTTGCGATGGCTATAGGAAAGGTGATGGGCTTATGATAAAAAAAGTTCTAAATCAATACAAACTATTTATTGGTGCGATAATTGCGATAGTGGTGTTATCCTTTTTAAATCAAGAAATGGGACAAAGAGCGATTGGCATGACAACCTTTAGCTTCAAAGAAATGTTCACGGTATTGCCCCCTGTGTTTTTACTTTTGGGATTACTTGATGTTTGGGTGCCAAGAGATCTAATGGTCACCTTTATGGGTGAAAAATCAGGCTTGAAAGGCGTTTTGTTGGCCATATTTCTTGGATCAGCCGCTGCTGGACCTTTATATGGGGCTTTTCCAGTTGCAGCAGTTTTGATGAAGAAAGGTGCTAGGTTTTCTAATATATTGATATTTATTGGTGCTTGGTCCACAACAAAGATACCGATGTTTTTATTTGAGATGGCTGCATTAGGGAGAACTTTTGCATTGACAAGATTGATGATAAACATACCTGGTATTATCATCATAGCGATACTGGTCGAAAAAATGCTAAAAAAAGAAGAAATAACAGAGATTTATGAGAATGCTTCAAAAATATAAGATAATTTAGCCACCTGCAATAACTGGAAATACAACAAGAACATCTCCATCAGAGATAATATCTGACAGAGATGTTCTTTTGTTATTGAGGGTCATGTTTCCAACTTCGTGTAAGGGTATGTGAAGTTGTTCAAGAAGGTTGTTAATCGAGCCTTGATAATCATTGAAAAAAATTCTATTTTTTTTCCCAACATACCAAATGAGTTGGCCTTTTAACTCTACAACGATCATAGAGTGGCTCCTTCGGATGTCAGACCTAATTTTTCAAGTGTTTCTTTAGTCGGCACTCCCTCTTCATTCCAACCTCTATACTGATAGTATTCGGTCAATAACTTAGTCATGTTTGGCAAGATGCCTGCTGCAGCACCAGTTTTTCGATCATGATATTGAAGACGAGGAGGCAGCTGATCGTCTTTCCGACTGATGCCAAGGGAAACATTGTACAAGCGTTTGATATTATGTAGTCGCTCTCCGGCCATCATTAAATCTTCTCCAGTAAAAGTCCAGCCTGTTGCAGAAGCGACCCATTTTGAAATTTGATCTGGACTCGTACGACCTCGAATTAAAAATTTGCATAAGCCTAGGGCGTTGAAAGTATTCATGAAATTCTGCATGATGACACACAGTTCGGCTTTGTGTTCGTCATTGTGTTTGGAGAGAAATTTGTCAAATCCGATTAAACTGGGAGGAAAAGCACCTGATTCACTGAAATAAGTCAGGTTTTCCAGATGACATCCACCTCTGTTGGCGGTTGCATAACCGATGGCCATACTGGTGAAGGCACGAGGATCGTGATAAGCTACGGAAAGCCCTTTAATGTGTATGGAGAATTCTTTTGCAAGCCCACCTAATTTCTCTCCCGCACTTTTAACTCCATCGCTAAATAGGGCGCCGATACCTTCTCTATTAGCCATCTGCTCGATAAAAACCATAAGAGAAGGGCCATTGCCAAACGTCAACTTAAGACCATTGGTATCTTGATCATTAAGGATTCCTCGCTCATAGCATTCCATTGCCATAGCAGCGGAGTTGCCTGCACAGATGGTATCGAGACCTAAGCGGTTGCACAAGTCATTGGCGGCTACCAAGTATTGAATATTGTCATTTAATATATTAGAACCAAAAGCTGCGCAAGTTTCGTACTCAGGCCCATGTCCAGCCGAACCAGCATAAGGACCAACGTCTACTCGAGCATCTTTTCCGCAGCGAATAGAACAAGCATAACAAGCATGATGGGAGACTGTGATGCCAAGGTGATCCATGTTTTGGCCGCATGTTTTCTCAGCGCCATCAGCCCAATCGCCAAGTGTCCAATTCTTGATTGGCAAATCTCCGTTTGCCTCGACGCCTTGGACACTTCCTGCTGTGCCAAAGTCATGCAAAGCTTTTGTATGGGTATTCAAGAAAGGTAAAAATTCTTTGAGATCTGATTTTATGGTATCATGATCATAAATAGGTATTTTGTGCGTGCCTCGAGCAACAACGGCTTTGACATTTTTAGACCCTAATACAGCTCCAAGTCCACCACGTCCAGCTGCTCGGGTTTCATTGCCTCCAATCATAATACCCGAGATTTTGCTTAAATTCTCACCAGCAGGACCGATACAAGCCACAACAGCCTTAGGGTCTGTCTGATGAAGGAGCAGTTTTGAAGTTTCAAACACATCTTTACCCATAAGGTGACTAGCATCTCGAATTTCTACATGGTTGTCTTGAATCCAAATATAAACAGGTGTATCAGACTTTCCTGTAATAATAAACCCGTCCAAACCACATTTTTTTACCTGTGCGCCCCAATGGCCACCGACGGTAGCTTCGCACCAAATACCAGTTAAAGGGCTTTTGGAAACAAACGAACTTTTTGCAGCAGTAGGGAGTGGAAGTCCTGTTAACAACCCATTCATGAAAATGAGTGGATTATTAGGAGAGAGGGGATCGGCTTGAATATCAAACTCATCTATCAATATTTTTGCGGCAACCCCACTGCCACCTAAATATTTTTTAAATAAATCTAAGTCAGATGATCTGTAGTGAATAGACTGATTTGTCAAATCAATTTCTAAGATATTTCCCATAATGCCATATTGCATACTTTGCCTCCTCATAAGGTTATAGTACAATTATACATGAATCTAGAAAAGGGATAAACCTTAATAGAGTAAAAAAACGAGAAATTACTGGTGTTTGATGTTATAATAGTAATCACAAATCAGTATATTGGAGGAAGTAAAGTGTATGTCTAATATCATTGTAGCTATTATTGTGCTGCTGATACTATCAAAGGTGTTATCCAAGCCTAGGGGGCGGGCAATTTATAATAATCGAACACAACAAAGGAAAGTGATTTCAAACGCGCCTAGAGATGATCATAACCATATAGATCGTACCAGTGTAAAAAAAGTGAATAGTAAGCAGGGTAGAAATGTCACAACAATGCCAAATATTTCTCAAGAACTAAAAGGATTTGATCCTAACGATCATTATCATAGACAGTATAAAGATTTGTACGATGCAGGGATAATGACAAAAGATGAGTTGAGAGATAGAATAACCACTAACTCAAAGTAGCAATAAAAGACATTCATAGGATTTACATTTTCTGATTTTCAGTTATAATATTGATAGATGACTAATTTGAATCACACTAGGAGGTGAAAAGGAGTGTCATATAGGATTAATGCTGATGAATGTATTGGGTGTGGTGCCTGTGAAGATGTCTGTCCGGTATCTTGTATATCAGAGGTAGATGATGGTAAGCGGGTAATTGACGAGAATGCATGCATCGAATGTGGCGCATGTGCTGACACATGTCCAGTGGATTGTATTTCAAATTAGTAAAAATTTTAGGAGGAATAGACATGGAAAAATGGGAATGCATACCTTGTGGTTATATTTATGACCCAGAAGTTGGGGATGAAGACGGAGGAATCGAACCTGGAGTGAAGTTTGAAGATTTACCAGAGGATTGGGTTTGTCCACTATGTGGAGCTGGAAAAGAAGATTTTCAAAAAGTTTCTTGATAAGAAATTAGAGAATAAAAACGCAATATAGAACCAAAAAACATAGAGATCAGACTGGTTAGTCTGATCTCTATGTTTTCTTATCTGGACTTAAATTATTCTTGAAACATGATTTCGATGCTGATAACGTGGTTGTCGTCATCCAAAGTGACACGTATAGTGGTACCGGTACTGATCTCTGACAAATCAACGATGGTATGGTCCAACAGAATGGTAACATCGTCATCCACAGTGTAGTAATCGGTGACAGAGTTAACTTCAAGATCTAAACCCACTAACTTATTGCCTGAAGTGGTGTAATATTCTATTAAGGTTCCTTCCAAAGTATTTGGGAGGTCATAGCTTAACCGACATTCGATAATGTCGCCAGTACCAAGAAGTTTCAATGCCAAATGATAGTCAAACTCTTCTTCTAAATCAAAATCAAGCGATGAGATGGTGGTTAAGGTATCGTTTATATAAAGCTTTGCCGTAGGATAGAACAAGTAATCTGTGTTGTTCATAGATAGTCCTACAACAGAGGTGTCACTATCTAGAATAAAAGCATCTAGAAGACCCTGTGCTTGATCTAGTTGGATGTCCAGTTTGACAATCACCTGATTGGATGCATAAACATCAAGTTTCAAACCTTCGTGTTCAGGTAGAATAGATCCTGATTTGCCGTCAATCTCAACAAGAACATCTTCAGTGATTTGAATAGCAGATTCAGTTGCGTTATTAGAATATTTGACACCTACTGACACAGTTTTCCCAGAAGAGTTCTGAATTGTTGAAGTTAGAGTGGCGATTCGTCTTGTCATAACAGGGGAGGACTCCGATTCTTCAATCAAATCTATCCGGTACACTTGCCCGTCAAGAACATAAACTTTAACTATATCGTCTAATTCAAGTTGATCCATATTAATCCTAATATCTTCCCAGTATATAAGAGGATTGGAGGCTAATTCATAGGATCTTGTGACATTTCCAATTTTGATGGAGACAGAGGACTCGTCAAAATCAACTAGTGTACCCGTTCTTGAATACCGTAACTTTGTTTCAGTTCTTTCAAAAAGGCGATCAAACAAAACGGCCATTTCTGCTCTTGAAAGAGGTTTGTTTGGTTGAAAAACGATTCGATCACCTACCATGATCCCTTCAGAGTACACATAGTTGACATACCCCAAATGTTCTTTTGGGATAGCATTGGCATCTTGAAAATCAGGTAGGTGGTCCTGTAATTTTAAAGCCTCATCTACACGATCCAAAGCCCTTACGATATAGACAGCTGCTTTAGAGCGTGTGGCAGGGGATTGAGGTTGATAATTAGACAACTCATCATCTGTTAATAGACCTTCCTGAATAGCTAAATTAACATACGGAATCATCCAAGGATCAAGCGTTTTGCCGGAATAACGGCTGGAAACAGGTTGGTTGTCGACTAGATCTTCTTCTAGATCCATGAATCTAATGGTCATGACCAATAACTCTATCTCTTTTGCAGCTCTTGCAGGCGAAAAATTGTTATGACTTTCACCTTTCAAGACGCCCATTGCCGACATGTTCTGAACTGATTTTTGAGCCCAGTCGTAGCCTGTCATGTCATTGAAATTGTGGGAAGAACTGATGGTCTCTTGGTAAATCTTTTTTAGTTGACCGGGTGCTCTGGTGTTACCTGGGATGGCAAAAACACTTTGAGTCAGCAATAAAGCCACCATTAGAGCGATGATAATAATCCTTTGACTCTTTTTCATTATTATTACCTCCTTACTGGTAAACAAACAACGATTAACGAGATATGCTTTGTGCTTTTATTGATAAAATCTCTCAACTTCATTTTATGACTCTTTAGTTGAAATGTCTAGTTGAATTTGCAATTTTTTTGGATATGTTATATGATTATTTGGACAAAAAACAAAGGAGAATCGATTTGAATAATCAAGTATTAGCAAAGGTTAATGGAAAAGAAATTACGCAGGACATGCTGAATGGTGTTATGAGAAACTTGCCAGAAAATCACAGAGCGCAGATGTCGACGGAAGAGGGCCAGAAAAGACTTCTTGAAGAGATAGTGTCAGGTGAATTGCTCTATTTGGAAGCGGTAGATAATAACTTGGATAAAACAGAAGGTTTTAAAAACTTAATGGAAGAAGCAAGAAGAAATTTATTGCAGAGATATGCGGTTGAAAATTTGATTGCTGATGTGACAATTACAGAAGATGAGATCAAAACTTTTTATTCGCAAAATGAAGACCAGTTTGCCACAGGAGCGGAAGTGACAGCGAGCCATATTTTAGTTGAAACAGAAGGCGAAATAAAACAGGCAATGGAAGAAATTTCGAAAGGGTTGTCATTTGAAGATGCCGCGAAGAAATACTCTACATGTCCGTCAAATGCAAATGGTGGTCAACTTGGGACGTTTTCCAGAGGAAAAATGGTTCCAGAATTTGAAGACGTTGCTTTCTCTCTTAGTGAAGGTGAAACAAGTGAGCCTGTTAAAACTCAGTTTGGATACCACTTGGTTAAAGTAGATGCAAAAAAGGAATCAGGTGTGGCGTCATTTGAAGAGGTGAAGACATCTATAGAAAGCCAGTTATTAAACCAGAAACAATTTGACCTATACAACCAAAAAGTTACGGAGCTGAAAGAGACCTATCCAGTTGAAATATTGTAGAAATGTATTACGTGTATATGCTTAAGTGTAGAGATGACAGTTTATATACAGGCTGGACTAACCAATTGGAAAAACGAGTGATTACCCACAATGCCGGAACAGCATCAAAATATACCAGAAGCAGACTTCCGGTAAAACTGGTTTATTATGAAACGTTTTTTTCGAAAGAAGAAGCTTTGAAGCGTGAACATAGCATAAAGAAGTTGACGCGCAAACAAAAACTAAGACTGATTTCACTAAAGCCGGCGATTAATTAAATCGTCGGCTTTTTATAACTTAAACAGATATGGTATAATGAATCAAATTGAAAACAAGAGGAGGTAACAAAATTGAATAAACTGGTTGTTTTATGGAAAGACGGGGATAAAGTCAATGCTGAACATATGATTCTGATGTACACGCTGAATGCCAAGATTCGAAATTGGTGGGATGAGGTAACGCTTGTAATCTGGGGGTCTTCAGGAAGACTTGTGACAGAAGATGAAGGGATTGCTTTAATAGTAAAAAAAATGATGGAAGAAGGGGTCATAGTAAGAGCTTGTAAAGCATGCGCCGAAGGCATGCACACCGTGGAAAAATTGGAAGACATGGGAGTGGATGTGGTATACATAGGTAAAGACTTTACAGACTACCTAAAAAACACAGACACTCAAGTCATCACTCTCTAAAAGATTTCAAACGAGGCAGTATTATAGAAAACACAAAATAAGCAACACAAAGGCCAATTGCGATTCTTATTTCTGTAGTGTACGGGTTGATAGGACAGGCACCAGGAGGCAAATGTCTTCGTGACAGAAAAACGCGTATAAAGGTATATGCTGAGAAACCTAGAGCAATGAGGAATAAAACGTTTAGAAATTTGGAAGCATAGCTTTTTTTCATCAAATCAGTCCTTTCATAATCTCTTAGATACCATAATAGCATCGAAAGATAAGAGAGTCCATAAAATAATATAAAAACAATAACAACGAGGTGAAAAATGAAGTTCAATGATTTTTCGTACAAAAGAGTTGAAATAGAAAGTTTTAAAACAGAGTTTAATCAACTTTTGGATGCGTTTCGACAGGCAGAAAGCTTCAAAGATCAAGATAAAGTCATGACAGA
The DNA here is from genome assembly GCA_964539975.1 of uncultured Clostridia bacterium. Classification (GTDB taxonomy): domain Bacteria; phylum Bacillota; class Clostridia; order Tissierellales; family Dethiosulfatibacteraceae; genus 38-11. The sequence goes on from CAZIKK010000025.1 coordinate 8,008, forward strand.
AATCAATCAACTAAGAAAACGATTTGAAACGATGCATACGTTAGTCGGTATCAGGCATTCTGTGGATACAAAAGATGATTTCTACGATAAAGAAAACGAGTACTATGATGAAGTTGGACCAATTTATGAAGGATTAATTAACGATTACTATCAAAAACTGGTATCGTCAAAGTTCAGGAAAGAGCTAGAGAAGAAGTGGGGCGAGTTGTTATTCAATATCGCCGAGATCCAACTTAAGACTTTTTCGCCTGAAATCATACCGGATTTACAGGAAGAAAACAGACTAAGCAGTGAATATGGAAAACTGATTGCATCTGCAAGTATTGAATTCGATGGCAAGACAAATAATTTATCTCAGATGACACCTTATATGCAGTCTAAGGATAGAAAAACGAGAAAAAGCGCTAGCGAGGCTGTAACAGAGTTTTTTAAAGAAAATGAAAATAAGTTTGACAGCATTTATGACAGTTTGGTGAAAGTAAGAGATAGAATGGCAAAAAAACTGGGCTTTGATAATTATGTTGAACTTGGATATTTGCGGTTAGGTCGAACAGAATATGGTTCGAGTGAAGTGGAAATCTTTAGAAATCAAGTTGAAGAACACTTGGTGCCATTAACAGTGGCTCTTAGAGAAAGACAACGTGAAAGACTTGGGTATAATACACTTTTTTATTACGATGAAAATTTTGCATTTAACTCTGGCAACGCAACGCCCAAAGGAGACAAAAATTGGATGCTCGAAAATGCAAAAAAAATGTATTCTGAATTGTCAAAAGAAACCCGAGATTTTTTTGATTTTATGGTAGAAAGAGAATTGCTGGATCTTGAAAGCAAGCCAGGCAAAAGGGCAGGAGGCTATTGTACCTACATTGCCGATTATCAAGCACCTTTTATATTTGCGAATTTCAATGGTACATCTCATGATGTGGATGTGTTAACTCATGAAGCAGGTCATGCATTTCAAGTTTTTTCGAGCAGACACTTCGAGGTCCCTGAATACCTCTGGCCAACATTAGAAGCATGCGAAATACATTCCATGTCGATGGAATTTTTGACTTGGCCATGGATGAATTTGTTCTTTAAAGAAGATGAAAAAAAATACAAATTTGATCACTTGACGGCAGGGTTGCTATTTATTCCATATGGGGTGACGGTTGATGAATTTCAACACAGCGTTTATCAAAAACCGCAAGCAAGTCCAGAGGAAAGAAAGCAAATGTGGCGTGAAGCTGAGAAAAAATATTTGCCTTCAAGAAATTATCAAGACAATGAATTTCTTGAATCAGGGGCATTCTGGTATCGACAAGGGCATATCTTTGGGAATCCGTTCTATTACATAGATTATACGCTCGCCCAAATTTGCGCATATCAGTTTTGGATTAAACATCAAAACAATCCGAATAAAACATGGGAAGATTATTACAGGATATGTCAGTTAGGTGGAAGCTTGCCATTTTTGAGTCTTGTTGAGGAAGCTAACCTGAAGAGTCCATTTGAGGTAGATACAATCAAACAAATTATTGGTCCAATCAATCAATGGCTGAATGGAATAGACGATAGGCAATTGTAATGATTTGGGATGTAATTATTATCGGGGCAGGTGCAGCGGGATTATTTGCTGCAGCAAATATTGATGATAGTAGAAATGTTCTAATGCTGGAAAAGTCTAAACAACCAGGGATAAAGCTCTGCATGACAGGTGGTGGGCAGTGCAACCTCACAAATGCTGAAAGCATTAAACAATTTCTCCCAAAATACAACCAAGGCAATGGAATAAGAAAGATTTTGTATCAGTTCAATAATCAGCATCTTATGCAGTACTTTGAAAATAGAGGAATATCTTTGGCGATACGTGAAGATGGGAAAGTTTTTCCAGAATCTATGAGAGCAACAACGATTAGAGACTTTCTGGTCAAAGAACTTAAGAGTAGGAATCACACGTTAGTTACAGGTGAAGAAGTCACTGGGATACGCTGGTGTGAAGAATTAAAGACTTTTACTGTAAAGACAGACAAAAATAGATACACGTCTAAAAAACTCATTGTAGCGACAGGAGGTAAATCCTACCCAAAGACAGGATCAGACGGGAAAATGCTAGAAATGATTGGTGAATATGGTGTTTTGGTCAAAGACTTTGAGCCAGGGTTAACCCCTGTAAGAGTAGAAGGTTTTAATTACCGAAATTTGGCAGGCATTGTATTGACATCATGCCAGATAACCATTCGCAACAATCACACAAAACAAATAAATAAATCAGGGGAATTGTTGTTCACGCACAAAGACTTGTCGGGTCCTTTAATATTGAATAATTCTAGACATATGGGCGTGGGTACGGAGTTGGAATTTGACTTTGTGAAGCATCTTAAACTGGAAGAAGTGATAGTTGCAATCCAAAGAACAATTGAATCACATTCAAAAAAAAGCATAAAGAAAGTTTTTGAACTTTCATTGCCGATTCCAAACAAGTTAAAGGAGCAAATCCTGACAAAAGCAAACTTTGATAAAGAGAAAAAAGCATCAGAAGTGAACCATTCAACCATTCACCAACTTGCAAACTTATGCAAAGCATACAAGACGACGGTAATGGATAAGTCAGGATTTGAAAAAGCTATGATATCAACTGGTGGTGTAAAATTGTCAGAAGTTTGGACGGAAGATCTTTCTTGGAAAAACAATAGACAACTTTATTTTATCGGAGAAATTTTGGATGTTGACGGTGAAACAGGAGGATATAATTTACAGTTCGCATTTTCATCTGCTAAAAAAGTTGCGTCAAGTTTACTATTTGACTAATATGACAAATAGTGATAGAATATAAACAAAAAAAGAATGGTGGTTCAAATGCCTCAAGTATTAAAAGAAGAAGTTAGAAATAGCATACTGAATTCAGCCGTGAAAGTCTTTAGAGAGAATGATTATAACAAGGCATCAATGAACTCGATTGCCCAAGAAGCGAATATTTCGGTTGGTAATATATACCGATATTTCAAAAACAAGGAAGAGTTGTTCGATGTCATAGTGAAAGATTTGGCTGAAAAAATCATGTCTATTATGGACAAGTGTAAAAACGGTGAAACGATCGACGAAATTTTCGAGAGACTGAAAGATTGCATCGATGAGTTTGTTGACTTATACACAGATAATAAAGATGTTTTCATTATTCTGATTAAAGCAGTTGGAAATACGCGAACTAGGTATAATGTTGAAAAATCGATGATGGAATACATGGCAAAGAATTTAAACTATATTGCTACCAATTTCTGCAAGAAAAATGAAATGACAGAAACAGATATGCAAAACCTATGCTTGACTTTGTCAGTGGCAGTAACAAAAGGTGTCAATCACATTATCTTGTCAGAAGCATCTCACGAAGTTATGAGAAGAAGGTTGAACCATTTTCTTGACTTCATGCGTGTTGGTTTTATTGAGAATATCAAGCGACATTAAAAAGTGCTTCGGCACTTTTTTTATTGACTTTTATGTAGGTACAGATAGAATAAGGTTAACGACTTTAAGAGAAGGTGGCTATGAAGCAATATACTACTAAACAAGCTGATATAATGATGTTTTTTGTAGCATTCATATGGGGCAGTGGATTTGTTGTCACAAAAAGCGCTCTAGATTCTTTGTCTGCTATACAAATCATGTCATTTCGATTTATAACCGCATCAGTGGTATCTTTGGTTTTTTTTCGCAAAAGGATAAAAAAAATTAACAGACAATATCTACGTGGTGGCTTAGTCATGGGTTTGTTTTTAGCAACAGGGTTTTTATTCCAAACTCTTGGCATACAATTTACAACAGCAGCTAATAATGCTTTTATTACCAGCACAGGAGTTGTAATGGTTCCTTTTGTTTATTGGATAACATTGAGGAAACGCCCCAAAACGCATAATTTGATTGCAGCCTTTACAATGTTGTTTGGCATCACTTTATTAACGGTAGACTTTGATCATTTAGGAAAATTTAATCAAGGTGATTTTTTAACACTGTTAGGCGCTATTTTTTTTGCGTGTCATATTGTTGCCACGTTGCATTACGTGGACGATAAAGATCCGGTTGTCCTAAGTACCGTTCAAATTGTTGTCTGCGCTGTTTTCTTTGCAGTGGCCATGTTTTTTGATGCCGATGTTAGGTTGGTGACTCCTGGCAGCTTATGGGGTGCGGTATACTTAGGATTGTTTAGCACCTTTCTTTGCTTTTCCTTGCAGACAACTGCGCAAAAATTCACTGGCGCTACTCATGCGGCGATTATTTTAAGTCTGGAGGCTGTATTTGGTAGTGTTTTAGCCGTATTGCTTTTGAAAGAAGGATACAATATAATGATGATTGTTGGATTTGTTATTATCTTCCTTTCTGTTCTAATGGCAGAATTGGGAGAAAATTGGATTGGAAGGGGGTCTGTCAATGATTGACACAGCAACTGATCCTGCTGTTGTATAATTATAGCGCCCGAACTTAAATGGGATCGGAATGCATTTAAGTTGACGAGGATGGGGAGTATCGAAGTTTCGGCGGATGCCCCACGGTTTTATAGATAACCGTTAGGATTTTCCAAAAACAATTGAGTGATTGATTGGACAAAGGGAAATCTAATCTTAAAATTATTTTCCAAGGCTTGATTATCAAGTCTATTTCGTTATGGAAAGGAGACAAGACATGTGTGGCATAGTTGGATATATAGGGCATCAAGATGTTAAAGAAACGATACTGACAGGGTTGGAAAAATTGGAATATAGAGGGTATGACTCTGCCGGTTTAGCCATCTTAAACCATGATAAGATTCATATATACAAAGATAAAGGCAGAATTGCTCATTTAAGAAGCATTGTTGACTTTGGGATTGAAGGCACTTTGGGGATTGGTCATACTAGATGGGCAACCCATGGGAAACCAAATAAAATCAATTCTCATCCTCACCAAAGTTCCACCAAAAGATTTACATTGGTACATAACGGCATCATTGAAAATGAAGATTTATTAAAAGCAACTTATTTATCAGGAGTTGAATTTGACAGCGATACAGATACAGAAGTAGTTGTTCAGATGATTCAAAAATTCTTTGATGAAGGCAAAGAGCCTGAGTTAGCGATTAGATACACATTAAATCTACTCGAAGGATCTTATGCCCTTGCGATTATTGACCAAGAAAACCCCGATGCCATTTACGTTGCTAAAAACAAGTCACCTCTCTTGATTGGGAAAGGAGAGGAATTCAATATGGTTGCCAGTGATGCAATGGCAATGATTCACCACACCAATTTATTTTATGAACTTCACGACAAGGAATTTGCGATTATTACTAGAAATAAAGTGACAATTCGTAATTTATTTGGAATGCGAATAAACAGAGAGGCATTTATTGGAGAAATAGACGCGTCGGATATTGAGAAAGGAACTTATCCTCACTATATGCTCAAAGAAATTGATGAACAACCTTTTGTTATGCGACGAATTATTGCGAGACATCAAGATGCTCAAGGGGAGTTTGTGATGGATGAGAAAATCATCCACGCAGTAAAGAGCGCAGACCGAATCTATATGATTGCTTGTGGGACAAGCTATCATGCAGGTTTGGTAGGCAAGCACTTGCTTGAGAATATAACAAAAAAACCTACGGAGATTCATATTTCAAGCGAGTTTGTCTACAACACACCGCTGTTAAGTGAAAAACCTTTGTTCATTTTCATTTCGCAAAGCGGAGAGACAGCAGATAGTCGAGCGGTATTGGTAAAAGTTAAAAAATTGGGGCATCCTACCTTAGCGATCACAAATGTAAAAGGATCCACTCTGTATAGAGAGACAGATTACCAACTACTGCTGCACGCCGGACCTGAAATAGCAGTGGCTTCAACAAAAGCCTATACAGCACAGATCGCAGTCCTTGCTCTTTTGGCGGCAAAATGTTCTGAAGCTTTTGAAATGGATATTCTTTATGAGTTATCGGTAGTGGCCAATGTGATGGAAGCACTATGTGATAGCAAGGATCTCTATGAAAAATTAGCTAAAGAATATTTAGTCAAAACGAGAAATTGTTTCTACATTGGAAGACATCTAGATTACTACACATGCTTGGAGGCAGCATTAAAGCTAAAAGAGATATCATACATACAGACAGAAGGATTTGCGGCAGGTGAACTGAAACATGGAACAATAGCGTTAATTGAAGATGGCACACCAGTTATTGCAATGATCACACAGGAGGCTATTAATCTAAACACTAGAAGCAACATCAAAGAAGTGAAGGCAAGAGGAGCTTCAGTAATTACTATTTCTATGAAAAGAATCAGTAGCGATTCAGACCAAATAATAATTGGAGATGTACATGAATATTTGACCCCGTTAGTTGCTGCAATACCAGGTCAATTGTTGGCCTACTACGCAGCTTTGCATAGAAATTGTGATATTGATAAGCCAAGAAATCTTGCGAAATCTGTAACAGTGGAATGATAATGACCAGCAGTATCACAAGTGTGTGACACACACGACAGAGCCTTTTTGTTAAGCCATTCAAAACTAGAAGTATTCAGGTGTCTAAGAAACGCCTTTGTTAAATTTTCACTTGGACAGGGGAATGCCCTGTATGACTTAATAATACATTAAAAATATCCTGAGTTTTAATTTTGAGGGTACTTCGATTATCACATGGATGACAACCAAAAAAATCATATTGACAGACATCTTGATCAATCAGAAGTTGGATACGGCACTCAGGGTCCTTGAAGAGAGATAAGATGCTAAGAGAGCCTTTTGATACACCTAAGAGAGCTTCTGTTGTAGTGTCATCAGCAAAAGAAAGTCTTGAACTACCAATTTGTTTTGAGACCTCTTTGGTTATAAAACGCTTGTATCCCATCATGACTAGAAAGAAAAGTTGTGTGTTGGCACTATTCCTTAAGAGTAGATTTTTGTGGATGGGAGCATCTATCACCTTTTCAATCAGTTGGCATTGGGAGATTGTTGCCGCAGCTTCGTGAGAAACACGATCATAAGATATCCCAAGTGCGTGAAGCAAATCATAGGTTTCTTTTTCAATGGGGGTGTGCATTGATTTAGGCTTGTTTTTGAAGATTTCTGTACCGATTTTGGATGCCATTATAGCTCCTCGTTTATATTGTAGTATCAGTTATGCATTGTTACGCACTGTAAGTTTACAATAAAATTAGAAATAGTGCAAAAAACCAAAGAAAAACTGTCATGACAATCGAAAAGTCATGACAGTTTTTTGAGCATTTATTGGATGGTTGATTATCTTGTAAATTGTCCGTAATGAAAGAATTCTTGGTTGATGGCAATGTTTTTTTCTGTTTCTCGTGATGTAAGAATGGTGTTGATATCATATTTTCTAGTGGTTAATCGTTTTGCTAATTGAATAAACGACATTTTTACTCCCTCCCAACGATAAGGCTTATCTATTTGATTGGTTTCTCGCAAGATTATATCCATTTAATTGTTCCTCCTTGGCTATTTTCTGTCTTTAGTATATAGTTTCTAAATCTAGTGGGTAAGCGGCTTAGGCCCGGTTTATACTCAGTATCTAGTAGGTTTCTAAATCCGACTTAAGACGGAGGTTTCTTGGCTTGTAATTTGAAAGAAAGGATCAGTTTTGTCTAGCGAGAAAAGTACTTATTCAAGACTGACGACATAAAGACATCTTTTTGGACTAAAAAAATGAAATACGATAGCTAAATAGAAAAAAATAGAAGCATGAAAACTCAACTTGAAATTATGTTATAATTAATTAAGAGACAACTTGAATCCATGACATTTTAGGAAGCTCCCTTTGGGGCAAGAAAAGTTGAATGGAGGATGTTAAGATGAATAAACATGAGATTAAAGTAGGTTTGTTTAAGGACGTCAGAAGATCGACTCATGCTGCTAATTTACAAAGTTCGGCTGGCTCAGAAGAACTGTATTATTTGGTATCCGCTTCAACTATTGTTAACATGATCATAGACGCTTCAAGTGAAATGTTAGATGAACTGGTATCTAATGAATGCATCACTATCGGAACTCATTTTGAGTTAAACCATGAAAAGCCAACATTATCTGGTGAGTTTGTCAATTTTAAATTAATCGTCAAAAAGGTTGACAACAATCATATTTATCTCGACTTTATTGGAACAGATTCTCAAGGACAGTTTTGCACAGGCAAAACTGAGAGATATGTAGTTAATAAAGCAAAGCTTATGCAGACAGCTTATGACAGGTTTTCAACAAAAAATGACTTGCCATAGTTATGAAAAATCTTCTCTTTCACAGGAGAAGATTTTTTTGTGGGAAACACTCCAGAAGGCTAGCAATATAGACACATTAGAGAAATATAGAAAAATGGATTAAAATTCTCGGATTGACAGGACCCTAAGTAAGGCATATAATTTATGTATGTGAAAACGGTTTCAAGGAGTTACTATGAAAATAACCATCAGTGATGTAGCAAAAAGATCTGGCGTATCAGTAGCGACGGTTTCCAGAGTTTTGAACGGAACAGCAAAGGTCAACCCAGCAAAAAGACAGAGTGTGGAAGAAGCAATAAGAGACTTGGGATTTAAGCCAAATACGATAGCTCGTAGTTTGAGCAAAAAAAGCACAAATACTATTGGATTAATCGTACCTAATATTGTGAATCCTTTCTTCAATGAAATTGCTGAATCTGTTGAAAAAAGAGGGAGAGAGAATAATTACAAGATTATTCTATGCAATTCTAATAATAATAGAGTCTATGAGGCACAGTATCTTGAAAATTTGATGCAAAATCAGGTAGATGCTTTTGTCATCATCAGCGACAATCCTATCGACTCAAAGGTTAGAGTGCCAATTGCCTATCTTGATAGATATGGCGTATCTGTGAACAATCAGCACCCAATCATTCGAACGGATCATTACCAAGGAGGTAGAATGGCTACAGAATGGTTGATAAGAAAGGGGTGCAAAAAAATCGCCTATTTGGGAAAAGAAAAACTTCATAAAGATAAAACTGAAAGGATTGATGGCTATTTGGATGTAATGGATGAAAATGGCTTAAAAACATTTTGTCAATTCATAGAATATGATTACATTTCTGGAGTAGAAGGTGCTAAAAATATGTTAAGTCATGCAAGTGAATTGGATGGCATTTTTGCAGGTAATGACTTAATAGCTTATGCGGTAATCAAAGAGTGTTTTAAAAGGAATATCCAAATTCCTGAAGAGATACAATTGATTGGTTATGACAATATTTTGTTCAGTGAATTGATCACGCCAAGTCTTACAACAATTGCACAACCAATAGCAGCTCTTGGTGAAAAAGCGGTTGATGTCATTGTTGATATTTTGAATGGAAAGAAACAAGTAGAAACAAATATTGTATTGCATGCATCTCTAGTGGAAAGAGATACAACAAAATAGCGGGGGTGGCTTATGAAAAAGATTGCAGTGATTGGCAGTATCAATGTCGATATTGTGGTTGAAGCTGAAAGAAGACCAAGACAAGGAGAGACTATATTTGGAGAGAGTTTTTCCGTCCATGCCGGAGGGAAAGGTGCCAATCAAGCTGTAGCGGCAGCAAAATTAGGCGGGGAGGTATCGATGTTTGGATGTGTTGGAGATGATGCTTATGGCAAAGAGATGATTCGAAATTTAATGAAAAATGGTGTCGATACAAGAAAAATTGATACTTGCGAGAAAGTTTCCACAGGCATGGCCAATATAATTGTCGCGGAGAATGACAACAGCATTATTGTCATAAAAGGAGCCAATGGATGTGTGGATAAAAGCTATGTTAAAAAAATTCATAAAGACTTATTTGCCTCAGATTACGTGTTGTTGCAACACGAGATCCCTATGGAGACAGTCAAGTATGTGATTGAAGAATGTAATAAGCTTGGAATCGTCAGCATTTTAAACCCTTCACCATTCCAAATCTTAGACGACGACACAATAGGACGGATTGATTATCTAATCCTTAATGAACATGAAGCGACGGAGATGTTTAAAGAGTACGAATCTATTGAAAAAATGTTGATTCATTATCCTAAAAAAATGTTGGTTACTTTAGGAGAAAAAGGGACAATTTTTTATGATGGGAAGAAATTAGTTCAGATTCCAGCCATAAAAGATGCCTCTGTTATTGATACAACAGGTGCTGGAGATACATTTTCTGGTGCATTTGTCAAAGCATTAGCAGAAGATGCCCCTTTAGATAAAGCAGTGGAATTCGCTCAATATGCTAGTGGATTATCCGTTGAAAAGCTTGGTGCGCAAGATGGCATGCCCACTTATGAAGAAGTAATGAAAAGAATGAAAGAAGAAAGGGGAGGTTTAAAGAAGTGAAGAAGAATGGGATATTGAATAGCGATATATCTAGAGTGTTAAGCTATATGGGTCATACGGACACTTTGGCCATAGTAGATTGTGGGTTTCCAATTCCGCCAGCTGTTGAGTGTATTGATTTATCTGTTAAGTTTGGCATGCCTTTGTTTTTGGATGTATTAAAAGAAGTTATCAACGACTTTGAAGTGGAAGCAGCAATTCTTGCCAATGAAATAAAGGGCAACAACCCAGTCGTTTTATCAGAAGCCCTGTCATTGTTTAATGAAGAAGAGGTTCAATTTGTTTCACATGACATGTTCAAGAAACTGGTGACTAGCTCAAAAGCTATAATCAGAACGGGTGAGGCAACGCCCTACGCAAACATTATCTTAAGATCAGGTTGTACATTTAAGGTTTAAGACCTTTAAAAATAATAGGAGGAGGAGAATAATGAAAAAAGCAGTGGTTTTTTTAGTGGTTCTAACGATGGTAGCGACAATACTGTCAGGTTGTGGTGGTGGTGATTCCCCATCTGGGCAAGATGTTCCTGTACTGACTGTTCTTAACTGGAATGGCTATGGATCGGATGCGGATTATTCAGTGCCCGTATTTGAAGAAATGCACAATTGCAAGGTTGAGCACGTATACTTTACTTCATTGGAAGAGATGCTGACAATGCTACGGACAGGAGGATTAGGGACCATTGATGTTTTACTTCCCAATTCAAACGTTTTGCTTCAGGCAGCACAGGAAGGCCTTATTCAGCCAATTGACACATCAAAACTTGAAAACTATATGGACCTTAAAGATGACTTGAGAAATTTTGAAGATGCTATTGATGAGGATGGAAATGTATATGGTGTTCCTTGGGCATGGGGGACTACATCTTTAGGGTATAATCCAGATTCGGTCGATGAAGAAATCACATCATGGGCAGCTATGTGGGATCCAAAATTTGCAGGGAAGGTTGGATATTTTGACGATTATAATACGGCGATTTTAACGGCTGCATTGTATCTTCAAGAAGAAGATCCTTATAACCCGGATTTAGACAAAGTACAAGATGCTCTATTGGCATTGAAATCAAACACGAGAACCTATTGGTCCAGTTATGATGACTTTCTAAATCCATACGGTGCTGGTGAAATTGTGATAGGCAATATGTGGGTTGGCTTAGCAAGTACGATTTATAGAAGTGGAGATCCAATTGAATACATTTATCCGGAAGAAGGAGCAGTGGGATGGTCAGACTATTGGGCTATTGCAAAGGATGCACCAAATCTTGATCTTGCTCATAAATGGTTAGATTTTATGAGTAGTCAACAGTTTCAAACTGATTTTGCCAATGACCCTTATGGAGCAGTCCCATCGAATACTATCGTGTTGGATTCATTAACGGATGAATTGAAACAAGCTTTCTTCATCTATCCAGAACCACCAACAAATCTTGTGATGCAGGCACACCAGGATGAAGCGACAAAACAAGCATGGTTAGACGTTTGGAATCATGTGAAGTCTCAATGATAAACAGATAAATAACGAATAGATGCTGCTTCACATTTGGAGTAGCATCTATTCAAAATCTTGAATAACGAGGTGTTCTGTATGGCAAAAAACAATTATGGCAAAGGAAGCGCTCTTGTATTGCCATCGTCTTTACTGTTTCTAGGCTTATCATTGATTCCTTTAGTGATGTTAATTTTCTTTAGTTTTATGCAAGGCAACATAAGTATGGATGGAGAAATACAAGGGTTTACGGTACATAATTTTACCAGAATGTTTTCAAGTTTTACATTCTCAAGACTCATGCTAAAATCGGTTGGCATTGGAGCATTGGTTACGGTCATTTGTATTGTAATTGCTTATCCTGCAGCGTGGGGAATTGCAAAAGTGGCAAATCCTAAAAACAAGAATTTATTGATGATGTTAATGATTGTTCCGTTTTTTACTAGTCAACTATTGTTGATTTATGCAATCATGGTAATTTTTCAAGCAAGAGGTGTGATCATGACATTCTTAGGGATGTTGAACTTGGCAGATCCATCAACATCCATATTGTATTCAAACTTAGCAGTCATTATTGTATTAGTGTATGAATATCTGCCTTACATGGTCTTAAGCTTATATACCTCGATTGAAGGAATAGACGATAATCTAATTAATGCTTCTGCATCGCTTGGTGGTGGGAAGTGGCACACTTTTAAAAACATAGTTTTCCCAATGAGCATACCAGGATTGTTATCTGGCATACTTCTGGTATTAGTCCCAGCTACGGGAAGCTTTGTGGAACCTGCATTAGTGGGTGGTCCTAGAGGTATGATGGTTGGCTCATTAATTAACTCGCAATTTTCAGTGGTATTGAATATGGGGTACGGGGCCGCGCTTTCTTTCGTCTTTCTAATTTTACTGAGCATTATCATGGCAATTATTAAAAAATTCATTAATGTTGCCAATGAAAGCATAGGAGGGATGGAGAATTGAGAGATAAAAAGTTTAATCAATTCATCCGTATTTGGATGTATGCAACCTACGTCATCATCTTTGCACCAATCTTCATCGTTATCCTAATGTCTTTTAACCAGACTTCATTTGGCATGTTGCCTTTTAAATTCACACTAGAGTGGTATGAACTGTTATTTGACGGCAGTAATCTTTTCAGAGCGACAAAATTGTCGCTACAATTGTCTGGTGCTGCAGGTTTGACATCCATGGTTGTGGGTATGATTACAGCCATAGGGGTTCAATATATACCAAAAAAGATAAGTGGTGTATTGATGACAATTGCGCAGTTGCCAATTATTATCCCTTGGTTGGTCCAAGCAATAGCACTGTTGTTGCTTTTTAATTTCACAGGTCTTGGAAGATCCTTTTTTGGCATGTATCTTGGGAATCTTATTGTTGTATTACCTTATTGCATTCTTATGGTGGTAGCTAGATTCAATGAAGCAGATAGAACACCTGAAGATGCTGCTAGGATGTTGGGTGCTAGTTATTTTAGAGTATTCAAAGATGTGATGTTTCCAATGCTACTACCTGGGATTATTTCAGGAGGTTTGATGGCATTTATGGTATGTTTCAATGCGTTTGCAATGCAGTATTTTTTAGCGCCATTTGGAGTTAGAACGCTACCCATGGAGATCTTCACGATGATCCGTGTGGGTTACAAACCGGACATGAACGCATTGGCGAGCATAATCATGGCGATAACCATTGTGATTGTGTTATTATTGAACAAATTTGGTTATTCAGCAAATAGATTGTTGAAGTCGAAGTGAGGAGTGGGTTGAGTGAACAGTCTTGAGGTAAGGAATTTAAACAAGTCTTTTGGGAACAATCAAGTCTTGACAAATATCAATTTTGAAGTCAAAAAAGGTGACTTTGTTTCTTTACTGGGGCCTTCTGGTTGCGGAAAGACAACGATATTGAGAATCATTAATGGATTGGAAACAGCTGATTCTGGAGAAATAATTGTTAACGGAAAAGAAATCACAAGTGTTCCAGTTGAAAAAAGAAATATTGGGATGGTTTTCCAAAATTATGCATTGTTTCCCACAATGTCAGTGGAAAAGAATATTGCTTATGGGTTGAATATTAGAAGAAAAAGCAAGGCTGAAATTGCCGATAAGGTAAAATGGGCATTGAAATTGGTTAAATTGGAAGGGTATGGAGACCGAAAGATTACGAAACTCTCAGGAGGGCAGCAACAGCGTGTCGCCTTAGCACGTGCCTTGGTGATTGAACCTGAAATTTTGTTATTGGATGAACCATTATCGGCATTGGACAGAAAAATCAGGGCAGAAATGCAATATGAAGTACGTAATATTCAACAAAAAGTTGGGATCACAACCATATTTGTGACCCATGATCAGGAAGAGGCATTAACCATGTCTGACAAAGTTATTTTGATGAACAAGGGCGTGATCGAACAGACTTCAGATCCAATCAGTTTGTACAACTTTCCCGAATCAATTTTTGCCTCAGACTTTCTAGGTAAATCCAATATACTGAAAGGCATCCTTGAGAAACGAGAAGAAGCTTGGTATATCAAAGGCGAAGACTGGGAGTTTAAAGTAAAACATAGGGGAGGGGAAAGTGGTATTCCTGTACATCTAGCCATCAGAGGAGAACATATCAGAATAGAAGATCAACCATTTGATGGTTCTCAAACATATAAGATAACACAAAAAATATTTATGGGTTTGATTTGCAAGATGATTGGAAAGCTAGGAAAAGATGAAATTGAGGTGTCTGTACTAAACTTGCAAGCAGAGAAATTTTCGGTGGGAGATATCGCTTACGTCGCGCCTGCCATCGAAAACACACTTTACTTTGAACAAAAATAAATGAGGTGAAAACATGTATCAAATACCGACAAATAAGTATTGGAACACTTGGAGTGCTAAAAGCCCAGCTATGATGGTATTTTTGCCTGCTGACTTCACCATTGCAATTGGAGCCAATAGCTTTGCTTTGAATGGGGAGTACACAAATTTCCCTTTTACTGATCAAATTAAGCTTTTCGAACATCATCCAGATGGGAACTATTGTCGATTACAAATGGCACATGGAGGAACAGTTCTCGAATTGGAATACGTTAAGGTAGACGCGTTTACGGTCATAGGAAAGATAAGAACGGTCAAATCTGGTGAGTGGGGATTACGGTTCCAGACACTTATATCATTTGGATTTGAAAAAGGAGGACAGGTAGGAATAAACGAAGGTTCCTTTCAAGCGAGTTTCAGAAGTTATCAGTTCGCGATCGCATTGAAAGATAAACCAATAAAAGACTGCTATGTTGCGACAAAGGATTGCTTAGGAGAAGCAATCGAATCCTTGGGTTACTATACACCTATGCCTGTGGCTGATGAAATCAACTGGTATAGTACCATGTACAATTTAGAAGAAACGCCTGAGATCGTATTTTCTGTCAGTGTTTCCAGTGATTACCAGAGTAGTAAGAAAAATGCCGAAGAGGCCTTGGATATAGATTTCGAAAAAATGAAGAAGCAACACTTTGATTCGCAACCAAAATTGAGCTTGGGAGAAAACCAAAGTGCGATGTCAGCTCTAAGAGATGTGATGGCTTGGAACACCATAGCTGATAGTAAGAATAAGCGAGTATTTACATCTCTGACTAGGTTTTGGATTGACAAAAAATTTGGCGGATGGTTCGTTTGGTTGGATGATGTGTTGATGCACGGTTTAATGAATGCTTTCCTGGGAGACTGGACAATGGCACGCAACTGTATCTTAGCTGCAATGGACAATGTCACACCGGAAGGCAATCTGGCGTGTCTGATGTCAGAATTCACAGAGTGGGTGGATCGATCTCAGCCACCATTAGCAAGTTTTATTGTCTTAAAATACTATCAAATTACAGGAGATCGACAATTGTTGGAAGAAATCTACCCTACATTGTTGAGTGCGAATGCTTGGTGGTACAGAAATAGAGACGGTAATGGGAATGGTGTTTTGGAATATGGAAGCTCCCAAGTAGGAGAAGGGCATTTTGTAGGGACAAAATTAGCAGCGAAGGATGAAGCTGCAATGGATAACAGTCCCATGTATGATAAAGCAAGATTTGTGGAAGAGACAAATACCATCAATATGGAAGATATCGCGCTGAATAGTCTATTGACTCTTGACGGCGAATGCTTATCGATGATTGGTGAAATTGTAGGAGATAAAAAGAACAGCAAATGGGTACTCCAAAAATCCAAAGATCTTGGCAAAAGAGTTGATGAAACACTTTGGGATGATTCTCGAAGCATTTATGCTAATAAGCACTGGGAAGAAGGATTTGTTTGCCCAAGTCCGACTAGTTTCTACCCACTAGCTGCGGGGATACCTAAAGAGAAAAGGATAGATAGATTGATTGAACACATCTTTGATGAGAATGAATTTTGGACCAATATGCCGTTGCCTTCAGTTTGGATTAAGGAAGAGGCAGTCCATGACAATGTTTATTGGAGAGGTAGAGCTTGGCCCCCGTTGAACTTTGTAACCTATATTGGACTAAAGCGGTATGGAAAGTACAAAGATGCCACGAAGCTTCTAGACAAAATCATGTTTCATTTCACGAGGCTTTGGGAAAATGAGAGGGCATGTTACGAGAATCACAATACATTCACAGGAGAAGGAAATGATTCGGTTGATACTGACCCATTTTATGGGTGGGGTGCCTTATATCCACTTATGTGGATACTTGAACATTTAGATGTTGATCCTTGGGATGGGTGGCATTTTGGAAGTCCACTAAAAAGAGAATTTGAATTAAATAATTTTAAAATGAAGGATGGTTATTATTCGCTAAAATGTAATAAAGAAGGGACAATCCTTAAACGAGACGGACAAGTCATTGTTGAAACCAATGCAGTAGGAAGGTTTACTCATTTTTTCATGGAAAAGCATTACGTTACAATTACGGTACCACCTCAGGATAAAAACTGTCGAATCATTCTTGGTGACGAATCTCCCATAAAAGTAGTGGTCAATGGAGCGGAATGCAAGAGAAGCCACGAAATAGACCTTGAAAAAGGGGTTGCAACCAAGATTGAAATATACAAGTAGGTGATACAATTATGATAGTATACAATGCGCACTCTCATTATGGTGTCGAAATATACGATCGTCCGATTAGTTTGAAAAGCATTTTCAACCATTCATATGTTGGGTGGCAGAATGAGCTAATAAGCGAAGACTTAGAAAGTATTGTGCGATATTTTGTGAAGAATAAAACCATGAACGCCTTTGTTCAACTAAAAAAAGCATTAGAAGATCTTTATGGTAACGGTCTGATGCTTGATGAGAATACTTGGCATGTTTTTGATGAACGATTGAAAAAAGCTCATGATCAAAAAGGGTACGACCATTATGTTTTAAAAGAGCGATGTGGCTATGAAGAAATATTGCTAGACGATTACATCCAAATAAGAAGCGATGGCAGTAATGGCGTCTCATGCAAGGTGTCTTTGAGGTGTGATTTTATGTTTTATGGATACTCTAAAGAGGCTTTATTAACCAGTGAAGCATTGCCGTTTGAGTTTTTCGATCACATACCCAACAACATAACAGACTATACAAATAAAGTGGTGACTTATATTGAAGAGTCGTTGTCTTACGGCAAATGTTCGGCCATCAAAGTATGCATGGCCTATTTCAGGGATCTATCATTTGAAAGAGTGAGTCCTAAACAAGCGGAGCAGGTGTATGGTGATACAGATAATCCTCATTTCATAAAGCAGTTCCAAGATTATGTGATGGATCTGATTTGCAAGACAGCAGAAAAATACGATATACCCATTCAGATACACACTGGATTAGGTCAAATACAAGGAACCAGTGCCATTGAACTGATTCCTTTGTTTAATCGTTTCCCAAAGGTTAAGTTTGTGCTGCTTCATGGCAGCTTCCCATGGATTGATGATTTGTTAGCAGTCCTATACGCTTATCCTAATACTTATGTGGATGTATGTTGGGTACCTTTGCTATCTAAAAAGATGGCTGTGGACACACTTGTGAAAATAATGGAACTTATTGGATATGATAGAATCATATGGGGCTGTGACACGTCAAGCGTTGAAGAAAGTTACGGTGCTTTGAAAGTCACACTAGAAATTCTCGATCAAGTCAACACCTATTTTATTGGAGAAGGTGTTTATGATCAAGTCTTTGCAACACATATAAAAGAAAGCATCATGTATTTGACAGCAAAACAATTATTTCATCGTTGAATCGAATACAATTTGATTTTTATCAACCACCTTGATCAAGGTGGTTGAATGCATTTTCAAATGGTTTTGGAGATTCGAGTAAAAGGAATATTCTCCAAAAGCATGCATGGGTAGCAGAAATTTCGGGTGAAGTGTTTCGATAAAGTAATTAGCGGCTAAATAGGCATGCTCTTTCAATCTGGGATCAACAGGAACAAAAGCAAAATCAATAGCTTGTCCCAATAGTTTGTTAATTTCGATTATATAATCATTGGCCTCTTGAGCTTGTTCTGATTTTGTCATGCTCTCCCAGTGCCACCAGTTTAGATCACCACTATGAAAAAAACACGTCTCACCAACGCGAACACGATAGGAATTACCAAGATCGGTTGTACCATACGTGTCAACAACGATATCGTCGACGGAAAATTGTTCATAATGGGACAAATAGTGAGCAGTCTTGAAGGTATGGTTTGGAATGAGTCCATACATTTCTTGACTCATATAGAATCTAGCATCGTGGAGTTGAGCTATTTTTTTTAATATTTTCAGATTAAAATGATCCCCATGGGAATGACTAACAAATACATGAACGGGTTTTTTAGAGTCTATCGATTCCATGTCTGAGATGGGATCAAAGACTAGATAGCAAGAGTTTGTTTCGACTTGGAACCCGCTGTGATACAAGTGTTTAATTTTCATATTTTATATTCCTCCGTTTATTATCATTACAGTGCCTTTAGGGCATTTCAAAGCATAGAGATATTTGATATAATAATTGAAAAAGGAGATTGATCATGTCTTTCAATCTATTAATGGGCGATATAACCAATCTAAAAGTAGATGCCATTGTCAACGCTGCGAATACAGAGTTGAAAATAGGTGGTGGTGTTTGTGGTGCGATATTTTGTGCGGCTGGGCCTAAAAAACTGGAACAAGCATGTGACATGATTGGGACATGCCCAGTTGGTGAATCAGTCATTACAAAAGGATACGAATCTTCAGCCAAGTATATCATACATACGGTTGGGCCAGTTTGGAGAGGAGGCAATCAAGGCGAAAAAAGGTTGTTAGAAAATGCTTATAATAGTGCCTTGACGATGGCGACGGAGCATGATTGTCAATCAATAGCTTTTCCGTTGATATCTTCGGGGATTTATGGGTATCCAAAGCTTGAAGCTATAAAAGTAGCGGTGAATGTGATAGAAGAATATCTGGCGACATATGATATAGATGTTTTTTTGATACTTTTTGATGAGCAAAGTTATGAACTCGCAAAGAAAATAAAAAATACTTGCTGATATAGTTTGCCACGTTG
>CAZIKK010000026.1:0-26948 GCA_964539975.1 uncultured Clostridia bacterium
TTATTTACCTTGTCTACTTAGGAGGTATCATATCAATTCAGAGGATGTTTTTTTATTGTTTTAATGTTATATTGTTAGATGTGAAGGTTATTTCTAATAAGATCTTCATATGTTTGACGGCGTATGATGAGCTTTGACTGACCATCTTTTACAACAACAACAGCTGGGATAGGCAATTGGTTGTAGTTGCTAGCCATGGAGTACCCATATGCACCAGTTGAAAAGACAGCTAGAATATCTCCTGATTCAGGTTCAGCAACATGAAGATCTTGAATAAGGATATCCGTACTTTCGCAACATTTTCCGCTAATGGTGACGCAAGTATCTTTTGCTGAAGTCGCTTTGTTGGCTATAATGGCTTCGTAAGAAGCTTCATAAAGACCAGGTCTAAGATTATCCGTCATTCCGCCATCTACAGAGACATAGGTTCGAACACCTGGAATCGTTTTAATTGCCCCAATTGTGTACAGCTGAATCCCTGCTTCACCGACAATAAAGCGACCTGGCTCCATAGAAACATGTGGAATGTCAAGGTCATGAATCTCGCAAAAATCATAAATAGTAGCCATAATTGGATCGACAAAGTGAGAAAGGGGTAGTGGGTTATCAGAATCAGTGTATCTAATCCCAAAACCACCGCCTATATTCAAATCAGTAACAGGATAGTTGAATCGGACTTTAGTTTCGAAGATCAGTTTTAATGCGACTTGAAGTGCGTCTAGATGGGATTGTGTGCTCTGAAGCTGAGAGCCAACATGAAAATGAAACCCAAGAAATTCCAATTGAGATGACTCAATAGCCATTTGGATAGCAGGGTAAATGATGTTCTCATCTAAAGGAATACCGAACTTGGAATCTTTATTTCCGGTTGTAATGTATTTATGCGTATCACTTGAGACGCCAGGCGTAATTCTAAACAGCACTTTGCATGTTTGATTTCTTTTGCGACACAAATTTGTTAACAATTCAAGTTCATAGAGATTATCCACCACAATTCTACCAATGTGATGATCAAGAGCCATGATCATTTCGTCAATAGATTTATTGTTGCCGTTGAATTCAATTCGATCTGGAGGAAAATCAGCTTTCAAAGCGGTGTACAGTTCGCCTCCACTTACAACATCAAGCCAAAAACCTTCATTTTCAAGAAGTTTGCACATATAAATCGAGGAAAAAGCTTTACAGGCATAAGCGGCGTGAGTGTTAGGATACTTATGAATGAATGTATCCCGGATTTCTTGTAGTTTTTCAAGAATTTGGTTTTCAGAATACACATAAAGGGGTGTACCATAAGATTTTGCAAGCTCAGTGGTTGAGCAGCCGTCAATGAAAAGTGTATTTCTATGAGTTTCAAACATGTGATTGGTCTCCTTCTGCATATATTAAAGCGGTTGCTTTTTTATCATATCTTAAAACCATCAAGATTTCCAGATGATTTATTGCTGAAAGTTGGATTTTTATATCCCTCAAAAACACAGAACATGATATAATGTAGACTGGAATCAACAAATAAAAGACTATCGAATAAAGGTTGCGTATAAAATGATTGAATTCACGAAAATGCAAGGACTTGGAAATGATTTTATTATTGTGGATAATCGCAAATATAGCTTATCGAATGAACAGCTAAGTAAACTGGCAGCAAGGATTTGCACGCGAAAAATATCTTTGGGAGCGGATGGTTTAATGGCTGTTGCTAGTGGAGAACAATCAGATTTCAAGATGATTTTTTTTAATGGAGACGGTAGTTTAGGGGAGATGTGCGGCAATGGTGCTCGGTGTATTGTTAGATATGCCTATGAGAAAGGAGTAGCATCCCGAGAAATGACATTTGAAACAACCGCTGGTGTGGTAAGAGGTGTGGTCGAGGACAAAAGACTAGTTACTGTAGGGCTAAACCTTCCAAAGGTTATTCGCTTAGATCAGAATATTTTGGTAGATGGACGGACTTATCTTGTGGATTATATAGAATTGGGCGATCCAGGTGTGCCGCATGCCATGATCGCTATTGAGGCGTTGGACATACATAATCCTGACTATTTAAAATCATTGGCGAAAGCTTTGAGGTTCCATAAGAGCTTTCATAAAGGAGCAAACATTAATTTCTATCATAAAAGTTATTCTTATGTACAAGCGGTGACGTATGAAAGAGGGGTAGAAGATTTTACCATGGCTTGTGGAACGGGAGTGGCCTCATTGGCGGTGGTTTTGTCGCTTAAAAAAGAGAGTACGTCAGAACCTATCAAGATACAGATGCCTGGAGGAATGTTGAGGATCACGATACACAAACAAAAAGATCGAATCGAGAAATTGGAATTGACTGGAGAGACAAGCATGGTAGCGGAAGGTATTATTTTAGATGAGGATTTGAATTGGTAGGAATTGGAGGTGTCATGCAATGAAAGTTTTTATCAGCGCCGACATGGAAGGTTGTGCTGGCGTAACAAGCTGGAACGAGACAGAATTGGGCAACTCTGAGCATTTGGCTGCATCGGAGCAATTAACACTTGAAGTAAAAGTTGTCTGTGAGACATTGCTGAAACAAGGTGCAAAAGAAATTGTGGTAAAGGACGCACATGATTCTGGGAGAAACATTTTTCATGACCAACTGCCAAAAGGCGTCAAAATCATTAGGCAATGGCTAAACTCACCTTATGAAATGGTACAAGGTTTGGATGAAAGCTTTGATGCCGCAATATTTGTTGGTTATCATAGCGGCGCATCCATGACTGGCAACCCTTTGTCTCATACAATGAGTATGAAAAACAACCGAATCATCATAAACGACATGATTGGTTCGGAGTATCTGATTCATGCATTTGCAGCGGCAGATTTTAATGTGCCGGTCATCTTACTGACAGGAGACAAGATGATATGTGAGTGGGCAGAAAGTTTTAATCCTGCCATCACCACAGCTGCTGTAAAAGAAGGAATAGGTGGGGGCATCATTAGTTTGAATAGGCAAGATGCATTAGAGTTGATAGCACAAAAAACGGTCAAGTCTTTGAATCAAATAAAGGCATCTCATTTGAAAATTCCAGACACATTTAAAGTAAGCATTGTTTATAAATCGCACATAGATGCAATGAAAGCGGCCTATTATCCAGGAGTTACACAAATTGACACCCACAAAGTCAGTTATTCAGTAAATAGCATAAAGGATATGCTGACGACGAACATGTTCATTTTGTAAAAAAACACTAAAAAACATTATTGTCAATTTCATTGTGAAAGAACTGAAATCATTGAATTACAAAAATACATGAATAGCAACAAGAGATATGAAACGATTGTAACAAGGCAATTTCAATGTTTCCAGAAGATATAGAAACAAAACTCAAAATTTGACGAAAAACATTCTTGGTGATACAATATATTGTGTGCTGAGGATATTTTTTTATTTTAAAGCACAATATATTGGGAGGTTCGACATGCCAAGAATCATAAAAAGAACAGGAGAAGTTGTTGGTTTCAAAGGGGAAAAAATTGTTAATGCAGTCATCAAAGCCATGAATGAAACAAAGGAAGGGGCTGATGTCGCATTGGCACAATCCATTGCAGACGACATCAAAGCAGAAATTAGCGCATCAGATTATCCGACTCAAGTGGAAACCATTCAAGACATGGTTGAAGATAGATTGATGGACAGTACGCGAAAAGATGTAGCAAAGCGTTACATTTTATATCGTTAT
Source organism: uncultured Clostridia bacterium (assembly GCA_964539975.1). Classification (GTDB taxonomy): domain Bacteria; phylum Bacillota; class Clostridia; order Tissierellales; family Dethiosulfatibacteraceae; genus 38-11. The sequence goes on from CAZIKK010000026.1 coordinate 3,693, forward strand.
GAAAGAGACAAGTCAAGAGATGCTAGAAAAAGACGAGATGGTCGATTGTTGAGTGAAGAGTTCATTAGCAAGTACAAACATAAAGAATCTCCTATGCACCAATTAGGAAGCTTTGTTTATTACAGAACCTATTCGCGATGGCTCTCAGAGGAAAGAAGAAGAGAATACTGGTGGGAAACAGTAAGAAGAGCGGTAGAGTACAATTGCAGTCTGGTACCTACAACAAAAGAAGAAGCAGAGAAATTATATGATAATATTTTTAATTTGAAGCAATTTTTATCAGGCAGAACCTTTTGGGTAGGAGGGACACCGGTCGCCAAACATTATCCAATGGCAAATTTCAATTGCGCGTTCCAAGTAGTGGATAGCTTTAGAGCTTACAGAGATCTTTTCTATCTTTTAATGATAGGATCGGGAGTAGGGGTACGAGTACTCAAAGAAGATGTGGCCCAGTTACCTAAAGTTAGAACGGACTTTGAGATTATCCATGAAGACTTTACTCCAATAGAAAAAGAAAAGAGAGAAGACAACACGAGTTTGGAGTTTATGTACAACAATACAGTCAAGATTATCGTGGGAGACAGCAAAGAAGGTTGGGTTCAATCTTTGGGGTACTTCTTTGACATTATACACAGCAATGAATACCGAGAGATAAAAACTGTGATTATCAATTATGACAATGTCCGGCCAAAAGGGGAACAATTAAGAACGTTTGGTGGGACAGCCAGTGGGCACACAAGTCTTAAAAACATGTTCCTAAAGATTGACAAAGTACTTAAGAAGAGAGGAACGATTGAAGACAAGACAAGAGTAAAGCTAAGACCTATCGATTGTTTGGATATTGCCAATATTATTGGTGAAAATGTGGTAGTTGGAGGTGTTCGGCGAACAGCTGAAATAGTTTTAATAGACTCTGATGATAGCGAGTGCATTGAAGCGAAAAATAAATTGTACAAGCAAATTGACGGACAATGGATCGTGGATAAAGACATCATTCACAGGCAGATGAGCAATAATTCGATTTATTACCGCTCAAGACCATCTAGGGAAATGTTGCATTGGCAGATCGAACAAATGCGTTATTCGGGAGAACCAGGATGGGTCAATGAAGTGGCTGGCAACAAAAGAAGGGACAATATGAAAGGCGTAAATCCTTGTGGTGAAATTCTATTGGATTCCAACGGGTTGTGCAATTTGACAACTGTTAATGCATTTGCGTTCGTAAATAAAGATGGATCTTTGGATTTAGAAGGATTACTTGAGGCTCAGAAACTTTCGGTTAGAGCAGCTTATCGGATGACTTGTGTAGAACTTGAAATACCAAACTGGGATGCGGTGCAACAAAGAGACAAACTTACAGGCTGTTCTTTGACTGGTTGGCAAGATATGGTGAATGCTTGTCAATTAAACCTTGAAGAACAAGGAGAGATCCTAAGAAGAATGAGGACATCTGCCAAAGAAGAGGCTAAGAAGTATGCGGCTCAAATCGGAGAAGGCGAACCAATTCTTGTGACCACAGTAAAGCCGGAAGGAACGCTGTCTCAATTGCCAACTGTTTCAAGTGGTGTTCATTATTCTCATTCTCCCTACTATATCAGAAGAGTGAGGATTAACGCACATGACCCGTTGGTAAAAGTTTGCGAAGAATTAGGCTATCCGATTTTTCCTGAAGTTGGACAGGAAATGGCTAATTGCACGACAAAAGTCATTGAATTTCCAGTTAAGTCTCCAGAAGGAAAGACTAAATATGATGTAACTGCCATAGAACAATTGGAAAACTACAAATTGTTTATGGAGAACTATGTGGATCACAACTGTTCGATTACTGTACATGTGAGAGATCATGAATGGGATGAAGTCGAGCAATGGGTGTGGGACAATTGGGAAGACGTAGTTGCGTTATCTTTCCTATCATTGGATGATAATTTTTATGAATTGTTACCGTATGAATCCATTGAAGAGGAAGAGTACAATAGACGTGTCGCTGAAATGAAACCATTTATCCCGTCTTTGCTAAACAAATATGAATCCTATGAAACAGAACTTGATGTTGGAGACGAAAGTTGTGACGGGGGCGTTTGCCCAATAAGATAAACAATCAAAACGGACAGGAGATTAAAATAGACTCTTGTCTGTTTTTTATGCATTTTTAGATAAAACATGTTATAATCTACATTAATTGATAAAACAATCAGTAGACAAAAGAAGATTCAGAGGATATTTAAGGAGTGAAATAGATGGAAATATTTGTTGTAAGACAGCCAATTTTCAAACTTAACAAACAAGTGTATGCTTATGAAATGTTGCATGATGAATATGCCCAAGAAGGTGGGTCAAGTGATGTGAAAGCGGGGTCATTGCTTTATACTTTGCATACCGCTAATCTTGACATATTATCCAATGGCAAGCCTTTGTTTATTCGATTTTCAAAAGAAATGCTAGAAGACGAAATGATATCGTTATTTTCAAACAGCAAATTAGTGGTTGAGATACAAGATTTCACGAAAAAAGAGGAAGACATATTAAGAGAGATAAAGCAACTGAGGGAAGCAGGATGTCAAATTTCAATAAATAGCTCTTCAAGGCTAGATGATTTGGAGAACTACCTTAAATGGATTAATTATATAAAGATAGATGTGTCAAATACATCTGAGGATGCCATACAAGTTTTTAAAGATAGGAACAAGAAGAACAATGTGACAATGATTGCTGATCAAGTAGAAAACCATGAACAATATGAGATTGCAAAAGGATTTGGATTTGATTTGTTTCAAGGCTTTTTTTTCAGCAAGCCAGAGAAGATGAAATCAAAAGGATTAACGCCTTTAAACATTTCCTACATTCAGTTGCTATCAAGAGTTAATGATGAAAGTTTAAACTATAACGAATTAACAGAAATCATTATGCGAGACCTTTCTTTAACCTATAGCTTGCTAAAGTCAGTAAACACGTTAGAGTATGGATTGAGAAGAGAAGTAGACTCCGTAAAAGATGCATTAATCATACTCGGAGATCGAAAAATAAGAAAGTGGCTATCAATGATTCTTGTTAAGCAATTGAACCATGAAAAACCAGAAGAGTTGGTTAGAACATCTTTGATTAGAGCGCGATTTTCAGAACTGTTGACAAGAGAAACAGATTTATCAAACAAATCAGAAGCTGCGTTTTTGGCAGGCCTGTTTTCGTTGTTGGATGTTATACTGGACCGTCCAATGGACGAATTACTAGAAGATATTAAGATTTCAAGTGAAATAAAAGAAAGCATATTAACAGGAAGAAGCAAAATGGGTGTGATCATCAAGCTGGTTCAAGCATATGAGAAAGCAGATTGGGATAGCGTGCTAAGATATGCAGACGTGATTAATCTACGAGTAAAATCTATCGCAGAATCGTATATGGAAGCTATGTCGTGGTATTTGCAAGTGATTTAATAGATTTTGAACAGGGTTGTTTTATGTTGACAATTAAGTGTCTTTAAGTTATTATATTCCAGTAACAGTAATGAATATATAAAGACGATGAATGGAACAGTAGCTCATGAAAGCTTCAAGAGACACAACCCATGGCTGGAAGGTTGTGAGTCGACGTGATGCGAAAATCATCCAGGAGTTGGTTGCCTGAAAACAGTAAGGCATCTCGCCAAAAGCGTTAATTTATCTGAGAGGCATGTTTAACATGCAACCTGGGTGGTACCGCGGAAATTTTTCGTCCCTGATCAAGGGGCGTTTTTTTATTTGAATTGAAAAACTCAAAGGAGGATTACATGAATAAAACTTTTAAAGACATCTCAAACGCTTCCCATAGTGAGTATGAAAAAAACATCAGAGAACACTGGGAAAAGTTAGATCTTTTAAATGAAAGTGTCAGAATTCGAGAAGATAAGGAAAGCTTCATTTTTTATGAAGGGCCGCCTACGGCCAATGGAAACCCAGGGATTCACCATGTGATTGCTAGGACTCTAAAAGACTCGGTTTGTCGGTATAAAACGATGGAAGGATACCAAGTTAAAAGAAAAGCCGGATGGGACACACATGGGTTGCCAGTGGAGATTGAAGTAGAGAAGAAGCTTGGTTTAAACAACAAGCAGGACATTGAAGCTTATGGGATTGACAAGTTTAACCATGCATGCAAAGCATCGGTATTTACTTATGAAAACAAATGGCGAGAAATGACAGAGCGCATGGCTTATATGATTGATCTTGACAATCCATATATAACTTTGGAAAATGATTACATTGAATCAGTTTGGTGGATACTCGACAAAATGAACAAGGAAGGATATATCTACGAAGGACACAAAATTCTACCTTATTGTTCTCGATGTGGAACAGGACTGGCCTCACACGAGGTAGCACAAGGATATGAAGAAATTAAGACAGCCACAGTCTATGTCAAGTTTAAAAGAAAAGACGCAGATGAATACTTTCTAGTATGGACCACAACACCGTGGACATTAGCATCTAATGTGTGTCTAACGGTACATCCAGAGGAAACATATGTGAGAGTTGAATCAGAAGGAGAAATTTACATACTTGAAAAAAAATTGGCTTCAAGCGTCCTGAAAGAATCCTATGAAATTTTGGAGGAAATGAAAGGAAAGGAACTGGAGCATGTTGAATATGAGCAGTTGATGCCATTCGTGAAGACAGACAAAAAAGCTTTTTTTGTCACCCTCGCTGATTACGTCACAACGGAGGATGGAACTGGTATTGTACATACAGCACCAGCATTTGGAGAAGATGATTATCAGACAGGTATTCGCTATGATCTGCCGGTGTTGCAACCAGTAGATGAAACTGGAAAGTATGTAGACACTATATGGAAGGGTAAGTTTGTCATGGATGCTGACCCAGAGATTATTGATTGGCTTAAATCAGAAGGGAAACTATATAAAAAAGTGACTATGGAGCACAATTATCCTCATTGTTGGAGGTGTCACACGCCTTTGTTGTATTATGCCAAGCCAAGTTGGTACATTGCTATGACAAAACTTAAAGAACAATTGATCCACAATAACAATCAAGTAGAGTGGTACCCATCTTATGTGGGAGAAAAACGCTTTGGAAATTGGCTCGAAAACTTGAATGATTGGGCAATATCAAGGAGCCGTTACTGGGGGACGCCTTTACCTATATGGACTTGCGAGTGTGGGCATATAGAAAGCGTTGGATCAAGAGAAGAATTGAGAGAGAAGGCCATTGAAACAGTGGATGAGGACATAGAGCTGCATAGACCTTATGTGGATGACATTCATTTTGAGTGTCCTCAATGCAAAGGGAAAATGGAAAGGGTGAAGGATGTGATTGACTGTTGGTTTGACAGTGGTGCGATGCCTTTTGCCCAACATCATTATCCATTTGAAAACAAAGAGAACTTTGATGAATTGTTCCCAGCGGATTTTATCTGCGAAGGAATTGACCAGACAAGAGGATGGTTCTATTCCCTTATTGCCATAGCCACCTTTGTTAAAGGGGTATCCCCTTACAAACGCGTATTAGTGAATGATTTGATATTAGACAAGTATGGGAAGAAAATGTCAAAATCAAGAGGGAACACGGTAGATCCTTTTGAGATGTTTGACAAATATGGAGCAGATGCCTTAAGGTGGTATTTGCTGTATGTTTCTCCAGCATGGACGCCTACAAAGTTTGACGAAGAAGGTCTAAAAGAAGTTTTAAGCAAATTTTTTGGAACCATCAGAAATGTTTACAATTTCTTTGGACTATATGCCAACACGGATGGAATCAATCCTCGAAACTTTTTTGTGGAGTACCATAAAAGACCGGAACTCGATCGTTGGATCCTTTCTAAATTCAACAATTTAGTAGGATATGTTAGAGAAAGTATGGCTCAATACGATCAAACCAAAGCTGTTCGAGCAATTCAAGAATTTGTTAACGAAGACCTTTCAAACTGGTACATAAGAAGATCGAGAAGAAGGTTTTGGGAAACAGAATTATCTGAAGACAAAATGTCTGTTTACAACACGACCATGGAAGTGTTGATTGGTGTATCCCAATTAGTTGCGCCATTCGCACCCTACATTGCAGAAGAGATTTATCGAAACTTGACGGATAAGCCCTCTGTCCACTTAAGCGATCTACCTGAAGTCAATAAAGATTTGATCGATCTTAATACAGAAAAAAGAATGGATCTGGTGAGAAACCTCGTTGCATTAGGAAGGGCAGCCAGAGAGACAGAGCGCATCAAGGTGAGACAACCTTTGAGAAAAATCCATGTGGATGGAGAGCATGAAATGCTCATAGCAGACTTGGTTCCACTTATCAAGGAAGAGCTGAACATCAAAGAAGTTGCGTTTGAGAAAAACCTGCAAGACTATATGAATTTCAGTTTGAAGCCTAATTTTAGGACGGCAGGACCAAAGCTTGGCAAAAATGTGAAGGCATTTGCCGCTGCACTAGCCAAACAAGAGGCTTTAAAAGTCATTAATCAAGTTCAGAGTGGTGGCATTTTCGAGATAGATGTCAATGGAGAATCTATTTCCGTTACGGAAGACATGCTGGATATAAGGATAACTTCAAAAGAAGGATTCAATGTTTCTATGGAGAACAATTTGTTTGTGATACTCGACACGAATTTAGATGAAGAGTTGATTGATGAAGGATATGCCCGTGAGCTTATATCTAAAGTTCAACAGATGAGGAAGAACAACGGCTATGAGATGATGGATCAAATTAGAATTATGTATAAAGGATCAGAAGAAATAGTTAAAGCAGTATCCAATTATGAATCGTATATCAAACAAGAGACCCTTGGTGTGTCTATAGAAATAGAAGAATCATTGGATTGCCAAGCACAAAACTTGAACGGACACGAAACTTGCATTCAACTAGAAAAAGCATAGAATAAAGCCCGGCAAATCTTGCCGGGCTTTCATTTGTTTAAAGATTAATACTCTTGTCTGAAGGATCTCTCGTGAAGTTCACAGGTTCTTTGCATACACTTGTTATTGATATTATGAATACATGTAACAGTTCCGCATGATTTAAATTTTGGTTTGTTGATAGGTGCTTTACATATTTTTTGTTTAGTCATTGCAATCCCTCCAAGTTATATAATTTAGTGCTCCTGTATTAACAATCTTTCATATAGTTCACATTTTTTTAGTGCACATGTACCATTGATGTTATGAATGCAACTGATTGCCTGACAGGGTTTAAAGCTGAGGTTTGCAACACTCTTGTCTACAACTTTCATTGCAACTTTCATAAGTATAACCTCCAACCCTTTGGCTCTGTCTTATTATAACACAGATAAATGCAAGAGGTCAAATAAAAATTGCAATAAATCGTAAAATACTATGATAAATCGATATAAGTATATAAAAAGTGCAAGAATTCTATAAATATTTCGTTTATGAAAAAACAAAAGATAAATAAAATCCCAGAAAAAAGAATAACAAGTCAATGAAAACGAAATCATTGCAAGAAAATATTCAAATTATGCAATGTCAGAAAAAAAGGATCCGGCTGCCCATGGCAACCGGATCAAAGTGTTCAACAAAACAAAATATATTTTAAAGAGGGGGGAATTTATAAACCATAATCATTATACACAATATCAAGGCAATGTAAACGATAATATTATTAAATAATTGTAACAATAGAAGGACAGAAACCGACCTACCGGTTTGTAAAGTAAGTGCGTACTTTGCCAATCAAGTACAATGAGCCACAAAACGCATTTAAGGTTCTCTCCCCATACAATAATAAGGGATCGACTTCGTGCACATGCTCACAGGAGGTAACGTTATCAAATCCAAGGTTTTTTATATGAGCAGCAGTGTCCTCTGCTTTTTTGGCTCTAGGGCTGTCTGGAGTCAGTGTGATTATTTTTTCGCACAATGGAAACAGATCCTTTAAAGCATTGTCTATATGCTTGTCTTCCAACATTCCGAAAAAAAGACGAATGGTATGGTCTTTAAAGTAAGTAGACAAGTTTTCTGCAAGACATGACAACCCATCCGAATTGTGGGCGCCATCAATTAGAATGAATGGAGATCTGGATAAAATTTCCATCCTCCCATTAAAGGAAACATGGTTGAAAGTAGTTTCGATGTCGGTTGTCGTGATGGGGTATCCTTTCTCAGCAAGTACTTCTGCCGCTGTTAAAACGGTCAAAGCGTTAAGTGACTGATGTTTTCCAAGAAGATTTAAATGGAACGATTGAATATTAAAAACGGATGATTCTGGTTGATAGAGCAACTTTTGTCCTTGAGAGTTGACTTCAAGTATTTTTATAGCCAAAGGGTCAACAAGATGCAAGGTCGATGCTTTGGATTCGGCTTCAGCTAGGATGACAGATTGAACAGCGGATGTTTGAGGATAAACAACGACGGAGCACTGGGGTTTAATAATGGCTGCTTTTTCAGCAGCAATTTTCTCAATGGTATCGCCTAAGTATTCGCTGTGGTCCATGCTAATGCTAGTCAATATGACGAGTTCGGGTCGATGGATGACGTTAGTTGCATCGAGGCGTCCACCCATCCCTACTTCAAGAAGGACAATGTCCACTTTTTGCTCATGAAAATATTTCATGGCTACAGCTGTGATCACTTCGAACTCAGTTGGATGAGGGTGACCATTTGAAACAAGCATTTCGATCTTTTTTTTGACGATAGTTACTATTGATGCTAAATCTGATTTTGGGATATACGCATTGTTGACTTGAATCCTCTCTCTGAATTCTTCCAAATAAGGAGAGGTGAATAAACCTGTCTTCAAACCCGATGATTTGAGGATCAAAGACATCAGGGTAGAAACAGAACCTTTCCCGTTAGTTCCTGCTATGTGAATGAACTTCAAGTGTTCATGAGGATTGCCAAGGGATTGAAGGAGTCTTTCGATGTTTTCAAGGCCTAGTTTTGAGCCAAATTGATAAGTATCATGAATGTATGTTACGGCTTCGGTATAGTTCATGGAGTTCTCCTTAAATTGAATTAGTGTGGGGTGATTGCCACATTATACTTATTTTAGCTTAATTCACATATCGAGAAAGTAGATCCCTGACGATTTTTTGTGAAGAAGCATAAGATCTAAAGACCTGCAAGTTGTGGCGCATTTCGTCAAGTTTACTAGGGTTCTTTAGAAGAAACACCGTCTTCTCTAGAATCTCTTCCTTGTTTTTTGCGATTAAGGCAGCGCCCTTCTTGGAGAAGTACGCAGCATTTTCTTTTTCTTGCCCAGGAACAGGCTTAACAAGGATTAATGGAAGATTACACGCGGATGCTTCGCTCAATGTAATACCACCTGGTTTCGTAATCATTAAGTTGGCTAATTTATACAATTCATGAATGGTTTCCACATAGCCAAATGTTTTGACGTTGGAAAGATTCATCGCATCAATTTTTGTCTTTAACTTGAGGTTGGTTCCACAAACAACCAAGATTTGAATGGAAGAAAGTGTGCTGAGATCTTTGCAGATTAAATCCAAATCTTTAAGTACACCTTTTGCTCCAGCTGAAACCAAAAGAGTGAACGGAGAATCTGGCAATCCATATTTTTCGAGAGTGGCTTGTTTGTCGAAAGGCTTTTCGAAATCATTTCGTATGGGAATGCCTGTTACTTCCAGTTTGTTCACAGGGATATTCATCTTAACAAGTCGTTCCTTGAGATCGTCGGTAGCCAAATAAATGCGGTCAAAGTTATCGGTGATCCACAGTCTGTGGCAGCAAAAGTCGGTAACCACATTGATTACTGGGACACCTAATTGGTATTTACGCATAAATTCGGGTGCCGATAAAACAGGAAATGTATTGACGATGATATCTGGTTTAAAAGTCTTGATGACGCGTTTCAAAGTTTGGTAACCGAACAGCCGATAGAGATTGATTAATTTTGTAGCCGAAAGTTTGTCGATACCATAATAAAAATAAGAATAAGTGCTCCCGATAGAAAACAGGCGGTGATGCGTTTTTGAAATATTACTGGTTAAAACAGGATGGGATTCTGTGAAGATATCGCAAATAGACACAGTGCATCCTTCCTCTTTAAATGTTTCAGCAAGAGAATTAGCAGCAACCAAATGTCCGTTTCCAAAAGGGGCGGTCAAAATTAATATATTAATAGGTGGCATGGCTTCACCTCCTTTGTAAGTTCATTATATTATATCCTGGAGGAATATAAAATAGATTATCGATTAAAGTGAGATTAATATTTAATAAGAAAATGTCAGACAAACTGAACACAAGTATAAGAATAAAAGGAAAAAGATTGATAATATATAGACGAAGTGATACAATTAGGAGGTTAGGAGATAAAGCTGTAAAGAATCATTAACAAAACAGGGGGAGAATCATGCTGATTAAAGATGTGATGATGAAAAATCCTTTGGTGTTTAAAGAATCTGATGACATGATAGATATTGTCAAAATGATGAAACACTATAGTGCAGATAGCTTTCCGGTTGTAAATGCCAAGGGGTTGCCTGTAGGCGTTATTATGACCACTGTGTCAGGGGTAGGGGACCATGCTTTGAAAGGACGATTGGCATCGGATATGATGCGGCCTGTGGATGATTTGAGCATTGTTAAAGAATTTGAAGAGATCAGCACTATTTTCAATAGAGGAAAAGAGCTGTTCTTTGTTGTAGATGACATGGGGAAATTCAAAAGCATTTTGAGAAAACGACATGTCATGAAAATGTACTTTGAGAAGTTAGCTTACCAAAGAGACCATCTAGATGCATTGATGACATCTTTAGAAGTGGGCGTTTTGTTTGCGGATAGAACGGGACGCATTGTACGTGTTAATCCAAAAGCGATAGAATTGATGGCCGAAAAAGAAAAAACACTCATAAATGAAAAATTCCAAACATTTTTTCGAACGGAGCGAAAATTGCCAAGTAGTGACATTTCTAGCGAGACTTTTGGAGAAACATTTGTCTGCAATAACAAAAGGTTGTTAATAAGTAAAGTGCCTGTGTTGCGTCATGGAAAAAACATCGGTCTTGTCATTCTGGTGCGAGATACAACAGAATATAGAAAAATCGAAGAACAATTAACTTCTGAAAAATCAGAGAACGAAATTTTAAAGACGGTGTTTGATATTGCTTACGATGGGTTGATAGTAGTGGATTCAGAAGGCTACGTAAAAATGATATCAAATGCATACAAGAAATTTCTGAAACTAGAGAAGGTGAATTTGGTAGGCAAGCATGTCACTGAGGTGATAGAAAATACAAGGCTCCATCTTGTGGCAAAAACCGGGATTCCGGAAATAGGCGACTTGCAAAAGATCCAAGATAGTTACATTATCGCTTCCCGAATACCAGTTTTTGAAAACGGACGAGTCACCAATGTTGTAGGGAAAGTCATGTTCAGAAACATTGGTGAATTGGACGAGTTGTACAATAAAATTGGTAAAATTGAACAGCAACTTGAAAACTATAAGAATGAGTTAAATCAAGTAAATAAAGCAACTTACCATTTTTCAGACATCGTAGGGAAAAGCCGAGAGATAAGACAAGTTGTGAACTTAGCTAAAAAATCCGCCTACACAAACTCAAATGTATTAATTCTTGGAGAAAGTGGAACGGGAAAAGAGTTATTTGCTCATTCAATCCACAATTCCAGTGGGCGAAGAAACAAACCTTTTATAAAAGTCAATTGCGCGGCAATACCAGAGGAACTGTTGGAATCGGAATTGTTTGGGTACGAAGAAGGTGCTTTCACGGGAGCAAAAAAAGGCGGCAAAATGGGCAAATTTGAAGTTGCTGATCAGGGAACCATATTTCTTGACGAAATTGGAGACATGGCTTTGTCCATGCAGGCGAAACTGCTAAGAGTGATTCAAGAAAGAGAAATAGAGCGAATTGGTTCAAACAGGACAAAACGAGTGGATGTGCGCATTATTGCGGCTACCAATCGACACATTCAGCAGATGATTGAAGACAAGAAATTTAGATTGGATCTTTTTTATCGATTGAATGTGGTGACTCTCGAGATACCTCCTTTAAAAGACCGAGTAGAAGATGTGGAAGACTTATGTCGACATTTTATCGATAAATTCAGAACAAGATATTTGAAGAAAGTTGATGGCATTTCCGAAAAGTCGGTAATAAAACTTAAGAAATACAATTGGCCAGGCAATATCAGAGAACTAGAAAACATCATAGAAAGAGCCATTAATATCATTGATTCAGACTCTGTAATCAGACCAAAACATCTGCCTGTAGACATATCTGGTCGCTATGATGTTGACGATTTTAAAACGTTGAAGGAAATGGTGGAACAAACAGAAAGAAAAGCCATACTAGACTGTTTGGAAGCGGTAAATTTTAATAAATCAAGAGCGGCCAAAGTTTTGGGTATCAGCAGAACGGCATTTTATGAAAAACTAGAAAAGTACAACTTGAAAGTGTAATTCAAAGCGGACACATTGCACCCAAAACCAAAGAAGTGTAAGCCAAACAGGACACTTAAACACGGAAATGTCAAGAAAAGCGGACACGTTTCGAATGAATTACGTTAAAAATTTATCAAATGAGTGCTATTACATCAGTGCATAAATGTCTAAGCATTTAAATAAGTTACCAAAACGGCTTAATAGAGAGAGTTAACGATTTTATTAGGTCGCGAATATGATTGTTGGCACGATTTGTGCAACATATACATGGTGTAATTTCAAACTAACATGGAGGTGATTAGATGAAAGGAAAAACGGTAACAGAATTGACAATCGGTCAGAAAGCATCATTCCAGAAAACCATATCTGAATCAGACGTATACTTATATGCTGGCATCACAGGGGATATCAACCCAGCCCATATAGATGAAGAAACATCTAAGAACAGTATTTTCAAAGGAAGAATTGCTCATGGGATGTTGACAGCGGGTTTGATTTCGGCAGTTTTAGGCGTCCACTTACCAGGTCCAGGAACGATCTACATGAGTCAAGAACTCAAATTCACAGCACCTGTACGCTTCGGAGATACGATAAAAGCTCAAGTAGAAGTTTTAGAAATAAACGCACAGAAAAACAGGGTTACGTTGGCAACAACTTGCCATAATCAAGAGGGTGTTAAAGTCTTAGATGGAAAAGCCATTGTCATGCCCCCGCGCTAAAAATAACGCTAAAAATATTAGGCTTTATAAAAGCCTTTTATTAGGTCCATGATTGTTAAAAAAATATCTATATTACAATGGAGGAAAAAATGGATTTCAGAATTACAAAAGAACAGATACTATTACAGCAACTTTACAAAGAGTTTACCGAAAGAGAAGTGCAACCAATTGCTGCTGAGATTGATGAAGAAGAGCGATTCCCAGAAGAAACAGTAAAAAAAATGCAACAGAATGGAATGATGGGGATACAGTTTCCTAAAACATATGATGGAGCAGGTGGAGACAATCTAGCTTATATTATGTTGGTAGAGGAGTTGTCAAAGGCTTGTGGAACAACAGGCGTGGTTTTATCCGCTCATGCCTCATTATGTGGAGCACCTATTTATGAGTTCGGTACAGAAGAACAAAAACAAAAATACCTGAAGCCTTTAGCAAGAGGAGAGAAGTTAGGCGCTTTTGGACTGACAGAGCCTAACGCTGGAACAGATGCAGCTGGACAACAAACAAAAGCAGTCTTGGATGGAGATCATTACATTTTAAATGGATCAAAAATATTTATCACAAATGCATCACATGCGGACATTTTCATTGTGTTTGCTATGACAGACAAGTCAGTAGGGACTCGTGGTATTTCTGCCTTTATAGTTGAGAAGGAATTTGAAGGATTCTCTATTGGGAAGAAAGAGCTGAAACTTGGGATTAGAGGCTCTGCAACTTGTGAACTGATTTTTGACAATGTTCGAGTTCCAAAAGAAAACTTGATTGGTAAAGAAGGAAAAGGATTTGGAATCGCCATGAAGACACTGGATGGTGGACGAATTGGAATTGCAGCCCAAGCTTTAGGAATTGCTCAAGGGGCCATAGATGAAACAGTAAAATATGTAAAAGAACGAAAGCAATTTGGAAGATCCATCTCAAAATTCCAAAACACACAGTTTGTACTAGCAGACATGCAGACGCGAACAGATGCAGCGAGACTGTTGGTATACCGAGCGGCATTCAACAAAGACAATGGATTGCCTTACTCAAAAGAAGCGGCCATGGCCAAACTGTATGCCTCTGAAACGGCGATGTGGGTTACCACACAGGCGGTGCAGTTGCACGGTGGTTACGGATATACTAGAGAGTACCCTGTGGAAAGAATGATGAGAGATGCAAAGATAACTGAAATATATGAAGGAACATCAGAAGTACAAAGAATGGTCATATCAGCCAGTATGCTATAGGAGGGAAGATAGAATGAAAATTGTTGTATGTATAAAACAAGTACCAGATACAAATGAAGTAAGACTAGATCCAAAAACAGGAACACTGATACGAGACGGAGTTCCAAGCATCATCAATCCTGACGACAAGAGTGGTTTAGAAGCCGCTTTGTTGCTTAAAGATCAACATGGAGCCCATGTAACGGTATTGACTATGGGACCACAACAAGCAGATTTAGCTTTGAGAGAAGCTTTGGCGATGGGCGCTGATGAAGCGATCCTTTTGACCGACAGAGCTTTTGCAGGAGCAGATACTTGGGCAACTTCTCTAACGCTGGCAAAAGCTTTAGATGAGTTGGACTATGATTTAATCATCACAGGAAGACAAGCCATCGATGGCGACACAGCACAGGTAGGTCCGGAACTAGCAGAACATTTGCAGATTCCTCATGTCAGCTATGCGAAAGACATTAAAAAAGAAGAGGGAAATTTGATTGTTAAAAGAATGTTTGAAGATGGCTACCATCTTATCAGAGTAAAAATGCCTTGTTTGGTGACTGCATTGTCTGACATGAACACACCGCGTTACATGAACGTAAAAGGAATCTACGACGCTTATAGAGAAAAAACAGTAAAGACCATGACTTTTGATGATTTGAAGATTGAACGCGAAGCACTTGGACTGAAAGGTTCTCCTACAAAAGTTAAACGCTCTTTCACAAAAGGAGCTAAGACAGCTGGCAAACTATACAAGGATCTGGATGAGAAAGAAGCTGCAAGAGTGATTGTAGAAAAAATGAAAGAGAAATTCATAATATAAGGAGGATCCGGAATAATGGATAAAGCATATAAAGGTGTACATGTATTTATAGAACAGAATGATAGAAAGATTCAGAATGTTTCCCTGGAACTATTGGGAAAAGCAAGAGAATTAGCAGATACCTTACAGCAACAAGTCACAGCGGTTTTGGTGGGTTATGAAATTGAAGAAGTTGAGAAATTAGCAGCATATGGGGCTGACAAGATATTATACGCCAATGATGAGGCGTTGGATTTGTATATGACCGAGCCTTATACAAAGGTTTTGACACAAATTGTTAATGATGAAAAACCTGAGATAGTGCTATTTGGAGCGACGGCAATTGGTAGAGACTTAGCACCAAGAATTGCAGGAAGAGTACATACAGGATTGACTGCCGATTGTACTTCATTGGAAATTAATGAAGAGAATGGCGATTTGATGATGACGCGACCAGCCTTTGGTGGCAATCTGATGGCAACCATTATCTGTCCAGACCACAGACCACAGATGGCAACAGTTAGACCTGGTGTGATGCAGAAAATCAAGCCAGATGAATCCAAGCCAGCTGTCATAGAATCGGTAAATATCACCATTGAAGAATCAGACAAAACGTATGAGATACTTGAAGTGGTTAAGGAAGTTTCGGAAAAAATGGATATCCAAGAGGCTCATGTATTGGTGTCTGGCGGAAGAGGCGTTGGATGCACCGAGAATTTTGAGCAACTAGAAGTTTTAGCCCATGAGCTTGGAGGCATTGTGTCTTCCTCAAGAGCAGCGGTTGATATTGGTTGGATGCCAAAGGAAGTCCAAGTTGGTCAAACAGGAAAAACAGTTAGACCAGACCTTTATGTGGCATGCGGTATATCTGGGGCGATTCAGCACTTAGCTGGAATGGAAGAATCAAAATTCATAGTGGCCATCAATAAAGACGAAACCGCACCTATATTTGAGGCAGCCGACATTGGCATTGTTGGAGATCTAACAAAAGTTATTCCAGCCTTAATAGAAGAATTAAAACTTGCAAAAGCAGAAAAAAACCAATAAACTAATGAGTGAAATGAATCAATACAGGAGGTAGCGAATGAAAGTGTGCGTACTGGGAGCCGGAACTATGGGAGCGGGGATCGCTCAAGTTTTTGCCCAAAAAGGAAATGATGTTGTATTAAGAGACATTAAGCAAGAGTTTGCGGATAGAGGTTATGGGTTTATAGAAAAAGGCATGACAAAACTGGTGCAAAAAGAAAAAATAACCGAGCAAGAAAAAAACGACGTAATGGGTAGAATAAAAGCGACGGATGATTTGAAAGAAGCGGCAGATTGTGATTTGGTTATTGAAGCTGCTGTGGAAAATATGTCAATCAAGAAAGAGATTTTCTCGGAGCTAGATGCTCTATGTAAACCTGAAGCCATTCTTGCTTCAAACACATCGTCTTTATCTATTACGGAAATAGCCGCAGCTACTAAGAGGCCTGATAAAGTGATCGGAATGCACTTTTTCAATCCAGCACCTGTCATGAAACTAGTAGAAATCATTAAAGGAATCGCAACTTCGGAAGAAACTTTCCAAAAAGTTCAATCTATCACAGAAAGCATTGGAAAAGAAGGCGTGGCAGTAGAAGAAGCACCTGGATTTGTAGTTAATCGAATCCTTGTTCCGATGATCAATGAAGCAGTCGGTATTTTGGCTGATGGCATTGCAGGAGCGGAAGATATTGATAAAGCGATGAAACTGGGAGCGAATCATCCTATTGGACCGCTTGCATTAGGAGATTTGATAGGGTTGGATGTTTGTTACTTCATCATGGAAATACTGTACGATGAGTATGGAGATTCCAAATATCGCCCACATCCATTATTAAGAAAAATGGTAAGAGGGAACAAACTAGGAAGAAAGACTGGAGAAGGATTTTACAAGTACTAGAATAAAGGAATTGAAGCGGGGGCAGAGCTCTCGCTTTTGTTTTAAAATGAGTGTAAGCAGTTTGTTTTTCTGATTCATTATTTTATTAAATGGTATTTAGAAGAGGGATTGATTATAGTATAATGGACATGTTGTCAGTTATAAAAAAGGGAGAGGTTAGATATGGACGTCCACGATATCAAAGCAATCTTTAAGAATAGAAAATCAAAGCCACTCGAAATCAAACAATATTTTTCGGTGTTATTGCCATTGATCAATAGAAATGGACAATTGCATATTTTATATGAAGTCAGATCAGATAAAGTGACTCAACCAGGAGAAATTTCGTTTCCAGGTGGGCGAGTGGAAGTATGCGAGAACTTCAAAGACGCTGCTATTAGAGAAACACACGAAGAAATAGGCGTTGATCGACAAAAGATTGAAGTCTTTGGAGAGTTGGATTACATTACTAGGGAGAACAACTTTATCCTTTACCCATATGTGGGCGTTTTGCATGAGACATTTGACAATTTGAGAATCAGTGAAGATGAGGTGGCAAAAGTGTTCACCGTTCCTTTGGACTTCTTTTTGGAAACGAAACCAGATGTCTATGAGATTTCGTATAAAACGAATTTTACGAATGGTTTTCCGTATGACAAGATTCCCAATGGTGAGAATTACAAATGGCGAGAGGTAGGGCGACCCGTTCTTTTTTATGATTATCAAGGTCATATTATCTGGGGTATGACTGCGAGAATTACACACAATTTTGTAAAACGAATTATTAAGGGAGATAAAAATGAACCTTCCACACAGGCCAGCATGGATTGAAGTCAATTTGGATCATTTGGAACACAACATCGCACAAGTTAGAAAAGCCATCAGCAACAGCACGAAGATTTGCGCTGTTGTCAAAGCAGATGGTTATAAGCTTGGCGTAGTTCAAGTGGCGTTCACCTTGATCAATAAAGGAGTAGACTTACTAGCGGTGGCAATACTAGATGAGGCGCTTGAGATCAGAGAAGCATTAAATGATTGTGATGTGTTAGTCCTCGGTTATACACCACCCGTTTTTTTTGAGCAAGCCATTGAGAAAAGAATTGCTTTGACAATATACAATGAAGAGCATGCGATAGAATTAAACGATACAGCAAAAAAAATAGGCAAAACAGCAAAAATACACATCAAGATTGAAACAGGAATGAATCGTCTTGGGTTTTCTGCGAATGAAAAAGGGGTCATGGCTGTAAAATCTATTTGTAGGCTATCGCATGTGGAAGTAGTTGGGATTTACACGCATTTAGCGCGAGCAGATGAAAAGGATAAACAGTGGTCTTACATTCAAAAAGAAAAATTCGATAAATTCTACAAATCTCTTGAAGATGTAGGGGTAAAGATCCCTATCAGACATATGGCTAACAGTGCCGCAATCATAGATTTGCCTGAATTTCAATATGAAATGGTACGACCAGGCATCATGATTACAGGATTGTACCCATCTAATAAGGTGGACACCAAAAAGGTTGATTTGAAAGTTGTATTTAAACTGAAGGCACAACTTTCCTTCGTTAAATGGATAGCAAAAGGTGAAGGCATCAGCTACGGACACCAGTTTGTGTCAGAAAACCCAATGAAAATTGGCACCATACCAATTGGATATGCTGATGGATTGAGTCGATTACTAACTGATAAATTATGGGTATCTATCAATGGGATGAAGTGCAAAGTATTAGGCAGGATATGCATGGATCAGTGTTTGGTAGATCTCACCAGTTTGCCAGATGCTACAATTGGAGACGAAGTGACGATATACGGGGACGGTTTAGACGCAGAGATGACACCGGATGAAGTGGCAGCAAGGATAGGCACAATCAATTATGAGATTTTAACGATGTTGGACAGAAGATTACCCAGAGTGTATACTCAATCAGGAAAGACTATTTCAGTCAAGAATTATTTAGTTCGAGGATAAAATGACAAAAAATGATAAGTACCCAATAAGTATGTGGACTTGCAGCATAAGAGATTCAAAGATTGAAAGGGAATACTTTGACAATAAAATGAGCATAGATAAGAAATATTCAAGACCATTGATATTGATAGTTGGGATCATTTATTTACTATTGATTATACCGCAAACCATACTCCATGAAGGGTTTGGAGATATGATGAATGGTTTGTTCGTTAGAATGATCAGCTTTCTTGTGATTTTGGCATTGTATTCTCTAATGAGTAAAGAAGGAAACAACACCTTAATTGCTATACTGACATCGGTTGTAGAGCTTATTTTGGTTGCTAATTATTTTCACACGATGATGAGGATAGCCGGAACAGAGTATTATCTTGCAATATTGGATTTGGTGGTAATGATTTCAATGATATTCATCATCCCTAATAAATTTTTTTACAAGCTTCTAGTGGGTGTCGTTGCCCACATAGGTTTTTTTATCTTTGCTTACTATACAATCCCTGATTTGAGTAGCAATCAGTTTCTAACAGGAATGGTTTATGGAACATGTATCATTCTAATTATTGTAATGACACATCATAAAATAAATTATTTTGATCGCGTTAAATTTTTGAATGAAAAAGAACTAATCATACTTAGCGAGACAGATGCGTTGACAGGGGTTTACAACCGAGCAAAATTTGACAGTGAGCTGATCAAATGGATTAAGCTAAAAAAAAGATATGACCATCCCATCTCCATTGTTTTGATGGATTTTGACAATTTCAAAGGTGTAAACGATCGATTTGGTCACTTAAGAGGCGATCAGATCTTGAAAGATTCAGCTGAGATTGTTAGGGAAAACACAAGAGAGACAGATGTTTTTGCTAGATGGGGAGGAGAAGAGTTTATTATTCTAATGCCTGACACCAGACGCAAAAACGCAATTGCCATAGCGGAAAGAATTCGAAAATCCATCGAACAGCATGCCTTTTGTATACAAGACCAAGTGACTTGTTCATTTGGTGTGACGGAAGTCTATCACAATGATACGGCCTATAGCGTATTTGATCGGGTGGATGAACTTTTGTATACGGCAAAATCAGAAGGCAGAAATGTCGTTGTGAGCTAAAGAGGGAAAGATGAGAGAAAATTTAATCAATTATTATCTATTTATCAATGCTTTAGCATTTTTAATGGCTAGTGTAGATAAAGTCAAAGCGAGAAAAAAGAAATGGAGAATTAGCGAAAAGGTGTTGCACAGTGTATCCTTTTTAGGAGGCGCTTTAGGGACAGTATTGGCAATGATCCTTTTTAGACACAAAGTTCAAAAGAATACTTTTATTATAGCGACTGCGGCTGCTACGGCGCTGCACTTGTCCTTGATTATTTATTTAATGGTCAACAAATACGTATAAGGAAAAAGAGAAGAATGAAAAAAGGTGAAGAAATCAAACTAAGAATTGAGACATTTGAGTTTCCCAATAAAGGCACAGGCTATGTAGACCAGACACGAGTAGTTGTAAAAAACGCATTGCCGGGACAGACTGTGAAAGCAATTGTATCGAAGAAAAGAAAAAACAAGATTGAAGCCAGGCTGGTTGAAGTGTGCGACAAAGCACCATATGAACTAGAGCCCGTGTGCAACCATTTTGGAAAATGTGGTGGTTGTCTGTTGCAAACGATGCCTTATGAAATGCAATTGCAACATAAAGATACCTATGTCCAACAAACACTATCAACTGTTACAGCAGAGAGTTATCATTATCGTGGCATTGTCCCAAGTCCAAATCAACTTCGGTACCGAAACAAAATGGAATTTTCTTTTGGGGATAGTTATAAAGGAGGTCCGTTATCTCTTGGATTGCACCAAAGAAACAGATTTTATGAAATTGAGACAACGGATACATGCCAGCTAGTAGATGGTGATTTCACGAAGATCCTTAGAGCTGTTTTGGCGTATTTCTCTGAAAAGAAGACGCCATTCTACCATAAAAAGACGCATGAAGGCTATTTGAGACATTTGGTGATCCGAAAAGGAGAATTTTCAAACGAATTGATGATTAATCTTGTCACAACTTCTCAAGAAGAACTTGATGAAACCGGGTTTGTGTCAAGTGTTTTAGATTTGAATTTGTCCGGAGTCGTTCAAAGTATGATACACACTACTAATGATCGGTTAGGTGATGTGGTGCAACCAGACGACATGAAGCTTTTGTATGGTTCGATGCTTATAAAAGATAAACTTCTTGGTTTGACATTTGAAATTTCTCCTTTCTCATTTTTTCAGACTAATTCTTCAGGAGCAGAAAAACTCTATGAAATTGTTCGGAGATATGCTGGGACAAAGAGTCAACATACAATTCTTGATCTTTATTGTGGAACAGGAACCATCGCACAAATTTTATCGCCAATAGCCAAAAAAGTTATAGGGGTTGAATTGGTCCATGAAGCTATTGAAAAAGCGAGAGAAAATGCAAACCTTAATGGCATCACTAATTGCGAATTTGTCCAAGGAGATGTTTTGAAAGTAGTGGATACATTACCAGACAATGCAGATATTGTTGTGTTAGATCCTCCTAGAAGTGGCATACACCCTAAGGCGATCAACAAGATTATTTCATTTGAACCAGAAACCTTCATCTATATTTCGTGTAACCCTAAAGCATTGTCGCAGGATTTGCCAACTTTCTTGGAAGCAGGATATAGAATTGAAGAGTCGATTTCAGTTGATATGTTCCCAATGGTAACGCACGTCGAGGTTTGTTGTTGCCTCACAAGGGTAAAATAATAAACCGGAGGCCCGGCCATGCTTACTTTTTGGGAGCGAAAGACCAATGAATGTCGATATCTTCACCGTTAATAATTATTCGGTCTATGAGGCTTCTCATTATGTGCCGCTTTTGCTCCATATCGGCTATATCCCAAAGAGTGGGAATTTCTGAAAGTATGGCCATAACACCCTCGGTGTCAAAGTCGATAGAGGCGTCCTCCTTAACCTCGCTTAATTGTTTTGACAAAGCCTTTTTTTCTTGATATAGTTTTTCTATCCTCTCGCTTACCATATCGAGGGGCATGGTTTCTTTTTGATATAGATCCATCAGTCGGTTAATCTGACGGTCTAGATCATCAATTTTTTTCTGTAGGATTTTGGTTTCTTCCATGGGCTGCCTTTTAGAGGCGGTCTCTTTTTTTAGCAGCTCTTTGAAATAGTTTTTATCAAAGGCCAGCTTTTTAATTTCCCCCTCGATGATAGGATCCAGCTTAGTCACATTCCAGTTTTTATTTTTGCAATTAGGATCCTTAATCATATGGCGGGCGGTTTTCCCTCTGGAATAGCAGGTGTAATACCTCAAATCTCCCCGGTTACGCTTTACATAGTACCGGGCCCCGCAATTTCCACAGTAGAGGAACCCCTGCAGCAGCGAATTACTCTCAAAGACCTTTTTATAAATCTTTCTTTTCCTTTCCCGGATAGCTTGAGCCTCCTCGAATTGTTCCGGCGTGATAATGGGCTCGTGGGCGTTCTCAGTCACAACGCCTTTATAGCGGATAATACCGAGATACACGTCGGAGCCTAACACACTGCGGATAGAGGAATTACTTTTCCATGAGCCGTAGCGGTTAGTATAGCCTTTTTCCTGCAGCGTCTGCGCGATTTTATCATCACCAGCACCAGCAATATACATGTCGTAAATTTCCCGGACCTGCATAGCCTCATATTCATTGATAACCAGCCTCCCATCTTCATAGTCATAACCGATAGGATAGAAGGGGCCACCATGGGAAAGGCCCTCCTTAGCTCTTTCAATACGGCCCATAAGGGACCGCTCTTTTATTTGCTCCCTTTCCAGCTGGGCAAAGACGGAGAGGATCCCAATCATAGCCCGGCCAAAGGAAGTACCAGTGTCGAAACTCTCATTCATGGAGACAAAGTCCACATTAGCCGGGAGAAATACCTCCTCGATTAAGTGGAGCGTGTCCTTTTGACTACGAGAGAGGCGGTCCAGCTTGTAGACTAAAACGACATTTACCTTTTCAATTTCTGATATTAGTTTTTGCATAGCGGGCCTATCAAGAGAGGATCCAGAATAGCCACCGTCGATATAAATATCATGGACGAGCCAATCCTTAGCCTTGCAATAGGACAGGAGCCTTTCTTTTTGGGCTCCGATGGAATAACCCTCTTGAGCCTGCTCTTGAGTGGATACCCTGATATAAATTGCAGCTTTTCTCATAAGTCACCTCCAATACGAACCTCGCGATTTGTAAACTTAAATGAAAATTGAGGACTCCAAACCCTCTGTGGTACAATGT
>CAZIKK010000027.1:0-25840 GCA_964539975.1 uncultured Clostridia bacterium
ACTTCCCTTGCTTAAGACACCGAACACAAATGGGATGGCGCTTTAAGTACCTGGCCCTCGCTTTTCTCCACCGACCATCGTAACCTTTCTCTTTAGTGGTTCTGGTATCCGCTCGGTGCAGCTCACCATGTTCCTCACAGAACTTCGTCCCAGGTGGTACCAGTCGATTACAGCCAGGATGCTTGCACGGAATGTTTGGTCGTCTAGGCATTGCTTATTCCTCCCAAGGGAGATGTGCTTTGCCAAAATGACCGTAAGTGGATACCTCATTGTAATCAACATCAAGAAGCTTCAGAGATTTTATGATTCCTGTTGGTGTCAGATCATAACTACCTTTGATGTGTTCCTCAATAAAATCAATGGGAACATGCTCTGTTCCAAAGCACTCTACTGCAACAGATACTGGTTCTGCCACACCAATGGCATAGGCAAGTTGTACTTCACAGCGCTCAGCATACTCAAGTCTTATGATGTCCTTTGCAATCTTCCTTGCCATGTAAGCACCGCTTCTATCAACCTTGGTGGGATCTTTTCCTGAAAAAGCTCCACCACCATGTCTACACATCCCACCGTAGGTATCAGCGATAACCTTTCTTCCGGTCAAACCACTATCCGCAAAGGATGATCCAATAACAAATCTTCCAGTAGGATTAATCAGTCTTTCAAAGTCTGTATTCAAACCGTAGTCAGCAGCAGCGGTTTCCATCACCGCTTCTACAATAGGCTTGATGTCCTCGATAGTAAACTCTTCTTTGTGTTGTGTGCTTATCAGAAATGTGGTTATCCTTCCTGTATCATAATCAAAGGAAACCTGGCTTTTTGCATCCGGGAGAAGCATTGGACTTTTAATCTCTCGAAGTAGCTTTAATGCATGGGTGGTCACTGCATAGGGTATTGGAAGGAACTCAGGGGTTTCACTTGTGGCATAGCCAAACATCATTCCCTGATCTCCAGCTCCATTGTTTCCATCTACACCTATCGCAATATCCTCACTTTGTTTACTGATCAGCACCGTCACTTTATATTTGTTGCTACCCTCTAACCCGATTCCGTTTAATACCTCAGAAACCAGTAGATTATAATCCGGTTCATGCTTTGAGCTTATCTCACCGGCAATGACGATGTTATAATCCTTGATCAGACACTCTGCTGCCACACGACTGTTTCTGTCATGCCTTAAGCAATCGGAGACAATGGCATCTGATATCTGGTCGCAAATCTTATCAGGGTGTCCGCAGGATACCTGCTCACTTGTAAAAATCATTCTTCATCGCTCCTTTCTATGTACGGATGCGTGAAAGGATGAAAGTCGCATCCGGCCATGAAAAAAGAGCCCGGGGGAAATCCCAGACTCTCTACACTTCTTGGCAATTATAATTATATAGCAAAAGAATCGACATTACAGTACACCTTTAGTACACCTTTGGTACACCTTTGGTAAACCAGATCTAGTTGCCTCACTTGTGATCTACATCTTCTTAATAGCTCTGCCTATTTCATTAAAAGTCTTCATAATTGCTCCATTACCTTTTTTCAATTCTCGACCAGCATGTGGTGCAAACTCTTTCAACACAGTTTCAGCACCTTTTTTGTATCCAGTCCTAGTTGCTTCTTTAATTACATTTTCCAATCCTGATAAAATTTGTTTTGCTGCACTCATAGAGCATTCTCCTTTCGAATTTGTTATTACTTATCACTTTTTTCTTCACTTAATATTTTTTTAAATTCATTAGCTAAATCTTCTGCATATTCTTCACTAATTATTTCTTCATAGCTTTTTGCATTCTTATAATTCTTTTTTTTATTGCTCTTTTTGCGATATTCCGCTATGTTTACTACTTTTTTATTCATAATCGCTCATCTCCTGACAGAATCTATTTCGATTATTTTTTTTCTTTTAGAATCCTTGAAAGCCATGATGTTCCAGCTACTACACCAGCTAAAGGACCTCCTATTATGCCTCCAAATAATCCTATGCTCACTGCGGCTAATGCAGCACCCGTTATTCCACCAGACGCAGTTGCAGCAATAGTTTTTACCTTTTCTTCAATCTTCTCTTGTTGTTCCTCAGAGTAATCTTCATATTTATCTAGTAATATTTCAACTACTTGAGGTAATACAACATTTTCTTTATTATTCTTAATCTCATAATCTATAATCGCTCGAATTGCAATATATTGGGTTAGTGTCATTGTTGTTCTATTATTCTCCAAGTTACTAATTGTTTGTTTAGTAACCCCGATTTTTTCCCCAAGTTGCTCAGCTGTCCAGCCAGCAATTTTACGAATCGCAGACAAGTTACTCTGAAGATTAGCCACTTGCTTTTCACGTTGTTCATTAATATCCATATCTAGCATCTCCTTATAATGGTATATTATCACCTTCTTTATACCTTGTCAAATATTTTATACTCGGTATCTTATTTTTTCTCTTGTCCATTGTTTTTTATTTCGTCGCTCTATTCTTCTTATCTTAATCTTTTATCATTTTCACAATAAAAATTTTTATAATTGGAAGCTCTGCCATTGAATTGGAAATATTTCTCATATATTATGGATATAACAACTAAGGAGGTTCTAATGAAAGCAACTGGTATCACTAGAAAAGTTGATCCGCTCGGCAGAATTGTTATACCGAAGGAATTAAGAATGATTCTTGATATGGATCGTGGAGAACCATTAGAAATTTTCACAGAAGGTAATTCTATCATCCTTCGAAGATTTAAACCTTACTGCGTTTTATGTGGAAGTCCAAACGAAACAAGGGAATTCAAAGAAAAAATCATCTGTAAAGATTGCATATCTTTCATTAAGAAAACAGGCCAATAATGCCTGTTTTTTCAATTGAACTCCTCAAACACTCCGACTTGGACTTGGATGGCCATCGTGATTTTATCCATGATGGACTTGCTATTAATGTGACCTCGTTTTTCTAAAAGTCTTATTTTATCAATACTATCTACCTGCTCAGCTAATGCTACACTGGCAGAATTCAATCCACTTCCAGAGGATACCGGTATATAGACATGGGTTGGTAAGAATCTTTTTTTATGAATTTTAGAGGTGAGGGGTACAACGGTGATAACTGGGGAGTGGGTATTAGCCTTATTGTTACTTACAACCACGACCGGTCTTATTCCCTGCTGCTTTTTCGTATCTTTGTGTTTACCAAAATCGACAAAGTAAATATCTCCACGTTTACACATACCTGCACCTCAACTCAATATATACTCTGCCATTTCCCTATCGTGAATGGCATAAAGGGTTTCTAGCTCACGGATGGCTTTCTTTCGATATTTGGCCACCATCGTTCTACTGATGTGATACTTGAAGCTAAGGTCATCCCAAGTCAAACCACAGATGACCATATCGGTAATAACTTCCGACAAATTACCGCTTAATGATGCAATGGCAGATTCAAAGAATAGAATCTCCTCTGAAATGATGGCATATTTCTTTTCAAGATGCTCTCGCCATTCTTTATTGATCCTCTCCATCTTCTTTCTATAGGTAATAGCGATATTCGCAGTTTTTTCAGAAACACCACTGGTCTGAACTCTTTCACCTTCAGGTTGATTAAAGTACATGGAATCAATCATTTCTGTCTCAGATATTCCGGTGAAATTGCGGAGTTGGTTTTCAAGACAAGTCCGCTCCATAACCATCTGTGGGTACTCCTTCATAATTTTTTCTATCCTTTCACTCATGTTAGCTCCCTCCAATTCTTGCTTTAACAGCTGCAATCAAAGCGGACTGCCTCATATCCTTGTTTTCCAAAGCTCTCATCACATCTTCATCATGGGTTCCACTCGTCACAATATGTTGAATGACCACTATGTTCTTTTGACCTTGTCTCCAAAGCCTAGCATTAAGCTGCTGATATAGCTCAAGGGACCAGGTTAGACCAAACCAGATGATGGTGGATCCGCCATCTTGAAGATTTAGCCCATGTCCTGCAGACGCTGGATGAATAAGAGCCACTGGTATTTCGCCTCCATTCCAATCATCAATATCTTCTGTAGTTTGAATGATCCTTACATCAAACCGCTTTGAGATTCTCTCCAGATCATGCTTATACCAATAGGCAACTAACAGTGGTTTCCCATTCGCTGCTTCAATCAAATCCTCTAAAGCATCCAGCTTTTTATCATGAATTGAAACCACCTTTTTATTTTCTCCATAAACTGCTCCATTGGCCATCTGCAGTAGCTTGTTAGATAGCCCAGCAGCATTGATGGCATCTATTTCATCACCTTTCAGCGTTATAATCATCTCCCGCTTAAATTCCTCATACAGTTCCTTTTCCT
Organism: uncultured Clostridia bacterium; assembly: GCA_964539975.1. Classification (GTDB taxonomy): domain Bacteria; phylum Bacillota; class Clostridia; order Tissierellales; family Dethiosulfatibacteraceae; genus 38-11. The sequence goes on from CAZIKK010000027.1 coordinate 4,307, forward strand.
TTTTATCCATGGACACTTCAATTCGATTACTAATCTTATCAGGCATATCAAGAAAATCTACAGCTTTCATGGAAATACAGATATCATTAATTAGTTGATAGATGCTTTCTTCAGCACCATCACGTGGTTTATAGGAAAAAATGATTTCTTTGTTTCGTTTGTCCGGCTTGAAAAACCGATCTCTATATCCACCAATGAACCTGCCCAGTCTTTCACCCATATCAAGAAGATACATCTGTGGCCAGAGATCCAAGAGTGAATTCGGTGCTGGTGTTCCTGTAAGACCGATCACTCTTTGTACTTTTGGTCTTACTTTCTTCAGGGCTTTGAACCTTTGAGCCTTATTGGATTTGAAGCTTGACAGCTCATCGATTACCAGAGTGTCAAAATCCCATTTATAGTTCTCAACAAGCCATGCAACATTATCTCTGTTGATGATATAGATGGCAGCTTTTTTCTGAAGAGATTCTTCTCTTTGTTTTTTACTGCCTAGCACCAACGAGTATGTAAGCCCGGTCAAGTGCTCCCATTTTTTAAGCTCCTTAGGCCAGGTATCCTCAGCCACTCGCTTTGGCGCAATGACAAGAATCTTACCTACATCAAAACTGTCAAGTGCCATCAGCCAAATTGCAGTAAGGGTTACCACCGTTTTGCCTAAACCCATATCCAACATCAAACAACAGACGGGGTGGTCTAGAATGAACTCTCTGGCAAATTCCTGATAACTATGGGGTTTGTATCTCATCCAGAACACCTCCAATCATTTTAGGACTATCAATGCAGTAGACCATAAATCCCAATGCACTTAGCATCTTTGCTCTTTTTACCTGAAGCGGTCTCATCTCCTTGCCTGGTGCTTTTAATTCCACGAACGCCAACCTTCCACCTGGGAAAAGTACCAAGCGGTCCGGCACCCCATCCAGACCAGGTGATACGAATTTAACCGCCAACCCTCCACGCTTTTTTACCTCGGTTACAAGTTTTTTCTCAACCATACTTTCTAGCAAAAGACCATCTCCTTTCTCCACTCGTGCCCACGTGCCATGCCTATCCCCTTTTTCTCCTTACGCGCGTATACGTGTATATACGTGCCTATTACTACTAATTACTATACTTTTAATGCTCATCATGGTTTTTTATAGGCACGATAGGCACAACGCCACCCCAGCACCTAGTTTGACTACCGTCTCGACTGTGCCTTCCTTCGTGCCTTCTTTTTTCAAGGCAATCTGGGCATGTGCCTATCTCGTGCCTTCGTGCCTATCCACTCTTTCTCACAAAGGTCTTTTGAGGACCATAGAGGGGGTAATATGCCTTACCGGTCTTGTTGGATTCGAGTTTTTGCCACCCCCCTATTCGGTTCAAAATACCTTCAATTTCATAGGAGTCGGTTCGTTTAAGATTTTGTCTCTCCTTACCAAAGCACTCACACCAGATTTCCATGATGCACACCTTGTCCCGTTTCTCTGTTCCAGTAGAGATGCCACCATCAAACTCACTGCCTGCAAGAAAACTTCTTCTCTGGTAAAGATCCATCTTCGCCCAATCCTCCGGTAGCAGCTTTTCAAGGTACTCGATGATGATTCCTTCACGATCATCTGCTTCCATGGATTGTTGCTGCGCTTCATAAGCCTCCAGTGCCACATCACCTTTTAGGAACAGTTCCTCACCTTCCCTGTAGCGTTCAATAGCCTCAGCCCAAACCTGATCCACTTCCTTGAGATCCCAAGCATTGTATTTTCCTTTGCCCGTCACATACACCGGCCAGAACCGTCTGTTACCTGTGATGTCTCGCAGAAAGCCGCTTTCAGAATTGGTTGAGCCAACGATGATATTGGTTCTTGGATGGCTTTCCACATTCACTCCGTAGGATTGCCTAAACTTATCATCTGTCCTTGTAATGAAGGATTTGACCGTCTCCACATCCACTTTCTTTATCCCGGCAAGCTCACCCAGTTCAAGAATCCAATAACCCTGAAGCTTTTCTGCTGCTGTCTTGTCTTTCATATCCGCAATGGATAAGCTGTCGGAATACCACTCCCTACCCAGTATGGCAAAGAGGGTGGATTTCCCGACACCCTGGGGACCATTGAGAACGAGAATGGAGTCAAACTTCTTCCCCGGCTCATAGACCCTTGCCACTGCAGCACACAGGGTTTTTCTTGTAACCGCCCTGACAAATGCCGTGTCCTCTGCTCCTAGATAATCAATCAGAATTCTATCGAGCCGCTCTATACCATCCCACTCCAAGGTCTCAAAATAGTTCTTGATGGGATGATAGGTTCTCTCCGCTGATGCAACCGCCAAAAGGGCATCCTTGAATTTGGTGGGAGACCATATGCCATAAACCCTTTCAAAGTAAACCTTTGCACAGGCCAAATCCGCATCTCCCCAGCCGGGCTTCACCTGCTTCCAGGGTAGCTCACCCACCACATCCAGAATGCTTTTGAACTCGTTATAAACAATGGGTTTCAAATTCACATCATGGCGGATGATCTGCACAATATTCGTCAGAGTATCCTTGACCTTACCCTGCTTATCCAGTTCCAGTAGGGTTTGCCAATTGTCCTCATCGATATCTTCAAACTCCTCACTAGCTAGCTGATCCCGTTCTTCTGCCAGCTGCACCTTCACCTTTTCATCTGCTACCGCAAATTCCTGCATAGCCTTAAAGGATGGAAGCTTAACAGGATCTGTCCCTTCAGATGAGCGTTCATCCAAATGTCCAAATTGGTGTATCCTCACCACATCAAATGCGTTCATTAAGGTTCCACAGGCCGGATCTGTTGCATGATGGCTATAGACATACTTATCATCGTAAATCACAACCCCTGCTTGAGAATCAGCAGGAATATAATCATAGCGTCCAGGCATGTTACTTTTTTTGTAAACATCAGTAAGGAAGGTATCGATGGCTTCGGTCACAGAGTAGGTTCTACAAAAGGCTCCGATGGTACCCGGTTTCTCGAGAGGATCCGCCTGTTTCTTAACTTCCCTTTGCACGACAGCATGCTGTCTTTTGGAAACGGGCCACTCGGAGGAGTCTCGCCAATCCTTATATTTTGAAAGAACAGTATCCGGATCAAGGAGTTCTCCTTCAATTTCTTTAAAGATGAACTCTCCATCTGCAGGTGTTGATGGCCAATACATCAACCGACTTGGTTCATAGGTGGTGTCATCAAAGAGTTCAATACCAATATCATCTGCAACTTTTCTGGCTACCGCTGAGTATTCATCTGGTGAAACCTCCCTTGCCAGGGGAATAATCAATCGTAGCCTTGGCTTTTCAGGTGTGTGTTTATGTGTCGAGTAGAACCAGCATTTGAAAGAAAAGAACATCTCTATCTGGTCGATGGTATCCGGTTCTGCATAGTCCATGTCAAGGCAAAGCCCTGAGCGGGATAGGACATGATCTTTCTTCCTTCTCCCGTTCTTTAAGGTTCCTAAGACAAAGCCACCAACATCCTTTATATCATCCTGCTTGGCCTTACTAAGCTTTTTGTATTGAGCCACGGTTTCAGCAGTTCTTTTGGTAGTGGCAATCCGGTCACGGAATTCCTCCAGCTCCATTTCCACCGGGTTCCACTTTTTATCCATACGGGAGTTACCCGTACATAATCGAATTTTCATCGGCTGGTCCTCCCTGTCTCAAATATTTCTCTGTTTCTTCTAATTCGCTGATGCAGGCGTCTCGCTTCTTTAAACTTTGAAAGATGCTCCCTGTGCTCCTTTGAGTTTTCCGGATAAGATGAAGCCTTGTCGGCATACTTACTCATTTTTGAGTAAAACCTAGCTTCCTTATCCATGAAGAACCCTTGAAGCCTATCTTTATCAGCTTCACTGGAATATCGATGAATCAGTGAAAACACCTTTTTTGCCTTATCCAATGTGCATGGAAAGAAGTTCTCCAGATTGATTTCCATAAAGCCTGTCGGATAGTTTATCTTCAACACCTTCATACTTTCCTCAGCTCTTTTTAACCCTTCATATGCGGTCGGGTCATAGTATCCTTCCGCATTGTATTTGCTTATCCCCAATTGGATCACCTCCTATGCGCTCTGCTTTCTTTCGATAACCGGTAGGAGGCTTCTTTCGTTTTTCAGAAGATCATACAGGAACAGGCGTCCTTTCTGAGTCCAGTAGGTATGCATTCTGCTTCTTTCGGCATCAATAGCAAAGGTTCTTGATTGGGTGTACCCTTGGTCGGCATACCCCTGATACAACAACCAGGTGTTTCCCTGTTTGAATTGAACCCCAAGCTCATGCAGCAGTTTATTGAAAGCTTTTCCTGACATGCCATAATCCTTGGCAATCTGAGAAATCGGCACAAGGCTCTTGTTTTGAAGTATCAAATCATAGTAACTGGCCTTTGGTTTCAGTTCTCCAATGATCTGCTTGTTCTTTGCATTTTCCAGCTCAAGTCGTTTTGTTCGTTCTCTTTCAGCTTTCAGTTCTTCCAAAGCTGAGATGAAGAGGTCAGGGTTATTGAGCAGCTCATCTTTGGCATAAAGCCCATGCTTTCTTACAGTCGGAATTACTTCATCAAAAACCCATCTTTCGAACTTCTCAGCCGATGGCAGCTTGCTGTTTACAATTAACCTATACATATCACCTTCAGAAATGAAAAGCATTTGCTGGGAACCACCATTCGTAGGTACTTCCATTTTGGAAACCCCTTTGCAATGTGTATTAACTGCTTTACTTGGAATCGCATAGCCCAATGCTTTAGCCACATCACTTCCGCAGAATAAGGTCTTTCCATCTTGTTCTAAGGTTCTCACTTCACCAAAGTCGTTATTTTTGAAAATCGTAATATTTGTCATAAGGCATTCCTCCTAATCTTTTTTATAAAAGTCGCATTCATAACCATCAGCTCGAAGCGGCAATCCTTTTGCCCATTCTGGTGCGATGGCCATGATCTCACATACTTCATCAACACTTGATTCACCAACAGGTACTTCCAGAACAGCTTCATCATGCACATGCATAACTATCTCAAAGCCTTTATTCTGAAGCCTTAGCATGGCTAAAGCCAAAAGGTCACGACTTGTTGCTTGTACGATGTTTTCCACCAGTTTTGGTCCATAGGTATCAATCCGAATCCATTTTCTGCTCTCACCGATGCCCTCGTAGGTCAACCCTTCCCTACCAAATCGATTAATTTCAAGTCTTGGTTTAATGTAGGAGAGCTTTCTGCCAGAAGGTAGAGTAACGAACAGGATCCCTGACATGTAGTTAAAACACACTTTACCGACCACAGTCTCCCGTTTCTCCCTGACCGCTTTAATGGCTGCCGCATCAACATCCCACCAGAACTTTGTGATATGGGGATTAGCATTTCTCCACTGATTGACCAGTTGAGGAAGTTCATCTTCTGTCAGCCCCATATCCAAAGCACCCATTGATGTTAGAGCACCAACGGATCCGCCATAACCTAAAGCCAGTTCAGCGATTTTACCCTTTTGCCTTAGTGGACTGCCTTTATCAATTTCCTCAATGGGAACATTGAACATTGCCGATGCTGAAGCTTCATAGATTTTTCCGTGACTCTCGAATACCTCAAGTCTCCAATTCTCTCCAGAAAGCCATGCAAGCACTCTCGCTTCGATGGCCGAGAAGTCTGCTACGATAAACCGTGTGCCAGGTTTTGGTACAAAGGCTGTCCTGATGAGTTCTGATAGCACCCCAGGCACGGAATCGTAAAACAGCTCAACATCTTCAAAACGTCCTTCTTTGATGAGCGATCTGGCCAGTTCCAAATCTGGTAAATGGTTTTGAGGGAGGTTTTGTACTTGCACAAGCCTTCCTGCCCACCGCCCGGTTCTATTTGCCCCGTAGAATTGGAGTAGTCCATGAACCCTTCCATCCTTTGATACTGATCTCTCAATTGCTTCATACTTTTTCACTGAGGTTTTTGCCATGAGGAGCCTAAGCTTCAATACCTCTAATACTTCTCCATCTGTTTCCTCTACGAGTCCTTTTACGGTTTTCTTATCAAGGCTTTGAGCTTCAATACCACGCTCTGAAAGCCACTCCTTTACTTGACTTACGGAGTTTGGATTCTCAAGACCAGTGAGCTCATAAGCTTTGGCTGTCATATGGTCTTTGTACATCAGGTCACATTCAACTGCCTTTGACACCATGTCCAGGTCTACCAATACGCCACGATCATTGATTTCCTGATCCAGCTGATATAGCTCCAGCTCATTTTCAGGGATGGGGTACTTTCGAAGTTTGTAGCGGATTTCACGTTCAGCATCAACATCTCGAATGCAATAGGCTTTGAAGCGTCCCCACTTTTCCCTGTCATGTTCGGGCAGGTTCCGTTTCCTTCCACCATTTGCTTTTGTTGACTTGCATGGTAGCGAGAAGTACCTAACCAGGTCCGTCCCTTCTTTCAGCTTCTTTCTTTGAATGTTTAATACTTCACCGACGCCCTCTAGAGATAGGGGTAGAGCAAGCAGGGATGCTTGAACAGCAGTACATTGCCATGCTTTAGAGGTTAACTTCACACCCAGGTATTTCGATAAACACACTCTCTCAAAGGCTGCGTTAAAAGCTGTCTTGATTACACCATCATCCGTTATGGCAGATATAACATCATCCGGGATTTCCTCACCACAAGCCAGATCCACAATGCTTGTTTCATCCTCATCGAAGGCATAGGCGAGAAGTAATATGGTAAAGTCTGGACTATCCACATAGGCATAAACGCCGCACTTGGTTAGGTCCACACTCGAATAGGTTTCTATATCGATGCTGAGTAGTTTTCCATTCATTAAATCATCCTTTCAAGACCTTATATAAAGGGCGGCAGTTTCCCACCGCCCATATGCCTTACTATTCTAAGAAGTCATCTTCTTCTACGGTGCCAAACTCCTCCGCTGCTTTTGAACGTCCGCCCAGGGCTTCTCCATCCTTCAGCTTCTGGATATTTCCAAGTCCTGCTGCTACACCTCGATTACCGTTTGAGTTGTAACCATAGAAGGTAACACTGATGCGACCATAACATCCGGAGTAAACTTCACTCTGGTCCAGAATCGGCTGCACCTTGCTATCCACCACTTGAGGAGCCTGTCTGCTGTTGGCATTGAAGAAGTAACAGCCTTTGTAAGCTTCATCATCCGGACGGTCAATATCGCCATCACGAAGGGGCGTCTTGAGATTGGTTGGAATCTTGCCGCCCCACTTGGAAACGGACTCCTTCTTTGCCTGCTCGATTGCAGCTTTGATGGCTTCGATGGTCTTTGTATCACTCTTTGGCACGATGGCTGAAACACTGTACTTTGGATCTCCTCCATTCACTGAATCCGGTTCCCAGCAGTGCAGATAGGAAAAACGACATGGTACAATCACTTTTGTTGCTACAGTATTCTTGTTCATAATTAATCCTCCTGAAATTCCGCCGCAGCGGTAGTATTGTTTATTGCTTCTCTCTTGTCCGATTCAGGAACAAGGGTAATCTTGCCCTGTGGCTTGTACACCAAATGTCCAAGAATCTTATTGAATTCTTTCTTTCCCATTAACCGCTCCATCTCAGTTATGGTCACTAGGGAACTTTTATAGATGTCCTTGTAACCGGCTGCCATTGCAGCTTCAGCTACCTCTTCTTCACTGGAATACTTTCTGTTGCTTCGACCTTCGACCAATTTAAAGCCTGACCACTCTTTTCCATGAACGATGGCTTGCTCCTGAGCATATGCATAAACATCAGATGCCCATTTGGAGAGCTCGTCAGAGACTTTTAACACTTCAGCGATTTCCTCTTCAGACAAAAGTACCGGTGCTTTAAACTCCAACTTGGCAAGCTCTAGAAACTGTTCTGCTCTGGCCCTACATTGATTTCTGGCTTTACAGAACCGACACCAGTTTCCTGATTTGAAATCTCCCGCCCCCATCAGAGCCATAGCTCCTCTGGGTTTTAGAACCTCTTCGCCCCAGTTCTTTAGATCATCTGGTGCAATGTCCCATGTGCTTGAATTGTTGAGCCTTGGTTGGAATATGGTCATCCTGACGATTTCCACATCGTATAGAATTTCAGCCATGCTCAGGATGCCAAGGCCATAAATCATCAGTTGTGGGTTCTCTTCAGCAAAAACTGCCACGCCTTTACCCAGCTTTAAATCTATGATGTGTGCCACCTTGTCTGTGACGATGACCATATCAGCTGTACCAAAGCACTCATCCACATATTCCGATGCATCTACCCGCTGTTCTACTGAAAAGATTGGAGCTTTACATGTCCTTTTGGCTTCTTCAATTTCATTAATGACATAGGATACATACTCATCCACCGCTTCAAGCAGGTCATCTGAATAATAATCAGACACTGGTCTTTTGCTTCTTACCTTCAGGTGCTTTTTTATGAGGTGCTCTGCCAGTGCGTGACCGGCAGAACCCTCCGCTGCATATCCAGATTCTTCATCTTGAAACTGTTCCTCCAGCACCAATGACGGAGGGCAGTTCAATCTGCGGTGTGCCGCTGATGGAGAAAATCTGGCATGTGCCCCCATTAAAGGGCCTCCGCTTCAGAAAGCAGGCTGGCATAGTCTTCCGGGTTTACTCCAGAAAGCTTTCCGGCATCATACTTCATAAGAAGTGCTTTGATTTCTTTGGTTTTCCCATCCCGACTTTTTTCAGCAAGAACAGCTCTTACCGTTTCAATGTCGATGGATGGTTCCTCTTTAGTCGGTGATTCATTTACTGGATTTGGGCTTGTACCTTCTTCAGCCAAAGCTCGATATCCAGCAGCTAACTTTTCAAACCCATCAGCCAGGGTTAAATAAACTTTGCTCATGACTTTCCATCCTTTCTAATCTAATTTCAAGCCTTTGAGAATCTCACGGATACGATCATCCACGCGATCATCAATTGGTAGTGTTTTGGCTTTAATCTGTCTCAGTTCTTCGTCATACATCACAACGGGAATCTTCAGCTCTTTTGCCGCTTCAAGCTCATACTCCATTCCACTTGTAATTTCAGGACCGAGGAGCCATATCTTATCGCACTCTTTCATCAGTTCAATGCCAAGCTCAATGCCTCGGATCCTCTCGTGCTGGTCCTCTTCTCTTAAGAAGTTTGGAAAATACAGATGTGGTACAACTGGCATGTAGCCACATTCACATAGGATTCTGGCTACTTGTGCAGCTCGTTTTGTGTTCTTCTCAACGTCTCCTCTATAGGGAGAGCAAACAAATATTTTCTTCATCGTCTATTCATCCTTTCATCATTCGGGATCATCCCGTCTTTTTGTTCAGAGCAAAATCCTTGAAGATGCTATTCATTACAGTGAGGTCATCACCGGACAGTTGCGCGCTTAACCGTTCCAGTAATTCCTGCTGCACAGGCTTTAGGTACTTTCGGTTCATATAAAAACCATCAGCCACCCTCACACCTCCACCATAACGTCCACAGATTGTTTCAAGTGGGTAAGAAAGCGACAAATGATCAATATCATTCTTGATTGTTCTGACACTGACTCCAAACTCAAATGCTAGATTTCCCATGGTTTCTTGCCGTCTATGGCAAAGAGTTTCCATGATTTCCATACGTCTTTCATTTGGTCCCATCGCTTTCTCACCTCCTCCCTGTGCTCTGTGGTTTAAGAATAAGAGTTAACTACGCAGGTTCATTTCATAGTTAGAAAAACTTTTTCGCAAAACTTTAAAAGTGATTACTGGCCTACCAATTAGCTAACTCATGCCTTAATACTACTGTGTTTCATTAGGTTTGCCCCGGACACAGAATGTCCGGTTTTAACGCAAAAAAAGCCCCTTACAGGTGCAATTGAAAAATCGCAATCTGTAAGGAGCCTTGATTTTAGACAAAAAAATACCGGACATGCTGTGTCCGGTTAGGTTAAAATTTATTTCAAATCTTCTGTTCCAAGTAGGGGTAAGTTGTTATCATTAAGGATTTCATTACAATAATGAATGGACTCAGGGTACAGAGAATCGATGATCAGCTCATATGTTATATGCAATTCAGTACCTTTAAAACTCTTCCCCGCCTTTTTCAGTAAGTCTCTACTGAATATCGGGTGTAATTGCATTCCTACACAAAGAGCAACAACATGATGCATCTCAACAGGGTAATCTTCTTCATTTCTCATCCTTTGGATAGTTTTAGGGCCAATCAAAGATAGTTCAGCAAGCTTTTCAACTGTGCAGCCTTTTCTTTTCATGTGGGCTTTAAGGGTTTTTGAGAACTCGGCCGGCAATGAATTTCTGATCTTGACGATATCAGCAACCGTTTCTCTCAAATCCATTGCTCTTTGAACAATTTCATCATTATGTTCAGAGGGATCATAATAAGTTTCGACAATTTTGTTTGAAATTGCGCTTTTGAACAGTGTACACTCTGAATAATACTGGATGCCATAAGCTTTGTTATCTCTAAGTCTGAAATCAAATACAAAACAGCATTCATCCATATTCTGGAGAGCATAATCAGTTAGTTTTGGAGAGCCAATTTCATCAAATTTTATATACTTGCTGTCATTGATACAAAAATGATTGTCTACAAAAACATAACTACCAGAATCAATAATTGCTCTAAAATTAAGATTCGTAGCATACTCTATCAAAGCATCCTGTGCACTGATTGTATAAGTCTGCCCCCGTTGAAGAGCGCTTAACTCAAAGCTGTGGTTTAGTACATAGTGATTATCCACATAGGTATAAACCCCCTCAGCTTCCTTATATCCTAAATCAATCATCCTAATTTTGGCTGACATTATTGAAACACCAAAAAACTCCTTCAACTCAAAAATCACGGATTCTATGATATCAACTCGTTTTGCATCTGGAAGGATTTTCTCATTTTTTTCAATAAGCTCTTCAATCTTTTGTTTTGTAGTTTTGGCTGGCATTAGTATTCTTGGCGCTAGATGATTAGCCTGCCACTCCATCCATTCGTATGGAGTACCGTCATTCTCAGTTTTCTTGCCTTCCTTAACCTGACAGGTTATAGCTTTTGAAATAGGATTGAATATCTTCTCCAATTCAAAGAATAGACTGTGTCGATCCCAATGTACGCATTCATGAATAATAGTATTGTTAACGGATCCAACATTCCTCATGAAGAATACATTGGGGTCAACTATAATAGTGCCTCTTTGAACATCCTTCTGCTTATATACTCCATCTTCGCTGTCATAGAATTTCGCTTCAGCATCCGCAAAGTATATCTGACCAAATACAGTACAAGTCTTTGATAGATGGATATATTCTATTGAAAGACCCATTCTTTCAACTAAATCTTCCACCTTTATCGGTACCGGCTTTTCTAAAGCTTCAGGGTAATGTCTTGACAAGAAATCCTCTGCCACATCATCCAGCATCTCTTTGTACGTTATAGGCACGAGGTATTCTGACAGCTTTCCTTCTTTCTTCTGTTTATGTCTGTAATATATTTCAATATCGTATATCTGAAAATGATTAAGTCCATCTTTAAGCTCCGCTGAACATTCTACTGAAAACCACTGTGTAATGCCATCACTGTCACTATAACTATGTGGCATTCTTTGTGATATTTCAATTTCAGCAGATACAACCACTTCAAATTTCAAATGGTTATTCGGGTGTTCATGGACCGTTACAAACTGCATTCTCATATCAGATAGTTCAGCTTCATCAGGGTCATCAATTGTATTAGATTCTCCTGCGAACTTGTCCGGGTTTTGCTCTATATAAGCATTTAGAGCTTCAAATATATCATCAAAACACTGCTCTTCAATTAATCCCTTGAAAGTATGTAATTTCCCCAATACCACTCCTCCTTAAGCATACACATGTGATCACCCCCAGAACAATAAGGCTTATTGCTTTTAATAGGAGTGATAAATTAATAACAACACAACAAACAAAAAAGCAGCCCCTCATAACAAATCAATAATGAAACCTCTCTGCAAAATCTGCACAAAAGTTCCATAAGATTCATTATAGGAAGCTGCTTCGCTTATGCCTATTCACTTCCTCCACTTTCATCATATGGACGTTTGAGCTGAATAATCTTAGGCTTTTCCTCTTCGAAGAATAATGTTCCTTCTTTAAGATGAAGAAGGTCTTCGATATCTTGACGGTAAAGTGTTATACCGTGTTTTTTAAATACTTGTAGTAGTTTTTTGGGATCTACTATTTCTTCTTTTATGAGAAGATTAATAGCCCCTTGAAAAATATTATCATTCAATTTATGTGGAAAATCACCAGGCTCTTTAGTTCTCCACCCATTCTTAGATATTTGGCGCATCATGTACTGAAATTGGTTGTCTGAAATTATTCCAAGCTGATGACTTCTATAAGCCATTGCTTGAATTGATACTTTCCACTTCTTTTTTAAGAACTGATAATATTTCAAATCTGTTGGGTAAGCTTGAATGTCTTTTGCAAAACTTGTCTTAGGTAAAAGAAACGCACTTGCAAACATATTAGCTTGTTTTTCACGAGCCTTAAATTCTTCTTTAGTAATTAACTCTAGATTCTCACTCCATGGATGCAACAATATATGCCCCAGTTCGTGAGCCATGTCAAAATTTATACGCCCTTCTGGTCTAGTGCCAAGTGATAAAGCAATAAAAAACATGTCTTGATTACCAATGATTGTTCTTTGGCTAAAAGCGTCTATCTTATCCTCTTCTGTGCTGAAACCAGTAACGATAATCCCATTCTTTTCTAAAGTGAATTGTAAATTTTTAATTGGGTTATCTCCCAATCCCCACAGCTCTCTTACCTTAATTGAAATCTCTTCTATTTGACTTCGTGTTTCCTCAAGCCCTTGGTCATCGAATTCATCATCTATCCCATCAAATTCAACATTGGGTATATTTAATACTGGAAAATCAATATACTCATAGAGTACTTCATACATTTTAGCAACAAAATCCAATTTTATACTTTGAGCGGTTCTATCTAGCTTTGTCGCACTTGCCAATGATCTGAAGTAAGTAACATCGGTAATGGTCTCAAAGCTGTCTTTTTGAAAAAAGAAATCGTATGGGATATTAAGTTCAGCTGAAAGTTTTTGCACTCGTTGATGCTCCGGGACATTCTTTTCATTTTCATAAAGAGAAATTGACTGTTTACTTATATCAGTCCGATTTGCAAGTTCAGTAAGCGTCAACCCTCTATACAACCTAGCATTTTTTAAGCGCTTCCCGTTAAATATTTTTTTATCCATGATCTCTCATCTCCTGACTAATTATTTGTCAGGCTTGTTTTTGACCTTTCTTTAGTTTTGGTCGAAGGCCTGGTTTTATAGATACTAAACCTTCTTCCTCAGCTTCAATATTGTCATCAAAGCCCTCATCAACAAGCTCGACATCTGTAAGCCGTGCAAAGTCCGGCTTTATGTGCTCATTCAGAGATGCGGTTGTGATGGTATTGAAATCTTTATCCAAGAATTCCAACTGTATATCGATTAATTCACTATTCTGTGATTCATATGCAATAACATAGTGAACATACCCATCTTCGGGGCTAATACGACCATTTACAATGGTTTCATAATCTCTTTCTAAATCCTCTATTTCAAAAGGATACATATCCATCAATGTAAGTTGCTTCCCCTCACCTTCATACTCGCCATTTTCTTTATATAATAATGTATGTAGATAATGGGGTTTGTTTCTTTGCTTTTTAGGAATTGACCGCAGGGTCTGCTGCGTTGTAACCGTATATGTCACTTTTTCTCCATGATCAACGATTATTCTTCCTTGCCAGCTCGAACGATTGAATGGTAACAACTCAATATCACCACTGACCACGAGGTTTTTCAAATTATCATTTATGAAGTCACCTCTCAAGTGAGCTACAGCGTTATTTGTTTCCTTGTAGTGTTCTCTCAAATACTGAGGAACATCATCTGCAACGGCTTTATCCACACACCGAACTATTCGTCGCAATAGATTTTCATTGATTTTGATACCGTCCAACACAACCACCTCATTTCTATTATCTGTTTTCTATTTTTACATATTAACTCGTTTTTGTCAAGTTAATTGTGCAAATTATGTTCTTCTGTAAAACAAAATGACCTGAAAGCTATACTTTCAGGCCTGTACACTACAAAAGTTTTACTATTACATTCTATTACTTAATCTGATTAAGTATGGCTTCAGCTATGGATTTACCTAATAGTGGCGGAACTGCATTACCCACTTGTTTCATTTGTGATGATTTTTTACCATAGAATATAAAATCATCTGGAAAAGACTGAATTCTAGCCGCTTCCCTAACAGTTATACATCTATTGAGAATAGGATGAGTAAACCTTCCAGATGAAGGTGTATCAAATCTAGTTGTTATAGTTACCGATTGCTCGCCTGCTATCATACGTGACCAAGTACCACTATAAATTGATTTTGTTAATAACTCCTTAGGTAATACCTCTTTCCCCATTCCAACAGGAATCATCTTTAGTTTATTTATTGCCTCCTGTGAATGTCTTGTTGCGACATGATTATATAAAGTTTCCATTTTACCGCGCATCATCTTTTGATATTCACTTTTTACATCAAATCGATATTCCTGTTCTTCCGCTCCTTCTCCAGATTCAAGAAAAGCCAAATCACTAATCGCTTCATCAATTGTAACTTTGACTCCATTGCCAGTTGGCAGCATAATTTTCTTATGCCCTAAACTGCCTAAAATAAATGCTCTTCTTCTAAGTTGTGGTACTCCAAAATCTCCTGCATTTAAAATATTGCAATCTAGTTCATAACCGATTTCTCCAAAAATCTGTTCAATCTCAGCTTTAAACAAACCATTTTCAGTTGTCAAAAGGTTAGGTACATTTTCCATTAAAAAGAGTTTAGGTTTAAGGTATTTTACAACTTCAAAAAAATATCTGAAGAGGAAATTCCTCTCATCATTTATCGTTTTTCTACTACCTTTTTGAGAGAACCCTTGGCACGGAGGACCTCCAATGACAATATCAATCTCACCTTTATACGGTCCGAATGTCTGTACTATATCTAATTTAGTTATATCCTCATTTATCATTTTAGTTCCATTGTGATTTTGTGTATATGCGTAGGCGATTTCCGGATCAATTTCATTAGCTAATACTACTTTGTATCCGGCTTCCATAAATCCATATGTTAATCCTCCTACTCCTGCAAATAAGTCAACAATCTTTAGCATTTTCAACTCTCTCCTAAGCTCCATTGATTATCTTCAAGTCAAATTTATGACCTGTTTCAATATCAGATATTCTTTTTAGGGCTACATCAAAGTAATCTTCTTGGAGTTCAATTCCAATAAAACTCCTTCCATGTCTCTTAGCTACAACTCCTGTTGTTCCACTTCCCATAAATGGATCCATTACTACTTCGCCGGGGTTAGATAGTATCTCTATAAAGTGTTTGATAACACTTTCCGGTTTTTGAGTTGGATGACCTCCATATTTTTTCTCGTTTCCAGGTGTTAGTGATGTCTCAATAAAATCATGTATTGCTTTAGAATCGTTATTGAAAGTCCCTGTTCTTGCTTTATTAACAAAATAAACCCAGCCTTCTACTGAGTTAATAAAATGTAAATTCATATTTCTTGGCATTGGGTTTGTCTTATGCCAAATCCCAGTGGTTTTATAATACAATTTATTTTTCTCTGCTAACTTAATTAAAGTTTCAACTTTTATAAGTGACATGAAGACGATCATAGATCCACCTTTTTTAAGAATACGAGTTGATTCCTCAAAAAAAGCGTCCATATTTTCGACCCATTCGTTGTACTCTAGATCATCCCATCCAGCATCACCAAAAAAATTTTCTCTCATTTTTTTGAGATTTGTGTCTCTGTTTCTCATAAAATTTCCCAGATTATATGGTGGATCTGTTACAATGAGATCCACACTATTATCCTTTAAATTTTTCATTGCTTCTAAACAGTTTCCTTTTATCAGCATCATATTAGTGTCCATTACATCTCTCCTTATTCTAACAACTCAATTAAATGCTCTTTAAATTTTTTATCATCTCGAACATACATTAAATCTACAGCTCTTATTTTTAGTTCTTTATCGTCTGATTCATTATTGAATATATAATTGCCCACTACACTACTCGAATCAGTTGTTTTAGGATACATTAAAATAGCTGTATTAACATCAGGTATTGCAGAAATATACGCATTCATTTGATAAACATCTGACTCTTTGGCAAATTTCTTTGTAACTTTCCACTTAGTATCAACCACGATATTAGCGCCTTCACGAGTTTTAATCAAGATGTCTGGCCTAAGTTTTATTTTTTTTGTGGTTTTAGAAGAGTCCGTTACTAGATAGTTCTTTCCATCTTGATACAAAATTCTCGAGCCAAATATTTTCCTGTAAGACTTAAAAATAAACATTTCAAATATTTTATTCATATCAAAAAGCATGGAGGATACATCTTTATTCCCACTGCTTAAGCTTACTGAATAACCTTCAAGAAATAAGTAGCTGTACTCAACGATTTCGCTAATTCTAGAATTTATTGCATTAATTTGAATCTTTATCTCATTAAACTGTCTAGTTGAAAGACTAGATACTTCTTCAAAATAGACCAATGCTGTTTTGAGCCTTTTAATGTTTTCGTAATCTCTACTGATTTTTTTCATTTCAAGTAAAGTGTATTTAAAGAGCTTATTAATGTCATTATTCACTTCAAGTTTAGAATATTTACAAACAAACCTAGTTGGATTCAAAATATTCTTATTGATATGCTTGGAAAACATTATGCTGCCCTTTACAGTTGATATATTCCTAACTACTTTACTATAGGTGGATACAAACCCCTCTCGTATATAAAAATCAATATTCTCAAGGTAGTTGGAGATGAGGATTTCAATTAACCCATTCTTAGAAAAGTCTACCTTCGATTTAATATTTCTTTTGTTTGGTATATTATGTCCTACGTTAAACATGTGAAGTAAGATTTCTTTCAAATCTGAATAATTGTAAGCTCCTGCTACTTTAGGTAATATCTCAATGGAAAGTCCAGGTAAGCTGATTACACCTACCCACTGTTGAGGGACTATATATCTATTCCCCCACTTGAAGATCCCTCTGCTATTTATGTCAATAACTCTAATTGATTCAACGTCAGATCTAGAAATTTGCTTTTTAGAAAAATCTCTTACCTTCCCAATATTAATTTTTTCATGTTCAGTTACAGTTAAAATCATAACGTCACTCCATCGTAAATTTTTACGATAGCATCTCTATTAAAATGTACATCTAATGAATAAACTCTTTTTGATTCTATAACATAGTCACCAACGTAAGTTAATAGACTGTCAACTTCTAACTCTTCATGGCTGTAAATTGGATTTGAAACCAATTCGCCTGTTTCATCAATATCATTAAAAACCACTTGGATTTTTTGTAAATCATCAAAGAAATACTCTTCTAGTAGTGGGAAAATCTTTTTCTGTATAACAGCTTTTACGTCCGTCCAGCTTTCTACTTTCATAAAGAATGCATGTCCAATGATATAGTTGGTATCTAGCAGTAGCTCAATCCTTTTATTTATTACTTTCAATAATTTTATTACATCAATACCATCAACGTTATTTGGATTAAAACCCTTTAACGACAAAGCTTTCTCCAATTCCTTATAATCACATGGAAAAACAACAAAATCAAATCGCCTTCTCAGTGCAACATCTATGTTAGCTATCGATTTATCAGCTGAATTCATTGTTCCGATAACATTAAGGTTATTTGGCACCGTAAACTTAGACTTAGAATATGGGAGTACGGCTTCTAACTCGCAATATTGACCTTCTCGCTTGTCCAATTCTATTAAACTAATTAACTCACCAAAAACTTCTGAAATATTCCCTCTATTGATTTCATCAATAAAGATTGCGTATTGTTTTGAAGGATTGTTCCGTGCTCTTTCACATATCCTTTTGAATACACCGTCCTGTGGGTTGTAATTCAATAAATTTGTAACCGGATCAACACTGGGTCTAATACCTTCAATAAAGTCTTCATATGAAAAAGACTGATGAAAAGTTACAAAATCATATCTCTTTTCAATCTTTTGTTTTTGTATATAGTTAATCAGAAAGTTAGGATCAAACTCTAGTAAACTTAATCTATCTACGAACCACTTACCTGCTGTTTCAAAAAATATCCGTGGTTGTTTTCTTGTTAAACCTATTGTTGATTCACTTTTCGAGTGTTCCTCCAGGACATCTGACACTGTCCTTGTATGACCAAGGCTAAGCGTGTTAATTTTATTCACTATCTCCGGCGATGACATAGGATTATTGTTTTGCAATATTACAAGAGTTATTAATAACCAATCATCTGATTTCAATGTATACGCAGACTTAATATCATTGTCTTCAATTTCATAATCAGTATATTTTTCAATCTGCCTTTGCATAAAATATGTCTTGCCAGTCCCAGGTGGACCATAGAAAATTATATTCTCAGCCATATGACTACCTCCTCACAATTTTTTTGAGACCCAATAAGACTTGATTTTCTTCAATGACATCATACTCCGATGCATTATATGCACTAAAGGCAACTTCAAATTTTTTTCTTGATATAAAGCCGATTTTCTCAATATAATCTTCACTACCTGCAATTCTCAATTGGTCTTTTCTTGGATTTCCGCCTTCTAATCTTTCTCTTGCTTGATTGTAGTTGTAATTGAATCCGTAATCATTTACCACTTCGGATAAAAAGTTCCCAACTACTGAGTTTTCACAATCTAAAACTATGTACCGAATTTTTCCATTCTTCTTGTTAATATCAATTGATCCACGTCCGTCAAACATACCTGCAATAAAACACCTTTTTACTTCTTGTGATGATGCAAACAAAGCAGTTTTTATATCAGGAATCATATCGTTGAGAGGTGTTTTATTCTTACTTTCAAAAAAAGTACCAAAACCTGATAATCTTCCAAACTTCCCTGAGTCTAAATTATTAGATTTGATAGTCGTGGACATCAAAGTTTCATTATTCAACTTAGCAGCTGATGCCTTAATACTAATAAAGTGTTCCTCAAGCTCCTCAGGAGTAAGGTATCCTGGATTGTGTCGAACTGGAGCAATCCAAAATAATCGGTCATTTCTTGTAACATTTTCATTTGCAGCAAATATGCCCCCCAAGAAATACGCACTTTCATTAATTAAGTATTTTGTTCCCATTTCCAAGTCAATGTTTAACTCTTGATATTTCATATCATTCACCTCTCCCATCTACTTATTGTCTAAATTTGATGCCATCCCTTTTTCCACCCATGCATCAATTTCACTAATTTTAAATTTCCAAAGCTTCCCTACACGATGGCACGGAATACTATCATTTCTAATCCACTTATGAATAGTATCTTTATTAACGCCTAAATGTTGAGCAATTTCCTTTGTTGAAACCCAACGCTCATTTGATGTTTCATTCAATTGAAGCACCTCCTAATCAATACTTCTTTTATTTTATCATTTATCATAATCTATGTATATATTTTTATATGATTTGGTATGATTTAGTCGATTTTCAACATGTGTATCTTTTGCTAAACGGTTTAACCCTTAAAGCAAAACTACATTTGCATGGGTGAGCACAATCCATCTCTTTTTCCTTATCACCTTAAAACACATCCAATATCTATTGTTTCACCCGTCATCAAAAAATAAAGAAACCCCTGTAAATACCGTAAATACGGCATTGATATGCTCCCTTTATGAAAGACAGTGAAAAAGAAAAACACTGTTAATCATGGAGGGAGTATTTATTATGGCCCATAAAACAAAGGCAACACCGGAAGAAAAAGTGATGCTCGTAAAGAAGCACCTTGCAGGAGAAATATCTGCAGCTGAAGCTTGTAAAATCGCGAGAATAAAGGATGCTTCCTTCAGAAGTTGGATTCGCATCTATAATCAGGAAGGATCTTTGGGACTTCTCAATGATGGTGTTAATCGCAAATACAGCAGTGAGCTGAAAAGCAATGCTGTAGAATCATATCTGTCTGGAGAAGGCAGTCAAAGTGAAATCTGTAAAAGATATAAAATAAGGTCTAAAAGACAACTGCGCGATTGGATAAAGTTGTATAATAGCGGCAAGAAGCTCAAAGAAATAACTGGAGGGAGCCGCATGAATAAGTCACGAAAAACAACTTTGGAAGAGCGAATCAAAATCGCGAAAGAGTGCATTGAGTCTGGGCATAACTACGGAGAAATTGCTGAGAAATACAACGTCGGTTATCAGCAGGTGTACACCTGGGTGAAGAAATACACCGACAAAGGCGCCCCCGGTCTTCATGACCGGCGAGGGCAGCGGAAAAAGAATCAGGTCCCCAGAACTCCCGAAGAAGAAGCACAGATTAGGATTGCGAAGCTGGAACATGAAAATTATCTGCTGAGAATGGAACGAGACCTGTTAAAAAAAGTGGAGGAATTGGAGAGGAGGGATGCCTTTCGCAAGTAAGACAACAGAGGCAATATAAGGCGATAAACGAATGCAATGAGGAATACGGATATCCAGTAGAAAGCATGTGTACAATGCTCAAGGTGTCCAGATCTGCCTACTATCAGTGGGCAAGCGGAGCCCTTTCAAAGCGTGAACAGGAAAATCTGGTCATAGCTGAGATAGCTGAAGCAATCCATAATAAAGATTCATCAAAAGGCTATCGTAGAATTCGAGATGATTTGGAACAATACCACGATATTAATATATCTGACAAGAAAGCACTGCGGATCTGCAGAACCAAGGATATTAAATCCACCATTAAGTATAGAAATCACGGCTGTACCCGTAGGGCATCAAATCCACAGCATATCGCTGAAAATATTCTGAATCGTGAGTTCCATGCAGATAAACCGAATGAGAAATGGCTGACAGATGTGACTGAGTTCAAGTATTATGAGGGATTGATTGTTCACAAGATTTATCTGAGTGCAATTCTTGACTTGTACGACAGAAGAATTGTCTCTTATAGGATAAGTGACCGCAATGACAACAATCTGGTCTTTAAGACATTTGATCAGGCTGTAAAGTCAAATCCAGATGCACACCCGCTGTTTCACAGCGATAGAGGCTATCAGTATACAAACCGCACATTCTACCATAAGCTATTGAATGCAGGGATGACACAGAGCATGTCTCGTGTCGCACACTGCATCGATAATGGACCGATGGAGGGCTTTTGGGGGATCATAAAGCGGGAACGCTATTACGGCAGAAAATTCACTGAGCGCGAAGCGCTCGTCAGCATGATCGAAGAATATATCGAATACTATAATACAAAACGCCTGCAGAGGAATCTGGGTATCCTGACACCATTCATGAAGCATGAACTGTTTCTGGCTGCATAACAAAAACCGCAAATCGCGGATGCTGAAGCAACCTCAATTTGCGGAAATCCAGTGCGTAAGCACTGTGCATACTTCTATTTTATTTCACTGTCCTCTTGACGGATAGCACATCACATTTACAAGGGTTCCTATTCTTATTTTTTCACCAGCAGTACAACGGTCTCCACATGCGACGAATGCGGAAACATATCCACTGGCTGGATTTCTTTAACGGCATATCCTC
>CAZIKK010000028.1:0-4593 GCA_964539975.1 uncultured Clostridia bacterium
AACATGCCTTCGCAAGCGTAGTGTTGACCAAAGGCATCGTTGCTGAATAGAATAGCATCTTTTGAATAGTAAGTGAACATTGTATCTGGCCAATGCAACATAGGTGCCTCGACAAATGTGAGGGTGCCTTCTCCAATATCTAGAGTGTCGCCTGTTTTCACAGGGCGAATGTTCCAGTCGGTGTGGTAATGTCCCTTTAGAGATTCCATTCCTTTTTTTGTACAATAAATAGGTGTGTCGGGGATCTCTTTCATTAAATCGATCAAGGCACCACTATGATCTACTTCGCCATGGTTGATCACAATGTAGTCGATAGATTTTAGATCGACAGTTTTTTTTAAGTCATTGACAAATTCTCGAGAAAAGGGCAACCAAACCGTATCGATGAGGACTGTTTTTTCATCTTGAATGAGATAAGCATTGTAAGAAGATCCACGATTGGCAGTGTATTCTTCACCGTGAAATTTTCGAAGCTCCCAGTCGATTTTCCCGACCCAAGATACGTGATCTGTTATTTTATACATCGTTGTTCTCCTTTTATTAATATAAGTGCTATAATTATAACCCATCAATGAGGAAATCTCAATATATCCCATTATGATCAAGTGATTGACGAGAAGAAAGGTTTCAGATAAAATGATTAAAGTTCAAAAAGTGAGATTGGAGATAATTAATGAAAAGACATGTGCTAAGTCTGTTGGGTCCATTGCTTATTGTAGGCATTCGACCATTTGGACTTACTTTATCCCAGAGCGTGTTGTTAGGGGCTCTAGTGATGACCATCATATGGTGGACAACAAATTGGGTAGACAAAACTTATGCCTCGTTATTTCTGATAGGTGTTTTTTTGTTATTCGGCAGCGTTTCGTACAGAACGGTTTTTACCTTTCCTCTTTCTAGCAATTTTGTTCTGATTGTTTTCTCATTTATTTTCTCTCAAGGCATAGCTAACAGTCGCTTGACGGACAAATTGATTCAACCTGTTTTAGCTCGACATGTCACAACCTTGTGGCGATTGATGGTTATGATTTTTGCGTTGCAGTTTGCAATGATTTTCATTATTCCCCAGCCTTTTTCCAGAATCATATTGATTGCTTTGTTGTTCAAAGAGTTTTTTGAAAAAAGTGAAATGGCAGAAAGGGCTAAAGAAACTTTGTTATTCTGGGTTTATGGGTCGACTGTTTTTGTCAACATGACTATGGTAAGAGGGGATATCATTTTAAATAATGCATTGATGGGAATTGCCAATTATTCTATCGATGCTGGGACATGGTCAACCTATATGGCAGTGCCTTCTTTGTTGTTATATCTGCTTTCTGCGACGGGATTTGTGGTGGTATTTAGAAAGACTCTTTTGAGGATCGATATAACTTCTGGCGGGATGGATGTCGATGAAAGGCACGTGCTGGACAAACAAGACAAGATACGACTGGCAATTATTTTAGGAACGGTAGGAATGTGGTCGTTTGAATGGCTTCACGGTCTATCTGGCACGAAGGTGGTTATGGGTGGAACGGCATTGATGTTTGCAGTCAAACTGTTAAGATTTAAAGATTTGAAATCGGTAAATGTATCCTTGATGATTTTTTTGACAGCTGCGTTTTCCATTGGTGGCGTATTAAAAGAAAGTGGCACTTCAGATGCTTTGCTGGCTCAATTTTTGCCCTTGTTCCCAGGAACGTTCAACTACCAGTTTATAGGAATTGTTTTATTCACATCAACGGTTTTGCATATGGTGTTGGGAAGCATTATTACAACTTTTTCGGTGGTGCTTCCTGTCATGATGGTTGTTGGACATGGATTGGTTCCATCTGAAATCTTATTGTTCATGATTTATGTAATGATTAGCGGCCATTTTGTCTTGCCTTTTCATAACGTGATTTTAGTGATTGGAAATGGAAACCGGCATTTTTCGGCGGATTTGATGCTAAAATACGCCCCTTTTTTGACCGGAGCGGTACTTTTTAGTATACTATTTGTATATTTGAACTGGTGGCGTATGATCGGTGCGCTGTAAGAGATGAATCTAGGATTGGAGTTGAAGAATGAGATCAAGTCAAGTGGAAACGTCCTTAAGTGTCGAAAAATCTATTGTGGTTCTGAAACAGTTATGTAAGGAACCGTATGAATTCAAGATGACAGAATTGGTCCGTATGACGAGGATTAACCGGACAACGCTCTACCGTTTATTAAACACTTTTGAACAGCAGGGCCTAGTGATTAAAACTTACAATGGATACAAACTGGGGCCTATGGCGTACCAAATGGGCACAGTCTATTTGAATAGTTTTGCTTTTAGTGACAAAATTTATCCTGTCCTAAAAAAAATCGCATCTATCTCAAAAGAATCGGTAGGATTGGCGGTCAGAGAAGGCGAGAGGGTGATATCTTTGTATGAAATTGAAGTGGAGCAACCTCTGAAGATGAATTATAAGGCAGGGCTGTTGTATCCCATCAATAGAGGGTGTTATGGGAAGTGTTTGATGGCTTACTATGATCAGAAACGAGTTGAAGAAATGCTGGAAGAACAGACCTTTACAAAAGTTGCCAAAAACACCTTGATTCAGACCGACGATATTTTGAATGAGTATGAAAAAATCAGACAACAAGGGTATGTGATTAGTGATGAAGAGACTTTCCCCTATGCAGTGGGTGTGGGCATTCCAATAGCCAACTCTGATGGAGAAGTAAAAACTTGTGTGGCGATTTCTTTTTTGAAGCAAGGCCGGTACAAGAAAAAAATTGAAAAAATGTTGCAAATATTGATGGATCATCGGATAGAAATGAAACAATACATGATTTGATAAAAAAAGATGGGTGACCATCTTTTTTTATATAGTGAACCGATGAAGATGTTATTCGTTTTAACGCGATAATCTTTACAGGAATGTAAAAAATATGTTAAAATACAAGAAAGTTCTAATAGAGAACGTTGTGTTCAAATAACGAACCAATGGAGGGGTTATGAAAAACGAAGTATTGAAGAAAATAAACGAAGCGGTTAGTGAAACAGAGATTGTCGCGTTGTTGGAAGAGTTGGTTAAAAGACCTAGCTACCCGGGAATTGAAGGACAAGAAACACAAGTTGCAGAGTTTATTCACGAGTTTTTTAAACAAGAAGGCATTGAGACAGAATTGATTCATGTTCAGGATGGTAGGAAAAATGTGACGGCCACATTGAAAGGCAAGGGTAAGGGTAAAAAGTTGCTGTTAACCGGGCATACGGATACGGTACCGCCTTATGATATGGAAGATGCATTGGTCCTCAAGGCTGAAGGGAACAAACTCATTGGGAGAGGTTCTAATGATATGAAAGGGCCGTTGGCTTGTATGATGTTAGCGATGGCAGCGATTAAGCGTGCTGATATTCAACTGGATGGAGACTTGATGTTTGCCGGGGTTGTTGATGAAGAGGAAAAAAGTCTTGGAACGATAGATTTGATAGAAAACGGAGTGAAAGCAGACGGTGCGATTGTTGGAGAACCCACATCTTTGCAAATCAGTATTGCCCATCGAGGCTTGGAGTGGTTCGAGTTTAATTTCATTGGTAAAACGGTCCATGGCGGCAAACAAAAAGAAGGGATCAATGCTATTTTGAAAGCGTCCAATTTCATTCAAAGACTGGAAGAAAAAGTGATTCCTCAATTAGATGAGAGAAAACATGCCATTACGGGCACTTCAACAATGAATTATGGCACAATAAAAGGTGGCACTCAACCAAGCACGGTGGCAGGAGACTGTACCATGAAAATTGACAGGCGATGGATACCTGGTGAAAAATATGAGGACGTATTGAACGAATACCAATCCATTATCGATGAACTGGCCAGTGAAGATCCCCAATTCAAATGCGAGATGAAAGTGTTGGATGTCAGTGTGATGAAAGAAGGGTATGTCCATGAAGCGATGGAGATACCGGCTGATCATCCTTTGGTCAAGACGGTAGAAGAAGCATCAGAGACAGGATATGGAAAAACACCTGAAAAGACTTATTTTCCAGCTTGGACAGATGGTGGTTTGTTGCATCATTATGCCAAGATCCCTACTTTGGTTTTGGGCCCTGGTGACATTGAGACTGCTCATTCAAAAGAAGAATTCATTGATAGACGAGAATTGGTTCCAGGTATGAATATTTATGCCTTGACAGCTTACTTGTTCTGCAATGAGGAGCCTGCCTAAACAGTTGTTGTATCTAAACCGGGTTCTAGCATGCTAGAACCTGGCCATATAAATAAAAATGGACAAATAAAAGACGAGAAATCCTGGGGAGGGGGTGAAAGACGAACAGGATATTAAACATTAAATTATTGGAGGAGGAATAATGTCAAAAGACAAAGAAACAAAAACCAAGAGAAAAATACCACATGTCTACATCATTTTGTTGATCATAGTTGCCATATGTGCTGTCTTAACTTATATTGTGCCAGCAGGACAATATGACATGATGGAAGCAGCCAGTGGAAGAGAAGTGGTTGACCCAGATTCATTCCATTGGGTTGAGAACACACCCGTTGGGCTGTTGGATTACTTGAAAGCAGTACCTGATGGGATGGTGGAAACGGCATCTATCATATTCTTTATATTCATTGTGGG
>CAZIKK010000028.1:4693-23235 GCA_964539975.1 uncultured Clostridia bacterium
GGCTTTGCCGGAGCGTTTATGAATCCATTTACAGTAGGTGTTGCACAAGGAATAGCAGAGTTGCCATTATTCTCTGGTATGGGTTATCGAATCATTGGTTACTTAATCATGACAACGCTTGTGTCAGTTTTCTTATTTAGGTATGCTGGAAAAGTCAAAAAGAATCCAGAGCTGAGCTTGATGTATGAATTTGACAAAAAGAGAGACGATGTGTTGGATTTAAGTGAACTGAAAGAATTTACTGGGCAGAGAAAGGCTGTATTGATCATAGTGATGTTGGCCATCGTATTATTGGTATTTGGAGCCATCCAGTATGGCTGGTACATTCAGGAAATCGCTGCGTTGTTCCTAGGGATGTCTATTCTAGTAGCATTGGTAGGTGGGCTCGGACCTAACCGCTTTGCAGAGGAATTGATTGAAGGGATGTCCAATATAGCGGGCGGTGCATTGGTTGTTGGTTTTGCACGAGCCATTCTTGTTGTGTTGACAAATGGAAACATTTTGGACACAATTCTGTTTGCTTCATCCAACGTGCTAAGTTCGTTACCATCTTCTGTATCTGCGGTTGGAATGTACATATTCCAGTGCTTCATGAACTTCATTGTTCCATCAGGAAGTGGACAGGCTGCTGTGACTATGCCAATTTTGGCACCATTGTCTGACTTGGTAGGCGTGTCAAGACAAACGGCTGTATTGGCATATCAATTTGGAGACGGCATATCCAATATCTTTACACCAACATCTGGCTATTTTATGGCTGGATTGGCTTTGGCTAAGGTGCCATGGGAGAAGTGGGCAAGATGGATTTTGCCACTGATCATAGCACAATACATCTTTGGAGCAATCTTTGTATTCATTTCCAACGTGATAGGATACGGACCATTCTAATCATGTATAAATAGCATTGAAAAGGCCGAGAAACAATTGTTTCTCGGCCTTTGACCTGTTTAATTGAGCGTTTCGTATGAAACGATAACTTGTCGACCATAATCATCCATGTAATAGGATGCTTGGATGGTTTCATCTTCTGTAAGAGTGGGTGGTTCGCTTTCCATTAGTTCTAATGCAAACCAGAATAAGTGTGGTTGTTCTTCGATCTCAAGATAACACTGAGATTCTCCCATGTAACGGATAAATACGGCTTCCTCTTTGTACGGAATGATCTCGGGAGTTCCTGGTTCTGGCGCAAGAGTCAAGTTGGAAACGACTTGAGCTTCCTGTTCATTTGTTGAGTAGACGATATCGATGGCTGTATAAGGTTGAATTTCGCCGGTCTGTGCTTCTTCTTCGTCCATGTGCCAGCGAAACACCTTGTATGCGCCATCTACTAATACTTCAATGGCTCCAGTGTCCATCCTTCCTAAGTAAATACCTTTGACGCTGTCGGTCTCTTCCTCCACAGGTAGGATGGTAAATGTATCTTCATTTTCCGGGTCATCTGACACCGGCTGATCGGGGTCGGATGAAGCGTCATCTAAGTCTCCGTCACTTGGAGTGTCTTGTTCCGGTGTGTCATCCTCTAACTCAGGTTGCTCGACAGGAGCATTGGTACACCCAACAAGTACGATCCCCATAACCAATAATACGATTAGAAATTTTATTCGCATGTAAACACCTCCTGATAAAATTTGACGGGAGATGTTTAAAAATGTTCCCTAAAAAGGGCGTTTTAATAACGGAATAAGCCAATGTGAACGTAAGGTTCGGGCAATAATTCAGAAGGTACAACCATAACATTGCCATTGTTTTTCAATGTATGCATAGCCGCCAAATTGAACAAATCCTGACTTTCCGTCAAGTGCTTCTCCTCGATGATCATCTTTTGCGTGGCGGGATCATACTGGCCCCATAGTTCCGCATTAGCGGTTAGAATCAAATCACTAACTCTGCCCTCAAAAGAAGCAGAGACAATATCCGATGCGATTTCTGATCCGCTCCCGGTATTCTTGACATTATGAAAGCGTTCCAGAATAGAAGAAATCTTTTTGTTGCGGTGTAAAGAGACAATTTGGTGTCCTTTTTCCCATAGTGTTTTGGTCTGGAGATTGTCAGGACCTCCTTCAATGGAATCCTTCAAAAGATAGGGATATTTGTTGGTTTCGGAATAGATGGCATTAATGTAGGATACCCCAGCTGTGACGAGTGGTAGATCCTTATAGGGCATGTAGGATAAGATGTCATCGCTGATTTTTTGCATAAATCGGTAGATTTTCTGCTTATTATCTTCCGAACCGCCACCATGGCCATGGAATATAGCTTGGGAGGCACCAGTGCTTCCAGAATGACTTTGAAGTTGTCGGTCGGGAGTGTCTATCTGCAAAGCATCTTCTAAGTTGGTAGGCATATCTTTCAGATGGATTTCCTCCATGTCAAAAGTGTTGCACTGAAACAATCGGATCTGTTTTTGGCTCAAAGATAAAATATAAAAGTCATCACTATTGGTTAGGACAGCAAGCAGTGGAATGATTTGAAACTGCTCACCAACAGCCACTTTTTTTTCGAATGTCATGGGCAACTTGAAGTACTGAAAATATTTTTCGGATATAAAAATAGCAAGACTTTCATCACAATTCTGCCAAAACAAAGAATCGTCGACTAAAGCATATGCTGGAGCTAAAAGATTTTGAATGTCTTTATCCGAAATTTCGTGGGCCTCAAGGAGTCCTTCTGAATCTCGCAAAAGATTTTTAAGCCTAATTTTTCCCTGGAGAACATCCTTCCCAGCCTTTTCTGTGGGAAGATAGATGGATACACAGGGAGTGAGAGTATTGTCTATTAAGGTATGAACATTATCTAATGTTAAATGGTTCATGAACAAAACCTCCTCTCGAATCTATTTCATTCCATTATATCACGCATTAGGAGTCAAAGAAAGAGAGTTGATACTGGCGATTGCTTTCAATGTTTGATAACGCAATCCCTACCAAGCGCACTTTTTTTTGAAGCGGGAACTGTGAGGCAAGCTGAACCATTGCTGCTTCAAAAAGTTGTAGATTGTTTGTATGAGCCGTTAGGCTGTGACTTCTTGTGATTTGCTCGAAATCCTCATATTTGATTTTGATGACAACTGTTCGGGCAACTTGATCCGTCTTGACCAGTTTAAAGGTTAGCTCAAAAAGAAATTGACGGAGAATTTCTTGAATATGATCACGATCTTTTGTATCTGAGTTAAAAGTGGTTTCTCTGCCATAGGATTTTCGATTGGTACTGACTTCAACAGGTCGTGGATCATGACCTCGGATTCGATGGTACAATTCGTTGGCACGGTTGGATCCTATGATGAAAGCGAGTGTTTCTTCGCTACATTCCAATAGGTCACCAATGGTATGCAATCCAATGCCATTGAGCTTTTTTGCCGTTTTCCCACCTAGACCATGAACTTTAATTAAGCTCAAAGGTTTGAGTATATCTGGCATTTGAGAAGATTTGATTTCAAAAATGCCGTCTGGTTTATGCCAATCTGAAGCTAATTTGGCCAGGAACTTATTGTATGAAATCCCCACAGACAGCGTGAGGCCGATTTGTTTTCTAACAGATTCCTTGATTCGATGTGCGATTTCGTGAGGGGGTTCAGAAGAATCTGTCATATCCAAATAAGCCTCGTCTATGGACACTTTTTGAATTTGATCGGTGAATTCATGTAGTATTTTGAATATGGCACTTGAAACAGCTTGGTACCTTTCCATACGACCTTTCAAAAAGACACCCTTTGGGCATAATTTTCTCGCCATCACGCCACTCATGGCACTATGAACACCATATCTTCGAGCCTCATAACTACAGGCTGCTACAACACCTCTAGTAGAGGTGCCTCCCACCATAACCGGCTTGCCTTTCAGTTCAGGATTATCCAACTGCTCTACGGAAGCATAGAATGCATCTAAATCAACATGTAAAATAACGCGGTTTTCCATCATTCATCAGTCTTTCATTTTTAGACTATTCTATAACGAATTAAGGAATAATTCAATATAGCTAGGTTGATTCATTCATTAAGAAAAGTCTAACGAGTTGCGTTTAAACCTTCATATAGCTCTGTAATCATTTCCTTGACACTTTCGATACCACCTGTGACCACATACCAAAGCTCAGAGTTCAGATACAAAATGCGGTGGTTTTCATAGGCACGCATGCCACGAATCATTTCATTGTCCAAGGTCTGTTTGGCATGGACACTTCCACCGGTAATAGCAGCACGATCAATCACTAAAAGATAATCAGGGTTGATCTTTGCTAAATACTCAAAACTCACACTTTGGCCATGATTTGCCACTTCAATGCCTTTGTCGGCAGCCTTAAGTCCGAAGTCGCTGTGGATCACGCCAAAACGAGAACCTTCTCCATAAACACTTAGGTTTCCATCATTGGCCATAAGGATCAAAACCTCTTCACTCATAGAGCTACCAAGACTGTGCAGAGCATCTGTCAATTGTTGAATTTCGTTTAGGTGCTTCTCTACAACTTCTTCCATTTCAAAAACTGATCCGATGAGGCGAAGGTTTTGCTTGACGGATTCAATGAAGTTTTGCTGGTCCACATTGACAAAGACAGTAGGTGCAATTTCTTGAAGTTCTTCATATACTTCGGACTGTCGCCCGGAAATAAGAATGACATCGGGGTTTATTTCAAAAATCTTTTCAAAATTTGGTTCGAACAAAGTCCCCACATCTTCATAGACAGGATCATTGAACTCAGAAAGATGCTGTGGGACATTGGACTTTGGAAGACCTATGATATCTATGCCAAGAGTTCTTAATGTATCGATTACACCGTAGTCAAAGGCGACGATACGTTCAGGATGCTTGGGTATTTCTGCAATACCCAACTCATGTTCAATAGTGATGGTTTCACTATCAAAGGTTGGCTCATTAGGCCCACAACCTACTAGAAGGGTTATAAAAATCAAAGTAAGAATAAAGATCATTTGTGTTTTTTTCATTGTGTCTCTCCTTTTCAATTGATTGTTTGTAATTTGTAATGACAGGGTTGCCTAATAATAGACACAGATTTTTTTATTGTTTACTTCTCGGATGTTAAAATCCAGATCGTAGATTCCTTGCAAGACTTCTTGCTTGATAATCTCATTGGGGCTTCCACTAGCCACTACTTTGCCATTCACCATGGCAACAAGATGATCAGAATAGCAGGAGGCAAAATTGATGTCATGAATGACAAGGAGGATGGTCTTTCCCATTTCATCAGCCAGTTTGCGTAAGATTTTCATAATTTCCACGCCATGTTTCATATCTAAGTTGTTTAAAGGTTCATCCAATAAGATATGCTCGGTATCTTGAGCCAAGGTCATGGCTATAAAGGCCCTTTGTCGCTGACCTCCACTCAACTCATTGACAAAACTATTTTTCATCTCCGTGAGTTTCATATATTGCATGGCTTGTTTGATTTTCATTCGATCCAGATCATTTAATTTACCAAAGGAGTGGGGGAAACGTCCGAAGCTGACGAGTTCCTCCACAGTCAAACGAATGTCTAAATGGTTGCTTTGTCGTAAGATGGAAAGATGACGAGCCAGATCATTGTCCTTCCATTGAGAGATCTCCTTGTTTCCAATCCATATCTCACCATGGTTGCTTTGGATCAGTCGACTGAGCATTGATAACAGGGTGCTTTTTCCGGCCCCGTTGGGTCCAATAAAAGAGGTTATTTTTCCTTTTGGGACTTCTAAAGTTACATTATTGACGACTTCCTTCTCGCCATATTTTTTGATAAGATTTAATATCTTCATGAAATTCTCCCTTCTTTTAATAGAATCTTAATAAAATAGATGCCTCCAACAAAGTTGATAACCAAGCTAACAGGAATACCTCCTCCTAAAACCAGTTCAACAAATAGTTGCCCTCCCACTAAGGCAATGATGCTGATAAAAATGGCTGAAGGCAGGATCATATGGTGTTTGTAGGATTGCATTAATTCTCTTGCTAAATTAGCGACAAGAATGCCTAGGAAAGTGACAGGACCAATCAAAGCTGTTGAAACCGCAACGAAGATACCAATAATTGCCAACATGGAGCGGACAACATAATCATAGGAAACACCAAGATTCACGGCGTTATCTCGACCAAGAGACATCACATCCAAAGAGGGATGGAACCGACGAACGATCAAAACCAAGAGTGCGACTAGAATGGAAGAGATCAAAAGCAGTTCTCGATTAACCGAATTAAAGCTTGCAAACATGCGGTTTTGCACAATGGAGAACTCATTGGGATCCATAACCATTTGCATAAAACTGGAAAGGCTTTGAAAAAAAGTGCCTAATAGGATACCGATTAGTAAAAGTCTAAACAGGTTTTGTCTTTCTCCCTTCAAGAAGGAAGGAAAAATGACAATTGATACGAAAGCCATGGCTCCCAGAGACAACAAAAAGTTGAGCCGAGGATCTAGAAACCAAGATGAAGTGGAGCCAAAAAGGAATAGGACAACTGTTTGTAAAAAAAGATAAAGGGAATCAAGACCCATAACGCTTGGCGTCAGTATTCTATTGTGGGTGATGGTCTGAAAAATTACCGATGCATACGCAATGCCACCTCCAGTTAAGAGCATTGCCAAAAGCCGAGGAATCCTGCGAGATAAAAAATAACTATAATTAGAGGGTGTGATCCCTCTGAAAACAAAAATGCCTGCCAGTATGAAGCTGATTAAACCTAAGATAAACAGAATATGTTGTTGTTTTTTTGTTGGATTTTTCTCATTCATTACGCTGGGTGCCTCCTTCTAACAATTAGGACAAGAAAGACGACTGATCCTAACACGCCAATCATTAGACCTATGGGGATTTCATAGGGGTGAATGACGAGTCTGCCCAGTAAGTCGGTCAATAGAAGAAAGTTTGCTCCAAGTAGGCCCGTTGTCAGCAAGTTGTTTTTCAGATGATCACCTCGGTACATAGTGACAATATTGGGAACTATCAGCCCCAAATACGGAATTTGCCCTACGTTGATGACCACTAATGAAGTTAGTATGGCAACGATTGAAATGCCAATCCTTTGAATAGTTTCTGCTTTTAGGCCAAGATTAGCAGCAAAGTCATCTCCCATTCCAGCGATGGTGAATTTATTCGCATAGAGAGCTGCCAATACAAGAAAAGGTAAAGACAAGAATAAAAGCTCGTAACGACCACGAGTGATCATTGCAAAATTTCCTTGCATCCAGCTTCCAATGTTTTGAAGAAGATCAAAACGAATGGCGAAAAATGAAGTGACAGAATCAATCACATTTCCCATCATTATACCGACCAAAGGTATGATGATGGGGTTTTGAGTTCCAAGACTTCGTAGGATTTTCATGAATAGAAAGGTTCCTCCTAGAGCGAACAAAAAGCTCAGAACCATTCTAAGTATTAAACTACTACCAGGAAACAATAAAAGACCGAATAGAAATCCCATTTTGGCAGAATCGATAGTAGTAGCTGTTGTGGGAGAAACAAATCGATTACGTGTCAGCTGCTGCATAATCAAACCACTGATGCTCATGGCAATTCCTGCAAAAAGAATGCTTAAGAGGCGGGGAATTCGGCTTAGGGTCAGAATTCTAACAGGGGTCTCTTCCAACGCCAACAGCCCCTGAAGGTCAAGGTTTTGAACCCCGACCAGTAAAGAACCTATGGATAGAATCACTGTGAGTAGCATTAGTTTTTGGTTGGTCATTCCTATAGCTCCTTTGAATGGACAAGTTTTCAGCAAAAGGCACACTGAACATCAAAATTAATTGATAATGATTATTGTTAACAAGAAAGATCATAACATGAAATGTTGTGTTTGGCTAGTCACTATTTAAGAAAATGAGTTAATTTTTTAAACACAAAAAAGACTTGACAAAAAATAAAAAAAGTGGTATATAAAAATTAGCACTCACAAACACAGAGTGCTAATAAAAAACAAGGAAGGAGTTGTTGAATATGGCTGGACTAGTTCCTTTTGACAGAAAAAGAGCCTTGAGGCCCAAGGGATTTGAAGACTTTTACAATCTGATGGATGACTTTTTTAATGACTCCTGGCTGTCGAGCACCACAGGATCCTACGGCACCTTTAAAGTGGATGTCCAGGATAAGGAAAATGAGTATTTGGTAGTGGCGGAATTGCCAGGCATTGAAAAAGAGGAAGTGGACATTAGAATGGACGAAGGACAATTGACGATTGGTGTCCAAAGAGATGAAAACATGGAAGAAGAGAATAAGCAGTACGTACACAGGGAACGACGATTCTGCTCTATGAAAAGAAGCCTTTATCTAGAAGATGCCAATCATGAAGGAATCCAGGCAAGGCTAGAAAATGGCTTGTTAAATATCAAGGTACCCAAGAAAGAAAAGAAGGACCGATCCATGAAGATTGACATTGAGTAGCAAATATGGTATAAAATGGTTAGCACTCTAAGACTTAGAGTGCTAACCATTTTAAAACAAACTTGAAGGGAGATAAACATGGCAAAAAAGCAATTCAAAGCGGAATCAAAACGATTGCTGGAGTTGATGATAAACTCCATTTACACAAACAGGGAGATTTTTTTGAGAGAGTTGATCTCAAATGCTAGCGATGCCATCGATAAAATCTATTATAAGGCATTGACTGATGAAGATTTGGATTTTGATAAAAGCAATTATTTCATCAAAATTGATGTAAATAAGGATAGCCGAGAACTGATTATTGAAGACACAGGCATCGGCATGACGAAAGAAGAATTGGAAAACAACTTGGGAATTATTGCCAAGAGTGGTTCTTTGGCATTTAAGAAAGAAAACCAAATTAAAGACGGTTATGATATTATTGGTCAGTTTGGGGTAGGCTTTTACTCTGCCTTTATGGTATCGGATCAAGTGACGGTTATCTCGAAGGCACTGGGAGAAGACACAGCATATAAATGGTCGTCATCTGGGATAACAGGTTATACCATAGAACCATGTGAAAAGGAAAGTGTAGGGACTCAGATCACCTTGAAGATTAAGAACAATACAGAAGACGATCATTTTGATGATTTTTTGGATGCTTATCGACTGCGCAGCATTGTCAAAAAGTATTCTGATTTCATTCGATACCCTATCAAAATGGATCTGAAAGAAACCCAGTTGAAAGAGGGAACAGAAGATGAGTACGAAGACACTGTGGTAGAAAAAGTCATCAACAGCATGGTGCCCATTTGGAGAAAAAACAAGAATGAATTGACAGATGAGGATTATGAAAAATTTTATAATGAAAAGCATTATGGGTTTGATAAGCCCCTGCAACATTTGCATATCAGCGTAGACGGATTGATTCGATACGATGCCATCTTATACATTCCAGAAAACATTCCCTTTGATTATTACTCAAA
Source organism: uncultured Clostridia bacterium (assembly GCA_964539975.1). Lineage (GTDB taxonomy): Bacteria > Bacillota > Clostridia > Tissierellales > Dethiosulfatibacteraceae > 38-11. Next base: position 14,018 of record CAZIKK010000028.1, read on the forward strand.
AGAGTATGAAAAAGGGTTAGAATTATACTCTAGTGGCGTCTTAATCATGAATAAGTGTCCAGAATTGTTGCCGGATTATTTCAGTTTTGTGAAAGGGATGGTTGATTCAGAAGATTTGTCTCTGAATATTTCTAGAGAGATGCTGCAACAGGATAGACAGTTGAAATTTATCGCTAAAAACCTTAAGACCAAGATAAAAAATGAGCTTGCAAGCATGTTAAAGCACGATAGAGAAAAATATGAGACTTTCTTTAAAGCGTTTGGACGTCAATTGAAGTTTGGTGTTTATGATCAATTTGGTTCAGAAAAAGAGACCTTAAAAGATTTGTTGTTGTTCCATAGCTCCAAGGAGAACAAACTGGTTTCTCTTGAGGAATATGTTTCCAAGATGACATCGGATCAAGCACATATTTACTATGCAACAGGAGCGTCTCATGAGAGAATTGGAAAATTGCCACAAGTAGAATTGATTGCGGATAAAGGATACGATATTCTTTATTTGACAGATGATATTGATGAATTTGCCATTAAAGTATTAGAAAGCTTTGAAGAGAAAACGTTCAAATCCGTGTCGGATAAGGACTTGGGATTGAAAAATGAGCCTGTTGAAGTAAAAGACGACAATCAAGACAATGAGAAGATTTTTGAGTTGATGAAAGAGGTATTAGGAGATAAAGTGAAGGCGGTACAAATGTCCAAACGTCTCAAAAACCATCCTGTTTGCTTAGTGAATGAAGGCGAAGTGTCTATAGAAATGGAAAAAGTGTTGCAACAAATGCCAGAAGGCCAGACAATCAAAGCTGATAAAATACTGGAAATCAATACGCAGCATCCGATGTTTGAAACGCTGAAACAAGCATATGAAAGTGACCAGGAAAAACTAAAAGCTCTTGCCAATATATTGTATCATCAAGCTCTGTTGATAGAAGGATTGGCCATTAATGACCCTGTAGCTTATGCCAATGATATTTGGAAAGTGATTCAATAATTAAGGATAGAGAAGGATAATGAGCCATAAAAGAGGAATATGATGTTAGAGCGAGATAGCTTTTCATGACGATGTATTCTACGTGTTATGGCAGGAGCAGTTGCGCTGACAGAGTTTGATTAGTTGATGAGATTGGTATATCATATATAGCGAAAAAGATTCAACCTTTGGGTTGAGTCTTTTATTATAGAAGGAGAGTGATAGGAAACAATGGTTTTAAGTGAAGAAGACCCGAGTGTTGTTCAAATGGAGCAATATGACAAAAAGAAGCGCATCATGCAAATGGTAGAGGAAGAAGAGATTCAATTTATTCGGATGAATTTCACCGATATTTTTGGATTTGGAAAATGCGTGGAAATAACGCCAGATGAGTTAGAGAAGGCGCTAGATGGTGAATTGATGTTTGATGGTTCGTCAGTGGATGGATTTGGTCGAGTGGAAGAATCGGATATGTATTTGATTCCAGACTTGGATACCTTCATGCCTGTCTCAATTCGTTCAACAGAAAAAGGCATCGGCCAGATATTCTGCAGTGTGTACGATAGTGATCGAAAACCGTTTTCAGGATGTCCACGAAACATTTTGAAGAGAACTTTGGATGAAGCGAAGGCGTTAGGATATGAGTTGAATGTTGGTCCAGAAGGAGAGTTTTTCTTATTCCACATGGACGAAAATGAAAACCCTATTTTTGATAAACACGATAACGCGGGTTATTTCGACCATTCCCCATTTGACAAAGGAATTGACGCTAAGCGGGATATTATCACAAAAATGAAGGAAATGGGGTTTAGCATTGAGGCATCTCATCATGAAGTGGCACCAGGGCAGCAGGAAATTGACTTTAAGTATGGAGAGGCTCTTGATGTAGCGGATAAATGGATGACTTTCAAACAAATTGTGAAGAACATTGCTCATGAACAAGGTCTTTATGCATCTTTTCTACCCAAACCATTCACCAAAGAAAGTGGAAATGCCATGCATTGCAACCAATCTTTGTGCAAAGGGGAAGAAAATGTGTTTTATGATCCGGATTCGGAGACCAAACTAAGTAAAACGGCTGAATACTATGTGGGTGGCTTGATTAAGCATGCAAAAGAAATAGCGGCAATATGCAATCCAACCATTAACTCATATAAACGACTGGTACCCAATTATGAAGCGCCTACCAACATTGTGTGGTCTTTTTGCAACAGATCTTCTTTCATAAGAATACCCAATGCAAGGAAAAAAGGAACACGAGTGGAGTTGAGAACACCAGACCCCACAGCCAATCCTTATTTGGTGTTTGCGGTGATGTTAAAGGCTGGATTGGATGGGATTCGCAATAAAATTGAACCCCCTGAATTGGTGAACAAAAACATTTATTCACTAAGCAAAAAAGAGCAGCAAAACTATGATATTGAACGCTATCCAAGCAACCTTTATGAAGCGTTAAAGCATATGGAAGACAGTCAACTTTTGAAAGACACACTGGGAGAACATGCTTTCAATGTATTTTTCAAAACTAAAATGAAAGAATGGATTGAGTACGACAAAACGGTCCATTCATGGGAAATCAAGAATTACTTAAAAAAGTATTGATAGAGGACCGTCTGGATTTTTTCAGGCGGTTTTTTAGCGTCTAAGATCCAGATGAATGCGGCCATCCTTAACTTCAATGATCCGGTCCGTTTTTTCAGCGATTCTTTGATCATGGGTAATGACAACAAAAGTTGTTTGATATTTTGCGTTAATCTCTCTTAAGATCTGATAAACGGTTTCGGTAGTGTCAGAATCCAAGTTGCCAGTGGGTTCATCTGCAAGAATGATTTTGGGTCGATTGATAAGGGAACGAGCAATGGCTGTTCTTTGTTGTTGTCCTCCAGACATGTCATTGGCTAGATTGTTGGCTACCTTTGAAAGGCCAACAAGATCAAGCAATTGGTCTGCCCATGCTTCTATATCTTTCGGGACTTTATAGTGCGCGATTTGATAGGGTAAAAGGACATTTTCCTTTGCGGTGAACTCTGGCAATAAATAATGAAACTGAAAAATAAACCCCATGGTTTGATTGCGAAGTTTTGCTAAAGCAACTTTATTTAATGTGTCCGTTCGGAAACCATCAATATAAACTTCCCCGGAAGTGGGTTGATCTAAGGTGCCGATAATGTTTAACAGTGTGCTTTTTCCGCTTCCCGACTCTCCAATAATGGCATTGAAACTATTGGCTTCAAAGCTTAAATCAATATCAAACAAGACTTGAGTCTTGATCTTATTTCCATAAACCTTATTGATGTTTTTTAGCGTAATGGCCTTATCCATTTTTAATCACCTCTATAGGATTGAGTTTTGAAGAAAGCCGAGCAGGAATTAGAGAAGCTACCATGGCGGAGACAATGGCAAACAAACCTGATAAGGCGATGAAACTTGGATTGATGAAAATTGGAACAACAGGCGTGCCATCTGGATTGACAGCAAACTGAGTGAACATAAGCAACAAAGCAAAGCCTAGAGCAATGCCTAGGACCGCACCAAGGATTCCCAATAGTAGCCCTTGAAAGACAAAGATCAGACTGGCGTCTCGGTCTTGAATGCCCATGGCCTTAAGAATCCCTAGCTGTTTAGATCTTTGAACAACAGAGATAGCTAGAACACTGGCGATACCCAACAAAACGGCGACAAGTACAAAAACTTGAATCATATAGCTTGAGACGCTTTGACCGTTCAATCCGCTCAGTAATTGTTGGTTTTGGTCCTTCCAATTATCTACACGCACCTCAGATAGAGAAAGACCATAAGCAACACGATTAGCAATCAAATCTGCATTGAAGACGTCAGATACTTGCATCTCAATAGCGGTTACCTGTTTTCCCATATCAAGGATCTTTTGGGCGGTGTTTAAATCGGAGACAACCCAACTTTCATTGATGGAAGCTACCTTCAAATCAAACAACCCTGAAACTCTCAAACGATGTTGTTCTCCCAATGGCGTTAACAGCTGTATGGTATCTCCAGGTTGAGCAAGGATTTTTTCAGAAAGGTCTTTGCCAATCAGAACATCATTGTCTCGTTGAGGCATGTTTCCCGCATAAATATTGTCGCTGAACTGGTAAATATTGTTAGAAATTTCAAGGTTGAACCCTCTGATCAACACAGGATCAATAGAAGTGTCGTAAAGAATACTGGCCGAACCATCTACAGCAGGGGAAACGTACAAGATATCCTGGTGGCTGATTTCTGACTCGTAAACACCTCTTTCCCATTGCTGGATGGTTTTTTCGTCACTTGTGCTGGTGATGGTGATGTGGGATGAGTTGCCAATCGTTGTATCTATTAGGTTAATCTGCAAACCTTGTATGAGAGAACCAATAAACAATTGAACAGCGACACCAACTGAAATGCCTAGCATAATAAGGACGGTCTGACCTTTCCCTGATTTTAAGAACCGTAAAGCAATTCTAAAGGCTAATCTCATAACGATCCTCCTTTGACAAGTTTTGTATGTCACGGAAAGAGGAAAAGTATCGATCGCCTCCAACCTCGCTAACGGCATGGGGATTATTGAAAAAAGCACTGCCACCCAAGATGATTTTTATGGATTGACTAGGCATAAGACGAATTTGAGCGATCATTTTTTTAGCTTCGACAATCAAGTAATAATCGGTTACACCGATGGCCACGTATTTGGGATTGGATTGCTGTATGGCGTGACAAACTTGATCTCTTGGCGTATTGATGCCGATATAAATTGGATGGTAGCCACAAAGGGCAAAGAAATCAGACATCATGCGCAAGCCAATTTCATGGTATTCTTTCTCCGGAGCGGTGAGCAAAACAGTGATATCTAAAGGTTGGATCATCTTTTTTTCGGCAATAACAAATGGATACACCGATTCGATGATCGTTTTAACGATCGCTGTTTTCACATGCTCTTGCCAAATACAGTTAGGATCATCGGGGACGCATTCGTCGATGGTGTATAAAGCTGGACGCAGCAGATCCTCGTATAGCTTTGGAATGGAAAACCATTGTTGTTTTAAGCCTTTCAAAGCGTATTCTACACAAGCATCCTTATCATTTTGGTTGAAATGCATCATAAATTCAGCAAAATAAGATTTCATAAAAAGCTCCTATTGGACAGGGCGGACTAGATCGCCATCTGAAAGATCCAGAGAAGGATTGGTCACAATCCAATCTCCTGGGGAGATTCCGTCCAAAATGGCGATATTAAAATCATCAAAAATGCCAGTTTGGACAAGTGTTTTTTTCAACTTATCCTCAACGACCTTATAGACATAAGCTTGTTGAGTAGAATCCACTCTTACAGATTCTCTCTTAAGCACGACGACTTCATCGATTTGATTAACAGTGATAACTGCATCGGCTTCAAAGCCGGAAGCGATGGGCATATCAGGAGTTGTTTCAAGAGATAGTGTGATTTCAATTCTCGGAGTTCGGCTGGCACTTTGAGAATCTGGAACCGTTGCTTTGCCAATATGGGAAACTTTGGCAGGCAAAGGGATCTGCAAACCTGATACATGCACAGTGGCAGGGGCATTCAATTGAATAAGCAAAGCATCTTCTTGTGGGACTAAAGCGATCATTTTTAGTTGATCAACAGCAATGACTTCTGCGACAGCTCCCTGTGAAACAGAGCGATTCATAGAAACGGGCAACTGGGTCAAAATTCCTGTGAGATTAGAATAAATAGAAAGATCTTTCTTTTTTTCTTCTAGAGCCAAAAGATCTAGACCAGCTATTTCCATTTGTCTTGTCAATGCCTGAATCTGATTGGCTTGAAGATGGTTTAAATCCAAGACTTGTTGTGTGATGTTCTCTAAATTCAATTTGGCAACTGTCAAATAACTTTCGCTATCCAAAAGATTTTTTTCTTGACGGTCGTATTCCATTTGACTGAGGGCATTTCCAGCCAGTAGAGAGTCAGCTTGCTGGAGGTTTTCCAAGGAGATGCGGTAGTTAATCTCGGCTTGTTTAAAATCTTCCTTGGCTTTCAACAAATGGTTTTGCAAAAGCTGTCTTTCTGAATTGGATGCTGTATGGGTCAACAAGGCCAAGTCGTCTTCAATTTGTTGGATCGATAAGTGTGTTTTTTCAATTGCAATATCCGTTTCAGTACTGTCTAGAACTAGAAGCAATTGGCCTTTCTCCACAAGTTGATTTTCTTCCACAAGGATGGAGATGACTTTTGGACCTGAAGGTAAAGAGATGGTATCTTGAGCGTGACCGACAATATTTCCAGAAACAGTCACAGTTTTGGTGAGGGTTCCTTTTTCTGCTGTGCTGATAGCCACTTCTTGACCAAAGTTTTGGCTGTCAAAAAAGAGAAAATAAGCTATAATGAGAATAACAGCAATGAGGGGTAAGACAATCAGGATTTTTTTTCTTGATGCAATCACGAGGTGACCTCCTTGAGCGAATAAAGATAGTTCTATTATAAACGATGATTCACAAAAAGAATAGAATGATTTCAAGATTGTAACAAGTCAAATTAAGGAGCGAAAGATGAGTTTACTATCTTTGGACAACAGTCGAAAAACAATGGATTTGGTGCAGAAAATCTATGAGAGGCAAATGGAGGAAGATCCAAGACTAAATCAGGATTTGGACGATCGAAGAAAGCGTCTGATGATTAAGGACATTCATTATAACTTTGACAATTTGATAGCGGCTGCAACGCATCAGTCATCCAATATACTCATAGGGCATGTCCGTTGGCTGATAGGCTTGTTGGCTTACAGAATGGATGATTTTAGTCTTGAGAGGATCAAAGGATTTATGAAGGTGCACTACCGGATTATGATAAATGCAGTCAAAGAGAGTGAGCCGTCTTTTGAGTCTGTGTTGGCACCATTTGAACACGAAGTAGAAAAATGTATAGAAACGTTTGAACTAACTTCTTTTAGTTATTTGGATGGGATAAGGCTTGAAAATTACAGCAGGAAATATCTAGAGGCGCTTTTGAATCGAGACAGAAAGAAGGCTTGGCAATGGGTGAAAGGTGCTTTGGATGCAGGCGTTACACTAGAGGGCATTTATCTTGAATTGTTTAGTCCGGTGATGCATGAAATAGGCCGTCTGTGGCATCAGAATCAAATTGGCATTGACAAGGAACATTATGCGACTGCGGTGACCCAGGGAGTGATGTCTCAACTTTATTCAAAGATTTTTGCTACTCAAAAGACAGGGAAGACTATGGTGGGCATGTCTGTGGGAAATGAGCTGCATGAAATGGGCATTAGAATGTTGTGTGATTTATTTGAAATCAATGGATGGGATACCATATACTTAGGCGCAGCTGTGCCCCAGGAAAGCTTGATCAACTCATTAGAGGAATACAAGCCGGATTTGATAGCTTTGTCAGTCACCATGCCGAATCATCTCAATGAATGTAAGGCCACCATCCAAGCCATCAAAACGGACGAACGGTTTCAACATGTGAAAATTGCGGTGGGTGGAACAGCTGTGGAAATGGATAAGACTTTAAGAGAAAAATGGCAGGTGGATGTGATGGCTAACACATTTGAGGAACTCAAAAAATGGTGGCTTGACAATGAGTAGGAGGAGATATGGTGAAGGTGTTGGTTGCGGTAGGAGACTCTTGTCGTATTGAGAAAATTAGTATGAATGAATCGGGTCTCGAACTTGAAGAGGGACAAGATATATTGGAATGGTTTCCCATTGAGAGTCGACAGAAAATAGAAGAAAAAATCCGATGGTGCCGTGTGACAGAAGGGTCGGAAACCATTACAACCCAGCTGAATCTAGACGGAGACAGTGTGGTGGTTTCTTTATACGTTTTATCATTGGGCCAACGGGTTTCACTTTTGATGCTTGATCATACCGCATTGTCTATTCGAGGACATGATGAGTGTCTAGTGATGTACAATGAATACGTCAATTTAATGAGAGAAGAATTTAGGAAACAGATTAGACGAGAGGAAAAGCCGGAAAGTGAGATTTATGAGGAGATACAACATTTGAACAATGAGCTGATCAATACCAGGCGTTCGTTGGAAAAATCCAATCGAAAACTCAATCAGATGAATGAGGCGTTGGAAGGGAGATTGGTCAAAGATGCTTTGACTGGCCTGATCAGTAAATACCAATACTGGAGAGAAGTTGAAAGAACGATTCATCAAGCAAGCGATAAAAAGGGTGTTTTTGTATTTATTGATATGGATGGTTTCAAAACAGTGAATGATACATTTGGTCACGCAGCGGGAGATCAATTCTTGGTGGCATTTGCAAAAAGACTGATGACTGTAGGATCGACTGAAGATCTTAAGATAAGAATTGCAGGAGATGAATTTGCTTTATATAGCCATGGGTTTAATGAAATCACAGAAGAGATACTGGAAGGTATTTGGGAAGAATTGAAAGAAAAGGCGCTAAAAGATCCAATTGTGATTAACGATGTGGCCATACCGATTTCTATTAGTTGTGGCATGGCTGTTTTTGGAGAGGATACTCGAAACATCAACCAATTAATTGAATATGCGGATTTTGCCATGTACCAAGCAAAAAAAAGCGGTAAAGGACGTTTCACTAGGTTTTCAAAAAAGGAGTACCAACAACATACCAATCAAGAGGATCGGCTACAGGAACTTAAAGAGATTATTTCAACTAAAGACATCCATCATGTATACCAACCCTTTGTGGAAGCAAAGACGGGCGAGATAGCTGGATACAGTGTTCAACTGAGAACGACATCCCATCTATTTCAAGATACAAGCGACTTGTTGTCATTTGCTTATGAGACAGGATTATATCGGGAGCTAGACAAAGCAAGCATCCAGAAACTACAAATGAACTCTCAATTAAGAGAAAACATTCAGGGTAAGCAATTGGTGATTACTCACGGACCGTATCCGATCACAGAGGAAGCCGTATTGAGTTTAATTGAGAATACGTTTGAAGGCATCCAAGTGGTTTTAGAAATCTGGTTGCCGGTCACTATTGAACCTAAAGAAATGTTGAAAATTAGAGAACAAAGCCATAAGGTGGGATGGAAAATTGCTTTGGCCAATTTTGGGGTTAGTCATTTCAATAACTTGCAGATGTTGGCAATTAAACCAGACTTGATCCGATTTAACAAAGAGGTGATGAGAAAAGCCATGAGTGATAAAGGAATCGAGACGGTTATTAGAAGCACGATTAAATACTGTCAAGGACAAGGCACAAAAACTTTGGGAGATTTTGTTGAGAATAAAAAACATCAGAATTTTTACCA
>CAZIKK010000029.1:0-6489 GCA_964539975.1 uncultured Clostridia bacterium
GTTGATTATAACAAATGTAACTTGACAGAACCATGCCATATTCAAGCTTTGTTATAGAATATTTCCTCAGTTTTTAATTCAAAAGTATAAATCCAAGGCTCTCGAATAATGATTATTGTTAAATTAAAAGGAATCCTCAGAGAAATAGAAATATTCATATCTTCTGTCAGGATGACCCTTCAGTTAATACTTTCGGGGTATATACTTGTGTATATTTTTGACTCTCCATCGCCTCTATATACCGTTCTTATTTTGATCGCAATGGAAGTCTTTGCTATTTTTAACATCATAAAGAGAACTAAAACTAAAATTTCAACAAACCTAAAAAAATCATTGCATTCTCCATGATTGCAAGCACAGTATCTTGTCTTTTTTATTTTTTGTTCGTAGTAGTTCATATTTCTCCCTGGTATAATCCACAGCATTTCATTCCTATTGTTGGAATGCTTATAGGTAATTCTATGACAGGTATTTCTTTAGGCGTTACTCGTTTAGTTGATGGTATGCAATCACATAAATATTTAGTTGAAGGCGCTTTAATGCTTGGAGCCACACCTAAAATGGCGGCTAATCAAATTGTAGATAATGCTTTTGACTCGGCAATCTTACCAACCATTCATTCTATGGTCGGAACCGGGGTAAATACTCATTTCCTATCCCCCCATTTTTTGCTTGTGGAAGCTTCTATGTGGTGTAAAATTTAGTAATAATCATTCCTTTTTATCGTTACAGTAAAGATAAATTTGGTTTTCAAAAGTATCTCTGCCGTAAGTGTAACCATCAATTCGCACCTTACAATCCCTATTAAGTCAAAGGGAGAATTTTTATGGAAATTAAAATTTTAGGTGCAGGTTGCAAAAAATGTTCAGATTTAGAGTCAAATGCAAAAGAAGCGGTTAAATTACTGGGTATGGTAGCTCAATTTGAAAAAGTTCAAGATTTATCTGATATTATGTCTTATGGCGTAATGAAAACACCTGCTCTTGTCATCGACGGCAATGTGGAGGTTATGGACAAGTTAGCAACAGTAGAAGAAATTAAATCAATATCGGAAAAAAATAAAACAGTATAGGTCATTATCCGCATATCTCAGGAGGACTGGTAGGGATGATTTTTCTCGGAATTTTTCATAAACCTCACAAACCGACTGACGAAGATTAGCAGAATAGATATAGGGGTGAAATACTGATGGGAAAAGTAAAATGTAACAGATACATCTGTCAAAATTAAAAAGAATCACGCAGCATAACAGTCCCCATTGATGCTTGCACCTTATCTATCCTCTATCCCATTACAACATTACAACAAGAAATCCCTTCGTACTGGTTCATGTACGAAGGGATTTTGTATCATCTAATTCTGCCATGTGGCTTTTTTGCCCTTGGCGGGCCTAAGACTTCTGCCATCACGATGCTTTGTCTCAACCCAGCCTTATTTAACTGGCTTTTTATTGCTAATCCACTTGAGGGCTTTCTTTTTTCAAGCAAGGATTCTGTTTTTTGATCGTCTGGTATTTTAATTTCGTTTACTCTTCCACGAGTTTGACTACTCTTGTTTTTCGCATCCACTTTTGAGTCTGTTCGCAAACGACTTCTCCCATCAGATTGGGAGGTTTTTGGCATAGTCTTTGCGCCAGCAAGTGGTGGTTTTTTGGTGGAAGAAGTATTCTGGTCTGCTGCTTCCTCAATCTGTTTGATCAGCTCGCGACCCATCTCCGTTATGCTTCGTTTCTTTTGTGGTGCCGTTCCCTTGTTGCTTCTTTGTGCACGACTTTTCAAAATACTTGAAGCAAGAATGACAAGAACGCTTAACAGTGGAACAAAAAGACCTTCCATTTTTCCACTCCTCTCTTACCTTTGAATTACTGATGATCACTCATTGTGTTTATCATCTTTAGACATTTCTCCAATGGAGTCACGCATCTGAGTATCTGCACCAATATTACGATAATTCATATAATCCATCACACCCATTTTACCGCTACGCAATGCTTCTGCAAGAGCAAGAGGTACCATTGCTTCTGCTTCCACTACTTTTGCTCTCATTTCCTGAACACGAGCAACCATTTCCTGTTCTTCAGCAACAGCCATGGCACGACGTTCTTCAGCTTTCGCCTGAGCAATGCTCTTGTCAGCTTGAGCTTGGTCTGTTTGAAGAATCGCACCAATGTTTTTACCGATATCTACGTCTGCAATATCTATAGAAAGAATTTCAAAAGCGGTTCCTGCATCCAACCCTCGGTTTAATACATTCTTTGAAATTGAATCCGGATTCTCCAATACTTGTTTGTGTGAATTTGAGCTACCGATGGTACTTACTACACCTTCTCCAACACGTGCAATTACAGTTTCCTCACCAGCACCACCGACAAGACGTTCAATATTGGCACGCACCGTAATTCTTGCTTTTGCTTTCACTTCAATCCCGTCCATTGCAATACCCGCTATAAAAGGTGTTTCAATTACTTTTGGATTAACACTCATTTGAACTGCTTGCAACACATCTCGACCCGCCAGGTCAATAGCTGCCGCACGCTCAAAGCCAAGCTCTATATTAGCACGTTGGGCTGCAATCAATGCATTTACCACTCTGTCTACGTTACCCCCTGCTAAATAATGAGACTCTAACTGGTTGTTACTCGCATCTACGCCTGCTTTGTGCGCTTTGATTAGTGGGTTTATTACTTTGCTTGGGACAACACGTCGCAAGCGCATCCCTATCAACGTAAAAATACTAACCTTTACACCTGCAGCTAGTGCACTAATCCACAGTGCAACAGGAATAAAAGTAAATAATACAACTACAGCAAAAATCAGAACCCCTACTAAAATCAATGGAATTAAATCTGCGATACTTATCATGGTTATTCCTCCTCATTTTTTAATTCTTTAACGACCACTCGACTGCCACTCACTTGGATAATTTCAACCATTTGATTTGCTTGAATAAAATTACCTACTGAGACAATATCAATCCTATTACCTTCAAACACTCCCGTACCCGCAGGTCTTAGCGGGGTAACAGTTGTTCCTTTCAACCCAATCAAGTGTTTGCGCTCTTGTACAGAGACATAACCCCGGTCAGGTGTTTCTTGGTCAAATAAAACGATATGGCGAAGAACGCCTTTTTTTAGACCTACTCTTTTGTATAAAATGACGGCCACGGTAATGGTAATGATCAATGCCACCAATACACTCATTCCCATTGCAAAGATGTTATCTGTTGCAAAGAACAAAGCACCAATAATGCTCAACACACCTATCCCTCCTAGAATTCCACCCGGGACAAAGAACTCCGCAATGATAAGTCCAATCCCTATTATGATCAATACAAACACTTCCAGACCCGCAAGTCCTGCTACCGCATGCCCATAGAAAAACAAGATCAGCGAAGCAATGCCTACGACACCTGCCACACCAAGTCCTGGTGTATAGAGTTCCAAAACAAATCCAAGTCCTGCTAATGTTAGCAAAATAGACACTACTAAAGAATTAGTCAGAAACCTGGCTATCGTTTCTGCCAAGGTGATCTCCATTTCCACAATGGTGGCTCCCGATAGTCCTAATACCTGCAACAATTCGGTGCGATGGTTCACCGTTCCTTGAGAGTAACCAACTTCAAGTGCTTTTGTCGGCCCGAGGGTCAGAAATTCCCCAACCGGAGCATTGAATTCTGGCAAATCAATGCTGGCATCAGCCATGGCTTCCGCATAAATTCTATCTCGCCCACCAGCTTCAGCTGCACTCCCCATAGCTTCTCGCCAATAAGACTGCGCTTTTGCATCAGCTGCACTCCCATCGACATTAATAATTCCACTGGCACCCATAGTTGCTTGAGGACTCATGTAAATATTGTCTGCAAACAAGGCAATATAAGACCCTGCAGACAATGCCCTCGATCGTATGAATGCAGTTGTGGGAATCGTGATCTCTTGCATAATCTGGCCAATATTGCCTGCTGCTTCCACAGCACCTCCCGGAGTATTGATTTCGAAAATAATGTGGTCCGCATTTGCTTCACTGGCTTCTTTTGTCGCCCTTCTTAAAAATGCTTCTAGTCCCTTTTCAACTTCATTTTCGATGGGTATGATATAGACAAGTTTGCCAACACCGTTTGCTTGTTCATCAGACGCTTCCGCGTGTTGGACAAAACCAATGAAAAACATCATCATCATTGAAAAGATGACGGCATATAACAATTTTTTCATCTTAATACCACCTACTCTCTTTGTTTGGTGTAAAAATGCCTACTCCGAATTATGCATTAGATCGGTCCATTCAAAATACTAAACAAATGTGCCTTGTAAAAATTATCACATTAACATAGTATACTGTTAACAAAACAATGTAAAGCTTGTTCTCATACCATGCTGCTGTTATTTTCCCAATCACTGCATTCCCAATAAAATGAAAACAGCCTCTACTGTCTTTCTTTATCTTTCTCCTCAACCCAAATATGAGCAGGTGCTACCTGCACCAACTCATATCCAAGGGATCGTGCAAGTTTTTCAGATTCTTCTCTATACGGCCACGTACACCAGTCCGGTTCGATGTTGTGTTTTAGCAATTCATTAATTAGAGATATTGAAACTTCTTTGCCATATCCTTTCCCGCGATACTCTTCTTTTGTAAATACATCAATCTCTGCATGTCCATTCCCTAACATGAATCCTGAACACCAACTGATACATTCTTCGTCATCCATTATTCGGCATACCGGATATTTTTTATTTGCTCCATTTTCTTGCTCATACCGAAGCGTCTTTCTAACCCCAAGTAAATTGATCCGATCCGTTTGTGCTTCTTTGTATTTATCTTTGTTCAAGCGAAATATCTTTCGATCTTCCTTTATCCCATGATGCCTTTCAAACACCTTGTCTAACACGTTACCCCACTTTTGATTAGGACAGAATACGACCGCTTCATTTTCTCCTGACTCTGGTAAATATTGTTGGAATATGACTTCGTCTAATACATCCACAATGTTTTCAATTTCAGGGTTTCCTGCCACAAAATGAAAGGCAAATCTCGTAAATAATATGGCTGCCTGGGTTTCCTTTTCCGAATCAACAAATAGTTTTCCCTCATACTGTCCTTCTAGCGTCGAGTGAATTACTGGGATACTATGCTTGTACTCTTGAAATAAGTGCAAATACTTTCTGCTAATCTCTACTTTTTTCACGTGCTCCCTCTCATTCTCACTGAAAACTTTGTACTTTTCCCATAAACAAAATACTATCCGCTTCATCATTGGCAATGACAAACACAAACGGTCGATCAGCAATAAATATTGGCGAATCTATAGCTGCGGACTCTGTCATTATCACAACAGTGGCTGCCGCTGCTTCACTGCCCTGTTCATTTACCTCAATTACCGCTTTGTGAAGCACGTCCTCAATGAAAATTCCCGGTCGGATTCCGTCAAAATTAGCATGCATCTCAAAAGCTTCTTCCATGCCTAGTCGAATGAGTGCCTCCTTCAAGGATTTAATTCCGTACTCTATCTCGAACCTCGGGATTTGAAGTTCCACATCGTCTTTAAAGGAAACATTGCCTTTAATGTCTTTCCATTTTTCATGATCGATGTTGCTGAGAAATTCATTGATATTTTCTTCTTCATCCTTTGGCAAGATCACATACATAGCCGTGTTTTCACTTTCTCCATATGGCAATCGAACACTTTTGTAATCCACACCTTCGCCATATGCCACACTTCCTTTGCGTCTCATCATCATGATGTCTTCTGCTTCTCCCGAGGCAGAAGCAAATATCGTTTCAAAACTCTGCTCTTCTTCAAAGGGCACCGTCCAATCTCCTTTAAAGTAAATGGCATTAATGAGGTACATGATCACATTACCGGGGATGGGTCCTTCCAGCATGTCTTCAATCTTTCCATCAGTCGCATCCTCGATCCAATCATTAATCTTGTCAACTGTCCCTTCATTTGAAAAATCCAGCTCTTCAACCAAAGCATTGAACACTTCTTGGTTCACCTTCAAAAATGTTTCCTCGATAGGTTCTCCCTCGCGATACCAAATTGAATTGGCGATATTCAGCTCAATATCCTTATCCATAGCCATGAGGTATTTTAAAAACTCTTTGTAGCTTTCTCTTAAAGATTCGTCATCTATTTTCCCATAACCCAAAACTCTTCCCATCTCTTCCCTTGTATCGCCAAGAGCTCCTTGATAAGTCATGGACAAAGCCGTGGAAATGCTGATGGGAGAGATGAATACATTGCCCTCTTCATCTTCTTTATTCAGTTCTTTCAGTATGTTCCAAGCAAATTCACTGTTTCCTTCGATAAATAGAGAACTAACCTTCTCCTTATCATACTCATGTGTTGCCTTTTCTTCGGTCAATACATTGCATCCAATTAAAGCAAAAACCAAGATGAGGGCAATCCCAGCAATTATTGATTTTTTCATCCCACTTTCTCCCTTCTATACGACTTATAATTAAGACGGCTGCGCACTGTGGTTTGTTCCGA
>CAZIKK010000029.1:6589-21467 GCA_964539975.1 uncultured Clostridia bacterium
AGCCTTAGTTTCATACATTATATCAGAGATTTCTAGATATAAAAACTCGCCTCACATTTTGCTGTTAAATCTTCACAGCATCCGCAAAACGACAGAGTCATAATGTCGCTTTTACACGAGACTTATCACACCCTTTCTAACCTGAGCGCATTTAGAGTATTTGTGACTTTATGTTGATGAGAAATGCACACAATGTTAAAATGTAGAAGTAATCGCTACAATGCCTCGACATTCAAATGCGAATGGTGAGTTTATGTCCATTTTATTTGCATTTGAGCTCTTTTTTGAATCAAAAAAATCATCTGTACAAGAGTGGTATTGAATGGAAATCGTTCGTGTTGAAAATCTCCATAAAAGATTCAATTTAAAAAGCAAAATCCTTAAGGTCAATAAAGGCGTTATTCACGCAGTTAATGGGGTTGACTTTTCTATTGATAAAGGAAAGACCTTAGGACTTGTTGGTGAATCAGGCAGCGGAAAGTCAACAACAGGGAGACTTTTGTTAAGATTGCTAGAACCAACGGAAGGAAAAGTCTATTTAGAGGGTACAGATATAAGCACTATTAATAATCGAGAATTCAGAAAAATTCGCAAGGACATTCAGATGGTTTTCCAAAACCCATATGCCGCATTGGACTATAAAATGACCATTGATGACATTCTTACCCAACCCTTACATCTTCACAAAATTGTTTCTCCATTAAAATATAGTAAAGAAGTAGAACGCTTGTTGCATATGGTAGGCTTGTCAAATAAAGATCGAAAGAAATTTCCTCATGAGTTTTCAGGAGGACAAAGGCAAAGAATAGGTATTGCTCGAGCACTATCTACAAAGCCTAAGTTTGTCGTGTGCGATGAGCCGGTTTCAGCGCTAGATGTTTCAGTACAGTCGCAAATCATAAATCTACTTAAAACGTTACAGCGAGAGCTTGATTTATCTTATTTGTTCATTGCGCATGGATTGAATGTAATTAGACATATGAGTGATGATGTGGCCGTTATTTATCTTGGTAAAATTGTTGAAAAAGGGTGTTCGGAGATGATTTTCAAAAACCCTAAGCACCCGTATACAAAAGCTTTGATGTCTGCCTCGCCCGTTCCCGATCCAGATATAGACCACAACAGGATACCCCTAAAAAAAGAAATACCAAGTGGACTAAACCTCCCTATTGGGTGCGTTTTCAACAGCAGATGTCCTGTAAAAATTGATATCTGTGAAAAAATAACGCCTGAGCTCATAGGCGACAAACATGATCAAGTGGCTTGTCATTTAGTGAAAGGGGAGAACTCCAATGTTTCCTCTTATTAAAAGAATCAATTATCCCTTGCTTGTCGGAGGCGTCACTCTTTTATTTGTGATGGCCGCTTTTTTCTTCCCCCATTTTTTCACGGATCAAGATCCAAATGTAGAGGAAGCAGCAAAATATATCGAAGTTGTGCAAGACGGCGAATTGATAGGAAAATATGCAATCAGGCCTTTCCCGCCGAACAAAGAAAACATTTTTGGTAGTGATGAAGCTGGAAGAGATTTATACAGTAGATTGGTCTATGGCACAAGAAATACTTTAAGAGTTGCTTTTTATGTTGTTTTTGCACGCATGATCATAGCCATGCCTATGGGTATGATGGCGGGGATGGGACTTAAAACAGCATCCCTAGTGATTAATCTGTTTAATACTATCTTTACAGCGATCCCTAAATTACTTATTGGATTTATCGTTTTAAATTTAGCCTACTTCAGAAACTTAGAAATACAACAATCCACTTTGGCATTTGCAGCAGTGTTAACTTTCTTAGGCTGGTCTAAGGTTGCTGCGTTAATTGAAGGACAAACATCACAGATCATGAATGAGGATTTTATTGAGGGAGAAATCACTGCAGGAAAAAGTTATTTGCAGATTGGGATTCAAAATCTCATGCCGCACTTGATACCCCATGTAGTAAGTTTTGCTTTTATGGAAATAGGCCTGGTTTTGTTTCTTTTGGCACAACTAGCGGTTCTAACCGTGTTTGTTGGGCCTAGGCGCGAACCATTGACCCTTTCATTTTCCGCAGGTTTTGAAATGGCATTCGAGCCTGAGTGGGGAAGTATGTTAGCTCGTGCGCCCATTATTATTCGTTCTTACCACGATCGAATGTGGTTAATTCTTTATCCTGCACTTACTTTTTTTATCGCCATAACGGGATTCAATCTTACAGGAGAAGGATTAAGGATTGAATTTCAGAAGAGAAATTCTCGAATAGTCAGTCTCATTCGAAGAGGTTTTTTCTTTTTCTCGCCCAAAATATATTTTCATCAATGGAAAAACATTACATCGTATTGGAGGTCTGTTGCGATAAAGAGCTTTATCCTAATAGCTGCTTTACTATTTTATTTCTATCCTCCTGAAGCAAGTTTGTCAGATTTCAACACCGAAGAAGCTTATAAACACTTGAAATTTTTTACAGATGAATCTTTAGAAGGAAGAGTAATCGGTTTTGAAGGAGGACGAAAAAGCGGAGACTATATTTTAGAAACACTTAAGAGTTATGGGTTAGAACCGTGGAAAGATCATTATTACCAAGAATTCCCAACCATGGATCCAGGAGCACACGGATATTTGGAACGTTTGCTAGTAGAAAACGCCACTTTAGTGGTAGAAAAGAATGGAGTGGCGCAAATATTTTATATTTATGAAGACTTCTTTCTGCCTCATGTTAGCAAAGCTATTTCAACAGAATTGTATGAAGGGACCTATCCAAAAGATGGTTATCTTTTTGAAGGTAGAACCATAACCTATGATAAGGATCATGTGGAAATTGGTCTGAAACCAAACGAGGAACCGATCCCCCTTATTGAAATAACTAGTAGAGAACAGTTACATCACTACTTTTTTGTCAGTGGGCAAAATATTGGTGGGCACGGACCCATAGAGTTTGGTTTTCGCACCCAAAATGCTCTACAAGGGCTTCCTTATAGCTTAGGAATCATTCATACGGAAGAGTTTGATGATCAAATCATGAATACCTATAGTCATACACACACCCATTTGATCCCTTTTGAGACGCTTAGAGAATGGTTGGATGATGGGGATATTAAAATATCTCTACATTTTAATCCGCCTGTTACACCAGATTATCCAGGTAGAAATATCATGGGATTCTTGCCCGGTAAAAACTGGGAAAACGAAGGTCCTAGAGACATTGTTATTATAGGGGCTCCCTATGATGGCATTTTCACAGGAGCCAGGGCAGGTATCAATCCAGCTATATCAGCTACGGCTGCTTCCACTAACTTAGAGATAGCAAGAGTCCTCTCACAGTTGGAAGAACCACTAGAGAAAAGCATATTGTTTATTTTTTGGGATGGCGAACATAGTCCATACCCTTTCAGAATAAGAGGCTCCTTTCAGTACAACCGTATGAGAGGAAGATTTGAGCAAGCTGAATTTCCTTATACCTATATTGAAGTAGGCTATGCGGGGAATGATCATTTAAATAAAATGGATGTGAATTTTGTTAATGGTAAAGGCCCTGGTCGCGAGAGTTATTTTGCCAGAGATGAAGTTCTAAAACGCTTAAGTGATTTAAACATTGATTATCGTATGTTCTACGACAATAGAAGACTAACAAATTACTCTTTATATAGTTTAAGTATAAATTCTGAGTTTACAATGCGCTTTGGAGGGCTCTACTATCCATTTATGAATCGTAAAGAAGATGAACTACACTCCGTTAACTTGAATAGTATGAGAGAGATCGGACAAGTGATCATTGATACTGTCTCATTGAATCCGTATTATAAAGGTGAAGTAAGGTGAAGGAGGTCATCATGAATGCCGAACTTGTATTGAAACTCGGAAAAAAAATCGTATTTCAGTTATTGGTCCTGGGAATGATCCTTCTTATTGTTCTTATCGCAACCGGAGTCCCAACAAACTTTAATGTCTACTATGAGTACGGACAATATCACTGGTCTATGACACTAGATGAGGTTAAAATAAGCATACTCGATAATATTAAAGGATTTATTTCCGGGGAAATTTTTAGTGTCAAAATTGCAAGTGAATCGATCGGAATCATTTTTCGAACAGCTTTTGTACTAAGTCTAAAAGTTCTTTTGGGCGGTACTCTACTTGCTTTGGCTTTAGGGATACCTAAAGGAGTTTTAGATAGTCGAAAAAAAGGACAACAAGAGACTTTCAAACTGCTTCAATCTTATATCCCCTTATCCATTCCCGATGTTCTGACTGTAGGGTTAATACAATTCGGCGCTATTTATCTTTATTATAACGACATGACATTTTTAGGGTTGGGTCCAATTCATTTCATAGGAGATGAAAGTTGGGTGAACACGATTTATCCAATTATATCCATAAGCATCTTACCTGCAGCTTATATATCAAGGATTACTGCCTCAACAATTGAAACCTTATATACAAAGCAATACATCGTCACGGCAAGAGGAAAAGGGTGTTCTTTCTTTCAAGTTCTGAAAAATCACATGATGAAAAACATTATTTTTGAGATTTTGTCATCAGCGCCAACGATCATGGCGATGATGTTTTCAAGTTTATTAATTATTGAGCGTTTGTTCTTCTATCGAGGGGTAGGCTTTCATTTGATTTTCTTTTTTATCTCTGATCATTTCGCCCCAGAGCAAGCAAGAGCTTCTTTAACGGTTTTTATTATGGGCTTGGCTTTATTTTACTACATCCTCTTTCTAAGTTTAAGAGGTCTTAATGCATGGATATTACCGAAAATCGAAGAAAGATAGGGGGAGCTATGAAATTGCTTGAGGTGAAAAACTTAAAGACCTATTACTATGTAGGTGGCGAAGAAATTCCCGCTGTAGATGGTGTAGACCTCTCCATTAATCAAGGAGAAGTTTTCGCCCTCATCGGAGAATCGGGTAGCGGAAAAAGTGTTACTTCTTTGTCGATTATGGGACTGATCGATCCTCCTGGGAAAATATTAGAAGGACAGATTGCCTTTCATAGAAACGGAGTTATGGATAATCTGTTGGCAAAAAAGGAAAGAGAATGGCAAGCGATACGAGGAAACGAAATTTCAATGATTTATCAGGATCCTCTTACTTCACTACATCCGTTGATAAAAGTGGGCGATCAAGTAGCAGAAGTTTTAGAAATTCATAAAAAAATGGGCAAAAAACAAGCAAAGCGTGAAGCAGTGGAAATGATAAGACGTGTAGGTATTCCTGATGCAGAAAAAAGGAGTGGTGAGTTCCCAGAGAAATTTAGTGGAGGGATGCGACAAAGAATTATGATCGCGATGGCAATGATCAGCAACCCTAGGCTGTTGATTGCAGATGAACCTACAACAGCATTGGATGTGACTATTCAAGCAGAAATATTGGATTTGATAAAGAAAATGGGAAAGGAAAAGAACACCGGTATTTTATTAATTACTCATGATTTAGGGGTTGTAGCCGAAATGGCAGACCGTGTGTCCGTCATGTACTGTGGCAAAATCATGGAAGAGGCACCTGTAAAAGAGCTTTTCAGATCTCCCAAAAATCCTTATACAAAAGGATTAATTAAATGTATCCCAAGAATAGATGAGAAGAAAAGAGAACTGCTGGAGATTATTGAAGGTTGCGTTCCTTATCCCACAGACTTTCCTACCGGTTGTCGATTCTCAACCCGTTGTCCCAACGTAATGGAAAGGTGTAAAACAGAACTTCCTGATCTTATCGAGGCAGTGCCGGGTCACAAAGTACGATGCCATTTGTACTAAGTAGTACATAACCCTGTTTGTTTAGACAACAGTCAATTTTGCGACTTTTATTCTTCTTTTGCTTTTACATACTCGATGGCTTCTTTACCCGTTATATGGTCAACGTCTATTGCAATAATATGTGTTTGTCTACAACCAATGATTTCATTATGTTTGGCTTCTTCAGGCTGATCGCTTGAATACTTTTCAACCAAAGCCTTCAATGCTTCCAACCATTCGTTCTCTTCTGTTATCCTAGCTTTCCCAAAAGCAATAACGCTTCTGAAGTAGCTTGTGTATTCTTTACTTATTATCGTATCTTCATCTATTACCGAAAAAGATACTTTTATATGCTTAGTAATAGCATCAATCTTATGTCCATCTTTGGCTGTATGAAAATATATTTTACCATTGTGATAGACATAGTTAAGAGGCACTGAATAAGGGTAATCATCATCCCCCAGACATGCCAATGTACCACTTGTGCATCTTTCCATCACAGCTATGGTTTCCTCCATTGGCAATAATTGCTTGATTCTTCTCATTTTTCTAAACATCCTAATTTCCTCGCTTTGCTAATCTACTTTTCTATACATTTTATCGTTTTATCAAAACATCATTTTTTAATTGGGTGCATAATCATCGATCTCTTTGACAGTAATGCCTTCTTAAGAGCATCGTCACACCTATTATATCATTCTCCAACTCGTCGCATTCAGCCAGCTGGCTTTTCAAATACTGTTCAAATAGCTGGGTGTCTTCTGGATATCTTTCTTTCAATTCATTGGTTCTTTTCGTCAAGCATGCCACCTGCTCTTCGATGACATTTGACAAATCTGATTCCTCAATCGGCAAATCTTCTATTTGCTTGAATCCTGATTTCGCAATAATCTCCAGCCACTGTCTTTTTGTCAGATAAGCTTTATTGGATTCAGATCTCGCGTAGCCGTCATCTAATAAAATGTACCCGTCTTTCTTGATGGTCTGGGATAGCTTTATAAATGTTTCTTCCTGATTTCCGAGAACCTGCCCAACAGCACCCAAAACAACGATGTCATAATCTCTTTCAATCTCAACTGAGTGATTGATATCTCCGATTTCAAAATCACATAGATTCTCCACTTGATGCTCAATGGCCTTCTGTTTGGCTTCTTTAATAAAATCAGGTATCAAATCAATGCCCTTCACTCTGCAACCAAATTTCTTGGCCAGATAAATACCCACCGCACCCTTGCCGCATACCAAATCCAAAATCTTTGTATCCTCAGATACGTTGATATGTTTGGTGATAAGTGTTGCCATATCTTCTGGGGATGATCCTAGCTCCCACAAATCCTGCAATAGATAGGGTAGGTATGGAATGAGATCTGTTGATTCCGCAGTCAATGATTTCGCTAATTTTTCTTCAACTGTTTCTAACATGTTATTCTCCTTCAGTTTTCTTATTCATTCACTCAACACAAATAGTCCTCTTGCCTGAAATAGCTGCCAACCCTAGGTGTCCGCCACCATTCAAGTGGAAATTGTGAAATATGTTTCTATTTACCTTTTTCTATTCTGGCATGGTGTTATAGCCTACTATAAAAAATACCACTTGAACAATTATGTATTTATAGATTAAATCCTCGCCCATCCAGACTCCATAATAGGCGGACCGTTTTCACTGAGATTGATTTTAGCTGTCCACAGGTAGGTTTTTGGCCACTGGCGGAAGATCTTGGTGAAGCTAAACAAGAACCTTAGAAAATGAGTCTCTGGGCGTGGCTCCCATCCACCACTAGGGTTTAGGGTTACTTCAACCTCTTCTCCATTGCGATTAACCTTATAAACACCTCTCACTACTCCTGATGACTCATCCGAACCAAGGACAAACTCACCACTAAAGGACATGTGATCCGCAATGTGGGTTAATTCCGGGAAGGGTGGGTCAAACTCTGCTGTAAAACTATGGCTTTTACGGCTTGTACTAATGCGGGCAAAGGCTAGGCAGCTCTGATGCTCTATAAGCTCATAAAAAGTGTCATTCGGACCGTAAAGCTTGTTTCCTACTCCTGACAATAACTCAAGAGCGTGTGATGACTGTGCTGGACACCAATCTACCAAAAATGTATCATCACTGTAGCGCATGTAGTACACACGAGAGCCATTCAGTGGAAATGGGAAAGTATCTGCTTTGTGGTTTCGACTGTTAATGCTGATGGTGACATCTGTGTTGGTCCTGCGAACAAAATCAAACTTAAACATCAGATAGATCGGCAAATATGAGGGATTAGACGAGGAACTTCCCACAGGCGCCAATAGGGAAAACGGTCTGCGTGGTTTATGGCTTTTTTCCACGATCTCAACTTCCACTTTGCGACCAAGTTTATCCTCAAAAGCGAAAGCCACATCAATACCGCTTTTGGTGACATTAAATCGTGCATTGGCCAAGGGAATTATAATCGTATCAGCCAATCCCTTTGCTGCCACGTCTAGTCTTTCCTCTATTGTCAAATCAGGTTGCTGGTACACATCGATATAGCCGTCCTTGCGCCAGGCTATAATTCTTAAGCCTGTTCCATAGGAAGCATCATCAAACCACTGTGGCTCAAAGCCGATGTAAATTTCGTCCGGATCTTTTTCAAAATTGATGAGGAGCAACCGCTCCATGGGACTAATGTTCAGTGTAAAAGGTGAATACATATGTAAACCTCCTGTTGTATTGTTGTATTATTAAAATAAAACCCTGTTATGTCCTTTTAAAAGCTCAACAACGTAATTATTGGAGTTGTTGTGATTAAAATATATTTTTGCGTATAAATCATCTATTCTATCCAAAGGCGATAAAAGATGATATCCGCTCTTAACTAAACAATCACCCTTTTCCGTTTTGAAGGAACATTCAACTTGCGCTGTTATATAGCTCCCAATCCTAACCCAATGCGTAGGAATTATGCTTATTACAGACCCATCATAACAAATACCCTCTCTCTTTAACCTTTCAAGATTTCGTTGATCGGAATCACCTTTTATTCTAAGTCCACTCCCCATTATCATCCAAATGCAATTCAAAAATAACTGGAAAATGTTTCAATTTCTCACCTATTTGTTTTGATTCTGCTATCATTTGCTTAACCTCATTATTCAGCGGAAAGCTCACAGTACCCCCCAAACGCCTGTTCTTTAAATCAATCCACAAACCGTGCCAGGATACTCTTCCTAATTGTACCACACAGACGCTTATTATTTTATGTTTTGTCCGGATATTTTGTGCTATACAAGCTCACATTCATATTTTATAATTAGAGAAGCAAATAGCGAGGTGATATGATGTGTTATAATTTCAGAAAAATACAGGAAAACGATATAGAAAGCGTCTGGGCTTTATTTCAAGGAATTAAAGCAGAAAAGATAGACATGTCTTTTTCGGAAATCACGGAAAAAGAGGAAATTCTGGCTCTTGTGGGCAACCCCTCCGAACTGACGTATGTGGCTGTATTGGAAGAAGATCCTCATAAAGTGCTTTGTCTTATCAAAGGGCGAAGAGAGATGACTGATGAAAAAAGACATGCGGTCTTTCTATCCGCAGCCACCCACCCTCATGCCCGAGGTGGTGGCCTTGTAGCAAAGCTGACGGAATTCGCTTTGAAAGAGATGAAAGCCGAAGGCGTCATGATTGCCAGGATATACGTATACAGCAACAACCTTGCTTCCGTAAACGCCGTAAAGAAACTGGATTTCATCCATGCAGGTACTGTACTAAAGCATCATAAAGATATGTCAACCGGTGAGTATGTTGATGATTTGATTTTCCATAAAGTGTTGGATTGAACAGAGACTCTTGCTGCAAACCATATCCAAACATATCTATCCCTAATAAACAATACTTTCTAAAGATGACTGATTATTTTCTCATCCAAAATCATACAGAAAACGCCAAAAAGACATGGCGAAATCTGAGCCGCATCGGCTTCATCAAGATCAATCACGTGAACTTTAAAGAGAAATATACCTTGATCTTTTCAAGGTTTTTCTGTAACTCCGCTCTAAAACTTGGATATTCAGTACTAGAGTCAAATTTCTTGTTACAAATTGACTTTTATGGTATAATAATATCAACCTTTGATATCGTATGTCGACATCGAAATCTATAGTCAAGGTTGTATCGTAGAGGTGACTAAAATGCAAGGCCAAATCTTAAGAAAATTTTTCTTGGGTTTCATACAAATTCATATCCTTCACCATGCAAAAAAGAACCCCTTCTATGGTGCATGGATGATAGAAGAACTTAAAGAGCATGGATATGATATGAGTCCCGGAACCTTATATCCGTTACTACACAGCATGGAATCTAAAGGACTATTAAAAAAAGAGGAAAAAACCATAGCCGGTAAGATAAGAAAATACTATCAAATAACCACATTAGGGAATGAAGTCTTAGAAGAAGCCCGCAGGAAAGCTTATGAATTGTTTAAAGAAATCAAAGACTGAGCTAGAAGGGAGAATTTCGTATGTTTTTATTTAAAGATGTACAATATAAACACATTTTGAATATTAAAAACCTAACGATAAAAAAACAAAAGGTAACTTGCTTAATAGGTCAAAGTGGCAGTGGAAAAACGACACTACTCCGCCTTTTAAACAAGTTAATTAGTTATGATAATGGAGAGATTCTTTACAACAATCAGCCCCTTCGTGACATAAACTCAGTAGAGTTAAGGAGAAATATCGTTATGCTTCCACAAGCCCCTGCTATTTTTAGCGGGAGCATTAAGGATAATTTACTAATAGGATTGAAGTTTTCTGAACGACCACTTGCCTCTGATAAGCAACTGTATGAAGTATTACAATTAGTCAAGCTAAACAAAGCGTTAAATCAAGATGCTGAAGAGTTGTCTGGTGGGGAAAAACAAAGAGTGGCTCTTGGTAGAGTAATTCTTATGAAGCCAGAAGTACTGCTACTTGACGAACCTTCCTCCGCCCTCGATGAAGAGACTGAATTTATGATTATTAAGGCACTGGTAAATTATACGAAGGAAAATAATAAAACCCTTATTATGGTCACCCATTCTAAAAAAGTAGCCAGTCAATTCTCTGATGAAGTTGTTGAGATAAAAGAAGGTAAGATAATCAATGAAAAGGGAGTATAAACTATGGATGGCGTAATCGAACTTCAATTATGGCAGATGGCAGCAGCATACATTTTTGTTGTTATTTTGTTGCTTATTGTCCGGACAAGAGGAATCTCTAGGGAAAAAGAAATACTTGTTTCTTCCATAAGAATGACCGTTCAACTTGTATTAGTAGGCTATATACTTGTTTATTTATTTAATCATATCCATCCTATAAATACAATTATTGTAATCGTCGTCATGGAGGGATTTGCTATCCATAATATTTACAAGAGAACAAAGACAAAGCTTTCGAAAGCCTTAAAAAAGATAATTGCTATCTCCATGATAATTGGCACTTTGTCAAGCCTTGTATACTTTTTGCTTGTCGTAATTAATCTATCTCCCTGGTACGATCCTAGATACTTTATTCCGATTGCAGGAATGCTTATAGGTAATTCCATGACAGGTATTTCACTTGGGGTAACAAGACTTGTAGATGGCATGCATTCTGAGAAGCACCTTGTCGAGTCAGCGTTGATGCTTGGTTCAACTCCTAAGATGGCTGCCAAACAGATTGTGGATAATGCTTTTGATTCCGCAATCCTCCCCACAATTAACTCCATGGTAGGGATGGGTATCGTGTTTTTACCTGGGATGATGACTGGGCAAATTTTATCCGGAATATCCCCTGTTACTGCCATTGAATATCAGATAGCAATTATGCTTGGTATCCTTGGCAGTGTTGCCCTCACTGTCATATTTTTTGTACAGCTAGGCTATCAAACTTTCTTCAATAATGAAGACCAACTGGTCATAAACGACTAGTATATGAGTACTCACTAGAAAAAGGCTATCACTCAATAAAAATAAACGAATGCCGTAGATCCAATTGGTTACTGCCTTTTACGCTTCCAGTTTAGAAAAAACAATGTCCCAACAAGAAATGCTGGTCCCGCAATGATTAGGTTCCACGAAATCACTATGTGCCACAGAATATCTGAGCGAATCACTCTAAAAATAGTCAGCCCCATATAAAGCATCCCGGCAGTGATGAAGGTTACCGCACCAACCATTTCATGCCTCCAGGCAATGACAAGAAGACTTGTCAGAATAAATACCGGAATGTTATGCATTATCAAACCAATCAAAATTTCATCCATGCTTCGCCCTGGTTCAATCACATCCAAAGAAAACATTGCAAGAAACAAGATAAACAGAATAGACAAGATTCTTGGTGACCAATAAATAAATTTCCCTACTTTATTTGGCATTACTCCCACCTCTTCTTATTCTTCTCTTTAATAAGCTTCCGTGCATTCTTGATGCCGCCAACTTCTTTGTACATGGCGTTGAGCTTTTCAGTTTCAATCTGCTTAGAATTTAAACTCTCATATTTAGCTTCTTTTTTCAGTTTAAAATAGTTTGCAAGCCTATCCTTAGTAAGCAAACCATCGCTTATCGCTTTTTGCACTGCACAGTTTGGCTCAGTTGAATGCGTGCAATCACTAAATTTACATTTTGTCGATAGTTCGTTGATGTCAGCAAAGGTTTTTGATAAATTGGCGCTTTCAATACCTAATTCTCTCATGCCCGGAGTGTCAATAACAACGCCACTGCCAGGAAGGACAATAATCTCTCGCTTGGTAGTTGTATGCCTACCCTTATCATCATTTCTTGTTTCTTTTGTTGCAAGAGCATTTTCGCCGATTAACTTGTTAATTAGTGTTGATTTCCCGACGCCAGATGAGCCTATAAAAGCAATAGTTTTACCATAACCAAGATAGTTTTTGACACATAAATATCCCTCGTCATTCATACTTGAAGTAGTAAGGACATCAACTCCACAAGCAACCGTCTCGAGCTCTGCTAATTTTTGTTCGAGATCATTGCATAAATCAGCTTTAGTAAGTACGATCACTGGAAAGGCACCACTATCCCAGACAATGCCAAGATAGCGTTCCACCCTACGAAGATTAAAATCATTATTAAGAGACATGCAAATAAAAACCGTATCAATGTTTGCAGCTATAATTTGTTCATCATTGGACGTCCCTGAGGCCTTTCTAATAAAAGCACTTTTTCTTGTCAACACCTTGTGAATAATTGCATTCCCACTACTATCCTCATTTCGGTCAAGCATAACAAAATCTCCTACCGCTGGATAATCTGACAAAATCTTCACATCTAAATGCAACCTCCCAGAAACTTCTGCTGTTATCTGACCATTCTCGGTAACAACCTTGTATCGGCTCTTAAACTGAGAAACCATCCGACCAATATACAACCCTTCATATAAGGTAGACTCCGCCAAAAATCTTTGGCTAAGGCCTAAGTTTTTCATATCTATTTTACTCATTTTTTGTCCTCCTAAGTTCGGTAGTAACTTATGGGGCAGAGATGTTGAGGTTCTCAGTTAATTCAACTGGTTTGCAAATATACCAATTAGCCCTAACATCTACTTGAATAACCCATACCTCTGAAAAACAAGTCCTCATTTCCGTCAGACAATCTTTCATCTCAGTCTCTGCATGTTTAACAAAATGAAAATAGTCCCCACCCTCCAGCCATTCGATGACTGACGTGAAAAATGATCTTTTATTATTATAATCATGAATAATTACGTACTCCTTTGCAATTCTGCTCATCTCAGCATACATCCGTTTTCTATCCTCTGCTTCTAAGCCATGTGCCACATAGGATGATATCGCAAGATCGAATCTTTTATCTTCAAATGACAACCCTTCAAGTGCGTTTCCTTGAAGAAATTTTATGTCTTTATTTTCTGGTTTGCGCATGGCAATGTCCAACATTTTTATGGCAGGATCAATTCCTGTCACATTCATACCCTTTTCCTTTAAAACAGAGCATAAAGCGCCAGTGCCACATCCCACATCAATAATTGTTTCAAATGAAGATAGATTCATTTCACTTTTAACTTTTTCAACAATCTCGGCATATCGTCTTTTCTGATAGTTATAAAACAGACCATAAACGGGTGCAATCAGATTGAATAACAAACTACTTTTCTTTTCTCCCAAAATAAACATCCCCTTATTTGAACTTTTCGGTTTTTCGAGTTCCAATCCATTCACAACTCTATTTTCATACCCTTCTGCTTAAGGAACTGAAAGATGGTTTGCAACTTTGTTCGATTGGCACTCAACCTACATCAAGATCTTCTGCATTGATTACTTCTTTCAGTATCTTTTCAACACCCTCAATCTTTTCTCTTAGAGCTTCTTTGTTTTTCTCAAAACTATCATGTAAATAGAAACCTAAAGGTTGTCGATGATACAAAATTTGAAAGTCGTAATTATATTGCACTCATAAAGCTTGGATTTATTGTTAAATACCCTCTTTCATTATTACAAATCTCCGCCCAATCCAAGATGGCAGCAACTACAAATCCTGGGCCAAAGGCTGTCTCTCCTATTTTTGCACCATGTACTTTATGTGCTATATAGCCTTCTACTGAATCTAACGGCAAATCATCACTTCCAAGCTTAGCACCCGAACGAGCCTTACCCTTCATAGCTTTGCCCCCATTTTGAATCACAACTTCAACAGCTGCATCAAACACTTCCCAAAGAAGCTGGTTAGGTACTGGAATCTTAGTTGAAACTAGCTCCTTTCCGTTGGAATCAAAACCGATTTCACAAAGATCTCCACTATACAGTGGAATGGAAGCACGACCACCAATTTCATTTAATTTTGTTTTTATTCTTTTTATGACCAAACTATCATTATCTGTAATTGGCTGATTATTCACGGTTACCATATTGTTTTCACTCCTCTCTTCACTGTTTATAGGAGAAAGATTTAATTTTTCTAAGATATTATTGAATTTTTTCTTTACCGCAGGGTATGACAGACCTTTCACATTTTGAAGAGTTTTGAAGTTTCCTTGGGCTTTAAGAAAGCTCTCAATAAAGTCAATTTCATCTGTAGATAAGTAATCAAATTTACTTAGAGGGAAATCACCGTTTAATTCCAATTCACAATTATTACAACTCAATCTTGTTGCTATTAATTTTTCACTGCACCTTGGGCATTGAGCTACTAATTCTTTT
>CAZIKK010000030.1:0-17421 GCA_964539975.1 uncultured Clostridia bacterium
GCAGAACGAAAGCCGGAGAATTGATTCTCCGGCTTTTTTATTCTGTCTATCCGCTAAGGTTTATTATGGGATCAAGATTGACAGGGCATTTGGAACAGGAACTTCATTTACATCAATAGCGGATCTTTGATAATAGGTTGTGTCGACACCTGGAAAATGGATACCATGTAGCAATTTAACCGGTTCATTTAAGGCATCGACTGAGAATTCGGTAAAGCCTACTGTGTCAACGATAGTATAAATGTCATGGTACCATCCAGCATCAAGTCCTGGTGAACCTTCCCAATGGAAATAAACATCCATGATGCCTTCCGGAGAAACAGAAGCTACTGCGTAGGTTTCTGGAGTGGCACCATAGGGATAACCAACTCCCCAGTGATAGTAGACGGTTTCATTTATTGGAATCATTTCGCACCAATCCACCACGCCATGAGCAGCAACCCAGAATGGCGAATCGATCGCAACCGTGAAGGAAGCAGTCAATCCGTCAGCAGAAATTTCAGGATTGAATCCCAGATTAGCAAGTTGACCCGGTGCAGCAGTTGCTGTATAAGTGGTTACGCCTCTAACAGTTCTAGAAATCAACGGAAGCTCTGTCTTACCGACCCACAGATGGGCTTCACTTAATGTATAAGGCTCAGCCACTTCATAGACTATCTCTGCAAACTCTCCATCGAAATCAACGGTTAGCATTCCAACTGGTGTGCCATTATCTAAGTTATTTTGTCCCGCTCCTCTATACAGTGTGAATATATAGGTACCAGATTCTGTGATTTGATTTGTCCAACCCCAGTTATTTGATGGATTTCCTGGAACTTTGTTGTTTTCAATAACCTGAGCAGCTGGACCATCAGTGTAAGCGCCATCCGCTCCACCATATGCCCAGATGGTATCATCGTAGCATTTCATATCAGGTTCATTCTCGAAATCATAGCTAAGCGGATCGCCTTCATAGGGAAGTTCCACAAGATGAACACCACCCATTGGACTAGTTTGAGTCCAACCTGGCTTCAATACTTCACTGACTCTATACTCACCTGCAAGCAAACCTGTAAAACTATAGGCACCATTAATGTCTGTTGCCGTTACAGAAACAGGCACCCAAGAAGGACTTTCAAATTTCTCAAGTTTGATCATCCATCCACCCAGTCCAATTTCTGTTCCTGTGCGGTATTTAAAGCCGGAAATTTCGTAAGTAGGTGGGGTATGAACGGCAAAATCACCGTAGGCGTAAGGTTCGTTAAAACCAGTAGTAATCTCTGTTCTTACATTGGGTGTAGCAGGATCAAATCCAACCAGTTTGTTGCTGTCTCTCACGATTACCCACATTCTTCCTAATGGATCTTTACCAATACCAACAGGTGTAGAGCCAAAACCGGTATAATTCGCAGTTGCGCCTCCATCAGGGTTATAGCTGGTTACACTTCCACCAGATGAGTTAGCTATCCAGATTATGCCGTTATCATCGAAAGCAAGCCCCCTAGGAGCACTTCCTGGCACTGCTACTTTAACAAAATAGTCACCATCTTTGATGTAGAAGCCTGCAGCCGCCGTGTCCATTATGGTAGCATAAACAATCACTTTTTCAGGATCGCTATCATCAACTAGGATGCCATACCCCGAAGGCATATAAGTTGATTCGCTTAATTGGTGTCTAGTGAATGTGTCAAATGGATCATCGATGTTGAAAGAGTAGATACCATTGGTAGATCCATAAGTTCCACTACTTCTGTTGACTCTGCTAGATCCGTAGGACACAAACCATAGGGTGCCATTGACATCTATAGTGGCATTGTATGGTGCGATGTCGAATACAGGTAGAGGATCATCTGAACCTTCTTCAAACATAGCAGCACCATAAACTCTATCACCAACTTCTAACAAATTAGTACCATTGAAAGCATACTCTTGGAAATATCCCCATTTTTCATAAGCCTTATGGAAACCGATAAAGATTCTTCCATCAGCTGTAACATTGATGCTTCTTGGACAGTCGCCTCGATCACCAATAGGGAATACAGTGACAGCTTCATCTGTCCCAAAGGTTTTAATGTCACCTGCGGATGTTGATGTTGTGGTCAAGCCTGACACATCAAACTGTATTCTTGCAACAGAGCCTTGTACAGTCGCTACACCTGAGTCAGCTCCTGTGTTAAGTGCCCAGGCATTTCCAGCTGGATCAATGGCAAGGCGGCTGGTACGCCAACCAGCTGGTGAGATTGCTGTCATAACGTCAACATTGCTACCGAACAAGTCACCCCAAGGACCTGTATCACCTGCTCTTGGAGCAGTGAAGTACCTTGCAACCACCAATGGAGTAGCAGCAGTTAAATCGACTTTTGAAACAGATGCATCGCCCATGTTTGGGATATAGGCGTATGCCGGCTCAACCGATTCTTCTCCAAAAGCCATGGTAGGTAGCAAAGTAATCATCAAGGTTAATGCCATAATGAAACTCAATAATTTGCTCCTTTTAAAACTCATCGCAAATTCCTCCTAAATTTTTTTTTTGAAAAGCAAGAATATTTCTGTCCAGATCAAGTTTAGCGTGCAAATGAAAGTCTGTTCTACTCAATAACACAATCACCTCCCTTAAAGACAAAAAAACCGACCAAATGGTCGGTTACGCTTTTAACTCCCCTAAGACAAAGCGTCCATATAAGTCTTAGGATCATCATTCCCAAAATTTTGAAATTTTTATGTTTAGGTTGTAAAAACAAAATAAACTGCCTAACAGCAGTTAGACAGTCATCATATCTTAAGTAATATTCTGTGATAAGCCAATACCTTAGACTCACAACTTTGCGCCCTCAATTTTCATTGAGTTTGCCAATTAAAATAATTATGAACTTGTAACTAAATTATAACACAATATTCATATTTGTACAGTTATTTATATTCAAGTTTTTGAGAATTCATTTATTGGAGCACTTATCAAAAAAACGTTGTCATTGTTAAATATATGTCGTATAATGGTGACAAATCATAAAGTTGGGTGAAGCGTGCGGGAGAGACTATCATAAGATAGCGCCGAAGGAATAAGCTTTATTTTACCGAAATAAAGTGATGATCTCAGGCAAAGGGACCGTACGTGGACAAGACTCTGGAAAGCGTAGCACCGAAGGAGCAATTCACAATAGTGAGGAAACTCTCAGGTCAATAACAGAGTAGCAGGTGTTTAACTTGCTATTTTTTTATTTGGAGGGAAAGATGGAGCAAACCATGATTATTACCAACAATCCGAAGGTGAATGAAAAATATCATGACAGCAAGACAGTTAAATTTCTAGAAGGAACCTATTTAGATGTTCTTCTAGCTGCAAGAAATATTGTCCATAAAGGAGGTGTGCTGTTGACCCACCCACTATCAAGCAGCTTGAAGCCAAATGAAACGCCATATAAATCATTGTTAGTTGCTCAAAACAAAGAGGAAGTTGATTTAAAGTCAATTGATTTGATTGAAAACAGCATAGCTACTGCACAAAAATTTGGAAGTCATCCTAAGGAAATGGCGATTAAAAAACGAGAAGACTATAAGTTGATTGACTTAGACTTATTTGATCATGTAATGGATAAAATCTAAAAAAATCCTATGGAGGTGAATGATGCGACTCGAATTGAATTATATCACAATCAATGAGATGCAATTTTCAAGCATGTCAAAAATCCATAACCAAACACTATTGATAAACAAGAAAGAATTGGAAGACTTAATTTTGAAGGACGAACACATTCAATCAGTGGAGTTGGATATCGCAAGACCTGGCGAAAGTGTAAGAATTACGCCAGTAAAAGATGTATTAGAGCCACGGATCAAAGAACAGAGTTCATCTGGTGTTTTTCCAGGTGTGATTTCTGGTGTAGAAACGGTGGGAAGCGGAAGAACTAACGTCTTGAAAGGGGTTGCTGTAGTAACATCAGGAAGGATTGTTGGCTTCCAAGAAGGTATAATTGACATGTCTGGAGAAGGCGCGAAATACACACCATTCTCGGAGACCGTTAATTTGGTGATGACATGTCACTGCCATGACTCTATCAAGGCTCATGAACATGAAAAAGCAGTGCGTTATGCGGGGTTACGAGCGGCAGAATATCTTGGGAAACTCTCTATAGGGATAGAGGGAGACAGTTTGGAGACATATGAGACATTGCCATTGTTGCAGAGTGTTTCGCATTATCCGGAGTTGCCAAAAGTAGCATACGTGCAGATGTTGCAGAGTCAAGGATTGTTGCATGACACTTATGTATATGGAGTGGATGCAAAACACATATTGCCAACACTGCTCTATCCTACAGAGTTGATGGATGGGGCTATCATAAGCGGGAATTGTGTTTCAGCATGTGACAAAAACACGACTTATCATCATCAAAACAATTGCGTTATTCAAGATTTGTTTAAACAACATGGCAAGGAGATAAACTTTGTCGGCGTGGTAATAACAAATGAAAATGTCTATTTGGCAGACAAAGAAAGATCTTCTGACTGGACAGCGAAGCTAGTCGAATATCTTGGTGTGGATGGGGTCATTATTTCTCAAGAAGGATTTGGAAATCCAGACACAGATTTGATCATGAATTGCAGAAAAATTGAAAGCAAAGGAATTGATACCGTGATCATTACGGATGAATATGCTGGAAGAGATGGTGCTTCTCAGTCTCTGGCAGATGCCCACCAAAGCGCTGATGCTGTGGTTACGGGAGGAAATGCCAATGAGCTCATTGTTCTAGATCCAATGAAAAAGACAATCGGCCATATTGAGTATGTTGAAAAAATTGCGGGTGGATTCAATGGCAATATTAATGAAAATGGCAGTATCGTAGTAGAGCTGCAAGCAATAATTGGATCCACCAATGAACTTGGTTTCGGGAAGCTATCAGCAAAAGACATATAGGGAGGTGTGATATGGAAAAACTAAAGATAATACACTATATCAATCAGTTTTATGCAGGAATAGGTGGTGAGGAAAAAGCGGATGAACCACCACAATTGATTAAAGGACCTGTTGGACCAGGGATTGCCTTACAAGCAGCTTTGGGAGAATCTGGAGATATCGTAGCTACTGTCGTATGCGGGGACTCTACGTATACTGAAAAAATGGATGAAACAAGAGAAAGAATAAAAGAATTGGTGAAGCCGTTCAATTTTGATATGATTATTGCCGGTCCCGCTTTTAATGCTGGGCGTTATGGTGTGGCTTGTGGCGATGTGGCTTCATTTCTGCAAAAAGAATTAGGTGTTTTTGCACTGACAGGAATGTATCCGGAAAATCCTGGAGTAGACCTTTATAAAAAAGAGCTCTATATCTTAGAAACAAAAAACAGTGCAGCAGACATGAGAAAAGCAATCAAAAAAATGGCGACATTTGCTCTAAGGATGAAGCAAAACGATGTAATAGAAGGGTACAAAGAAGAAGGTTACATAAAGAGAGGATTGCGACGCAATTATTTCAACGATAAACGTGGTTCAGAAAGAGCAGTGGACATGCTCATTTCAAAAATGAACCAACGACCTTATGAAACCGAATATAGCATGCCTGAATTTGACCGTGTTAAACCAGGCAATAGCATTAAGGATTTGACGAAAGCAAAAATAGCGATTGTGACTTCAGGAGGCATCGTACCAAAAGGAAATCCTGACCATATTGAATCTTCAAGTGCGTCGAAGTACGGGAAGTACTCTATTAAAGAATTTAACAATCTGTCAAACATGGACCACGAAACAGCACATGGTGGATATGACCCCATATTTGCTAACGAAGACGCTGATCGAGTGGTGCCAGTAGATGTGTTGAGAGACCTTGAGAAAGAAGGGAAAATCGGGAAATTACATCCGTATTTTTATTCAACAACGGGGAACGGCACAGCCGTTGCGAGCGCAAAAAAATTTGCAACGGATATAGCCCTTGATTTAAAAGAGAATAAAGTGGATGCCGTCATACTCACATCGACCTGAGGCACGTGTACACGTTGCGGAGCAACGATGGTTAAAGAAATTGAAAAAACAGGCATTCCGGTTGTGCATATGTGCACCATTGTTCCGATTTCAAAAACGGTTGGTGCCAATAGGATTGTGCCAACAATCGCAATACCTCATCCCCTTGGCGATCCTGGATTAACACGAGAAGAGGAGAAAAAACTAAGACGCCAATTAGTAGAAAAAGCATTAAAGTCGTTGACTACTAATATTTCAGATCAAACTGTATTTGAATAAAGAGAAAATAGGATTTCTATTTTTGTGAAAAGATGTTACAATAGATTAGTGAGAAAATGGAATGGAGGTGTTACAAATGATCGAATTAACAAAAGAAAATTTTGAAGACGAAGTATTGCAAGCAAAGGGATATGTGTTGGTTGATTTTTGGGGCGATGCCTGCGAACCCTGTAAAGCGCTCATGCCAGATATTGTTTCGCTTGAAGAATCTTATGGAGAGAAAATCAAGTTTGCGAAACTAAACACATCAAAAGCCAGAAGAGTTGCAATCAGCCAAAGAGTATTGGGGTTGCCGACAATTTTAATTTATAAAGATGGACAAATTGTCGAAGAAATCACAAAAGATCATGCAAATAAAAACAACATTGAAGCAGCGATCAATAAGCATGTCTAAGCGAATAGCTTTAACATAGTAAATAAAAGAAAGGAAGTGAATTAATGAGCTTATTTAATGAGAAAAAAGTCATCATTGTAGGCGACAGAGATGGCGTTCCAGGACCAGCTATTGAAGAATGTGTCAAAACAACTGGAGCAGAAGTTGTGTTTTCCTCAACAGAGTGTTTTGTCTGAACGGCTGCAGGTGCAATGGATTTGGAAAACCAGAAAAGGGTAAAAGATCTTGCTGAGAAACATGGTGAAAGCAATTTAGTTGTTGTTCTAGGTGCTGCTGAAGGTGAAGCAGCGGGCTTAGCGGCAGAAACGGTTACAGCGGGAGATCCTACTTTTGCAGGTCCATTGACAGGAGTCCAGTTAGGACTCGCAGTTTATCATTGTTGCGAACCAGAATTCAAGGAAGCAGTAGATACAGATGTTTATGAAGAGCAAATAGGTATGATGGAGATGGTCTTGGATGTAGAAGACATTATAAAAGAGATGTCTGTAATTCGAGATGAATTCTGCAAATATTGTTAAACAAACAAATGGGTGCTTAGACACCCATTTATCATCCATAAATAAAAAACGGAGGTTAGTATGAGCTACTCGGTGATCAAAGGAACGAGCTATGTTTTAATCAATGCACCAGATATGGTGATTCATCAAGGAACAACCCAAAGAATGGAAAGATTGGCCAACCCAGAATCTGATTATCTTAAAAATATCAAAGATAGCATTCGGTCCTATGAAAAAGTCGTTAATTATGCGCCTTCTCAAGTGTATATTGGAAATATGACACCCGATCATTTGGAACAAATTGAAATGCCTTGGCATGATAAAGCGGCGCCAACAAATGATAGATTTGGAAAGTTTGGAGAAATCATGCCTCAAAGTGAATTCATTGGATTGATCAAAATATCAGATGCATTTAACTTGGTCATGCTAGAAGAGTCTTTTAGCCTAAGCACAAAAGAAGAGCTTGAAAAACATTCGCTATTCCATCAGAGTGATTTGGCAGTGATGGCCAAAGGATCGTCAATAGAAGAAATCAAAAATGAAGTAGAAAGTAATCATGGTGAAGGGATTTACTATGAAGGGAAATTAGTTGGGTGCGTGAGAAAAGCACATGATATTGATGAAAACTTGAATGCTCATATCATGCTGGAAAACCTAGTAGCAAAAGCATCTGGCATGTTAGCTTTAAAACATTTAGCACGATCTAGTCAAATCGACTTGAAGGAGATTGATTATGTAATTGAGTGCTCAGAAGAGGCTTGTGGTGACATGAACCAAAGAGGTGGTGGAAACTTCGCTAAAGCAATTGCAGAAGCTGCAGGTGCGGTAAACGCGACTGGATCTGATCTTAGAGGGTTTTGCGCAGCGCCTACTCATGCGCTAATACAAGCAGCAGCATTGGTAAAAGCAGGAGTTTATAAACATGTAGCGATTGTTGCTGGAGGCGCAACAGCTAAATTAGGAATGAATGGAAAAGATCATGTCAAAAAAGGATTGCCAGTTTTGGAAGATGTGATTGGAGGGTTTGGGATATTAGTTAGCCAAAACGATGGTTACAATCCAATAATCCGAACGGATTTAATTGGACGACATACGGTGGCAACAGGATCTTCACCCCAAGCTGTCATTTCATCCCTAGTCACAGAGCCATTGGACAGAGGTGGAATGAAGATCACTGAAATTGATAAATACTCAGTTGAAATGCAGAATCCGGATGTGACAAAGCCGGCAGGAGCGGGTGATGTACCACTTTCAAATTACAAAATGATCGCAGCTCTTGCTGTGAGACGTGGAGAGCTAGAAAAAAGCCAGTTGATGAATTTTGTGAAAGAACACGGCATGCAAGGTTGGGCCCCAACGCAAGGGCATATTCCTTCTGGTGTGCCATTTGTTGGATTTGCAAGGGAAGCTATCATAGATGGCGCTATGAGACGTGTGATGATTGTAGGGAAAGGCAGTCTGTTTTTAGGCAGAATGACCAATTTGTTTGATGGTGTTTCTGTCATTATTGAAAGCAATATGCCAGAGCCTGTTGAGGAAGTGGTGTCCAAAGAGGCAGTCAAGTCTATGATAGCGACAGCTATGAAAGAATTTGGAGCCCACCTAACTCAGGAATAGGAGGTACAACATGAACGGAGATGCAACCACAAAAAAAATCATTGGTGAAATCTTTCAGGAAATTGGAGAAGCACTAGAAACAGGACAATTTGAGAATAAAAAAAAGATTGGCGTCACTTTATTAGGTAGCGAACATGGCATAGAGAATGTGTTAAAAGGTGCTGAATCAGCTCAAAAAATGCGAAATGACATACAAGTTGTGGTGATTGGGCCTGCAGTGGATACAAGCCTTGCGCATGTAGAAGCTAACACAGAAGAAGAATGTTTTGCAGTAATGGAAGCCATGCTTGAAAGCGGAGAGATTGATGGTTGTGTGACCATGCATTATAATTTCCCAATTGGTGTAGCTACTGTCGGAAGGGCTATTGCACCGAGTTATGGACGATCTGTGTATTTAGCGACTACGACAGGAACAGCATCAACCAATCGAATAGCAGGCATGCTACGAAATGCTATTTTTGGTATAGCAACAGCAAAAGCAATGGGGATTAAAGAACCTTCAATAGGAATTCTAAATTTGGATGGAGCAAGACAAGTTGAAAGACTACTAAAAAAACTGGACGCGAATGGCTATCCAATCAGATTTGCCGACTCTTCTAGAAAAGACGGAGGCGTGATAATGAGAGGGAATGATTTATTGTTAGGTTCCTCAGATGTGATGGTGATGGATACTTTGACGGGAAACTTGATGATGAAAATATTGTCATCTTTTACCGCAGGTGGAAATTACGAAACAGTTGGATATGGTTATGGTCCTGGGGTAGGAGAAAATCATGATAAAACCGTTTTAATCTTATCCCGGGCATCTGGTATTCCGGTAGTTGCAAATGGTATTCATTACGCAGCAGACTTAATAAAAGGAAACTTGCTGGATGTCACAAAAAACGAGATTATTAAGGCAAAAAAAGCAGGATTGGATGTCATGATTCAAGAAGTTGAGAAAGTGAAAGAAGAACCTTCTCAAATCACTCAACCAGACAAAGAAGTGGTAACCGCTCAAATTTCAGGCATAGATATACTAGACCTTGATGAAGCAGTAATGGGCTTATGGGCAGAAGGTATTTATGCAGAAAGTGGCATGGGGTGTACAGGTCCGATAATAATGGTAAATGAGACAAAAGTAGATCAAGCCATAGAAATTTTGAAAAAAAAGGAATATGTTAGCGAAGTAAAAGTTGATTGTTGACAAAAAAACAAGGCACGATGAAAATCCTTTCTATAAATGATATAATAGAATGAAATGATAGAAAGGATTTTTTTATGGGTTTTTCAGTAGAATTATTGTTTGACCAAGAGAGTGAGAAAAAGATTCGAGATTTATGGCGACTGCTTTACGAAGAAGGTGGGGGAGATTTCATGTATTTGAATGGTGGACGCCCTCACATTTCTCTAGCCGTTTATTATTCTGAAATGGAACATTTGGAGACACTCCAAGAAATTGTGATGTCTTTGTTTTCTAATGTAAAAAAATTCAAGTTAACTTTCAATAGCATAGGTGTTTTTCCTGGAAAAGAGAGGGTGACTTTTTTAAATCCAAAGCCATCAATGAAACTGCTTAACATCCACAATACTTTATACAATGAAATCAGAAGACATAAAATAAGAAAGTATTACTGGGGTCATTACAAACCCAAATCATGGGTTCCTCACTGTACAATGATACTAAACAATGAAATTGATTTACATATAAAAGGGATAGAAATATTGAGTAGAGAGTTCCAAACTATCGAGGCGACTGTCGAGCGTGTGGCTCTTGTCTCATTCTATCCATTTCAAATCATTTATGAGATGACTTTACACTAGATAGAATTGATTTTTCGATAAATTTTGTATATAATACCAATGGATAAATATGACTAGGAAGTGATGAATTGGCTAAAGAGGTATTTACAAGGCACGAATTGAAATTTTTAATTGATAGGCATACATACGGCAAAATTTATAAGGCGTTGATGCCTTATTTAGTTGTGGATCAACATGCCAACAAACAAGGGTATTACACAGTGTCCAATATCTACTATGACACAAAAGACGATCTTTTTCATTACGAAAAGATGAAGGGGCAAGACTTTAGACAAAAGCTTAGGCTAAGAACTTACGGTCACTCAGATTTAGACAGCGAATCATATCTTGAAATCAAGAAAAAACATAAAGGTTTGGTGAACAAGAGAAGGACTGCACTAAGACTGAGAGATGCTTATAGATTTCTTGAGGTAGATGAAATTGACAACAATGACTTGATTGATAATACAAATGCATCAAACATTCAGATTCTCAAAGAAGTGGCTTTTTTAAAAAAATTCTACACACTAGAACCTAAGGTAGCGCTATGTTATGAAAGACAAGCTTTTCAAGGAAAAGAAGACAATGAACTGAGAATTACTTTTGATGATAATTTAAGAAAGCGTCATCACAATTTGCGGTTGGAATTGGGAAGTGAGGGTGCTTCTTATGTATCTAGGGACATTTTTGTTCTAGAAATAAAAGTAAACGATACAATACCGTTATGGTTGGCAAGAATTTTGAGTCAATTTAGCTGTTCGGTTCAAAGTTTCTCCAAATATTCGACCAGTCACAATGCAATTGACACAATAGCAATACAAAGAAAAACAGGATAAGGAGCAGAGTATGCAGACATTAAATGAGATTTTTATGGCTAGCGATGTGTTGGTCCGAGCAACCGTTGCTGAAGTGGTAACAGCAGTTGCCGTCAGTTTCTTTTTGGGACTGGTAATCACATATACGTACATGAAAACATACACAGGTCCTTATTATTCAAAATCTTTTGTCCAGACCTTGATCATTGTACAAGTTGTGATATCTATCATCATCGTGGCAATAGGGAGCAATATCGCCAGAGCGTTTAGCTTAGCAGGTGCTTTATCGATAATTAGATTTCGGACTGCAATTGGAGACCCAAGAGACATTGCGTTCATTTTTTTTGTTATGGGAGCAGGATTGGCAGTGGGAGCAGGGCTAATACTCCCAGCAATTGCTTTTGTTCTTCTGCTTAGCGGATTGATAGGAGCGTTACATGCTATGAACTACGGGGAAAAGAAAGGAACACATAAGACTCTAAAGATCACAGTTCCAGAAAATCTAAACTATGAAGGACTTTTTGATGACATATTGGATGAATACTTGATGGAGTATAGGCTTTTAAGCGTCAGAACTACCAATCTCGGCACGATGTTTGAGTTGGTATATGCGATTAAAAGCTTGGATCAACATCGTGACAAGCAATTGATTGATGATGTCAGAACAAGAAATGGCAATTTGAATGTGGCAGTCATACTAGATAGACAGAGTATGGATTAAACAGCAAAGAAGGAGGAATGGTGTGGAGAGACAGTTTAATCGAAATTATTTGTTGTTAACGATAGCCGGATTATTGGCGTTATTAATTGTCTCAAATCGGATATTCGAACCTGATCGAATTCAGGATCATATGATAGATCTTACCCCTAAGTTTTCGATAACAGGGGGTTTTTATCGTGAAAATGTTCACTTGGAGCTCTTCTCAGAAAATAGACACGCTGTGATTTATTACACTTTAGATGGATCCATGCCTGACCCAACAAACAATCGAGAAAGCACTTTACTTTATGTTGAACCCATTGTGATCAAAGACAGAAGTGTAGAAGCAAATCGATTGTCCATGATTCCGACAAATTATCCAAATGAGAGAAATATTTGGCAGCCACCTTTGGAAAACACCTATAAAGGAACGGTTGTTAGAGCGATTGCTTTAAGTGGATCTAGTGAAAAAAGCAAGGTGATTACTCACACCTATTTCATAGACTCTGAAACCAGTAGCCGGTATACGATGCCAGTTATTTCAATAGCTACGGAAGAAGCCAATCTATTTTCAGAAGATAAAGGCATTTATATACCAGGCAAGTTGTATAATCCAGATTCGACTAATCCCATGCTCACAGGCAATTATTTTGGGAGAGGAAGTGACTGGGAAGTGCCAGCGAACATGACTTTCTATGAGCCTGATGGCACAGAAGGATTTTCTCTTGAAATTGGAATTCGCATTCACGGAGGAAGCTCAAGAGTGGAACCACAAAAGTCTCTTCGTATTTATGCGAGAAACAATGAAGACAATTATATCCACTATCAATTGTTTGATGACACAGAGTTAGATCAATTTGTAAGATTAATTTTAAGAAACTCAGGCAACGAATGGGGACACACAATGTTTTTAGATCCTATGGCTCAATCATTGATGAAAGACATGTTGCCAGATATTCAATATAGTCGTCCAGCAGTCGTGTTCATAAATGGTGAGTATTGGGGCATTCATAATATAAGAGAAAGATATGATGATTGGTATATTTTTACCAATTATGGAGTGGAAAGAGATGAGGTTGTCATTCTAAGTGGAAATGCAGAGTTGCAAGAAGGGTTGCCTGGGGATGAGAAACATTATCTTGACATGATCAGTTACGTTCAGAACAATGACATGGGCGATCCAACGCATTATGATTATATTAAAACCCTGATGGATATTGAGAATTATCTAGATTACCAGATCGCGCAAATCTACGTAGCCAATATTGACTGGCCACAGGGCAATATTGATTATTGGAGAAAACGGACCAATCAGTATGAACCCAATGCACCCTATGGACATGATGGTAGATGGCGGTGGTTGATTTACGACTTGGATTGCTCTTTTGGGTTTTGGGGCACTCATTATGACACAAATTCTTTAGAGATGGCATCAGACCCCAACTATAACCACAACACGAGATGGGGAGGAGACTGGCAGTGGTCTACCGTATTGTTCAGCTCGCTGTTGGAAAATCCTGAATTTAAAGAGGCTTTTATCACACGATTTTCAGATCATTTAAACACAACCTTCTTAGAAGAAAACGTCTTGAAGACAATTGATTTGTTCGAGGAATTGTATCAACCGGAAATGCCAGAACATTTATTGAGATGGGCAAAACCAACTAGTATGGAAGAATGGCATGACAACATCGAAACATTTAGAGAATTTGCCTCAAAAAGACCGGAGTCTGTTAGGGAACACATGATTGAAAAATTTGATTTGCAAGGTACGGCTAATCTGAACATACAAATTCCAGATGATTTTGTTGGGACCTTACATGTAAACGGACACGCGTTAGACACAAAACAATTGTCATGGCAAGGTATATATTTCAAAGGCATGCCTATTACAATAACTGTTCATGAAGTATCAGAAACGATTTATTTGGAGAGAAATGAGGTCATTTATGTAAATAATGAAGGACTCAGCCGCACAACGCCATAAAACGAACAAATCATTAATTCAATTCATGCATCTTGTTGTATACTTGTTTTAGGAGGTGATTATCGTGATCCAATCTATCATTGGATTTTATCCTTGCAATTCACTTCAAAGAATTCATGATTTTTATCATGACATCCTTGGATTGGAGTTATACAAAGACCAAGGGAAGTGCA
The DNA here is from genome assembly GCA_964539975.1 of uncultured Clostridia bacterium. Classification (GTDB taxonomy): domain Bacteria; phylum Bacillota; class Clostridia; order Tissierellales; family Dethiosulfatibacteraceae; genus 38-11. The sequence goes on from CAZIKK010000030.1 coordinate 14,176, forward strand.
GAATTTACAAATCAAAATCAGGAGGGATAGGTTTTTGCAATCATTTGCCTAGACAGCCTTCTGGCAACATTATTTGTTTTGTGGTAGATAGTGAGAAACAAGTGGATGATTGGTTCGAAAAACTCAATTATTTAGGTGTGGAAATATTAGCGAAGCCTGTACGGAAGGAAGAATTTAGCATTTATCAATTTTTCGCATTCGACCCAGAAGGCAATAAAATTGAGTTTCAGTGTTTTCTGAATGAGAGGTCGGATGTCTAATTTGAGAATGGAGAAGAGAGGCTTGAATGGAAGAAAAACTATTAATCGGGAATGAAACGAAGACCATACTAAATGCACTGCATGATGGGGTTCTAATTATTGACCATTTGGCAATTGTTAGATATGTAAATCCGGCCTACACACGAATCACCGGGGTCAATTCAAAAGAGATTATTGGAAAGCCAATTGTCGATGTTCGTCGAGGCGCAAGGTTGCCAAAAGTTCTTGAAGGGGGTGAAAAAATCCTTCTGGCAAAAAGGATGGAAAACGGAGTGGATTATTTCGTTAACATGTCCCCTATTTATTCAAACGGAAGAATTGTTGGAGGGATCTCTTTGGTATTAGGAATAAAAGAGGTTCTGGAGCTGTCGAAAGAAGTAAAAGAATATAGAAATGAGATTAAAAACCTTGAAAACCGCTTAAGGTCGATGCATCGTGCAAAATACACATTTGATAGCATTATAAGTGAAGACAAAGCATCGAGAGAAGTAAAAAAAACAGCTTATAAGATTGCTCAAAAAGAAACATCAATTTTGATAACTGGGGAGAGCGGAACAGGAAAAGAGTTATATGCTCAAGCCATTCATAATGCTTCTAAAAGAAAAGAAGGTCCATTTGTTCCAATCAACTGTGCCGCATTCAATCCTAATCTCTTGGAGAGCGAATTGTTTGGTTACCAGCAAGGTGCATTTACAGGAGCGTCAAAAGAGGGCAAAGCTGGCTTATTCGAAGCAGCCACACAAGGAACTATTTTCTTGGATGAAATATCAGAAATGGATGTCAATTTGCAATCCAAACTGTTGCGTGTCTTACAAGAAGGTGTGGTAAGGCGTGTGGGGAGCATTAAAGAGATTCCAATTGATGTGAGAGTTATTGCTGCAACAAACAAGAATCTTGAAGAATTAATTTTAAAAAACGATTTCAGAGAGGATCTCTATTACCGGATTGCCGTGTTCCCTTTAAATATTCCTCCTTTGAGAGATCGAACCAACGACATTATGCCCATTATTCGGTTTTATATTGAACGTGAAGAAAACAAAATAAAAAGACGCATCGATGTCTGTGAAGAAGCAGAGCGTATGCTAATTCAGTACGACTGGCCTGGCAACATTCGAGAGTTGCGTAATTCTATTGAGTTTGCTTACAACATGATGGATGATAGTACAATAGAAGCAAAAGATCTGCCAATGAGGATTCAAAGGAGTTTTTTGCGTCAGAACAAAAAAGAAATGAAATGCGAAAACCTTGCTGATTTGGTAAGAAGGATTGAGAAACAAGAAATAGAGAAAGCGCTAGTCATTTTTGGAGAGGATACGGAAGGGAAAAAGGAAGTAGCTAAGAGGTTGGGCATTTCCTTAGCCACCCTTTATAATAAATTAAGCAAATTCTAAAAACCTGGAATCGTGGATAAACGGTTCTAAAAAAATAGAAAAACAAGGGTTACTTGAAAAATGCGTCAGTGAGGAGCTGCTTGTGCAAACGCTAGCATAATTATTCTAACAGATTAGAATATAAGCCTTTTAAGATGCCAATATAGGGGGGTTATAGTTGGCATGCAATTTGCAATTATTAAATGCAATTAAAATTTAGGAGGTTTGTATATGTTAGCATTTTTAGGATTCATCACAATTGCAATACTACTAGCATTGGTCATGACAAAGCGGGCATCCGTTGTTGTGGCATTGATCGTTGTGCCGATAATAACGGCATTGATTGGTGGGTTTGGAACAGATATCGCTGGTTTTATGACAAATGGTATCCGATCTATCGCACCAACCGGGGTTATGTTTATCTTTGCCATCTTGTTTTTTGGCATTTTGACAGACGCCGGTACTTTCAATCCAATTATTGATAAAATTTTGAAAATAGTTGGTAAAGATCCGGTAAAGATAGCGATGGGTACCGCCGTACTAGGAATGTTGGTGCATCTAGATGGCTCAGGGGCGACTACCTTTCTGATTGCCATTCCAGCTCTATTGCCTCTTTACGATGCATTGGGTATGAGAAGAACCACATTGGCGACAATTGTTGCGTTATCAGCAGGAACGATGAATGTCCTTCCTTGGGGTGGACCAACTATTAGAGCTGCAACAGCTATGGAGATTTCTGTTACCGAACTGTTCAATCCGTTATTGATTCCTGTACTGATTGGATTGGCAACAGTAGTGTTTGTTGCTTTCTTACTTGGTAAACAAGAAAGAAAACGCATTGGGGACGGATCAGACGTAGATGTGACTCAAACAAGTGAGAAAGATGAAAAGAAAGCTGAATTGGAACGACCAAAATTATTCCCGATTAATTTATTAATGATTGTATTGGCAGTAACAGCTTTGATTTCAGGATTCTTGCCTGCACAAGTTGTCTTTATGATTGCATTTGCGGGTGCATTGGTTGTAAACTATCCCAATGTTAAAGATCAAAGAGAGCGGATTGATGCGCATGCAAAAGCTTCTTTGATGATGGCCAGTATTCTATTTGCAGCGGGAGCCTTTACGGGTATTCTATCTGGAACAGGCATGATCACAGCAATGGCAGAAACAGCAGTTGAAGCTATTCCGACAACATTAGGTGCAAGAATACCATTATTGACTGGTGTGATTTCCATGCCGGCAAGCCTTTTGTTCGATCCAGATTCCTTCTACTTTGGAGTCTTGCCTGTATTGTCTAGCACAGCAGCACAATTTGGCGTAGATCCAGTAAGTGTGGGAAGAGCCGCAATACTTGGGCAAATGACAACAGGATTCCCAGTAAGCCCATTAACAGGAGCTACTTTCTTGTTGATAGGTTTGACAGGCGTAGATTTAGGAGATCACCAAAGAAAAACCATCCCTTACGCATTTTTAGTGACCATCGTTATGCTGGTAATCTCTGTCGTAATGGGTGTTATTCCAATATAAGCAATTAAGTTTGACAACTGGTGATTAAGCATACAAGGAGGAGAAATGAAAAAGATTAGGATAGGAAGTGGTGCTGGCTATGCAGGAGA
>CAZIKK010000031.1:0-17318 GCA_964539975.1 uncultured Clostridia bacterium
TTTGGATCCCTTTGTCTCCTCCTGCTTTTGCTATCGCCGCTTTTTTTTCTATTAATTCCTTGATTGAATCTCTCATATATCCTCCCTTAACATAACGATACTAAGATACTTGTTTCGTATCTTAGTATCTAATGATATGTGTTTCTATGACCAGCTTAACCGATAATCGCTCTCACGAGAATGAATCCGATTGAAGGGCAAAGCAAGCTTCCCAATCCTGTATAAAATGTAGCAATCATTGCACCATACGGCACCAACTTCGCATCCGTTGCCGCAAGTCCACCTGCAACACCGCTGGTCGTACCTATCAGTCCACCATATACCATAGCAGATGTGGGGTTGTTCAAGCCAATTCTTTTAGCAACTAAAGGTGTGAGGATCATTGTCAATACAGATTTCACAACACCCGCAGCAATAGATAATGCAATCACGTCCGAACTTGCTCCCAAAGCGCCTCCTGTGACAGGTCCAACGATAAACGTAACGGCTCCTCCGCCAATTGTGGCCACATCCACTGGATCAGTATAGCCCAAAGCATAAGCAATCAGCCCACCCACGATGAATGAAAATGCAATCCCTACAAACAAAGAAACAATGCCTGGCAATCCAGCCTTCTTTAAATTTTCAAACTTAACACCAAAAGCTGTTGATATGATAGCAAAATCCCGCATCATGCCACCACCCAATATGCCTACTCCTGAAAACAAGGCTACATCAGCCAATCCTTTACTGCCTCCTGTATATTTTCCAGCAGCGAATGCTAGCGCCAATCCGATGACAATCGCAATGGCAGATCCCATTCTTTGTTGCTTGATAGAACTTGCTATGCCGTAAGATACCAACATAATGACCGCTACCAGCAAGAAAGCTCCTACTAAGCCATAGCTTGTAAAAATTCCAATTAATGTGTCTAACATATTTTCCTCCTCCTGCTATGCAGCTTTTCTATCGTCTTTTGTCATAGTCAATTTTGAAATCACAGGGACTAAAAACGTCGCTCCAACCGTGGTGACCCCACCTGCCAAAAATGCAACTGCTCCACCTGAAAATGCCGCAACTACATTCTGAATGGAAGACATGGCAACAACTATAGGGATATACAAAGCGCTCAGCAATCGAATCCCATTTTGTGTCTTTTCAGCCAATGGTTTCCCTTTTGATTCTTTGTAATTTGTAATAATGACTAACAACAACATAGCAAAACCAACGCCACCGATATCACCATTGATCCCAAGCATTGTTCCAAGAGTTCTCCCTATAAAAGAACCTATAAACATGCATGCCGCTACTAACCCAAATCCATAAATTTCCATTAAAGAACGCCTCCTTCTTTCAGTTCTTCGATTTCTTCTTTTGTGTACCCCAGGTATTCGGACAATATTTTTTCATTGTGTTGTCCTAGTGTAGGTGCTGCAAATCTGATATTATCGTCCACGCCACTTATTTTCACAGGAATTCCTGGCAAACTAGACATCCCCACTTTTGGATGATCCACTTCTTGAATCATGTTTCTAGCCAAAACCTGCTCGTCTTTGACTACCATCTCTACTGTGTTAATCGGACCACTTGGAACACCGCCATCAATCAGCAATTGTTTCCATTCTTCAGTCGTTTTTTTGATGATTTCCGCGGCAACCAATGGTCTCAACTCGTCATAATGTTGGTTCCTCAACGGGTTGGTCTTAAAACGTTCGTCGTTGATTAGTTCCTCTGTCCCCATGACTTTGCAGAATTTTGCCCAAAGATTGTCATTTCCTGCTGCAATCATGATTTGTCCATCACTGGTTTCAAACGGTTCGAAAGGAACAATAGATGCGTGTTTATTTCCTTCTGGCTTTGGTGAGGTTCCAGTCACGAAATATCTGGCTATGGCATTCTCAAGTATACCCACTTGACAATCCAGCATCGACACATCCACTTTCATTCCTTCTCCTGTGATGCTACGCTTGTTAATAGAAGCCAACACACCAATCGCTGTGAATAACCCAGCCATAATATCTCCTACCGATGGGCCTACTCGTGTGGGTTCGCCACCTTTTTGACCGGTGATGCTCATAATCCCCCCCATTGCCTGTATCACACCGTCATAAGCAGGTCTACTGCTGTAAGGGCCTGTGTGCCCAAATCCTGAGGAAGCCGCATAGATTAATTTTGGATTGATTTTTTTGAGCTCATCATAACCCAATCCCAATTTTTCCATGGTGCCTGGTTTGAAGTTTTCCACCAGTACATCCACCTTCTGAACCAATCCTTTGAAAATCTCTTTCGCTTTATCATTCTTCAAATTCAACGTAATGCTTTCTTTGTTTCGGTTCAAGCTCATAAAGTAAGCGCTTTCATCCTGTACATATGGACCAAACGCCCTTGAGTCATCCCCTTTGCCCGGAGCTTCCAATTTGATTACCTCTGCACCTAAATCACCCAACATCATGGTGCAATATGGGCCTGCTAACACTCTTGTCATGTCTAATACTTTTATGTTTTCCAATGGATAATGCATTTTTTCCTCCTAAGTTCTAATCCTTTTTTGCACTTATTATATAAGCATGAATCATGCCAACTTTATCGTTTGTTGAGATTATTTCTTTCGATCCCTCTGACCATAGTCTTATTAATCATTGAACGTAATTATTTTATTAGTCAGTCCTCATTTAAGACTCTTGTTAAAGAAAAAAAGTGGTTAATCATTAACCACTGGTTAATTTTTAGCCACTTTTTATTCGACATCAATCCCATATTTGTTGATTTTATTTCTAAGCGTGGTGCGAGTGATTTTCAACGCTTTGGCCGTGTGGGTGATGTTGTAGTCATGAAGAATCAGTGTTTTTTCTATCATCTCTTTTTCTACCATTTCCAAACTGCTGCTCTCAGTGTGCTCTGTTTGATTGAACACATCATGAGGCAAGTCTGACACTTGTATTCTCTCATGATTGGATAGAATCACAATTCGTTCAATCGTATTTTTCAATTCACGCACATTGCCGTGCCAGTCATATTTCTTAAATAAATCCATTGCTTCTAGACTTATTCCTTTTATATGCGTCTGTATTTTCGATGTGTATTGATCCAAAAAGTGATGTACCAACTCTGGAATGTCTTCTCTTCTACTTCTCAAGGGCTCCAAGTGGATGGGAATGATGTTGAGCCTGAAAAACAGATCCTGTCTGAAGTTTCTAATTTTCATCTCATATTTTAAATCTCGGTTGGTTGCCGAAACAATCATCGCATCAAATGGGATCTCACGATCTCCTCCAAGCCTTCGGAATTTTTTCTCTTGTAAGACTCTCAGTAACTTTTTTTGTAAAGAAAGGTCCATATCTCCTACTTCATCTAAGAAAAGAACCCCACCGTCCGCTTGTTCCATCAGCCCCACCTTTCTTTGTTTGGCTTCAGTGAAAGCGCCTTTTTCGAAACCAAACAATTCACTTTCTTGTAAAGACTTTGGTATAGCGGCGCAATTCAAGGGCACAAATGGTTTTCCCTCTCCCATCATTCGGCCAATACTCTTTGCCACAATCTCTTTTCCTGTTCCACTCTCGCCCGTTATCAAAACACTGGTATTGATCCCTTTCTCAGAGATAGAGCTTATGGTTTTCCTGATGTCATGAATATTGGGACTACTGCCAATTAATTCGCTTGTATTGAGCATGCTCAAATTTTTCTTTTTATAAATGAAATCTTGCAAACTGACAATCACATCCATGACCTCTGTTATTTTGAAAGGTTTGGTGAAATAATCATAGGCCCCTAATTTCATGGCTTTCACCGCCAATCTCACCTCACTAATATAGGTGATCATAATCACTGTGATGTCCATCTTCAGTCGATGAATGGTCTCAAGGACTTGGATGCCATCAATGCCTGGCAATTTAATGTCGATTATGGCCAAGTCAATTTTTTCAGATTGGATTATCTCCAGCCCTTCTTCTCCCGATGCCGCTGTAAACACACGGATTCCTTCAATTTTCTGAACGCCTATCCTTAAAGAGTATCGGATGCTTTTCTCATCATCTATAATCAGCACATTCATCTAGTCTCCCCTCCTTTTGGGTATGGTAATCCTAAATTCAGATCCTTCCTTATGTTTACTGGTCACTTCAAGCTTACCCTCGTTTTCTCGAATGGTTTTATACGCCGTAGACAACCCCAAGCCTGTTCCATCTCGTTTCGTTGTGTAAAATGGTTCAAATATGTTTTGAATGGCCTCCTCTTTGATGCCGATGCCCGTGTCGCGTATGACTATGTCAATGGTTTCTTCTTTGTCTCTGATAAATACATCGATCCAACCGTTGTTGCCAATGGCTTGAATGGCATTTTTTACGATGTTGATGATAGCCTGTTTGAAGTTTCTTCTGTCAATATTGGCATACAAAGTTGTTTCATCAAAAACTTGCCGAACCCGGATATCACGGTTAATCATTTCTCCTCTCATAATGTTTATTGCCTCGGAAACAACTTGACAAACATCCACTTGAAGATCCTTTTCAGCTTTGGATTTGGTAAAATGTAAAAACTCCAACACAATATGGTTTAATTCACTGATTTCTTCCTCTATCAACTTCATGATTTCATCTTTTTCCTCATCACTTGTGAGTTCACTCTTGTACAATTCTAGCAAATTGCTGAGTCCTGCCAAAGGGTTTCCAATGTCATGGATGATTGAAGAGGAAAACTCTCCCACAATGCTAAGTCGATCTTCTCGCTTCAATTCTTCCTCCATCTTCTTGATCAGTTCCAGATTGATCATTAGAAAAACATAACCAATTCCTTGGTCTTGATTGTCTTTCACTTTTGAACAGACAATTCTGCAAGGTATGTTACGCTTTTCAATTGTATAAATGAGCACTTCTTTTTCTGCCATGTCATGTTTGTCATTGTTCAATTCCTCAATGATCTCTTTTAAGTCGTAGTTGATTTTGTCTTTCAAGTTTGAGTAGTCTTTGCCTAAGACCTCCTTTCCCGACAAACCTACGAGTAATTCAGCAGCTTTATTGAAAATCACAATCTTATTGTCTGAATCCGTAACGATAATCCCGCTTCCAACACTCATTAGGATGTTATTCAGATATTGCTGTGTTTTATTTTCTCTTGCCACAGAATTTTTCAACTCACCTACTTTTGAATCTAATTTAGTAGCCAAATCCTTGAATGCCGTTTCTAATTCTCCAATTTCGCCTTGTTGGTTCACTGTAATTTCGTCAAATCGATTGTCTCCCGCCGTCCACATTCGAACCAAATAAACCAATCTTTGAATCGGCTTTGTGATGCCCACCGAGAGAACAAGCCCCACAATCAGGCCCACCACCAAGACAATGATAGCCACAAAAATCAAGTCATTCAAAACTTCATAAGCTTCACTGTACAACACATTCATTTCCTGTTCTACCATCACTACTAGATCGGCACCTTCCACCGTTGTGACCGCCATGTAATAACGCGCTTCTTCTCTTTTTGAAACCACCGTTCCTTTGATTTGATCGCCCATAACCGCATAAAGGTTGGTTTCCTTTTCATTCAACAAGACAGGCACATCTTCAAAAACCGTCACCTCTTCATCACTCAACTCTGAATAGGGATGAACAATCAAGGAGCCATAGCTATCCATGACCCATATGCCGCCGTTGAAGGTCGTATCGGCGCTCATAATTACTTTTTTCATTTCTCTTAAAGGAATGCCTGCTGCGACGAGCCCATACAAATTCCCCTCATGATAGATGGGTGCAGCCAACACAAAATGAGGTTTGCCTAATACACGACTGATATATAAGTGACTAATATAGGGCTCTTCATAAGTCATGATATGATTGTAGTAGTCCCGATCTGTGTAAGTCATTTCTTCTATCGCAATGGGATTGTAAGGATTGGAATACACCATCCGTCCTTCCGTGTTCATGAAAAAAACCAAATCAAAATTTCCATAATAATCGTTTAATCGGTTAATTTCTTTATAAATCGCTTCTTCCGATTTGTCTCCATTGGAAATTTGTTGAGCTGTCACCGCCACATCATTCATAGCTAATTCCAGATAAATATCTATCTTATTGCTCATTAACTCGGCGATAACCGCATTTTTCGCCAATTTTTCTTCCAGCATATTTTTTTGCAAACTGTTCACGATCAAAGCACCGCTCATCATAATCATAACCAGAAGGTATACCGTAAATAGAATAGGGATTTTGAATTTTATGCTATTAATCCTCATCATTCGCCTCTTTAACATAAGATGCATCAATTATATCAAAAAAAACAACCCTTAAACAGGATTGTTTTTCATTTCATGTTTTACCAACACATCACGAATTCTAGCAGCTGCCTTTCCATCACCATATGGGTTCACCGCGTTGGCCATCTGTCCATAAGCCGTTTCGCTGTTGAGTAGTTCTGTCAAAGCATGGTACAAACCCTCCGTTTGTGTGCCAACCAGTTTTGCCGTTCCGGCACTAATTCCTTCAGGTCTTTCTGTTTCTTCTCTAACCACCAATACTGGTTTACCTAAAGCCGGCGCTTCTTCTTGTATGCCACCCGAGTCGGTCACAACCAAATGACATCGGTTCAGTAGATTGGCAAAAGGCAGATAATCCAAAGGTGGAATCAGATGAACGCGGGGATGATGATCAAATACCTCATCTGCTATTTCCTTTACTTTGGGATTTAGGTGGACAGGATAAACCACTTCCACATCCATATGTCTCGTCACAATCTCCTTGACTGCAGTGAAAATGCGTTTCATCGGTTCTCCAATGTTTTCCCGTCGGTGAGCGGTTAATAGAATGATTCTCTTATACTTGAAATCCAATTGGTTCAAGAAACGATTCTCAAACACATAATTCTTGTCCACAACTTGTTTTAAGGCATCAATCACCGTATTGCCTGTGATGAATATGCGGTTTGGTGGGTAACTCTCTTTCAACAAATTGTCCGCCGCAGATTGCGTAGGCGCAAAGTGAAAATGGGTGATCACACCCGCCATTTTTCGATTACCTTCTTCAGGATAAGGTGACATAAGATTGCCACTTCTCAAGCCTGCTTCCACATGTCCAATTTTGATCTGATGATAAAATGCCGCCAGCGCCCCTGCAAATACCGTGGTTGTATCGCCTTGAACCAACAATATTTGAGGTTTGAACTCTTTGAATATCTGTTCTAACCCCTCTAAAGTTCGAGTGGTGATTTGTGTCAATGTCTGTCCGTGTTCAAAAATTTCCATGTCATAATCCGGTTGGATATTAAAAATAGTCAACACTTGATCCAGCATTTCCTTGTGTTGTCCAGTAACACATGTCTTGTGGCAAAACCTATCGTCTTGATCCAACAATTTGACAATAGGCGCCATTTTTATCCCTTCAGGTCTAGTTCCAAAAACCGATAATACCTTCAACTGTTCCATAAATCTCCTCTATTTCTTTTTTGAACCGCTGATTAAGCCAAACTTTTTCCCTACCAAAACGATGACTACCGATGCGATTAGGATAACAAAGACACCTTCATAAGGACCTGTATCCGTCAAATATATAGCGGTTGCCCCAAAAGCAATACTGATCGCATACAGGATCATCACTGTTTCTTTTTGTGTAAACCCCTTTTCCACCAATCTGTGATGCAAATGCCCTTTATCTGCTTCCATAATGGGTTTTTTGTTGATTAGTCTTCGCACAATGGCAAATCCAGTGTCCAGTATCGGTATCCCTAATACAAATACCATCCCTACCAACGTAATCAAAGTGACGGTTTTCATAACCCCTCTTATGGAAAGCACTGCCAGCATATAACCTAAAAACAAAGCACCTGTGTCGCCCATGAAAATTTTGGCGGGGTTAAAATTATAGGGTAAAAACCCCAGTGTGGCTCCTGCTAAAATGGCGCATTCGATCACTATGAACTCAAATCCATTAATGGCGGCAATAAACATCAGTGTTGTAGCAGCAATCGCCGCCACCCCTGATGCCAATCCGTCAATACCGTCTATGAGGTTGATGGTATTGGTGATTCCCACTATCCAGATCAACGTGACAGGAATAGATAAATTCAATAACAAAACAATCTCTGAATTAGGCAAAGGATTGGTGACCCAAGCAATCAAGACGCCTCCCCAGATAGCTACCAATGATGCAACAATCTGACCAGCCAGTTTGATTTTAGCAGGCACATCTCTAATGTCATCTACCAAGCCTAAAATAAAAATAAGACTTCCTCCTACCATGACTGACACTGTCGTTCGGTCCAGTTCCAAGAACAAAAACATCCCAACCATGGCTGCCACATAGATGGCAACCCCTCCAAGATAGGGAATTGGTTTTTTATGCAATTTCCTGGCGTCCTTAGGATAGTCCAACACATCCAATTTAAATGCCAAGCGCCTTGCCAAAGGTGTTAGCAAGAAGGAAATCATAAACGTCACAAAAAAAACTAAATACACCTGGTTCATTCCAAACTCCTCAATGGATTTTTAAAGACTGTCCCCCCTGGACCTCAAACTATCCACAGTTCAAATTTTCATAATCTGAAATTTTTTGGATTCTTCTGAGATGTCTGCCACCCTCGAACGCTGTTGTCAACCACGCTTCTACTACTCTAATAGCTAGATCTCTCCCAATAACACGACCACCCATGGACAACATATTAGAATCATTGTGGGCACGAGTCATTTCAGCCGAATACACATCATGACACAATGCACATCGGATACCTTTCACTTTGTTGGCAGAAATACCAATCCCAATACCTGTCCCACAAATCACGATTCCTCTTTCTGCTTCACCATTTGCTACCATTTCAGCCGTTTTGATCCCAAAATCCGAATAGTCTACCGACTCCAAATTGTTTGTTCCCATATCCAGCACATCATGTCCTTTTTCTATAAGATGTTTTTTGATGATTTCTTTTAACTCAAATCCACCATGATCACTGCCCATTGCTATCTTCATTTTCTAACACTCCCATTATCTTTTTTGAAATGCGTTCCATCAAACCACGTAATACATCTCTTGTTTTTCTGTAAACTGCAACCGACCTTCCATAAGGGTCCTCAACATCCATGGTCTCATCGTCTTTTTCAGCAAACTCCACCACTGTGTATGTCTTTTCTGATGCTTGACCATAATGGCCCACAATGGCATTCTTGTGATCCATAGTCATCGTCAAAATCAAATCTGCCCGGTCTATCAATGATTCTGTCAATTGTTTTGACTGATGCGATCTCAGATCCAATCCTATCTCTTCAAGAACCTGAATGCTGTTGCTATTAGCTGGCAACCCATTCATAGTCAACAAACCTGCTGAAAAGACTTCTATCTTGCTTTCAGAACCTCGTGACTCCAGCAAATCTTTCAAAATAGCTTCCGCCATAGGACTTCTGCAAGTATTGCCTGTGCAAACGAATAAGACTCTCATTGTTTTTCACCACACATTTGTATCCGTCCTCCTGATGCTTTTCTCAAGCGATTCATAATAGCCACGCCAAGTCCTTCTTCGCTGATTCCTTCCACCAGAATCCAATCTGCTTTGATATCATCTGATTTTCTCAACATGGCGAATAGGTGGGTTGAGATCTCCATAGGGTTTCCTCGAGAACCCAAGCTCATAATCACGCCTTCTTTATAAAACTTGATATTTTCATCTGTTGCTAATATCATCACCTTTAAGCCTTCTTTAATCAAAAACGTTGCCTTTTTACGTATTTCTTCAGCTATGGCATTTGATTCTCCTATAAATAGCAATACTTTCCCCTTGGGCGCGTAGTGCAAATACTTTTGGCCTGGAGAGCGAGGGGTCGTCTGTCCGTATTCCAACCCAGGATCATAAATGACAGATTCAATGGTTTCTGATATAGCTTCCAAAGTAATACTTCCTGGTCTCAATATCATGGGAGGGTCGTTTAACACATCTATGACGGTTGACTCTATCCCAAATTCGCAATCACCACCGTCAATAATGGCATCTACTTTTTCATCCAGATCTAACAGGACATGTGCCGCCTTCGTCGGACTAGGCCTACCTGACAAATTAGCACTTGGAGCCGCTATGGGCGTATCCGCCAATTCTATCAATCTAAGGGCAATTGGTGAAGCCGGCATTCTCACCGCCACAGTTTCTAATCCGCCTGTTATCTGATCAGGCACGAGCGCTTTCTTTTTGAACAATAAGGTCAGCGGTCCCGGCCAAAAACGGTCCATCAGTTTTTTTGCTTTCTCCGGCACCTCTTCTACAATTCTTTCCAATTGTTTTATATTGGAGATGTGAACAATCAATGGGTTATCTGTCGGTCTGCCTTTCGCCCCATAAATCTTTGACACCGCGACCTCGCTAAGGGCATCGCCTCCCAAGCCGTACACCGTTTCTGTTGGGAACACAACCGTTCCATTGTTTTTGATTATTTGAACCAACGGAAGAATATCTTCGTCTGTAAAATTTTCTTGGGTCAGTTTTATAATCTTAGTCATTTGTCACCTCATTCACAAGGAATATTATATATTAGCCGAGAACGATAATCAACCAACTGCGTATCCACCTTAAAAAAAGAGCCGAAGCTCTTATTTTAATTATGCCTCCATGGCAACCAACTGCTCTGCTTGGTCAGATGTGATCAGGTTGTCTATCATTTCATCCAAATCTCCATTCATGAAAGCTTCCAATTTATATAAGGTCAAATTGATGCGGTGATCTGATACACGTCCCTGAGGGTAGTTGTAGGTTCTAACACGTTGAGATCTATCTCCTGAACCAACTTGGCTTTTTCGTTTAGCTGCCATCTCATCATTTTGTTCTTGAAGCTGTTTGTCATACAACCTTGCTTTCAAAATCTTGAATGCTTTATCTTTGTTTTTTAATTGTGATTTCTCGTCTTGGCATGAGACCACTATTCCTGAAGGAACATGCGTCAACCTGACAGCTGAATCTGTTGTGTTGACACTTTGTCCACCGTTCCCAGAAGATCTGAAAACATCCACCCTAACATCATTTGGTCCTATATCAATATCGATATCATCCACCTCTGGCAAAACCGCCACTGTCGCGGATGAAGTATGGATACGACCACTTGACTCAGTATCTGGAACTCGTTGCACTCGATGTCCCCCGCTTTCATATTTCAACCTAGAATAAGCGCCTTTCCCTTTTATCATGAAAATAATTTCCTTATAACCACCAATCCCTTGTTCACTGGTGCTCATAATTTCAATCTTCCATCTTTTGCTTTCCGCGTACATGGTGTACATTCTAAACAAATTTCCCGCAAAGAGACCGGCCTCATCGCCACCAACACCTGCCCTGATTTCAATAATGACATTTTTGTCGTCATTGGGATCCTTTGGAATCAACATCTTTTTTAATGCCTCTTCTGCTTCTTCCAATTCCTGAGTCAGTGTCTTGACCTCTTCTTTAACCATTTCCTTAAAGTCTTCATCAAGTTTATCCTTCAACATCTCTCTTGCTTCTGCCAATTGGGTCGTTTTGTCGTCAAATACTTTGTACTCTGCAACGATGGGCTCCAAATGGGCGTGTTCTTTCACTAGTTTCTGCCATTTTTGACTATCCCCAATTACTTCTGGGTCACTGATCTGCATACTGAGTTCGTCATATTTTGATTTTAATGTTCTTAATTTTTCCAACATAATTTTCACCTCTTAAACTATCAACATAGTATTATATCAAACCTATCGTAAGAGGTCAATCTATCTCCGATACCCGATTACACCACGATCTAATCCTTGTAAATCCTTTATTTGCTCGTATTCTTCAAATTGGCCCTCTTTTTCCATCAAAGCCATCACTTTGTTTTTTTGATCCCATCCAAACTCAAATGCTAGGACGGATTTTTCTGTCGCAACTTCCGAATATGTCTGAATGATTCTCTCATAATAATCCAATCCTGTCACACCGCCATCCAATGCCAGTCTAGGTTCGTGAATAGAGACTTCCCATTGCAAATGATCGATATGTTTTCTTGGAATATAAGGTGGATTAGATACGACGATATGATACTTGCCTCTGACTTTTTCCCAAGGCTGAAACACATCCTGTTGACTTACTGTGTAGTTATGCAACCCCAGTTTTTTCTGATTGATCCGACAAACTCTGACCGCTCTGAGTGACACATCGAATGCTTCCACTTCACAGTTTTTGATGTAGTAAGCCAAACTGCATCCTATGGCCCCCGACCCTGAACCAATATCCAAAACCCTAATATTGTTGACTCCTCTAAAGTAACTGTTTGACAGATCCACCAATCTTTCTACAATGTTTTCTGTGTCTGGTCTAGGGACCAAGACACCTTGTGTGACATAAAAGTCCAAGCCCATAAATTCCTGGCGCTTGATGATATAAGCCAATGGATAGCCTTGATTCCTCAAATCAATTCTTTTCAAATACTGTTCTACTTTGGGTGCTGGAACATCCTCATCTAAATGGGTCATGACATACACTTTTTTTACTTCCAACACATCTGACAAAATTAAATTGGCTTCCAAATAAGGGTTGTTGTATTCCCGTTTTTGGATAGTCTCCATTCCTCTTTTTATAAGTTCACGTATGGTCATTACCAATCATCCTGACCTTCATCTTCTGGGATCACTTCTTTCATAGCAGCGATAGCTACTTCCAGCATATCATCTGTAGGTTCTTTCGTTGTCAACTTCTGAAACTGAAAACCTGGTTTTGACACAATTCTGGCCAATAAGGTATGCTCATTCTTTCCAATATATTTATTAATCTCATAAGAGATACCAGCTATAACCGGCAACATCAACAATCGAATGAGCACCCGAAGCCAAGGATTTGGCCATCCAAAAAAGGAAAAAACTAAAATGGAAATGATTAACACATTCACTAGAAAGCTCGTCCCACACCTTGGATGCAAGGTCGTGTATTTCCTGACATTTTCAACAGTGAGCTCTTCTCCATTCTCATAGGCATAAATGGTTTTGTGCTCTGCACCATGATACATGAAGACTCTTCGAATGTCCTCCATCTTTGAAATCAAATAAACATATGCGGTGAAAAGGGCTACACGAACCAAACCTTCTGCCAAATTTAAAATAATAGGCACTTCTGTTATTCCCTTCAAAAAATTCGCAATGAAATTAGGAAGAAGAATAAACGCACCCACTGAAATGATCAATGACAAAGCCACAGATAGATAAATAACCGCTTTTTCCCCATCCCCTTTGAACAATTTTTTGATCAATCGATCCAGGAAATCTTCCTCTTCTGGTTCTTCATAAAACTCCGCTGAATACATGAGTTCCTTGACACCCATTACCATGGCATCCACTAAGGCTCGACTTCCTCTTAGAAATGGAATCTTGCCCATCCCAGTGGCAATGCCTTTATGAATATCTTGTGTTTTAACAACTATCTCGCCATCTGGCTTTCGAACTGCTGTTGATAGCTTGTTAGGACCTCGCATCATGATCCCTTCGATCAAAGCTTGTCCGCCTATCGATGTTTTCTTTTTTATTGCCAATTTATTTACCAACTTTCATGTTTTCTAATAATAACTATTATCATTTAGATAGTATACCATATTTTTTTATATCTGTCATCTGTCCGTCATGATTCCATTCTATGCTCGCCTTTCCTCAACCGAAAATAACAGGACGGGCACAACGATTCGTAGGTTACCTCTTCTTCTTGTTCAATGGCAATTTGCTCTCCTTCAAAAACAAATCTTCCGTTTATTTTTCTTCCATTCAATAAAGCTTTCTTTCCGCAGGCACAAATGGTTTTTAGCTCCTCAATGCTATGCGCTAATAATAAGAGTCTTTGACTGCCCTCGAACCCATTCATCAAAAAGTCTGTGCGCAATCCATAACAAATCACTGGGATGTTTTGCAACACAGCAATTTCAAATAATTGATCAACCTGATTCTTTTGAAGAAACTGAACCTCATCTACTAAAATACAGTGGCATTTGCCATTTTCCTCCACATACTGGTTCATAAGATCTAACATGTCTGTGTCTTTGTCTATTAAAAAATCCACTTCTCTACTCATCCCCAACCTTGAAATGATTTGGCGACCCCCTTTGGTGTCTACAACTGGTTTAATAATGATCACAACCATTCCGCGTTCTTCATAATTGTAAGCAACTTGCTGCAATGCCGTTGATTTGCCACAATTCATTGCACCGTATCTGAAATACAATTTCGCCATTGTTTCCCTCCATTTTTATGTGACTACAGTATACCAACTACGATAAAGCTTTACAATACGAGACTCGCTTGCTTATAATAGAATTAATAACAATAAGGGGGGTGAGTATAAATGACTATTGGTAATATTTCTTTTGTGGCGATATTGTTGATGTTGGTTAAAGCAGCTTTGATTTATATCATTGGACGTTTCATTATCAATATTGTGGTGACCCAAGTCAAAAAAATGCTGGGGAAAAAATCAGTTGATCCTATGTTAGAAGGATTTACTCTATCCATCCTAAGGTTTCTTCTGTTCTTTGTCCTAATCATGGCCATCTTGCAAACTTTTGGGGTTCAAACCACATCTTTGATCGCTGTTTTAGGAGCGGCTTCTCTGGCAATTGGTTTGGCCTTGCAAGGGAATCTATCTAATTTCGCCAGTGGTGTCATGCTTGTGACACTGAAACCATTTGAAGTGGGACATTTTGTAGAAGCTGGTGGCGTGTCTGGAACCATCATCGAGATTGGAATCTTCCATTCTACACTTAAAACGCCAGATAACAAAAAAATCTTGGTTCCCAATAACAGCATAACCTCCGGAACCATCACAAACTTTTCTGCTTATGCAGAAAGAAGACTCGATCTTGTCATTGGTGTCAGCTATGATTCTGATATCGATCAAGTGAAGAAAGCCATTAAGGAAGAGGTTGAAGCCCACGAAATGGTGTTGGCAGACAAACCTGTCTTGGTTCGTTTGGCTCAAATGGCTGACAGCTCTTTGAACTTCAATGTTCGAATGTGGACATACACAGAGAATTACTGGGATTTGTACTACGATATGCATGAATTAATCAAAAAGAGATTAGATGCGGAAGGTATTTCCATTCCTTACCCACATGTCACTGTCGAGATGAAAAAATAGCCTTCGGGCTATTTTTATTGTCTAAATCTATTTTCTAACCTCTAATTATTGTGATATAATGGCAACCAAATAACGAGGTGTATGATGAACTATGTGCAAGCTTTAGGAATACCCATGGATAAACCCCAAATTGTCACCATTATTGGATCGGGAGGCAAAACAACCATTATTGAGGAAATGGCTGATCAATTGTACCAAAAAGGAAAACGTGTTTTGATCACAACTTCCACCCATATTTTTTTGCCTAACTCCTCCAATGCCATCACCATCCTAGACCCCACCTTATTAAAAGAGCTTAAATCTCCATACCCTATCATGGTGTATGCCGGTTCAAGCATCAATCCTCTAGATAAACTAAACCCTTTAGATCCATCTTGTATTGAATTTTTACATACTAACGGCCATTTTGACTTTATACTCATTGAAGGAGATGGCTCCCGAAGACTTCCTTTGAAAGCCTATGCCTCTTATGAACCTGTGGTTCCTCCATCAACCCATATTTTGATTGCTGTAATGGGACTCAATGCCCTTGGAAAACCTGTTCAAGATTGTGTGCATCGAGCGAGTCTTTTTTCAACCATCACTGGCAAAGCCTCTTCTGATCAGGTCGACTGGACGGATTTTGAGAGATTGATTTTATCTCCAGATGGCTATTTCAAATCTAGAGCTCCTCGCAATTTTTTGATATTAAATCGTTACCGTCCTGAAATGTCCGCTGATATTGGTCTTTTGACTCATTCTCTTAGACGAAAAGCCCCTTTTTTGGAGTCTGTTTTGATTCGGGAGGAATTATGAAGCTATCTGCCATCATTTTAGCTGCCGGCTATTCCAGACGTTTTGGCTCTAACAAGCTTTTAGCCTTGTATCATGGCATGCCCCTTTTGCACCATGTGATCTCACAGTGCCACGCTTCTTTAGTGGATGAACTATTGGTCGTTTACCGAGACCCTCAAGTATTGGATGTGGTTCAAAAATTCCCCGTCAGACCCCTTTACAATGGCAACGCCCATGAGGGTATGTCTGCGAGTGTCAAACTCGGTGTTTCCAATATTTCTACCTGTGCTTCTGGCTGCATGATCGTCATGGGGGATCAACCTCTGTTTCTAACCAGCGATTTTAATCGATTAATTCACGCTTTTAAAAAAAACCCTATCATCGTGGCTGCATCCACAGATGGAAAGAGAAGCACACCGGTGATTTTCCCCAAAAAATACTTTGAAGAACTACTAAATTCAACTGGCGATGCCGGCGGAAGACATATTATTGAAAGAGAACCCAGTCTATTCGTTCCTTATCCCCCTTCCAAAATATGGGACGTCGACACTTGGGATGATATAGAGGTCATTCAACAATCAAACAAGGAGGAATAAATATGTTCAATCAATTAGATCAAGCCGTTAAATCAGGAAAAGGTGCGGCTATTGTGACAGTAGTGAAATCAACGGGATCCACCCCAGCAGAGACGGGAAAAATGATGCTTGTGTACGAGGATGGTCACATCGAAGGAACCATTGGCGGTGGCAATCTTGAAAAAACAACCATTGAAAAGACTGTTGAATTGATTCGAAAAGGAAGAAGCGAATTGATTCAGTTTGATCTCGGGAAAGATTTAGCCATGAATTGTGGCGGTCATGTAGAAGTGTTTGTGCGTGTTGTTAAACCCGACTACCGACTTATTATTGTTGGTGGTGGCCATATTGCTTATTATTTGAATCAATTAGCAAAAATTGTCCATTTCAAAACAACCATCTTTGACAATCGAGAAGAAATGTTGACTGAGGCGAGATACCCCAATGCCGATGAGCTTGTTCTAGGAGATATTCCTGAAAAGCTTTCCCAGTATCCTTTGACTGAAAATGATTTTGTTGTCGTTGTAACCCATGGTCACAAGCATGACGAAGATGCCCTTTTTGTTCTAGCGAATGAACCTGTCCGTTATATCGGTGCTATTGGCAGTAGAAGAAAAGTTAAAATCATGTTCGACAACTTGGAGAATAGAGGCATTTCGAAAGAAGCCTTGTCTCGTATCTACTCTCCCATCGGGTTGACCCTTGGTGGTAATTCACCAGAAGAAATCGCTTTAGGGATCATGGCTGAAATACAATACCTTAAAACTGGCAGACAACTGGCTCATTCAAGAGATCTTGTCTAATCCCTTAAAAAAACACCTCCTAAGTAGACAAGGTAAATAACCAAATCTACTTAGGAGGTGTTTTTTGGGGAGAAAGGCCAAATGCTCTACCGAAGAAAAAATAAAAGCTGTTAAA
>CAZIKK010000032.1:0-11206 GCA_964539975.1 uncultured Clostridia bacterium
TCATAAATCGTATCGGTTGCCATCCCCATGACTCTCGGGCTAAAAATATTGAAAACCGTGGCTAAAGCAGCCATCAAAAACGAAATGCCAATAGGTACTCGATAAGGCTTTAAGTATCTTGCGATTCTTTTAAGGGTCCCTTTAAAATCTTTAGGTTTTTCCGCCGGAATTCCAATTGCTGCTGGTCCTCTTCTTCCACTGATTGCTTGTCTGGGAGACGTGCCTTTTTGATCTTTTCTCATGAAGATTCCTCCTCTGACATTTGTGAAAAGACAATATCTCGATAGACGGCATTGCTCTCCATCAATTCTTTATGTGAGCCTAGCCCTACCATTTCACCTTTATCAAGGACTATAATTCTATCTGCATTCATGATGGTATTCACCCGCTGGGACACAATGATGACAGTAGCCTCTTGCGTTTCTCGTTTAAGCGCCTTTCTGAGATTGGCATCCGTTCTAAAATCCAAAGCTGAAAAACTGTCATCAAACACGTAGATTTGTTTTTTTGAAGCCAACGCTCTGGCAATAGATAATCTTTGTTTTTGTCCACCAGAGAGATTCGTTCCTCCTTGAGAGACTGTACTATCATAGCTGTATTCCATATTCTCGATAAAATCACTAGCTTGTGAAATATCTGCTACTTCTCTCACACGATCCATATCAATGGAGTCATCTCCAAACACAATGTTGTCTTTGATTGTTCCTGTAAACAAAATGGCTTTCTGAGGCACCAGTCCAATCATCCTTCTTATATGTTCTTGTGGCAATTGTCGGATGTCCACACCGTTAATCTGAATTTCTCCTTTACAAGGATCGAAGAATCGAGGGATCAGATTCACCAGTGTTGTTTTCCCCGATCCTGTGCTCCCTATGATGGCTGTGGTCTCTCCTGCTTTTGATGTAAATGAGATCCCCGAAAGCGCATATTCCTCCGCTCCTTCATACCGAAAGCACACATCTTTAAAAACAAGGCTTCCTTCTTCTTCACCTAGATTTCTGGGCTTTTCTGGATCATTGATGGCTGTTTCCATTTCAAGTATTTCATTAATCCGCTCAGCAGATGCGGATGCTCGTGGAATCATAACAAAAACCATGGTCATCATGATGACAGAGAATAGAATCTGCATGGCATATTGAATAAACGCCATCAAATCACCCACCAAAAATGTTCCTTCATCAATTCGAATGGCACCAAACCAAATAAGTGCAATATTCGTTATATTTAATAAGAGCATAATCCCAGGCATCATGGCAATCATGATTTGATTGACTCTCAAAGCAGTTTCTGTCAAATCCTTGTTGGCAGAATCGAATTTTTCATTCTCGTAGTCTGTTCGATTGAAGGCTCTTATCACTCTTACTCCTGTCAAGTTTTCCCTCAAAACTCGATTCAAATTATCCACTTTTTTCTGCATCACCTTGAACAATGGCATGGTTTTAGACGAAATGATTCCGATTATAATACCTAACAAAACCACTACCACTAGCAAAATCAAAGACAACCCCGGGTTTTTGCTGACAGCCATGATCACGCCTCCGATAGCCATCAGTGGTGATCTTACCATCATTCTCAATCCCATGATGACCACGTTCTGAATCTGAGTAATGTCATTTGTTGTTCTGGTAATTAAAGAAGAGGTTCCAATCTGGTCAAATTCTCCAGGAGAAAAGCTCTGTATTTTTTTAAACAATTTCTCACGTAAATCAAGTATAAATCTAGAACTGGCAACGGCACTGATATACATCTTTAATACAGCTGCCACTGTCCCTATAAATGCGATAATAAGCATACTCCCACCAACACTGAGAATATAGGGCGTATCTTGATTTTTAATACCGATATTCACAATATCCGCCATTAAGGTGGGCAAGTACAGCTCTGCAATAACTTGTATAAAAGTAAGCAGGATCACTGCCATGACCTGTAGACGATATTTTTTCATGCCTTTTAACAAATGTCCCATTCTATCCTCGCTTATATCGATTCAAAGATTCTTCTGATCTCTTTAAAGCTTTCATTTAGTTTGTCTAGTTCTTCAGGATCCATGTCTTTAATCTGTTCCCAAAATTTCTGATTGATGCTCTTGCGGCAGTTTTCTAAAAATACTTCTCCTTGCTCTGTCAACATCAACAAGTATTGTCTTCTGTCATCCGAATTCTCCATCTTTTTGATCAAACCTTCTTCAATC
Organism: uncultured Clostridia bacterium; assembly: GCA_964539975.1. Lineage (GTDB taxonomy): Bacteria > Bacillota > Clostridia > Tissierellales > Dethiosulfatibacteraceae > 38-11. The sequence continues at coordinate 2,192 of CAZIKK010000032.1, forward strand.
ATATCCTCTACTAAATTTGAAAAATTTGATTTGTTCATCATAAGCTTTTTCCCGTAAAACTTCATGGGTTGACTCGCATGATTCTTGATTAAAAACAGCACATTCATGCGATTATGGTGAAACCCTTCCGACTGAACTACCGCCATTAGTTTTTTATGGATCAGTGGCATGGTCTCAAAAATATTATCTATCATCTTTTGATAATTCTCCATCACACTCTCCTGTTTATTAGTTATGAAATACAACTATTTATGATTATAGCGAACTTTCATAGGTTTGTAAACCAAAAAGATGCTCGCTTCCCATTATAAAAAAGCAATCTTCCGATTGCTTAATTGATATAAGACGTGATTTTATCTAAATCCAGTATTTTCACGGATGCTCTGTAATAATCTATCAAACCTTCATCCTTCATAAACCCCATCTCTCTTGATAAGGACGGACGGGTCACATTCAGGAATTCAGCCATCTCATTTCGATTCATATCTAAATACAGCGTCGTACTTTTTTGAGCCTTATATTGTTCTAGTAAATACTTGCTGATTTTTTCGCGAATACTTTTAACTGACAAGTATTCAATTTTTTGATTGAGACTGATGGCTTTGTTTGAGATGATTCGAAGCATGTTATGAAGTAACCGTTTATGTCCATTGCATCCTGTTGGACAAAGTCCGACAATGCGATTGGATGGCATGAACATAACGGTGCTGTCTTGTTGGGCTACAACAGTCGCCGGCCATACTTCTTTCTCTGCAAAAGCCGCTATTTCACCAAACATCCCTCCCGGGCCAATTTTTTTCATAATGACCCTTGTTCCGTCTATGATGTCTTTTGAAATGACTAGAGACCCTTTCAATAACATTCCAACGCCTTTTATCGGATGTCCTTCTATGGCTACTAGCTCTCCTTTTTGATATTCTTTTACCAGTGGATTCAAGCAATGAACCATTGTCATTAAGTCTAATTCATCCATGTCAGCAAATAACTCCGTCTGGACCAATATATCCAACCACTTTTCGTACATAACACTCTCCTTGTTGTAACTTTTGTTACGGACTTGCCATTCAAATTATAATATAGTCCTATTATAAAATCAAGCTATATTCTTTAGGAGGACTTATGATAGAGAAAAAATTCGGTTACACGGTTGGAGACGAAAAAACCATCGAAAGAATTGTTAGCGACGGCAATGCTGATATCAATCATATGATTTTACCCAAAGGTGATCGATTGCCTGTTCACCAATCCAATTCTAATGTTTACATGATCGTTGCAAAAGGAACCCTTACCATCAAACTTGATGACCAAACCCCAAACAAATATCCTCATGGCCATATCCTTCAAATACCCTATGATATCAAAATGGATGTCTACAACGAAGATGAATCTATACTTGAATTGTTTGTTGTAAAAAGTCCCAGCCCTCAAAGCTACAAATAGTCTTTAAAAACTAACACCTCTGTACAGAGGTGTTTTTTTCGAACAATCCTTTTAAATTAGTACTGCATAAAATCTTGATCAATGATATAATATCATTTGGAATTGTATCGTTTCAAACTAAGAATGAAGGTGATTTTATGAATGCTCTTACGATTGAAGAAATTAAACAATATTTGGCGAAAAATGCCATCAAACCATCTATACAACGGGTTCGTATTTTTCAATTTTTGAAAGACAATCCTATCCACCCTACAGCTGATGAAATCTACCATCAACTTAGCGATGAACTAATCACACTATCAAAAACCACGGTATACAATACCGTCCATCTGCTTGCTGAAAAAGGAATTATCCAACCCATTCATATTGAAGGAACTGAAGTAAGATACGATGCTGATTTTAGTCAGCATGCACATTTTAAATGTCTCAACTGTGGTAATGTGCATGATTTAAGGATCTCAATTGATGCAGCGCATTTTCCTGAGTTGAAGAAATACACATTAAAAGATGTACAATTGCTACTGACAGGCATTTGTCCCGAATGTAAACCCAAAACAATCAACTAAAAGGAGGTCCCATGGAAAATATAGCCAATAAAGTAACTGAGCGTTTCTTGAAATACGTCACCTACGATACCCAGTCTGATCCAGATGTTGAAACAAACCCCAGCACACAAAAGCAGTTTCTACTAGCTCAAGAACTCAAAAAAGAGCTTGAAGTCATTGGTTTTAGTAACGTGACACTGAGCGAACACTGTTATGTAATGGCAGAGATTCCTGCTACTACTTCAAAACCTTGTCCCACTATAGGATTTGTGGCCCATATGGATACGGCTTCAGAGATGCCTGGCGCTCATGTCAAACCAAGAATTGTCCACCAATATGACGGTGCTGATATTCCTTTAAACCCACAACCTCTTACTATTTTGTCTCCAAATGACTTCCCTGAGTTGCTGGACTATATTGGCCAAGATCTCATCGTCACAGATGGAACCACCATCTTGGGCGCTGATAATAAAGCTGGGATCGCTGAAATCATCACTGCTTGTGAATACCTGCTGAATAATCCAAAAATACCTCATGGCACCATTAAGATTGCTTTCACACCAGATGAAGAGGTAGGCAGAGGAACACTTAATTTTGATTTGGAACAATTTGATGCAGATTTCGCCTATACGGTAGACGGCGGGAAATTAGGCGAGTTGGAATATGAGACTTTTAATGCTGCCGAAGCTAAGATCTTTGTCCAGGGAAGAAATATCCACCCTGGAACAGCCAAAAATAGAATGATCAATGCACAAAAAATCGGATTTGAATTGCACAGCCTGCTGCCTTCTCATTCTAGCCCTGAGCATACGGAAGGTTATGAGGGGTTTTATCACCTGCTTAACTCATCAGGTGATGTGGAAAGCTTTCAAATGTCATACTTCATTAGAGACCATGACTTTGAATCTTTTGAGCGTAAAAAACAGTTCTTGCAAGAATCCGTATCTTTCTTAAATCACAAATATGGACCCAATATCGTTCAATTGTCCATGCGAGATCAATATTACAATATGTGCGAGAAGATCAAACCTGTTTTTCATATAGTGGATACAGCAGAATCTGTGATGAAAAAACTTGACATACAACCGATCATAAAGCCAGTTCGTGGAGGAACGGATGGATCGGCTTTATCTCTCAAGGGACTGCCTACCCCAAACCTTTTTAGCGGTGGTCATAATTACCATGGGAAGTATGAGTTTATTCCTATTCCGTCCATGGAAAAGGCTATTCAAGTAATTATTGGCATTGTTCAAGCTTATGCCTCATAAAAAAAACGCCCTGTTGGAAACCAACAGGGCGTTTTCTATAAGAATCACGAGGCATTTTTTTTAGGTGCTTCTGCTTCACCTGCACGTTGAAGTGCCTTTCCTAACAACAATGGCCCAAAAATTTCGAAGACAACCACGCCTGTTAAAACAACCCCAGTAATCAATCCATTGGTTCCAGGTATTTTTTGTTCTGCAACAATGGCTAATCCAATTGTAATTCCACCTTGTGGTGTCAACCCATAACCCACGTTTTTTCTCACCACTTGCGATAGCTTGGTAGGCCAACTCGCTACATAGCACCCAACTACTTTGCCAATGGATCGACCCAATATATAAGCAATCCCAATCAAGCCAACACTTGAAACAATATCCAAATTCAGCTTGGCACCTGCCAATGTCAAATAAACTACTGTAATTGGCAGTTGAACCCTATCCAATGTAGCCGCCAAAGTCATGCTGCGGTTGCGGATATTGGTAACCGTTACCCCTGCCACCATGTTAACCAAAAGAGCCGACAAACTTAATTCGTTTGCCAATCCTGTATTCAGCAATAATATGGCCAATAGAATCACTAGAAATTTGCTGTTATTGGTTCTTCTTCTGATGAAATGAACAATCACATATCCTGAAACCACACCTAGGATAATGGCTCCAATCAATTCCGCTATGACAATAAAAAAGACACTCCATCCACTGACACTTGGTATGGACATCCCCTCCAACAAAGCCGCTACTGCTCCAAAAAGAACAATTCCCCCTAAATTGTTGATGGCCACCATTGCCAAAATATTTTGAGTCAGTTCTCCTTTACTTCGATACTCTTGTATGACCGAAACCACACCTGAGGGGGATACTGTGATGGCCAATATGCCTAAAATTACCGCCAACCCCAAAGACAAACCTAATAGCCAGCTTGCTAATGTCACAATTCCCAATGTGATAGTGGATTCTCCTATTGCCATAAGAGGCAAGTCTTTGCCATATTTTTTAAGCGTTGGCCAGTGCAATTCCGCCCCTAAAGCTATGGCTAGCATGCTTAAGGCCACATCGTTGACAAAGGACATGCCATCCACTATTTCCTTTGTTAAAATACCGGTGAATGAATCTCCTAGAAGCATTCCAAATACAATAAACCCCGTAACAGAAGGCAAATTGAATTTTGATGCCAGTTTTCCTCCAACCAGCCCTACGATCATGACAATCGCAACATACAACGGATAGTTCATAGCAACTCTTTGCAAGGTTTAATTGCAATCCCCTTTACAAAATTAACCGGCAAACTAAATAAAAATGCCGAATCTGGTTTGGACAAGTCTCCCATTACCTCCTCTACTACTTTGACTGCATTATCTTTTTCATCACAACTGTTGACCACTGTGAAAATGGTTTTGCTGTGGTTTTCATTTTCTCGATCTAATTCCGCAAACCTGGCGAAAAAAGAAAAGTGATTTGCTACTAAATGACCCATCCCTGCACTATCAACAATGGTAGCACCACGAATGCCTGCCTCTACAAAGCCACTCAGTATTTCTGTTAAATATTCTGTTCTATTCAATACGATCACTAATAGTTCCATGTTCTACACTCCTATATAAAAATCAAGTGCCTGCAACCTAAAGGCGATGGCACTTGAAAGTATTCATTGCATTAATAGTTTGTCTCTTTAATTTCGAAGAAAGCTTGCGTTTTTTTGCAGACTGGACATTTTTTTAGTGCTTTTTCACTTTCATGAACATAGCCACACTCTCTGCATTTCCATCTAACTGTGCTTTCTTTCTCAAAAACCTGATCGTTTTCAACATTTTCCAATAGCTTCAGGTATCTTTTCTCGTGCTCTACCTCCACCTTGGCAATGAACCTAAAAGCATGCGCCACATCACTAAATCCTTCTTCTTCTGCTGTTTTGGCAAAAGCAGGGTACAATTCAGTCCATTCCTCATTTTCTCCCATTGCTGCAGCTTTTAAATTTTCTGCCGTTGTTCCAACCAATCCGGCAGGATAAGCTGCCGTAATTTCAAGGTTTTCACCTCTATCCAAAAAGGAGAAGAATCTTTCCGCATGTACTTTTTCATTATATGCTGTTTCAAGAAATAGTTCAGCGATTTGTTCATAACCTTCCTTTTTCGCTTTTTCAGCAAAAAATGTATACCGCATTCTTGCTTGTGACTCTCCTGCAAAAGCTTTCAATAAGTTTTTCTCTGTTTGTGTTCCTTTCACACTTCCCATAAATTACCTCCATGCTGTTATATATTTGAAAACCCAACAATTCCAAGTTGTCAAGGTTTTTTCAACGATCCCAAGATCCCTCTTGCCAATGTCGTTCCCAATTGTCTTCCAAATGCTGTCATGGCAGATTTCGTCGTCTTCTCCAATGTCGACTGACGCTTATACGTCGTTCTAGGAGATGTTTTTTTTGTGCCGACTTCTTTTTTAGATTTAAAAGCTGTTTCTTTTTCTAATCTTTCAGCTTCAATGGCTTTTGCTGTCAATATTTCATAAGCGGATTCTCTGTCTATTGCCGTGCCATATTTTCGCTTCATTATGGAATAATCAATCACTTCACGGATGGCTTTTTCTTCCATAAAACCAATCACGCTTCTCGGCGGAGCTACAATGGCTCTTTCTACTATGCTAGGGATGCCTTTTTCATCCAAAAAAGAAACCAGAGCTTCTCCAACTGCCAGTTGTGTAATTGCTTCTGATGTGTCAATGGACGGATTGGTTCTGAAGGTTTGTGCCGCTACCCTCACTGCCTTTTGGTCCCGTGGTGTGTAAGCTCTCAGCGCATGTTGAACACGATTCCCCAATTGTCCCAAGACACTGTCCGGAATATCAGAAGGGCTTTGAGTAACAAAGAATACACCTACTCCCTTTGAACGTATTAATCGAACCACTTGCTCTATCTTATCCAGCAATGCTTTTGAGGTATCCTTGAATAACAGATGCGCCTCATCAAAGAAAAACACCAACTTAGGTTTGTCCATATCCCCAACTTCTGGCAATCCTTCAAAAATCTCAGCTAAAAGCCACAACAGAAAAGTAGCATATAGTTGGGGCTGTCTATAGAGAGTTTCAGAAGATAATATATTAATAATCCCTCGGCCATCTCTGTCTCTACCTATGAAATCCATGATGTCTAGAGCCGGTTCTCCAAAAAACAAATCGCCACCTTGCTCTTCCAAAACCAGCAATCGTCTTTGTATGGCGCCAATGCTCTGAACTGAAATGTTCCCATATTCTCTTCTTAGACTAGTTGCGTGATCTGCTACGTACTGCAACGTCGATTTCAGATCTTTCAGATCAATGATGAGCCACCCTTTATCATCAGCAATTTTAAACACCACGCTGAGAATACCGGATTGCGTCTCGTTAAGACTCATAATCCGTGACAACAACAAAGGGCCCATTTCACTTACTTCAGTCCTAACCGGGATTCCTTTTTCACCAAAAACATCCCAGAATTCCAAAGGATATTTGCGATAATCAAATTCATCAATTCCAATATGGGTTAGTCTTTCAAGTATTTTGCTATTCTCTTTCCCTTCCAACCCCAACCCTGACAAATCTCCTTTTACGTCCGCTAAAAACACAGGCACACCCAAGTCGCTAAATGCTTCTGCGAGGACTTTCAAGGAAACAGTTTTGCCCGTACCGGTAGCTCCGGCAATTAGGCCATGTCGATTTGCCATTTTAGGATTTAGATACACTCGGTTGTCCCCTTTACCAAATAAAATCCCTTCATTCACCCTTTTCACCTCATCGTGATTGTTTTCTAAGTGTAGCCCCATCATTCTAACACTACTCTTAATTGTAATCACATTCCTGCATTAATGCAATACCGAATCAGCCACATCATTATTCTTTCACCGTTCTACTAATGGACTTGTCCACTTTACATTCTTTTCCCCAACATCACCTTTTTCATGTCTCCTTTTGACTGAACCAATGCCAATCCACAATACAAAGCAATCGTCAATGCGCCACCTCCCATGATTAATGGAAACCATATGATAGATTTAACGAGGGATTGCTCTCGAAAGACGATCCAAAAATAGAACACAAAGAAAATAAAGTAAATGTCAATAAAAGTAAACACTCCCCAGTAGACTTCTAAAATGTGTGCGCCTTCCGCTAGAATATCTTTTTTAATCACTCCATATAGAATTAAAACGAGAAACACCAGAGTTGACACGAGAAAAAAAACCTTAAATGCTCGATAAACCTTACTCTCCATCTTTCTCTACCCTCTCTTGCCAATAAAAGGAACAAATACAGGTGTCTTTTTCTTGTAGGCTATAAAGTCTGGCCTATCTTTGTATTTTTCTTCCAAAAGTGGAACTCCCGACACAAACCTCACAAGATAAGTAATCGTAAGCGCACCTATTGCAGAATACCAAGGTGCTCCTAAGCCAATACCTGTTAAGAAAATCCCCCACCAAAGGGTTGCTTCTCCGAAATAATTAGGATGTCTTGTGTACTTCCATAATCCTATATCAATTAGTTTTCCTTTGTTCTCCGGTTTAGCTTTGAATACTTTTAACTGGTGATCTCCCACCGATTCAAATGTCAATCCAAATATGAAAACCAGAACCCCAACAACTACCAACACTCCATTGTCAACGGTGTCACCGTAGGTGATGATGGTCATGGCTACAATGAATTGCAGTACCCCTTGCAGCATAAACACTTTGAAAAAAGCATTGATCACTTGGTGATCTCCCCATTTCTTTCTCATAGCCACATAACGAAAGTCTTCTGGTTTGCCCACGTTTCTTCTAAAGATGTGATAAGAAAGCCTTAACCCCCAAACGGATACCATAATGGGAATGATCAAACGTTGAAGATTGGGTGTGTTTAGCCACAACACGCATGACAAAACGACAAAACCTAAACCCCATCCAATATCCACAATAGAATTATCCTTTTTCCATTGTGCCACCAAAAAGAATCCTGTGAAGAAAAGAAAAATTGTAATGCCCGATAACAAAACATCATTCATAAATGGCCTCCTTGAAAGCTATGCCGTAAGCACCTTTTCCTATGTATGCAGAAATAATGGACGAAACTCCTTCGATATAAAGAGGCGGGAATCCTACTAATTGTTCCGTGTAAGAAGCCAGTTCCTTAGCTTTTTCCAAGTTATCTGTATGGACAATAACGTATTCCTCTATGTTTTTATCTGTAACCGTTTTTTGAATCAGCTTTTGTATATTAAACTCTTTCAGAACGGTTCCATTCCCGATTTTATCGATTGAAATAATTGGCTTGATCCCTAAAGAAGCCGCTAATTTTCCTGCTACTCTTGGAACACGCCCGCTTTGGGCCGCATAATTCAAATCTGGTATCTTGACATAAATGCCGATCTGATTTTTCAAGATTTGCAGTCTATCTATCAACGTATCAAACGCCACTCCAGATGCGATATAATCCACAGCATTTTTTACCAGTAATCCCTCTGCTCCTGAGTTTAGGCAAGAATCTATGATGTGAATTCTCTTACCGTCTTTGGAAAGCTTTTCCGCTGCTGAAGCCATTCTTTCATAAGTGCCACTCATTTTTGATGAAATGGTAATCCCAATAATTTCATCATAATGTTCCAGCAAAAATTTCATTGACTTTTCAATGAATCGTTCATTTGGCTGTGATGATTTTGGATATTCTGATGATTTTTCCAAAGTGTTGAAAATGGTTGTGGCATCTGTGGTATATCTATCCAAGTAAATGCTTCCATTGTGGATCATTGTCAACGGAATGGTATATAT
>CAZIKK010000032.1:11306-17305 GCA_964539975.1 uncultured Clostridia bacterium
ACTTGACATCTTTGACGCTATGACTAATCTTATCATGATCAATTTTCTCAACTCTTGAGAGATTGCGTTCTGTCATCACACCACTCGTTATGAATTCATGGACGCCTTCTACAAAGCAGACAAATCCCTTTGCGCCAGCATCCACAACATCTGCTTCTCTTAGAACTTTTAGAAGCGTTTTTGTCCGGTCCAACACGTCATAGGTATAGTTCAAAGAAGCCTTCATCAGATGATCCAAATTTTGGTGTCGATGGTACTCCTCTTTCAGAAAATCAGCCCACTCTCTCATCACTGTCAATATGGTTCCTTCTTCGGGGTTGCTAATTGCTTCATATGCATAATGGACCGCTTCATTCAAAGCATGCACAAATTCTTCGATAGTCAGTCTTTTCTTGCCCTCTGTTGTTTGAGACAATCCGTAAAATATTTGGCAATGATGGTTCCAGAATTCCCGTATGAGGCTTCGATAGCTGCTGTCGAAATGGATCCAAGGGTTGCGTCCACTTCTGCCTTTCTTTCTGCGTGGCTGATGATATTGTTCATAGTAAAAGCCAGGTTGCTGCCTGTATCGCTATCCGCTACTGGGAATACATTAATTTCATTGAGTTGCTTTTCATTTTTAATGATTTGTCTTGCACCTGAAATGATGTAATCGTAAATTTGGAACCCATTTAGCACAATCCCTTCCATTTGATCCACCTCACTGGTTTTATATGCTTCTTATTTATTAGTATACACACAACCCTGTGATTAGGCAAAACAAAAAGTATTAAATCCACATCTGGAATCATTTTAATTTCATCTGTGGTAATTATGCCCTTCTCCTTCTGTAAAAAAATCAAGCGTACGTGAATACGCTTGATTTTTAACCGTCTTTAAAAATGCTCCTCTGCTTTTGCTTAGCTAAAGAACAGTGGCAACACCAGCAATCCAATGGTAGTAAACACAAACCAGAAGATCCATATAAATGCCATATATCCCCAAACATCCTTCAACTTCATCTTAACAATTGCCAATGCAGGAATCACGTATAGTGGTTGTAGCAAGTTTGTTGCCTCATCACCAAAGATAAAGGCATTAATAACATGAGGAATGTTTGCCCCCAACTCTTGTGCAGCATCCACCAAGATAGGTCCCTGAATAATCCATTGCCCTCCTTGAGAAGGAATGAACAAGTTAACGATAGAGGCAGAATAATAGGAGAATAGCGGTAACGTATGGGCTGTCGCCACGGAAGTAAATCCTCCAACGATGATTTGACCCAATCCTGAAGTTGTCATCATGCCTTGAATACCACCATAAAATGGGAATTGAATCATAACATCTGTCGCCAATCCTAAGTTTGTTCTGTAGGCTGAAATAAAGCTTGATGGTGTATTGTAAAGGAAAAAGTTCGCAATCAAGAAGATAAAAATTACAAAGTTCAAGCTTAAAGATCCTAAAATACCTCTCTGCATAAATGTATAGCCGATGTTAACCAATCCTGCCACTCCAATCAAGTACATGACAATTCGACTATTGTTCATTCTAAAAGCAGGTGTCTTTTTCTCTGGCACTTCTTTTTCAACAATTTCTTCCTCATCATCCAATCCATGGAACTCTACCACTTCGTGCTTAGGTGGCATCGTCTTGATTGTCAGAATAATGGTACCAATTGCCAAGAACCAGAATAAAACGGTGTTCATTGGATTGTAAACAGAGACATCTTGCGTGATCACACCAATCTTGTCAACCAAGAAATGGTCTTGACTTGCAATAAGGGCATAAACCGATGCACTTGGTCCCCAGCATTGTCCCAGAATCATTGTTGAATATCCTGCAGCTACCAACATTGGGAAGTGCAAACCTCTAATATTCTTACTTAATTGCATAGCCAAAACAGGTGTTGCAATTGTACCAAATGCCCAGTTCATAAAACTTGAAACATAGCCAAAAAGCATCAGTAAAACAACTGCAGCAACATGAGAGTTAACTAGTTTCGCCAATTTTGTCAACACATTTTTAACTTGTCTTGATCTAGCTGTTACAGAACAAGTTACAACCATAAATGACATTTGGAAAGCAAATGCAATTTGTCCCCAAACACCATCATACCAAGCGCCTATCATTCCTATCACGCCTGTACCAGTGAAAATCACGCCGGAAACGAAAATGATGATCGTTAGAATTAAACAAAATACCAGTGGATCTGGGATGAAATTTTCCGCCGCAAATTGAAAACGTTTACTAAATCGCCAGAATACCGAACCTTGATCTTTATGTTCCAAAGAACTTGGTTGATTATTTGCCATAATACACTCCTTAAATATATTTTTTTGATGCTTTGAGTTGATTGATTAATCGAATGTTGAATGCTTCTTGGATCTTGCTTCGCTCTGATTCAGGATACTTGAAAAATCCTTCACCAGACTTTAACCCTAATTTTCCTTCAGCTACTTTTTCTTTCAATAGTGGATTCGCCTCTTGTCGATTGTCCATAACCGCCAATAAATTGTCACCAACGGTACACCAAATGTCCAGTCCTCCCATATCCGCTACTTCAAGCTGTCCTGTCGTCGCATATCGGAAAGCGGGCCCAAACTTTAATGCCTTATCAATGCTTTCAGGATCTGCCACTCCCATTTCTATCAATGAGAATACTTCTCGCGCAACACCTTGCTGAATTCGATTTGCAACCAAACCTGGTACGTCTTTCAAGACTTTGACCACTTGTTTGCCAATTTTTTCGTATAGATCTTTCACCTCCTCATATGTTTCTTCTGGCATATTCCCGAAATAGGACAACTCTGCGATTGGCATCAAATGAGCTGGATTATACCAGTGACAGACCATCATCCGCTTTTTCCTTTCTTCGGAAACAGCTGTTAACATTTTATCCAAAGGAAGACTTGATGTATTGCTTGCAAAAATAGCTTCCTTTTTGCAATACCGGTCAAGTTTTCCAAAGATCTCTTGTTTCAGTTCAAGGTTTTCGAAAACGGCTTCAATGACATAATCCGCATCCTTGACGCAAGCTTCTAAATCATCAAATATTTGGATTGACTCTACACTGGATGCTATTTGATTTTTTTCAATCAATCCATGTTCGCTGAGAAACACGAGAATATTCTCGATTTTCCCTTTGACGGAATTTCTGACTTCATCGTTTACTTCGTACAGGTTTACTTGGTAACCATACATAGCAAAGTTTGTTGCAATGCCATGACCCATCGTACCAGCGCCTAATACTGCGATCTTCTTAATCATGGTTCCTCCTTGTCTTATACTCCCAAGATTGCTCTTGCATCTGCAGGGCTTGCTACTTCATATCCCGCTTCTTTGATCAAATTGACAGCTCTTTCAACAAATTGAGCATTGGAATCCGCCAATTGAGTAGCTGAAAACATGACATTATCTTCCATTCCCACTCTGACATGTCCTCCAAGAGCGATGGTAGCGAGTAGAATTGGCACATGACCTTTTCCGATACCAAAAGCCGACCAAGTGCAATTCTCAGGTAATAAACTTTTCATGAAAACTAGGTTTTCCACTGTGGCTGCAATCCCACCAGCTGCTCCCAAAACAAATTGATAGTGCAATGGTTCTTGCAAGAATCCTTTTTTTACATAATACTTAGCATTGTAAATCATGCCTGGATCAAAAATTTCAATTTCTGGCTTGATGCCATTTTCATTCATGGTAACGGCTAATTCTTCCAAAAACTTGGGATGGTTGATGAACAATCCACTATGCATCCAGTTCATAGATCCACAATCATAAGAAGCCATCTCAGGTTTGATCAACCTCAAATGTTCTTGTCTGGTTTCATCAGTCGCATTCAGATCTCCGGAAGTTGTCAAGTTGATGACAATGTCACACTTTTCTTTGATCAGAGCTACGGTTTCTTGGAATTTGTTTTTATCCATGGTCCCCTTGCCTTCTTCGTCACGCATGTGCAAATGGGCAACAGATGCACCTGCTAAATAACAAGCATATACATCCTCAGCAATTTCAGCAGGTGTCATGGGAACATTTGGGTTGTTATCTTTTGTGGGCCACGCACCTGTTGGCGCAACTGTTATAATTCTTTTAGTCATATTGTTTTCCTCCTTGTTTTCTTGAGAGATATATGTGCAATTAATGTGCCAACTTCATTAAATAGGTTGAATAGGTAGTTTATTATGCAATTGCTCATCTTCAGCTTTTTACGAAATAATAAAAACCAACGAATTAATTATAACTATAGTTATAATTAATTCGTTGGTTTTTTAACAATCTTACTTTTTGTTCTTGTTGCATTGTTCAAGTGTTATAGTTTATGTTATATGAAGTTATAGCTTTTGTTATTGTTTTTTATGAATTTATTTCAAGATTTTTACATTTTTTCCACAAAGCTGGCTGACTGATACCAAGGTACTTAGCTGCCTTATTTACCGATCCATGATTTTCCAAAGCTTCTTTAATAATACGTTTCTCATAAGCCCTCACTGCACTTTTTAAAGTCTTTTTTTGATCCACAGCCATTGGTTTCATTCTGTCATCCAAGTACAATAAGTTTTCAACATTCTCACTTTTCAATACTCCATCTTGATTGATGACAACCATTCGTTCAATCAAATTTTCTAGTTCACGAATGTTTCCAGGCCAACTATATTGCTTCAGGCTTTCTGAGAATGTCCGATCTGTTTTTATCTCTTTATTGTATTTTTTGCCATACTTTCCAATAAACTCTTGAGCTAAATGGCCAATGTCATCTTGTCGTTCCCTAAGTGGCTTTATATGAATTGGCACAACATTGATCCTATAAAAAAGGTCTTCTCTGAACCTACCCGTCTCAATTTCCTTAATAAGATCTTTATTGGTAGCAGCAATTAATCGAATGTCTAGATCAATGGGTGTGCTACCTCCCAATCTGGTAATTTGTCTTTCCTGCAACACTCTCAAGAGTTTTGTCTGCAGCTTCATTGGCATATCTCCAATCTCATCCAATAAGATTGTCCCTTCATTTGCCAATTCAAAAATACCAACTTTCCCAGATTTCTTAGCATCAGTGAATGCCCCTCGCTCATAGCCAAACAATTCCGACTCCAAAAGTTCAGAAGGAATGGCTGCACAGTTCAATTTTATGAATGGCTTCTGATTTCTGCTGCTTCTAGAATAGATCTCATCTGCGATGACTTCCTTTCCAGTTCCCGATTCACCAGTTATCAGAACTGTTACATCTGTTGGTGCAACAGCATCTACCAAATCAATTAACGATTGCATCTCCTTGTTTATACTGGAAAAAGCTTTGCTGGAAAGCTGTTTTCTCAGAAACTTAATTTCTTCATCTGCTTTCTTTTGATGGTATTCCATCTTCAACATTTGTGACTCTAGTTCATGCAGTTCGGTAATGTTCCGGTTGTTAATCACTACCAATCTTACATTGCCCTCTTCGTCAAATATTGGGGTCCCCGTCACCAAATGTTCCCGATTGTTGACCAAGCTCACTCCAATGGAACTCACTTGCTCTTTTTTCTCCAATACCTTCATTGTCACGGCCCCTTTATAGAGTTTTCCTTCATCAGATACTTCTTTGACCGTTCTTCCAATAACCTGCTCTTTCTTAATGCCCGTCAGTCTTGAATACGCTTTGTTGACAAAAAGTGTCTTTCCTTGCCCATCAGAAATGTAAATACCATCATATAGGGAGTCGCTTATCGTTCGAAAGTCCAAAAAATTCTGTAGCAGATCTTTCAATTCCCTTTCAATGACTTCAAGTTTTTTACTGTAATAGTTGAGTTCCTCATTTCCTTGAGCGGCATGAAGTTGGATTTCCTCATTGATTCTTTCTATTCTATTGGCTATTCTTACCAATTGATCATAATCACTCATGCTTCATCCCCATTTTCATTGTTTGTTCTATTATACCTTACTCAGAATTCAATTGCTATTGCATCCTCTCACAAAAAAAGACAGCTTATTCTGATATGCCCCCTGTCAAGTAGACAGGTTAAATATCTAAAATAAAGTGCAGATAA
>CAZIKK010000033.1:0-16863 GCA_964539975.1 uncultured Clostridia bacterium
ATAGGATGGCTGTTTTTACTTTAAATGTACGGTCAAAAGACCGGCTGTTCGTTGGTTGTCAAAAATGTAGAATCGTTCTTCCTCTCTAAGGTTTTCTAATATGAACTCCTTTAGCACCTTCTCTTCCTGTTTTTCAATTTGAAAAGATCCTTTGAAAAATGCAAAACACTCCTCATAAGTATTGAACACTTGTGGAAATTGAAATGTTAACTCTTCATAGTCAAATACACAGCCCTCTTCTGTTAGATAATCTTGCATCTGTTGGGCATTGCTTTTAAACGCTTTTACCGGTCTGTTAAGCCTTTGTTCCAAATCTTGCCCGTTAAAATTATGGAACCTTTTTTTTGGCGCAGACATGATGAATGCTTTTTCCATCGCTAAATCAACAAATCTCATCAAGTTCTCCTTGTCTTTTAATGCACCCCCACTAAAAGAACTCAACACGTAATCATAACTTTTTTTCTTGCAAGTCCTCGCAAATTCAGGAAATGGTACAGAAAAACCTCTAATGTTCGTCATTTTTCTCTCGTGAACTTTTCTAGAGAGATTCATCAACATATTAAATGAAGCATCTAAACAATCCACAGAGGCACTTCTATTTGCCAATGGCAGAGAAAACGCTCCTGTCCCTGCTCCCAAATCCAACCATTTTTTATCGCCTAGATTGGCTGTTTGCGATAAAATAGTCTCAAGTAAAACACCAGGATAGGTTGTGCCCGGGTAGCTGAGAGCTCTTTCGTACATGTCAATTCGCTTCTGACGCCAAACATGAGCCTGTCTTCCTTTGAAATTGATTTCTTGATCCTTGAGCCATCTTTTAGCCGTCTCTTTTACTTCCACTGCATTTGTATCTGTCAAGAAGAGCACCTTTGTATCCTCTCTGGCTTTAACCCTCTCCAAAAAAGAGTCTTTCCTATTCTTCACAATTCCAATAACGGGTTTTTCGCTGTCAAGAGCTTCTAAAATACATTTCTTGAAGGTTTCAGCCTGGCGTTCCATCACTCCGATTTCATCCATGACAATCAGTTGACGTTGGTCAATGGCTTCTCGAATCACCAAAGTCCCAAATGCATCAAAGCGATCGTTGAAGACTTGTCCTTGGTAAATGTTTTCTCCGTTCTTGACGTAGGCAACCTGGGTGCTGGAGACACAATCATTCAATGACATCAAATAAACCCAATGCCCTGATACATCCTGACCTTTTCCCGTAACAAAACCACCTAAGGAAACGTCTAACTCCTCCAATATATTTCTCAATAAATAAGACTTCCCCACACCTATGTCGCCGGAAATGAATAAGTTACCCATGCCATCCCTCTTTCTGCTCAACTTCAATCTTATTTTTCATCTTGACTTTGATCATTGTCGTTTTCCTCATTTTCTTTGGAAGCCTCTTTTGATTTGCCCTTTCCCTTATCTGGATTTTCTAAAAAAGCGGTCAGTTTCTTATTGACTAAATAATGGATGGTACCAGGCTCATACTCATCTTTTTCATTTTTGCAACCTGCCGGAATACCCGTTAACACTTCTATTCCTTCATCTACTGTAGAGACCGAATATATATGGAATTTTCCTTCTTTGACAGCTGAAACGACTTCTTCATTCAACATCAAATTATTCACATTCTGGTGAGGAATTAATACTCCTTGATCTCCTGTCAATCCTTTAATTTTACATACCTTGAAATAGCCTTCTATTTTTTCATTCACACCACCGATAGGTTGGATTTGTCCTCTTTGATTGACTGAACCTGTCACCGCCAATCCTTGTTTGATGGGAACATCTGCCAAACTGGATAGAATGGCATACAATTCCGTACTGGATGCGCTATCCCCATCTATGCCTGAATATAACTGCTCGAAAACAATGCTGGCTGACAATGCTAATGGTCTCTCTTGAGCATATTTATATCCCATGTAACCGTGGATAATCATCACTCCTTTGTCATGGATCTTACCACTGGTTCTAGCTTCTCTTTCAATATTGATCAATCCTGATCTTCCGCGATAAGTGGATACCGTAATTTTCGATGGTTTCCCGAAAGCATACTCTCCTGTGCTGACGACCGCAAGTCCATTGATTTCTCCGATTTTTTCACCCGTTACGTCTAACAAATAAGTTTCATCGGCAAATAGATTCAGAATTTTTTCTTCATACATGTTATTCCGATTGATTTTTTGAGCGATAGCCTTCTCTACATGTTCTTTTCCAACCAATTCATCCTTCGATGAAGTCGCCCAAGCGTCTGCTTCATATAACACATCTACCAGCTTGTTGAATCTTGAGGTGAGTTTGTCTTTGTCGTCGGCAATTCTAGAGCTGTGCTCCACTACTTTGCATACAGCCTCTCTGTTAAAGTGCTTCAATCCCATTTGATTGCAATGAGAAGCAATGAACATGGCCATTTTCATGACATTGTCTGTGGTACGGACCATTTCCACATCAAAATCTGCTCGGAGTTTAAATAACTTGGCAAACTGCTCGTCATATGCATAAAGAACGCTATACGTATACGGATCTCCTACTAATATGACTTTCACATTCAATGGTATAGGTTCTGGTTTCATACCAGTCGTCATTGGATACCCCATGGTAGCTTGAATGGTCTCCACAGTGATTTCTTCATTTATCAAAGCTCGTATTAATCCTTTATA
The DNA here is from genome assembly GCA_964539975.1 of uncultured Clostridia bacterium. Classification (GTDB taxonomy): domain Bacteria; phylum Bacillota; class Clostridia; order Tissierellales; family Dethiosulfatibacteraceae; genus 38-11. Next base: position 2,655 of record CAZIKK010000033.1, read on the forward strand.
AGCATAAAAGTTCTCCATCAGGTCCCTTACTTGCAAAATGAGATAACCTCCATTTGCGGAATGAAGGGATCCAGCAGTGATCTTGTCAAATGAAGTCTTCAAAAAACCCATCTCATTTTCAAATTCAATATTTCCTAACAGATTCGTGAAATTAGGATTGGTCTCAAACACAACAGGTGCATGGGCTTTATCTGAGTTGTCAACGAATAAGTTGACTTGATAACGCTCAAAGAAAGCTTCATTGTTTCTGTTTTGCATGGCAAAGAATGGATTGGATTGTTTTTTGCTTTCATCATTCTTGAATAAATCCACCTTGTCAATGATGTCTTGTTTTAAAGATTCCAAATAGGCCTCTAACTTGCCATTACCAACAAACTGCGTTTTCAATCGTTCCACATGAACCTTCACAACTTTCGTGGCGTATTCCGCGTCCAATTTCTTGAGCTTTTCTCGATAATTTTCTTCCATATCTCGAATTTTTTTGAAAATGCTCAAACTTGCCAAATTCAACTCTGATGATTTTTTTTGTATGTCGCTATACCCTTCTTTTGTCATGTTTTTGAAATCTTCTTCTGTCAGAGGTTTTCCGTCTTCTTTCAAAGGCACGCTAACCAAACCTCTTTCCGTATTCGTGTACATGAAGCCAAAGGTTTTGGCTAGTGCGTTCAATTCTCCCAACAACTCTTCTGAGATTTCGTTCAATTGTTTGTACAGCATGGTTTTCGCCCGTTCATACTCTTGTGAAATAAACACATTTTCAATTTCTTTCTTGATCTGAACAATGGCGTTCTCTAAAGCTTTTTTGAACCGTTTTCCCTGTCCATTGGGTAGTTGAAGCGCAATAGGATGATCCGGACGTTTAAAGTTGAAGACATATACCCAGTCTCCTGCTGATGACTTATCCTTAGCTTTTTCTCGGGTGATCAAATTGATATAAGAATTTCTTCCTGTTCCACTAATACCAGATACATAGATGTTATAACCTTTCTTATCAATATTTAGTCCAAATTCAACCGCTTCCACTGCCCTATCCTGACCAATAATTCCTTTCAATGATCCCAGCTCTGCTGTTGATTCAAATTTACTGCATTCATCGCAACATTCATTTCTAAGTACATCATATGTCAACTTTAATTTGTCCATAATACCCTCCTTCGCTAAATTGCTTATATTATACCACATTTCTTATGTCCTCAAAATCCTAATCTTTCAGTCATCCTCTTGACTTGCGAATTTTGTGAATTGATGTGGTGGTAATTATATGATAAACTGTTCACGTAATCATACTCCGATCTGAAACGCCTAAAGTTATCCATGGTTTTCAGACGATGGGTATGACTGGAAACGGTCATGCCTCCCGGTGGAAAGGAGCCTCTTAAATTCTATTCTTGCCGGGATAGGGTTTTTTTATTGTCAAACCTGGAGGAATAATGATGAAACCTATATTAAAAGCACTCTTGCTTTTCAATCTGCTAATGATTCTTGTGGCTTGTCAACCACTTAACAGCGACGCGTTGCCAGACAAGAGCTTTATCCTATCCGGGGATGTGCCATACGTTAAGCAAATAAAGGCAGATGACTTCCTTGTTGTTACCGTAGAAGTAAGTGGCACAAATTATCCTGCTGTGTTAGTCTCTGATTTGTTTTTACACTATGAAATCGATCCCAATGATTTCCATCTTTTGATACAATTTGATGACCATCAAAAACGGTTATTGACAGAAAATGTAGGTCTCGCCTCTTTTTATTTATCAGAAAACGGCTGGCATCTGCATCCTGCACATAGTTTGAATCCTTCTTCTTTTCAAGTGGCTTCTGTTTATTTTATTGACCACCAGCCCGATTGGTCTGATGCCGTCCATTTCATTCTACCCGATGAAAATCGCTACGCGATGACGCCTGGCCAAATGGCTCAACTATTATCGTCCAACCCTTCTTTTGAAGAGGATCAATGGTCGCTGCCCCTTGATCATTTCAATCTATCTTCAGATGAGATTCTTGTGATGACGAAATCTGGAGGTTATTATCGAACCAAGCCCACCGGTTTTTTGCTCTTAAATGGCAATCAAATCGATTACTTTGATCCCAAAGCAAAAACAACGCATCAAAACCTTGCGGGTATCCTTTTCGATCCACCAGACAAAAGCATTATGGCAGTCTACCATCAATCCATCTCCAAACTATCCCAAGGTGAAAAAGTGATGGTCTTATTTGTTGATGGGTTTTGTTATGACCAGTATCATCATGCAAGTCAAAAGGGTTTGATTCCTTATCTTTCATCACTAGACCCTCCTCAGAAAGCTGTTTCTGTCTACCGTCCTGTAACCAATGCAGGAATGGCTGCTATGTTAACAGGAGAACCGCCCCACATTAACGGTATTCACGACCGAAGTCATCGTGAACCTTTGGTGCCAACCATTTTTGACTACACCAACGAACATGGCCTTGTGGCCAAACTCATTGAAGAGCATGTGAATATTTTAAATGTGAACACGGATACCATTTTAAACCTGGATCTCAATCAAGACGGCTACACCGATGATGAGGTTTTTGAAAATGCTTTGTCTCATCTTTCAGACACGGATTACCTCATGGTTCATTTCCATGGCCTTGATGACGATGGTCATGCCTATGGTCCTTTTGCATCAGAAACTATGTCAAAACTCCAAGAATTGGATGGTTATCTGTCTGAGTTGGCTGCTCAATGGCCTGGCTACATTATCATCACATCCGATCATGGTATGCATGCTACCGATACCGGTGGGAATCATGGCTATTTTAGATATGAAGATTTGATTGTTCCTTATTTTCAAACGTATGGAGGTTCCTAAATGAAAGTATTCTCAGTTTATGGCTTTACAGACACCGGCAAAACAACCGTTGTGGAAACCTTGATTCACCATTTGAAAAAAAAACGCTACACCGTTGGCAGTATCAAAGAAATCCATTACGAACGCTTCAAAATAGACACACCAGGTTCCAACACAGAACGCCATCGTATTCAAGGTGCCGATCCCGTTACCGCTAGAGGCTACTCAGAAACGGATGTTATGTATGGACAAAAACTCTCTCTATTGGAAATCCTCGCGCATTATCATCAAGATTTTGTGGTTTGCGAAGGTGTGACAGATTACAATCTCCCTAAAATCCTAACCGCCAAAACGATGGAGGAATTAGAGGAAAGATGGGAGTTTGGCGTTTTTGCCATTTCTGGAAGAATTGCCTCCCAGCTGGGATCAACTTATCGTGGTGTCCCCGTCATTAATGTGCTAACTCACCCTGAACTTCTTTGTGATTTGGTTCTGGAAAAAGTGTTTGAATTACTGCCAGATGTAGATACAGCTTGTTGCAATGCTTGTGGATATGGTTGTCGAGGATTGACCGATCAAATTCTTAAAGGAAAGGCCTCTAGAGATGATTGCATCCAACAAAACAGACGTGTCGACCTCATTATCAATGGTCAAGCCATTCCCATGGTCCCTTTTGTGGAAACCATCTTGCGCAATACTTGTCTTGGCGTTGTCAAAAGTCTCGACGGCTATCGCCCAAACACAACTATTGAAATAAAGCTTAACGAGAGGATCACATGACAAAAATCAATAAGTTTCTAAGAGACTTCACTGTCTATCAACTCATGATTATCGCTTTAACCGCTGCTTTGGGTTTGGCTTCAAAACCGATCATATCTCCTTTGGCTCATTTAATTACAGGCCCTCTTTTTATTCCTGGTGGTTCCGTTGCTGGAGGGTTTTACATGATGTGGCTTGTTTTGGGTGCCTCTTTGATTAAAAAAAACGGGACTGCCACTGTTATCGGCTTCACCCAGGGCATCATTGTCATGATCACTGGCTCTTATGGAACCCATGGCATCTTAAGCCTTGTCACCTACACCCTTCCTGGGTTGATGATCGATCTTGTCTTTTTGATTTTCAGACGAGACTATACTATTAATATAGACTTTTTCATTGCCGGTATCATTGCCAACTTGAGTGGAACGTATCTGTCTAACCTTGTTTTTTTTAGATTGCCACTCATCCCGCTGGTCATCAGCCTATCAACAGGCGCCTTGTCCGGTGGTTTAGGTGGTTTGCTAGCTTATTCCATTTATAAGAAAATCAAACCCCTCATCCAACAATAACTTCTGAAAGGAGCTCCCATATGAATAAATCCACACGCTTCATTCTAGTCATTATTTTAGTCCTCACTACAGTGGCCGCTATTGCTATCTTCTTAAATCGTGATCAGGTTAACCGCAACAAAGAACTTACCGAAGAAGCCTTGTTTGTTGTCATGGAAAACGGCGAAGAAATCATCACCTTTGATTTGTCCGATCTTCAAGAAATTGGACAAACAGACTTTGTTGCCACTGTGAACTCCAGCAGCTCTGATCCTCAGACTTATACCTACACAGGCGTTTTGATGAAAGACATTTATCATTATGCCGGAATTGATCTCGCCGACAGAGAGGCTTTAGTTGTAACCGCAGCAGATGGCTATGTTGTAGCAGTCGACATGAATAAATTTTTAGATGATGACAATGTCTATCTGGCTTATCGCCAAGACGGTGAATGGTTGAAGTCGCGAGAAGAAGGCGGATCTGGTCCTTATATGATGATCATCAGGAAAGACCCCTTCAGTCAATTTTGGTGCAAATACGCTGTCTCTAGCGATTTAAGGTAGGAACTTGCTCATGTCTGCATATGCCTTAGAGGTAATCCATGTCCATTTCCGTTACCCTGAAACCCAACAACCTGTGCTAAAAAACATCCACTTCACCATCAAACCCGGAGAAATTGTCGGCATCGTTGGACTGAGTGGATCCGGTAAAACAACGCTCATTAACATTCTAAACGGGGTGATCCCAAAACGTATATCTGGTGATTTAGGCGGCCAGGTTCTTCTATGGGGAAAACCTGTGTCCTCTTTGGAGTTAACTGACATCTCACAATCCCTTGGCACCATCTTTCAAGACCCGGACAACCAAATTCTCTTTCCAAACACAGAAGATGAGTTGGCTTTTGGTCCCGAAAATCTTTGTCGTGAACCTTCTGAAATCATTGAAAGCATAACGGACACATTGTCTCTTCTTGGAATATCTCATTTGCGTTCCAAAAATCCAAATCAAGTATCTGGTGGGGAAAAACAACTCATTACCGTGGCCGCCATCCTGACACTGGATGCTTCTATTCTTATTTTTGATGAGAGCTTATCCTTTATTGACAAAAAAGGTCGTCAGCTGGTGAAAGAAGCCATAAAAAAACTTAAAAATCAAGGAAAAGCCATCCTTATGGTCGAGCATGAACTCGACAATCTTTCATTGGCAGATCGAATCTATTTGCTAAAAGATGGGACCTTGCAAAACTTTGAAGGAGTGATTGAATGAAACCTTACATAACCATATCAAACATGAGTTGTTCCATTCAAAATGCACTTATTCTGAAAAACATTGATCTGTCTTTGTATCTACACGAATTTGTTGCCTTGGCAGGACCAAATGGGAGCGGAAAAACCACTCTAGGAAAAGCTATAACAGGAATAATTCCAATTGATTCTGGAGATATTCTCATTGACGAGGTACCCCTTTCTACCCTGACATTGCCACAGGTTGGGAATAGAATCGGTTATCTTTTCCAAAACCCAGATAAACAGATCTTTGCGCCTACTGTTTACGAAGAATTATCTTTTGCGCTAAAATACAAAGGCATCCCTCTGGAAGAGCGAGACAAAAAAGTAACACAAGTGATAGATGCTTTCGAATTGAGTGCTTTACGTCATTCCTCCACCTTTTTTTTGAGTCAAGGAGAAAAACAACGCCTTGCTATAGCAGGATTGTTTTTAAATGAACCTTCCTATCTAATACTAGACGAACCTACTACTGGATTGGACCCTAAAAGGACATCCCAATTAGGACTTTTGTTGAAACAACTCTTGCCAAAGGTAGGCATTATGATGATCAGTCATGACATGGCTTTTATCCGAGACCACGCCCATCGATTGATAGAAATTGAAGATGGAGGCATTGTCAATGAAGTCCACTATTGATCCACGCGTTAAATTGTTGATCATTATATGCTTATCCACCTTGGGACTGTTTTTTTCTGATATAAAAATACTAATGCTTGTGTTCCTAATTGGATTGATCCTTTCTATCCTTTTCAAAGGCTCATTTTTTTCTCTTTTGAAGCGAATAAGGATGATTTTTTATGTGTTTTTGGTGATGGTAATCTTGCAAAGTATTTTTCAGCAATCAGGAACCCCTTACCTTACCATTGGTACCCTTTCAATTTTAACCGATGAGGGCCTTTTGAGAGCCGCAGGATATTTGATGCGCGTGTTGATCATTCTGATCTCAGGTGTTATCATCGCCACTTGTGATATGCGTCGAATGATTCAAGGACTGATTCAAATGGGTCTACCTTACGATTTTGCCTTTATGACCTCCATTGGCATTCGGTTTCTGCCACTCATGCTCACTGAAATGAAAGACACTTTAACTGCCATTCAATTACGTGGCATTGACATAAAGAAACTTCCTGTCAAACAACGTATAGACCTGTTGTCCTATATTCTTACCCCTGTAGTCGCCAGCACATTGACTAAGGCCAAGAAATTATCTCTATCTGTGGAATGTCGTGGATTCAGAGCTTATAACCATCGGACCAGCATCATCACACTCAAATTATCTCCATGGGACTATGTGGTGGTTGCAACTACCTTATTTGCCACAGCGGGTATCTTTTATCTGGGTATTTCTCTTTAAAACTGGAGGTCATTATGCGCATTCTCAAACGCTTCACATCAAAAAAAAATTGCGTTTTTCTTTTGGAAGATCGTGATCAAACGGCGGTCTACAAATGCTTTAATGATCCTGGTCATTATGAGAAGGAATACAATTATTACAAAATGTTGCGTCAGACAGACCTTCCTGTCCCCAAATTGCTAGCTCATAACCACGATCATCATACGATGCTTTTGGAATACCTGGGTGATCAAACAGCTTTGGATGAACTGGAATCTTATGAACAAAACCATTGCACAACAGAGGCTCTAACACTGCTTATCTCCATCTTCAACTGGTTGGATAAGTTTCATGCTTTGCCTACAATAAAAGAAAACCAACTGGCTTTTTCGGATCTAAGTATCCGAAACTTCATAAGGAAAGATCATGTATTGTACGGCATTGATTTTGAATCTATTGAAAAAGGCAACTTTGCAAGAGATGTCGGAAACCTCATCGCCATGTATTTAAACTACGATGTCAAGTACAGTCCATTCAAAATACAAGTATCTAGCCAGTTGAAGCAGTATATCCTTAGCAACAGTCCTTTAAGTCTTTGTGCCATCGACTCTGCCATCCATTCATCAACAAAAGCCATTCATGCAAGAAGAAACCGGTCCTGTGACAATCATTAGAATGTGGTATAATAGAATAAAGACAAATTAGAGGAGGGTGCAACATGACCATTTACACCAAAAAAGGAGATACAGGAAAAACAACCACTGTTACCGGTCAACGCATAGAAAAATCCAGCCAATTATTGGAATTACAAGGAACTGTGGATGAAGTCAATGCGGGTGTCGGTTATTTGATTTCCCTTTGTGAAGAAGCCATGGTCGGAAAGGAAATCCGTCATGTGCTAGATATGCTTCGTGACATTCAGTATGCCTTGTTTAGAATCGGAACTGATATTTCATCAAATTTCACCCAATCATTGTTAAAAGAAGAAGAAATCCAACTACTGGAAAAAGAAATAGATGAAATGGAAAAATCGACCGGGGCCTTAAAAAACTTTATTTACTACAGTGGCACAAAATCAGCCACTTATACACAAGTCATACGATCTGTCACCCGCAGGGCTGAAAGGGTTTTTGCCGGGTTGCTGACAGATTCTGTTCCTGAAGATTACAAATACATGAACCGATTGGCTGACTACTTTTTTGCATTAGCCAGATACCTCAACCACCTGGAAGAGGTGGACGAGACCATAATGAAACTCCGTTAATGCTATATTATAAAACAAGGCACCTTCACAGGTTGCCTTGTTTTTAGTTGATTTGAAAATTTCTGCCTTGCACGGTGTCTCGCTCATCCAACACTTGGTTGATCCGAGACAGCACCTTCATCTTGTTCAAACTCCACAACGGCGCAATCAAATCTTCTTTTTTTCCATCCCCCGTAACTCTATGAACCACAATTTGAGGAGCCAATCGTTCCAAAGCATTGCAGACCAGGTTCACATAGCATTCAAAATCCATCATCGCCACTCTTCCCTTATCATAGAGCGTTGCCAACTCTGTGTTTTTCAATACATGTAACAAATGAAATTTAACGCCCCATGGTTGTAAATGCGATACGGTATCAACCGTTTCCATCATGTCTTGGTCTGTTTCTCCAGGCAATCCAAAAATCAAATGCAGAACCACTCTTATGCGACTTCTTTTTAATTGATGATAACGTTCAAAAAACAGGGTCATGTCGTAGCCTCTTCGAATAAGACTGATCGTATGTTCATGAATGGTCTGTAAGCCTATTTCCACCCATAAAAAGCATCTTTCATTCATTTCATCCAGAAGTTGGATCACTTCATCTGAAAGGCAATCTCCTCGTGTAGCAATAGCTAAACCAACCACACCCGGATAAGCCAAAGCTTCCTCATATTTCGCTCTAAGATTTGCCACCGAATCATAAGTATTTGTAAACGATCCAAAATACACGATATACCGACGTGCCTTCCATTTGTTTGACAAATTCTGGATTTGTTTTTGGATTTGATCGGTTATGCTTTCGTCAGGATTTCCTGCGAATGCACCATTCCCTTCTTCAGAACAAAACAGGCAACCTTGATTTCCTAAAGTGCCATCTCTATTTGGGCAAGTAAAGTCACCATTGACAGATAGCTTCACAATCTTCTCTCCGAAAATTTTTCTTAATTCTCTATTTAATGTTCGAAATCTTCTGTTGTCCATTTTTTCTTTCAACACCTCACCATTCTGAATTATCGAGAATCATCCACAAGTATTGTTTGAATTTCTCAGTGTTTTTGTGGGGTTTATCCACAAAAAAGGGGGGTATTTAAATGTTGTCAACAGAGTTGTCCACATTTCCCCCTGAATGTCATTATTTGTCTCTGACATCATTACAATTTTTTAATTATCCCATTTGATAAAATCAAACTCTTCATTTCTCAATTTATATTCCATATAACTGCTCATGGTCGTCTTGATCAAGGCCGCAATTGGCGTGGCAAAAAACATACCCCAAACACCATAGAATCCTCCACCTACAATAATCGCACTAATAATCCATACTGGTTTCAAATTCAATTGAATCCCTAAAATTTTAGGTCCAAGGACCAATCCATCAAACTGCTGTAATGCCAGTATAAAAATAGTCATCCAAAGACCTTTCATCGGATCAATCAGCAAAGTAATAATAACAGCGGGCACACCCCCAATAAGTGGCCCAAAATAAGGGATCATATTGGCTATGCCTATGATCAATGCTAAAATCAGCGGATACTCCGCTTGAATGAGATATCGGATCCCCACGTAAGCAATAAAGGCAATAATGGTTGAGTCAATGATTTTTCCAATTATAAATCGAATGACATTTTGATTCAATTCCGCACCAAATTTAATAATTTGATCGGATGTCTCTTTTTCAAAGAAGGAGTAGATAACCTTTTGGTAAAGCTTTTTAAACGATTCCTTGTCCCATAGGATATACGCCGAAATAATCACTGCCATAATGAAGTTTAGCAAGGCATATACCATATTAATGGCGCTAGACAACGTTCTGTTTGCTAAGGAATTAAGCAATAAAGTGGTCCTGTTGACAATTTCTGGTATAATGCTCTGATAGTAAGCATAAATTTCTTCCGCTTCCATAAAGTCAAGAAATTCAGGTGGATTCTGGAAAAAATTCTCAATCCCCGCTATGATTTTAGGTAGATCTCTGATCAACGAAGTAACGCTTCGCGCTATCTGGGGCGTGATAATAAATGCTACCAATATCAAAAAGCTCACAAAAGTGGCATAAGCCAGTAATATGGCCACTAGTTTAAACTTAACCGCCTTTCTAAATGCCTTCATTACAGGATTCAATATCATGGCTAAAAACACTCCCAAAAGGATGGGCACCATCACATTAAATATTTTCATCAAGCCATCATCTTGGAAAATAAACTTAAATACAATCACCATGACGATAAAAGCGGGTAAATATTTTAATAAATGTTTGTTGGTTTTTCTTTCTTCCATCATGACTCCCTCTACTAATAGCATTAATACATTATATCATTTGTCACACGGCTTTCAAACCATCCTTGTCTTTTCAAAATAAGCCCACCGCCTTCATCAACACAATGCCTATAAAAATAGTGACAAAAGAAGCGGCTGTGGTAACTACTACAATGCTAGCAGCCAATGTGTCGTTGCTGTGCATCGCTTTTGCCATAATGTAGGATGTAGCTGCCGTTGGAGATGCGAATAACATGAAGAGAATTCCCAATGATGGTCCCTCATATCCCATAACGATTGCTACACCTGTAAATACAACCGGAATCAATACAACTTTCAATAGGGCTGACATCACCAACGGTTTTCGATCTTGAACATTGATACTGAAACTGAACATGGCTCCAATATTGATCAGTGCCAATGGCGTGGCCATCCCTCTTATTGAGCTTAAACTATTGTTGATCATAGTTGGAATTTCCACATTGAAAGACTTGATCACAAGTCCCAATACGATACTGATAATCAAAGGATTCTTGACAATGCTTTTCAAAACCTCTATTGGATGAATTTTTTTGACTTCAGGATCGTGGTAAGTCAATATTATCACTGCTAAAACATTGAACAATGGAATCACAAAGGCAGTCAACAGACTCATTCTCAAGATTGCCGCGTCTCCAAAAAGACTCTCCAAAACTGCATAGGCAATAATGATATAATTGCTTCGATAGGTCCCTTGAATGAAGGCACCTTTTGTTGGTTTGTCCCAACCCATTTTTTCGGCAATCCAAACAGCTGTGAAAAAGCTGACCAAAACCATGCCACAAGCTACTCCCACAAAAATCCAAGATCCTCTATCAATAACAAATGCCACATCGGCATTGACCATGTTGTAGAATAACATGACAGGCAATGCTATTTTGAATACGATGGCTGAACTCTTTGCACAAAAATGGTCATCTGCGATCCCTGTTCTTTTCAGAAAATAACCCACCAGTATCAGTACAATAATGGGCATTAATATCTCTATGCTGATCAAAAAATATGTCATTTCATCCCCTTTACATCAGTGATAGATCCATATTCTCAAGTTCTTTCTCTCTAACTTGCAAAGAATGTATGACTATCTCAATCAATTGACTGATGTCCATCTCCAACTCATCTGCCCCTTTTTGCATTTCTTCCCGGCTCACAGCCTTTGCAAATGCTTTATCTTTCATCTTCTTCTTAACCGATTTCACAGACATGCCTTCTAATTTTGTTGGACGCATCAGTGCGACCGCGATGATAAATGAAGCCATTTGATCTACTGCATATAAGCATTTTGCCATAGGCGTTTTTCTAGGCACCTGGGTGAAATCGCCATGCCCCAAAATCGCTTCAATAAAATCTTCTGGATAACCCGCCTGTCTAAGAATATCTGGCACTTTCTCCAAATGATTATCCGGCCATCTCTGAAAGTCTATGTCATGCAACAAACCACATGCACCCCATACCTCAACACTTTCACCAAACTTTGTGGCACAACCTCGCATAGCGCCTTCTACTGCCAAGCTATGTTTAATCAAACTCTCCGAGTCGATGTATTCATGAAACAATTCCAATGCTTTTTCTCTTGTTATGATCATTTTGTCCTCCCTACTTAACATGATTATACATTATACAATAATTTGCAGTGTTTTAAAACATCTCATTGAAACATGCCTTCTCCTACCTACTTGAAAAAATTGGCATATTCGTTTATTCTGTTCATAGTAAAATGCTCATATCCAAGGGTCATCATTTTGAATGATTAGACTAATCATAAAATAAGGAGTTTTCCCATGCCTGAACTAAAAAAATGGATCTTACTAAGCATCTTCCTCGGTATTCTAGTCATTGTTCGTTTGCTGTTAACAAGAATCATTCGTCATTACTCAAAAAAAAGCCAACCATTGATGTTTGTCCTTGTCAACTGGCTTACCATTCTCATTGCCATCAGTCTAGTTTCAGGGTTCGCGATGGAATCCCAATGGTTGTATCAGCCTCTATTCATGCTAGGTGGCACATCTATCTCTGTATTCGTTCTGTTTTTAGCATTATTTATTTTGATCTTTGCTTATAAGTTGTCCCGATTGTTAATAGACTATGTTTTCCCTAATCTTTACGGCAAATACCAATTAGAAAAGAGTCTTCAGTCCACTATGAACAGCGTTTTTCATTATTTAATTATGGTTGTTGCCGTCTTCATCAGCTTAAATACCCTTGGCATCAACCTGAACAGTCTCACAATTTTCGCAAGTATTTTTGGTGTTGGGATCGGGTTTGGGATGCAAAACATCGCCTCAAATTTCATCTCTGGGATCATCATCCTTTTCGAACGACCCATCAAGGTTGGGGATCGCGTCATCGTGGATAACATCATTGGAGATGTAGTGAAGATAAAAATGAGAGCCACTGTCATCCGAACCCGAGACAATGAACACATCATCATTCCAAATTCTTTTTTCCTTGAAGAAAAAGTCATCAATCGCTCCTTTGGAGATTTAAAAATCCGAATTATCCTGCCTGTTGGCGTGTCATACAGCAGTGATGTCAAGTTGGTTGAACAATTGTTGATTGATGCCGCAAAAGAAGTGTCTTTATCTTCCGGGAACATCTTAGATCTACCTGCTCCCTCCGTCATTTTTTCTGACTTCGGGGACTCTTCACTAAACTTCAATTTGATTTTATGGATTGACAACCCCATGGGAGAATTCAAAACAAAAAGTGATCTGCGTTATAAAATCTTAGAACTCTTCCGCGAAAACAATGTGGAAATCCCCTTTCCTCAGCGAGATATTCATATGAGATAATTCACTTACTTGTGGAAAATATCTTTCACAAAAGTCCCTGTTTTATTAGCACTGTCTCTAATTCGATCCACCGTCTTGTCAATGGTCGCTTTTTTTGAAGCGCTAGCAAATGCCTTTACAATGGATACTGAATTCTGTTGGACAATCACACCTAGCAAGGTACAAGCTTCAAGTGTGGCCGACCTTCTGATCAGACGTTTGTCTACTTTTGTCAGACTTGCTGAATATTTTTTTGCGATAATGCCTACTCTTAGTGTTAAAAACGCATTTGCTGATCCTTGGATCACCGAATTCACAATCAAATTAGTGATGGCTGTCACTCCTGGCACCAGATTTCCCAATGTGCCGCCTATCAATGAATTGACAACTGGTTGCAGTTGTTCATCCATCAAGGCGATATCCTCGATTTCTCTAGCCATGAGCACTGTAGCCGCTACATTTGCATACAAATATAAAATCTCTTTAAATGTGGGACGTTGGTTGTAAGTATGGCTGATTTTCCATACCATCCTTGACAAACTGCTCAAAACGAAAAAGGCATCCAATACCCCATTTTGGGAAATAGCCGTCGTCAAGAACACCGTTGACGAAGCTTCTTTAATGACCTTAACTGTTTCTAAATCCAGCTGCTCATGAGCTTTTTCGACTTGTTCCAAAATGAGTAGCTCCTCTTGAAACTCAAAATCCATCGCTTTTAAGTAAGGATTTTTCACCAATCTTTTTTTTAGTTGCTCCAAGTACTGCTGGTATTGATATTCATCCCTTTCATCAGGCATTAAAAGCGGCTTTCTTAAGCTCAAAAACCCAATGGCGGGTATGGCAAATACTGCCGCAAACAGCAACGACAGACTTACTGCTACCACTTTTCCAAAAGCTGGATGAACGGCATTCGCCGCAAGAAAAATCTGGCTGATTTGGTTCACTACGATCAAAATCAACAGCAACAAAAGACCAATCCCTGTCCATACCAACGTACGCTTTAGTGTTTTATCCATTTTCAATCACCCCTTCCGGCAATCAACCTTGAGGTTGATCAACCGCATAACTCAAATAAAAGCCTTGTAAATAATCTAGCCCCAAAGAATGGTAAAAATTCTGATGTTTTTTATTCTCAACAAAATCTCCCAAAGTTTTTGTGC
>CAZIKK010000034.1:0-13260 GCA_964539975.1 uncultured Clostridia bacterium
TTTGGATCCCTTTGTCTCCTCCTGCTTTTGCTATCGCCGCTTTTTTTTCTATTAACTGGGCTAATTTTTCATTTGCCAATTTTTTACCTCCTATTCTGATTGTTTTATTTATAAACATACAAATAATTAAAGAAAATGTCAATAAGTCTTTTATTAATTCTTTCATTAATTTAAATTATTTGTATTTTATAAGCCGTTATTGAATAATGCCTTCTTTAATTAGGTTGTCTATCTCCTTCTCCTCCATAAACAACTTCTCTCGCAACAATTCTTTTGTATGTTGCCCCAACAAAGGAGCCGAAACGTTTTGAGGCCCATCGTCAGAACTAAATCGGATAGGCGAGCTTGGTGCTGTAATTCTTCCACCTTTGTCATGAGTGATATCCATCAACATCTTCCTAGCTTTTATCTGTTCATTGCCAAATAGTTTGTCAATGGAATTTATGGGACTGTTGGGTATTTTTACATCATCAAGTTTTCTCTGCCATTCTTCTGTTGTATGCTCAATGAAAACCTTATTGAGTATCGGTTTTAATTCGTGATAGTATTCAAGTCTTTTCTTATTGGTACTAAATCGGTAATCGTTGATCATGTCCTCTCTCTTCACCAGCTTGCAAAAATCAACCCACATGCGATTATTGCCTATTGCTACCATGATATGGTTGTTGCGAGTCATAAACGTTTCAAAGGGGACGATAGAAGCGTGACGATTGCCTATTAATTCCGGTACCTCTCCCAAAACATCGTATCGAACAATGGCATTCTCCAAAACAGACACTTGACTGTCAAGTATTGCAATATCTAATCTATCACCAACGCCAGTTGTCTCTCTTTTGTATAAGGCCCCCATTATTGCGATGGCACCATACAATGCTGCTGTCATATCGCCAACAGGCGCCCCCACTCGTGTTGGTTGTCCATCTGATTGACCAGTTATGCTCATTATGCCACTCATTGCCTGGATGACCGCATCATACGCAGGTTTCTCGCTTAAAGGTCCATCCTGTCCGTATCCGGAAATGGAACAATAGATGATTCTTTCATTGATTGCCTTGACATGGGAATATCCGATTCCCAATCTTTGCATTGTCCCCGGTATGTAATTTTCAACAAATATATCCGCTTCTTTTACCAATTGCTGAAAAATTTGTATTCCTTCTTTTTTTGACAAGTCAAGTGCCAAGCTTTTCTTATTCCGATTCACGCTCATAAAATAAGCGCTCTCGTTATGTACAAATGGTCCAAACGATCTTGAATCATCTCCTTTACCTGGCTGTTCTATTTTGATAATTTCAGCTCCCATGTCTCCTAACACCATCGTGCAAAACGGACCAGATACCCCTTGAGTTAATTCTAATACTTTGATTCCTTTTAATACTTTCATTCATGTCACCTCCTTCAAAAAACAAAAACAAGAAAATGGTCTCCCATTTGCTTGTTTTCTATCCTCTGTACTCTATGCAAGCATCATCACAACTGATGATAAACCTTCTTTTATTTAATTGATTTAAAATCCATCTAGCTATGTCTGAGGTCTTCTTCTCTATACTCTATTCATGCCTCAGCGCATAAGCTTTTCACATTGCAAGTCTTCTAATATTCAAAACACCTCTTAACTTAACACATCGTTACAATATTGTCAATTTAAAACTTGTTTCATTTTTAAATATTTACATACCCTAGACCTAATCTGCTATGATTGGTCAATATATGATAAGCTGAGTTTCCATACATGGAAACCGCTATCCAATGATCACTTCTGACAATGGCAATTTTAATGTGCAAATTGGCATCAAGTGGCATATCCAACATCAATCCCCTACCTGCTTCTTGAGCCGCATGTATCAATCCATGAATTTGATGGCCCTCCTTGTCGATCACATCAATGTTCAAAGCAGCACCAACACAGGAATTGATAATTTTCTTTTTAAGATCTCTTCCTGATCCGGCAACTTCTGTTATGACGACTTTAAGACCTATTTCTTCAATATATGCCTTTACAAGGCTTTCTTTTTCTTTTTTCTCAATCATCGAAATGAATACAGCGGCTTTTCCTATGTCTACTCGACCATCCTTGGTTATCGTTTCTCTAATAAATTCTCTATTCATCTTTCAAATCAAGAACCAATGACTGAATAATTTCTTCACAACTTAGTATCTCATTCAACTTATTCAAACTTTGCCCAACTTCAACAAGTCCGTTTTCAACATCTCCGTCAATAACCGCTTTCTCATATCTTCCCTTCATCTTGCCCTTCAAAGCTTCTCTTGGTTCATCACTATATTCAACGGCCAAATACTCATCTGTATAAGTGTTTCTAAGCCCTCTAACATCATGCCCGATTGTATGTCCTACAACTACAGAGTCCGTGTCAGTCGCTTGCGCTATCTTTCTTTTTACATTGATATGTGCTGGGCATTCATTTGACATCAAAAATCTTGAGCCCATTTGAACCGCGCTAGCACCCATTTTCATAGCCGCTTTGATCCCTCGACTATCCACTATTCCACCTGCAACAACCACAGGAATATTGACTGCATCAATCACATTCGTCATAAGTGACATGGTTGTCTGTCTCCCAATGTGACCTCCTGCTTCCATTCCTTCCACGACAACCGCATCTCCTCCGGCAGCTTCCACTTTTTTTGCTTGCTTTAAATTAGCAACGACAGGCATTGCTATGATGCCCGCTTTTTTTATCACGTCAATGTATGGCACTGGATTGCCTGCTCCAAAAGTCACAAATTTAGGTTTTTCTTCCAAAATAACTTCAATGATCTCATCTTTATCTTCTGCCGCAAGAACCACATTTACCCCAAAAGGCTTATTGGTTAGCTTTCTGGCTTTATTGATCTGTTCCCTAACCCATTTGGCATCATGCCCTCCGGAACCAATGATTCCTGCTCCTCCAGCATTTGAAACAGCTGCAGCAAGGGTTGCGTCAGAAACAGATGCAAGTGCTCCTTGTATAATCGGGTGTTCAATCCCCAGCATTTCTGTCAGTTTTGTTTTCATGACGTCCTCCTATTTCGTTCTATATTTTTCAATCAATTTCTGTTTTTCTAGCCATAAATCATAGGACAGGTTAACAAAATACCGATCCGGACTTTCTAATCGCAGCAAATCATCCCAAAGTTTGGACATGGATTCCTTTAAATGCGCCCTTATGCTCTCTAACTCTGGCAATTTGTAGATCAATTTCCCATTTTCAATGATTTTTTCTTGCAAAAGTTTTGCTGTAAAATTCTTAGCCCGTTTGTTAATCCATGGGGAAATGGGATCAAATAGCTTATATGGTTCTTCTACTTTCTCTCCCTTAAAGGTAATCAAATCCGCAAAAGCATTGCCATTTCGATTATCATAAAGTCTCCAAACCTCTTTGAAACCTGGATTAGTTACTTTTTCCGCTTCTTCGCTTAATTTGATTCGTGAGATGATCTGCCCATCTTTCTCAACAGCAACCAACTTATAGACACCTCCGAAAACAGCTTCGGACCTAGCTGTGATCATTCTTTCACCCACTCCATATGCATCTATGGGCGCTCCTTGTACTTCTAATTCCCGGATTCGATATTCATCCAATGCATTTGATGCAGTAATCCTGGCATCTTCAAATCCTTCGCGGTCAAGTTTGTTTCTTGCACGCCTTGATAAATACCCTAAATCTCCACTATCAATTCTAATTCCTTTTTTACTTTCTGGTTTCATTTCTCTAAAAACATTTATTGCTTCTGGCAATCCAGATTTAAGCACATTATAAGTATCAACCAGAAACACCACATTGTCTGGAAATGCTTTCACATAAGCTCGAAAAGCTTCTAGATCACTATCAAAAAACTGGATCCAACTATGCGCCATAGTTCCAACCGCAGGTATTTTGAACATTTTTGATGCCAACAAATTAGATGTCCCAGAGCAACCCGCGATATAGCAAGCTCTCGCACCAAAGTTTGCGGCATCTGCACCATGTGCTCTTCTCGCTCCAAAGTCCACCACAGTTTTTCCATTTGCAGCTCTCACTATACGATTAGCTTTAGTTGCAATTAAACTTTGATGGTTGATTGTCAACAGCAACATAGTCTCGATCAATTGCGCTTCTAGAATGGGTGCTCTAACCGTGACGATTGGCGTATTGGGAAATACAGGGGTTCCCTCAGGAATCGCCCATATATCTCCTGTGAATCGAAAATCCTTTAGGTATTCTACAAACTCTGGCCGAAATATTTTCATACTTCGTATATAGTCAAGGTCTTCCTTGGAAAATGTTATATTCATCACATAATCCACAAACTGTTCTAAGCCTGCTGTTATTGCAAAACCACCTTTATCAGGGACTCGTCTGAAAAAATAATCAAAATAGACGATATGTTGGTCGACTTCATTAACCAAGTAACCATTTGTCATAGTCAATTCATACAAATCCACTAACATTCCCAAGTTTTTTTTATTCTTCCAGTCAAGTTTCTTCATCTTTGCTCCTCCGTCCGTGAGAATACAACTATTATAACTCAAGTGTTTCTTTTTTTCTATCCTTTTAACATAAAAGGACCGATTTCTCGGTCCTTTATGTTTTTTATTAATTATGCCATCAACTGATCCAAGTCATCTTCAACTGTCGTAATACCGTTGATTCCAAATGTTTCAACCAGTACTTTCGCCACATTTGGTGATAAAAATGCTGGGAGAGTTGGTCCAAGTTTGATGTTTTTAACTCCCAAGAATAGCAATGCCAACAACACAATTACTGCTTTTTGCTCATACCAAGCTATGTTGTATGCAATAGGCAATTCATTGATATCATTCAACTCGAATACCTCTTTAAGTTTAAGCGCGATCACTGCCAATGAATAAGAGTCATTACATTGTCCTGCATCTAAAACTCGTGGTATGCCACCAATATCGCCTAATTCCAATTTGTTATATCTATATTTTGCACAACCAGCTGTTAGAATAACTGTATCTTTTGGTAGTTTTTCTGCAAAGTCTGTATAATAATCTCTTGATTTCATTCTTCCATCGCATCCTGCCATGACAAAGAATTTCTTAATAGCGCCTGATTTAACCGCATCTACTACTTTGTCCGCCAAGGCAAACACTTGAGAGTGAGCAAATCCTCCAACAATTGTCCCTTCTTCTATTGATTGTGGCGCAGGCAATCTTTTTGCATGGTCGATCACTTCACTGAAATCTTTCTTGCCTTCTTTGTTAGGTTCAATATGCTTACAACCTGGATATCCTGATGCTCCTGTTGTATAAATACGCTCCACATGTGCTTCTTTTGGAGGAACGATACAATTGGTAGTAAATAGAATGGGGCCATTGAATGTTTCAAATTCTTCTTTTTGTTTCCACCAAGAATTTCCATAATTGCCAACAAAATGATCGTATTTTTTAAATGCAGGGTAGTAATTGGCCGGCAACATTTCGCCATGTGTGTATATATCTACTCCACTGTCTTTTGTCTGCTCTAATAATTGCTCCATGTCTTTAAGGTCATGTCCAGAAATCAAAATAGCTGGGTTGTTTCTTACGCCAATATTAACTTCGGTGATTTCAGGATTCCCATAAGTGCTCGTATTGGCTTTATCTAGTAGAGCCATCACATCCACGCCATATTTACCAGTCTCTAATGTCAAAGCAACCAGTTCGTCTGCCCCTAAGGTTTCATCTAAAGTTGACGCCAACGCCTTTGTTATGAAATCATAAACTTCTTGACTTTCATATTTTAGATTATAAGCATGTTCAGCATAAGCCGCTATTCCTTTCAATCCATATATGATCAACTCTCTCAATGATCGAATGTCTTCATTTTCAGTCGCCAATACTCCAACTTCAGCTGCCTCTGCTTTGGCTCTTATGGCATCATCTGCTTCTGCAGTCCATGTCACACAGTCATGTTTTGTTGAGTAGCTTACATTGTTCTCTGCTAGCTTACGCTTCATGTCTTCTCTTAGTTGGATACCTTTCTTTATTTGATCAATGATTACTTGATCATCGAAGTTGGCATTTGTGATGGTCATAAAAAGAGAAGTCATCGTAAAATGATCATTCTCTGGGAAAGTCACTCCAGCCTCTTTTCCGGCTTCTGCCAGAACAGCTGTGCCTTTGGTTATATAAATCAACAAATCTTGAAGATTGGCCACCTCATCAGTTTTTCCACAAACCCCTCTTATAGTACAACCCGTTCCTTTGGATGCTTCTTGACATTGATAACAGAACATACTCATTATTTCATCCTCCTTAGCTTTTTTACTCTACATGTATTATAATCAAAATGTTTTTCAAATTGCGTAACCTTTGTTACAAAAAACAAAAGGTGTGATATCACACCTTTTGTTTCCCTATAATCTAAGTTTCTTGATGTCTTCTTTTAAGCGATCCAAGTCTGCCAAGAAATCTTCTATATCGTGTTCATGTTCCAACTCGTCATTCAAAATGGTTATAGCCATTTGATAGGTTGCGTGATCCTTGCCATCTGTATATTCAGCGATATCTTGATATCTCTGAATCGCACATCTTTCCCCATCAAGGTTTTGCTTCAGGATTTCTTCTACATAAGGATCTGTCGGCTCTTCATAATCGCATTTTGCAAACTTTGTCCATTGGTCAGGATTTAATAATGGCGTCCCTCCCAATTGTATAATTCTGTCTACAACCAACTCAGCGTGTCCTAGCTCTTCGGTAGCATGCAACAACAACTCTGGTTCAATTTCACTTCTCATAGGTCCTTCTAACATTCTAGCTCCTATCCAATACTGATAGTAAGCCAACCACTCCTCTGCCAAAGCTTCATTTAGCATCTGAATCAACTTCTCAACATCCAGTTGAGCAATATCTACTGCTTTTTTTCCCATAAAATAACCTCCTTACTTTTATCGCGAAGTTTGCTTCACCCTTACATTATACATGTATTTACGCTTTTTTTCAACCCAACTCCTCTTTGGAGTGCCACTATAAATTATTTCAACCCGTATGCTTTCAATCTGTACTGTAATGTTCTTCGCGAGATCCCTAATGATTCTGCTGTCTTTTCTCTATGTCCGCCATTTTGTTCCAATGCCTTTACAATAGCTTCATATTCAGAAGAGTTTGATATGTTTTCACATGAATTGTTCAACTCGATACGACTGTTTAATCCCTCCACTGTTATTGTATTTTCACTACTCATGGCCACTTCTCGTTCAATGATATTTTCCAACTCCCTAACATTTCCAGGCCAGCTATATTGAGAAAACAAGTTCAAAACTTCTTCATCAATTCGCCCGACTTGTTTTCCGTGCAGTTTGTTGTATTTTTTCAAAAAATGCCCTGCTAACAAAGGAATGTCTTCTACTCGATCCTTTAAAGGCAGACACGGGATTGAGATAACATTTAATCTATAAAACAAATCTTTCCTAAAATGCCCTTTCTCAACTTCTTTGTAGATGTCTTCATTTGTTGCGGCTATTATTCTCGCCTTAAGGTATTGTGTCTTTCCAGATCCAATCTTTTCAAATCGTTTCTCTTGGAGCACAGTTAGAAGTTTAGCCTGTAATTGCTTATCCAACAAACTAATTTCATCAAGAAAGATTGTTCCTCCTTCCGCGATCTCAAATTTCCCTTTTTTGTCTTCATGCGCACCTGTAAAAGCACCTTTTACATGTCCAAATAATTCGCTTTCAATTAGATTGACCGGAAGCGTAGCACAATTGATGTGGATAAACGGTTTGTCTCTTCTATTTCCCTTCATATGAATTTCTTTTGCAACCACCCCTTTTCCAGTACCACTTTCTCCTGTTATCAAAAGGGTTGTATTGATATCCTTTACACGATTTATGAATTGCACCGTCTCTTCGAAAGCTTTTCCTGCTCCTATGAGCCTAGAAAAGAAATGTTCTTTTTTATCTTTCTCTATCAATGGTTTTGTTGCAGTCAAATGATGATTGATTTTAGTCAACATCTCATCTGTATCAAAAGGTTTTGTAATATAATCACTTGCTCCAAGCTTCATAGCCTCGACTGCATGATCAATTGAACCATATGCGGTCATCATGATAACAACCATGTCCTTGTTTTCTTTATTCAAGCGCTTTAAGACTGTCAAACCATCAACTTTTGGCATTTTATTGTCTAATATAATCACTTGAAAATCCTGCATTTCAATTGCTTCTATCGCTTTTTCACCATTAATGACTGTTGTCACTTCGCATCCTGCTTGTGACAACTCTTCTTTTAAAACTTGTCTTATTGTTTTTTCGTCATCTGCAACAAGAATGTGGCAAATTTCTGTTTTAAAGAGCGGCTTATTCATTCCTTTTCACTCCTATTGGTATTTCCATTTTTATCATTGTTCCTTGGCCTCTTTTGGATTGAATGCTAATGTTACCACCAATTTCGTCCAGAACCTTTTTGGCAATGGGTAAACCTAATCCTGTGCCACGAACCTTTGTCGTATAAAAAGGGTCGAATATCTTTCCATACTCCCTCTCATCAATGCCTATCCCATTGTCTCCGATCGTGACCTCAATACGGTCTGTTTCGTAAATACGTTGAGTCTTAATGCGAATTTCTCCTCCATCATTGATTGCTTGAATCGCATTCAACAATATATTCATGAAAGCCTGTTGCATGCGGATATCGCTTGCTTCAACAAATGGCAACTCTTCTCTATAATCTTTGATAATGCTTATCTGTTTGAATTGTTTGTGGAAAGAGACCGCATCAATACATTTGTCTACCAAAGCATTCACGTCAACAAACTTAAAGCTACTGTCAATCGTCATTTTCGAGTAGGCCAACATTTGTTCAACAATTTGATTAATCCTATCAACTTCTTGAATGATAGGCGACAAGTAATTCTCTGACAATTGTTTTTCAGTCTTTTTTTGTAGTAATCTAGCACACCCTCTTATCCCCATCAGCGGGTTTTTGATATCATGTGCCACTTCTGCGCTTATTTCTCCAAGAAGAGCATACTGTCTCATTTGTTCTATCTCTTTCTCATATATCTTTTGTTTAGTAACATCTACTCCTAAGACTACAACGCCAATGACATCTTTATTGGCATCCACCATTGGAGATAATGTGTAGCTCAAATATCTTTTCTTCCCATCTCCAAAAACAAACTCTGTCTCTCCACCAACTGGCCTGTTTTCAAACACAACTTGTTGATAGATGATTTTCGCTTGTTCGTATCGATCTTTTGATAAAAGTTGACCCAATCCTTTTCCTACTAGTGCGGTTTGGTTTCCAACCAAAAGTCCAGCGTTTTTATTTGCAGCAATGATGGTTCCATTCAAATCCAAAGTGACAATATATGAGTTTGTGCTGTCAAAAATACTTTGCAAATAGTTTCTTTCTTTGACAATCTCATAGTCAAGCATCACATTTTCATAAATGGCTTCCGTAATAAATGCCGCAATCCTCAAATCTCGTTGTTCTAATTTCCCATTTTTCTTGCACATAAAAGCAAAGACAAAATAGTTTTCAAAATACCTTATAGGGACAAATAACATATCTAAAAAATCTTTGCCTAAACACTTACGAGTAATGAATCCCTCTTTTATCTGTTTCAAATCATTTACTTGCTCCTTGACCCATTCTATCACTTCTCTATCTTCAATTTGCCAGGTGTCATTATGAGACTGACTTCCGTCCACTTGTATTCTCCCATAATTTGTAACTGTTATGATTGCTGAAAAATCAATATCCATCATGGTGGATACTTGATGTTCTTTTAATTTTTTTAAACTTTTTTCTACATTGCAACTAATTTTCGAATAATACAAACCCTCACCTACTTTGCTCTTGCTTTCTACTGATAATCATAACATTTTTTAGTTTGAAACGCCAAGACTCTAAAATGCTTCATACAATTACCTTAACAACCATAAGTTGATTTGTACTCATTACATATTTATATTTGTTATGGATAAAAGCGACTCTATATGTTATAATTGATCAAAGGAGGGATTTCCATGAATCCAATCAAACAAATTACCCAACAACTGATATCATTAAACATTCGTCCTTCCTTCCAAAGAATCAAAGTGCTTGAATACTTGATTGACCATCAGACTCATCCCTCAGCTGATGATATTTATAAAGCATTAGTAAGCACTATCCCTACATTATCAAAATCGACGGTTTATAATACCCTTGAACTGTTTATTGAAAAAGGTCTTGTTAAACCTTTGATGATAGAAGAAAATGAAGCCCTTTATGATATCATTTTAGAACAACATGGGCATTTCAAATGCACTTCTTGTGGATCCATTTTTAATTTTGATGTCTCTCTGACATTACCAAGTGACGACACCTTATTGGGATTCAAAATCGTAGATCAAAATGTTTGTTTTAAAGGCATTTGTAATAAATGTCTTATGAATACTTAAATCTTAAAGGAGGTATTATTTTGGAAGACAAAAAAAAGAAGAAGCTCACCACGGTTACCGGTTCACCTGTTCCAAACAATCAAGATTCTTTAACTGCAGGGCCTAGAGGACCACTTTTGATGCAAGATTTGTGGTTCTTAGAAAAATTGGCGCATTTTGACAGAGAAGTTATCCCTGAAAGAAGAATGCACGCAAAAGGGTCTGGTGCTTTTGGCACATTTACCGTTACCCACGACATTACAAAGTACACAAGAGCAAAAATGTTTTCTGATATTGGGAAAAAAACCGATATGTTGGTTAGATTCTCCACTGTGGCCGGCGAAAGAGGTGCAGCAGACGCAGAACGTGATATTCGTGGTTTTGCAATGAAGTTTTACACCGAAGAAGGCAACTGGGACTTAGTTGGAAACAACACACCCGTCTTCTTTTTTAGAGATCCTTTGAAATTTCCTGACCTAAATCACGCTGTAAAAAGAGATCCAAGAACCAACATGAGAAGCCCTCAAAACAACTGGGATTTCTGGTCATCTTTGCCTGAAGCATTGCATCAAGTCACAATCACCATGAGTGACCGCGGCATCCCTTGTTCTTATCGTCACATGCATGGCTTTGGAAGTCATACCTTTAGCATGGTGAATAAAGACAATCAGCGTGTGTGGGTAAAATTCCATTTTACAAGTCAACAAGGCATCAAAAATCTCACCGATCAAGAAGCTGAAGAAGTCGTTGGGAAAGATCGCGAGAGTCATCAACGTGATCTATATGAGAGTATTGAAAAAGGCGATTTTCCTAAATGGACCATGTACATACAAGTCATGACAGAAGAGCAAGCGAAAGAAATGCCTTATAATCCTTTTGACCTGACAAAAGTATGGTATAAGAAAGACTTCCCATTAATAGAAGTTGGTTATTTTGAATTGAACAAAAATCCTGACAACTATTTTGCTCAAATCGAGCAAGCTGCTTTCAATCCTGCTAGCTTAGTCCCAGGTATTGGCATTTCGCCTGACAAGATGCTCCAAGGAAGACTGTTTTCATATGGCGATGCCCAACGTTACAGATTGGGTGTCAACCATCACTTGATCCCAGTCAATGCGCCAAAATCTCCTGTCCACAGTTATCACCGAGATGGTCTTATGCGCGTGGACGATAATCAAGGCAGCCTTTTACACTATGAGCCAAACAGCTATGGCGAATGGCAAGAACAACCTGAATACAAAGAGCCACCACTTGAGCTAGATGGATCAGCTGATCGATGGGACTTCAGAGAAGATGATGACGATTATTATACACAGCCTGGTAAACTGTTCAATCTTATGTCTCCAGAACAGCAACAAGTGTTATTTGACAACACTGCAAGAAACATGCAAGGAACCACTAAAGAAGTACAGATCAGACATATCACCAATTGCTACAAGGCAGACCCTGCTTATGGCCAAGGTGTAGCTAAGGCTCTAGGCGTTTCCATGGAAGACGTGAAAATCTAATAATCCTTTAACCCTTCCCTCTGAGGTCCCCTCAGAGGGAATTTTTTTTGCTTGTCTGTTTGTTATATGTCCTATTAGATGCTATAATTACAACTAGCAAAATCTGATATAGGAGTGTGCTTATGGTTTATTTTTCTGACATATTTTTGACCTATGGTCTATCTAGACTATTTGCTGAGCTATTGTCATTCTTAATTGTTTTTTCAATGGTTCTATTTGTAAGTTTTATCATTCATTTCATTGTAAAAAAAGCCTTCTTACCTATTCTTGTTCGCTATATCACATCCAATAAATACCAGTGGGACAACGTACTATTGAAAAGGTCTGTGATCCATAGAGTCACATTGCTAATTCCATTGATTATTCTACATAATGCGGGTTTTTTATTCTCAACTATTCAAGGTGTCTACCAAAAGATTACCTCTACTCTATTGCTAGCTCTAATCATTGGCATTGTAAGCGCTGTGTTAAATGCTGTTAATGACATTTACACAACTTTTGAAATCTCAAAAGAACGCCCAATAAAAGGATTCATTCAAATCATAAAAATTATATTCTTTATTGTCCTAAGCATTGTTCTTCTTGCCAATCTACTCGGACAAAACCCTCTTGTATACTTAAGTGGTCTAGGAGCCATGGCTGCTGTTTTCTCTTTTATTTTCAAAGACTCTATTCTTGGCTTAGTTGCCGGCATTCTTTTATCTCTTAATGACATGCTTCGCATTGGCGACTGGATAGAAATGCCTCAATATGGTGCAGATGGAGATGTAATCGATGTAACCATGAACACGGTTAAAGTGCAAAATTTTGATAGAACCATTACCACCATTCCCGCTTATGCGCTAGTATCAGACTCTTTCAAAAACTGGCGTGGCATGCAAGAAACGGGTGGTCGTCGTATCAAACGGTCCATTTTTATTGATACATCCAGCATTCATTTTTGTACTGAAGCCATGTTGGATAAATTTAAGCGCATCCATTATTTGACAGATTATATTAATGAAAAGCAACAAGAAATTGACGCATATAACGTCACTCACGACATCGATACCGATATTTTAGTCAATGGCCGACACATGACTAACCTAGGAACTTTTAGAGCCTATATTGCTAACTATCTGAAACATCACCCTAAAATTCATCAAGGTCTCATTCAGATTGTTAGACAGCTTCCTCCTACAGAAGATGGTATACCTCTCGAAGTTTATGCTTTCACCAATGACATAGATTGGGTGAATTTCGAAGGCATTCAAGCCGATATATTTGATCATATTCTAGCTGTAGCGAAAGAATTTGATCTAGTGGTGTTCCAAAATCCTTCAGGTAACGACATCCGACAAATCAATCGAGTAGGAGGTAGATGATTATTTCATCTACCGACCTCTCACAGCACCGTACG
>CAZIKK010000035.1:0-8658 GCA_964539975.1 uncultured Clostridia bacterium
AAGTCAAGGCAAAAAACAGTGGAGAACAAGTGGCTCAGATGAAAGGTATCATCGAAGCCACAGGTGGACAAGTGGCCTCACCTGCAGAAGCTAGAGAGATATTAAAAGTAAAGGGAAAAGACCTGGTCGCTTATTAATATAGGACGGGGTCTTGGTCGTATAGCTCCATGAGTGCAGACGGCCTTGTATTTTGTTTTTCCTCACCAGATATCTCTGTAGAAATGGTACCGGCGGTCATCATGACCAATCGATTGCCATATTTGATGGCGTTTGACAAATTGTGTGTGATCATGATGGCAGTTAATCCATTTTGTCGAATCAAGGTATCGGTGATAACGGATACCTTTTCCGCGGTTGACGGATCTAAAGCGGCAGTATGCTCATCTAAAAGGAGAAGCTTTGGAGAAGCGATGATACACATAGCTAATGACAAGGCTTGACGCTGTCCACCCGAAAGCAATCCGGTTTTATCCTTCAATCGGTTTTCCAATCCCATATCGAATTGGGCCAGCAGGTTTTTGAAAACCTGTTGGTCTTTTTTACTGACAGCGATTTGCAAGGGCTTTTTTTGGCTTCGAGAGTAGGCCAATGCCAGATTTTCTTCCAATGTTAGGTTGGGAGCCGTTCCTTTGGAAGGATCTTGAAAAACTCTCCCAATAACTTTAGCCCGTTTGTGTTCCGATAGGTAAGTGATATTATGGCCGTCCAGCAAGATTTTTCCTTTATCCAAATAAAATCCTCCACTGATGGCATTCATCAAAGAAGACTTGCCAGCGCCATTTGATCCAATGACGGTTAAAAAATCGCCAGTTCCCACTTTCAAATTCAGTTGATTCAAAGCGGTTTGCTCGCTACCGGTTCCTTCGTTAAATTTTTTGGTGCCGTTAATGATTTCTAGCATATCAGACAGACTCCTTCCGAATTTTTCTAAAGGCAAGATAATGTCGCAAAGCAGGCAAAGATAGAGCAATACCCACGATTAAAGCGGAGATCAGCTTTAGTGCATAGGCTGGGAAAAGGTTGCTTTGCAAGGCTAAAGCAATCATCAGACGATAGAGGATGGAGCCTAAAATAGCGGTTAAAAAACCATTGGCAACCCCTTTTCTTAAAGGAATCAATTCTCCGATAATCACCGAAGCCAGTCCAATGACCATAATCCCCACACCAGAGCTTATATCAGCGAATCCTTGGTATTGAGCAACAATGGCGCCAGAAAGAGCAATGCAGGCATTTGCCAAGGAGATGGCGATAATTTTGGTGGCTGTAATGTTGATGGAAGAAGATTTAACCATGGCTTCGTTGTCACCAGTGGCACGAATGCTTAAACCTAGATGCGTCTTAAAAAACCAAGTTAATGCCCCCCATAATCCAAGGGCAAAAAATAACAGAATGACTAGTCTTAAGAGGTTGAAATCAACAAAATCAAAGCGAGATCTTGCCATGGAAAAGAGGGTGGGGGTGCCAATCAAAGTAATATTTGATCGAGCCCCCATCACATACAGGTTGATAGAGTACAAACCACTCATGGTGATAATTCCTGACAAAATGGGGTGGATGGCAATTTTGGTTTGCAAAAAACCGGTAGTGGCCCCTGCCAATGCCCCTGCCAAAACAGCTAAAAAAATGCCAACGACAGGGTATCCGGCGCTTGCCAAAACAGCTGAGACGGCCAACCCTAGAGTAAAGCTCCCATCTGCGGTCAGGTCAGGAATATGCATGATTTTAAACGTGATGTAGATGCCCAAGGCTAACAAACCATAGATCAAACCAAGTTGCAAGGAACCTAAAAATAGAGTCATAAGTCAATCCTCCTTTAATCTAAGAAGACGGCGTTGGTTAAAATGTCTTCCGTTAGTTCGATGCCTAAAGCGTCGGCGGTGGTTTGATTGATGACAGTGGTAAAGGATGAAACAACTACGGCAGGGATTTGCTCAATGGGCGTGCCTTGTAGATGCTGATGAGCCATATCCGCAGATAGTTGGCCGATCTCTGTATCGCTGATGCTGATAGTGGCAAAAGCACCGGAAGCAACCATGACAGCAGAGCTTCCGTAGACGGGGATTTTGGCCTCTTTTGCTATTTCAGACACTTGGGGCATGGCGCTTTGGATCATGCTATCATTGGGGATGAACAAGGCATCGACTCTTCCCACTAAAGACTGAGCCGCTTGCTGTACTTCCGAGGAATTTGTGACCACGGCTTCTTCGTAGCTTAATCCGTTGGTGTCCATATACTCTTTTGCTTGATTGATGGTTGTGACAGAATTGATTTCACTGGTATTGTAAAGCAGACCATACGTTTCCATTCCAGGTGTTAATCGTTGAGAAAGTTTGAACATTTCATCTATTGGAATGGCGTTGGAAGTGCCTGTGGCGTTTTTGTCTGGGAAGTTCAAGTCAGTCATAATACCGGCACCCACTGGATTGGACACAGAGATAAAAATCACAGGAATATCACTTTCCATGTTGACGAAAGCCTGGGTGGGAGGCGTGGCAATGGTGACGATTAAGTCTTTTTGACTGTTGACCATTTCTTGACAAATGGCGTTGAGATTGCTCATGTCTCCTTGGGCATTTCGATAATCGAAATCCAGTTGGGTCTCGCTGTAACCATGAGAACGCATCTGCGCGATAAAACCTTCTCGCATGTCTTCAAAGGCACCATTGTCCAGCAACTGGATAATGCCAACCTGCAGGGCATCGTCTTGACTAGACGCATTGTTGCACCCGAAAAGACTTAAGCTCATCGTTGTTAGGATTAAAACAAGGATTAGAAGCACGGATATTTTTTTCATAGATAAAACCTCACTTTTTTTATTCTGTTGGGGGAAAACAAAAACACCTGTCCTAAAATAAGGACAGATGCATTATCTGCGGTACCACCTTGATTGGCGCGAAGCGCCCACTCAATTAGAATGCCATCACATTCCTCGCCTGATAACGCTGGCGTTGCGTTGCAGATACTAAACATGAGTCTTTCAAGTCTTTCACTGCACCCTCCGTGGTCCATTTGTCCATTTCGCCTTTCTATCGGGCTTCCATCAACCCCGACTTGCTGTAAGCGCGTAAATGGTTTTATCTCCACATCAACAGTTGTTGGTATAATGAAACCATAGAACAAGTTAAATGTCAACAAAAAAATGGCAAATCGGATGACGTGTCGGTGTCCTATCTAGAGCTTTCCTTGTAATGGCAACAAGAATCCATTATAATCAAAATTGAGAGTATTTTGAACAGAGGAGAGTGCCATGATTGATTCATTGAACGATGTTGCGAACAATCAACTACTCAAAACAATCATTGAATGCCTGGATGCGGTTATCATCACTGATAAGGAAGGCAGGTATGTTTATGTGAACCAGAACTGGATCGACTTAATGGGAGGCGTCACGTTAGACAGGGTAAAGGGAATGCCTGTTCGAGACATGGTTCCGGAAACAAAAGTGGATGAGGCAATTAGAACAGCAAAAGTTTTGACGGCAAATGATTTAACCATTAATACGCCTAATGGAGATGTCAAAATGTTTTGCACCTACATCCCTATTTTCAATGAGAAAGAAGTGGTAGGTTGTTTTACTTACACTGTGTTCAAAGGGATGGATCAAGCGATTAACTTTGCTGCTCAAGTCAATGGCTTGATGAATAAGGTAGAATATTACCGTCAAGAGCTTAAACAGATCAGAGGAGCCAAGTATAGCATTGACAACATCATTGGCAATAGCCCCAAAATTAAGAAGATGAAAAGCGAAATATTCAAAGCCTCAAAATCCCAATCAAATGTCTTGATAGTTGGAGAAACTGGAAGTGGAAAAGAGCTGGTGGCCCACGCCATCCATGATTTGAGCAACCGTATGGAAGGCCCTTTTATCAAAGTCAATTGTGCGGCCATACCCGGAGAACTTTTGGAATCAGAGTTTTTTGGGTATGAGGAAGGCGCTTTTACGGGGGCGAAAAAAGGAGGAAAAGAAGGGAAATTTGAAATGGCAAATAGGGGAAGTATTTTTCTCGATGAGATCAATCAAATGCCCATGGTCCTCCAGCCAAAAATTTTGAGAGTGTTGCAAGAAAAAGAAGTAGAACATGTGGGAGGCAAAAACAGCATTCCCATTGACACGAGGCTTATCGCCGCAGCCAACATCCCTCTGGAAAAATTGGTAAAAGAGAATAAATTCAGAAGCGATTTGTATTACAGACTGAATGTTCTGGTGATCAACATCCCCCCATTAAGAGAAAGAAAAGAAGATATCCCCATACTGTGCGACAGCTTGTTAGACAGATTGAATTTTCAGATGGGTATGAATGTGCCGGGCATTTCCAACGAGGCCAAAGAAAGGCTTAAAGATTATGATTGGCCGGGCAATATTCGAGAACTTCAAAATGTGATAGAACGCGCTATGAATGCTGTTTGGACAGATACCATCGAATGGTGTCATATGAAGGATTACTTTGAGAACAAGAAGCTGAGAAGGCATGAGCGATATGTGGAAGGTCAAAATTTTGAAATAAAAACCATGAAGCGTTCCATTGAAAAATCTATTGTTTTAGAAGCCATCGATAAGTGCGATGGCAATAAAACACAAGCGGCTAAAATGTTGGGCATATCTCGAACCATGCTTTACAAAAAAATCAACCGTTACCATCTCAATGAAATGTAAACGTTTATTGACGCAAACATTTATTGACACTTCGACAGACCCATTGGAAACAAAAGAGTTTGAGAAAGACCAACTATCAATGCAAACAAAAGTTTACAAAACAGAAATGAATCTTTTTTCAAAAAGGCTGAAAACGTTCGCATTCAGCCTTTTTTTAGTTTGGCATGTTATTTGCTTTATAAAACAATGAACAACAAACCAGACAGGGAGGTGACCTAAATTAGTTGATTGGACATCAAGGAGTGACTTTGGGATAAAAAATAAGAAGGAGTGGTTGTATGTCAATTAATGTTTCTTTAATGGTGATGTTCGCATTATTTGCGGCCATGCTGCTGTATGGTGGCTATGTGTCCAGAAAGTGGATCAATGACTCGTCGGATTATCTGCTAGCAGGACGAGAAGTCAGCATGTTGATCAATGTGTTTGGGGTTGCGGCGATTGGTTTTGCTGGAACATCGATAACCTTATGTCCCGGCTTTACAGTGCTTTATGGAATCAAAGGCGCGGTGGTTTTTGGAGTGGCCTATTTGATTGCTGGGTTGTTGTTGTATGGCGTGATTTTTGCAAAATTCATTCGGCGTTGTGGCGCTCAGACACTTCCAGAGTGGCTGGAAATGCGTTTTGATTCTAGGACAAGAACGGTGGTTACCATTACAACTGTATTAGGTTTGTTAGGAATTTTAGCTAATAATGTGGTTTCTATGGCGGTGACGGTTTCAGGGTTTACCGGTTGGAATTATTTGATCACCTCTTCAATTGTTTATGCGGTATTTTTAATTTTTACCTATGCAGGTGGTTTCTGGGCGGTTACCTTGACAGATTTCATGCAGATGATCATTGGACTGGTTGCTTTGCCTGTCCTGCTGATTTCTCTTATGTCTCAATTTGGTGGGGTTGGCGCCTCTATCGCCAATTGGCCAGGACCTGTAGGTGCCTTTGAAGCAGGTATTACAGGAGCTTCTATGCCTGTGTGGTCTTTGAAGTATCCCAGTTATTTTACATTATTTCTATTGTTTGCCATGTTCTTGGTTTGGGGAAATAATTACTATTGGTTGCGTGTGGCAACATGTCGTAGTGAAAGAGTGGCCAAGAGATCTTATATTTATGCCGCTTTGTTGCTATTCTTCGTCAACTATTTGATTCTGTATTTGGTGGGAATCTATTCAGGCAGCAACATGACGGATGTGTTTGCAGCAGGTACGACCCCTATGGCAGCTTTTGGTGTATCTCTAAGGGCAGTTCCGGCTATCGTGGCAAGTTTTGCTTTGTTGTCGGCATTAGCAGCTTCTATCTCTACAGCAACGACAGCACATATGGGCGCAACGTCCACGACGGTTCGTGATATTTACGGAAAATTGTTCAGACCCAATGCAACACCTAAGGAATTGATGAAACCATCTAAAGTAATCATGCTGATTCTTGGCGTAATGGTATGGTTCTTGTCATTCTATCCCGGTGGTCCAGAATACTTGTTTGCATTTGCAAATTCTTGGCTTGGGCCTCCCGCTGTATTGGTATTCTTTGGCGCATTTTGGCCTAGAATTACGAAAGATGGTGCGTTCTGGGGAGCGATCATTAGTATTGGCTCAATGATGGTGGTAACAATCTTGGATTTGACGGGGATATGGTCTATTTCAGCCTATATGCACCAAGGTGTTTTCGGTCTTATCATCACATTGATTTTAACAGTCGGCATAAGCTTAGTGACCAAGCCTAACTACTATGGAGAAAAAGACTGGTCTGTTTCTCCAGAAGGGGAAGTAAAAGATGAGCCGGTCACAGATTTTGAACTAAATGTTTTGGATTTGATTCGAAAAGGTTATGACACCATGGGAGAAATCACAGATTATTTTGGAGTGGACTCCAGTGTGAGCAACAAGGCGATTGAATCATTGGATCAAAAGCGTTACCTTGTGAGAGATGCAAAATTCGGATCTGGCTTTTATAAATTTGAGTTGACAGAGGCTGGAGAAAGCAAATTACCAAAACTGAATGAGAAAGAGTCAAGATTGGTTGAAAACAAACTAACAGAAGAAGAGTTGGAGCTGCTTGAAGCAGTGGCAAAGGGCAAGGAAGCCATCTACGATTATGCGAAAGAAAGGGATATGGCATCTTTGAAATTCTCTATATTGGCATCTAAACTGATCAAGAATGACTATTTGAGCGAAAGTGGTTTGATGAAGCGAGTGATCACCATTACAGAAAAGGGAAGCAATGCAATCAGTTAGTGAAAAATTAAAGCAAGCCGCAGGGCTTTGCCATGCGGCTTGTGCTTAAGGAGGGGAAAGATGCCTAAATGGAAGATATACCCATTGGTGCTAGGGTGGATAGATTGTCCCAAAAACATGATCACAACGGGATTGGATGAAAATATTATCATTAAGCTACCCTATTTGGGTTACTATTTGACAAATGGTAAGAATAAGGTGTTGGTAGACAACGGGATTAATGAAAAATACATTGTCGATGGCAAAGCTTGGGCAGGAAGGCCGGCAGCAGGAGGAGAGAGTTTTGTATTGAAAGCTTTGGAGAAGCTCAATCTCTCGGCTGATGAGATTGAGAGGGTCATTTACACCCATCTGCACAATGATCATGCAGGAAACTGTCATTTGTTCCCTAATGCGGTTCATGTGTTCCAAGACATAGAATGGAAGGAATTGTTGGATCCCCTACCATCCATGAAAATCAGAGGAGACTACGATCAAAGCTTGATTCCCATGTTGCAAAACATGAAGTGCCAGCGCGTTGTGGGAGATATGACTTATATGGAAGGGCTGGACTTAATGCTAACACCTGGACACACCGCAGGAAGCCAATGTTTAATCGTGGATACTGAAAAAGGCAAGTACCTGTTATCTGGGGATACCATTCATATTCGTCACATTGCATATGGTTATCTGGATACTTTAAAAACGATGGAAGGTGAGGTGATTGATGTCACACCTGCGCCAAAGGCATGGGATGAGATTTCACCCTCGTCTCTAGTTTACGATCATTATGCTTGGTACCGATCGATTTATAGAATTAAGGCAATGTTCAAGGATCCAGCGTATGTCTTGACTGGCCATGGGACGTATTTGGTTAATGACATTTTTGGATAATACAAGGAGGCTTATATGGGTAAATATAGAATGGTTGACTTGGCTGTTATGACAGACCCTGAGTCAAGTGAACCTGAGAAGGCAGAATTTGAAAGAATTTTCCATGATGATGGAGCAAGACAGGCAGCAGGGTTCTTTAATCTTGAAAAAGATGACTTTCCAGATGGCTTGCTTTGGGCAAATGGAAGCGTAAAATTGGGCGAACATACGGGAACCCATTTGGATGCCCCCATACACTATGCGCCTACGTCAGAAGGAAAGCCGGCGCGATCAATAGATGAGATACCGTTGGAGTGGTGTTTTGGCGATGGTGTGGTGTTGGATTTTCATGAGAAGCCTACAGGATATGCCATAACAAAAGAAGATATTATTCAGGAGTTAAAAAGGATAGACTATGTACTCAAACCGGGAGATATTGTAATGATTCGAACGGATGCAGACAAATATCTCTATGATGAGCGGTATTTCTCCATTCATGCCGGCATGTCGGCAGAAGCCACACGATATTTATGTCAACAAGGGATTCGTGTCATGGGAATAGATGCATGGGGATGGGACATTCCTTTTGGACATCTTGTTAAGAAATACAAAGAAACAGGCGATAAAAATGTGCTGTGGGAAGCTCATTTAGTAGGAAAAGAATATGAGTATTGCCATATAGAAAAACTGGCCAATTTGAGAGAGTTGCCACCATTTGGATTTAAGGTTGCTGTTTTTCCGGTGAAATTAAAAGGAGGAACGGCAGGGTGGTGTCGACCAGTGGCAATTTTTGAGGAAGAATAATTAGGAATTAAAAACCGTCTGAAATATTTTTTCAGACGGTTTTTAATTCTAGTTTACATGTTTTAAAATAATGGCGATTCCTTGACCGCCACCTATGCACATGGTGGCCAAACCATATTG
>CAZIKK010000035.1:8758-11963 GCA_964539975.1 uncultured Clostridia bacterium
AAATAATGGCGATTCCTTGACCGCCACCTATGCACATGGTGGCCAAACCATATTGTTGATTCAAGTCCCGTAGTTGGTGAGCCAGCTTTGTGGTAATGATAGCACCAGTCGCCCCGACAGGATGTCCCAAAGAAATACCGCTTCCATAGAGGTTCACTTTTTCAGGGTCTAATCCCAGCTCTTTCATGACGGCAATGGATTGAGCGGCAAAGGCTTCATTCAACTCTATAATATCGATGTCTTCCAATGTAAGACCAGCTATTGCCAACGCCTTTCTGGTAGCGGGGACAGGGCCAATACCCATGATGTCAGGGTCACATCCTGCACTGGAATAGGAAATAATTTCTGCCAGGGGTTTCAATCCTAATTCTTGCAATTTATCTTCACTGACAATCAACAATGCAGCACCGCTATCATCGATGGTGGAAGAGTTGCCTGCCGTCACACGACCTTCTTTCTTGAAAGCAGGTCTTAGTTTTGCTAGGCTTTCTAACGTGGTGTCAGGTTTTACACCTTCGTCCTGATCAAAGATCCACTCTTTCTTTCTATCCTGAATGGTGACAGGAAGGATTTGATTCTTGAAAACACCATCAGAAATGGCTTTTGCAGCTTTTTGCTGACTTTTTAAGGCGAATGCATCTTGTTCTTCCCGACTGATGTCGTACTTTTCAGCGAGACGTTCGGCGGTCATTCCCATGCCCACTAAACCATCTGTCAATGAGTCGTGCAAGACACCATCCCCCATTCGATAACCAAAACGTGCTTTCTTTAATAAATAAGGGCATCCAGTCATGTTTTCCATGCCTGCAGCAATGTAGACATCGCCTTCTCCTGCTTTGATTAAGCTGGCTGCAAGCGTAACAGAACGCATAGACGAACCACAGTTTTTATTGATGGTAAAAGCGGGGACCTCAATAGGAAGACCTGCTTTTAATAGGGCTTCTCTGGCAGGGTTGCCCTTTGGGTCGTATTGCATGATATTTCCAACAATGACTTCATCTACCACAGAAGGGTCTATCCCACTCTTTTTAATACATCCAGAAATGGCTAGAGCACCAAGATCCTGGGCCATGAAATCCTTGAGTGAGCCACCAAACTTGCCAATGGGTAGTCTAACGGCTTCAGCGATATACACTTTTTTCATCATGAATCCTCCTAGATTAATTGATTTAAAGGGTCATGCCACCGGTGACTTCAAGGACGCAACCAGTGACAAAAGAAGCTTGGTCAGATATGAGAAAATCAATTGATTCTGCCACCTCTTCAGGTTTGCCACCACGATTCAAAGCGATTTTTTGATGCATGGCTTTCTGAATAGATTCAGGGATGCTTTGAATCATTTCGGTTTCGATAAACCCTGGCGCGATGGCGTTGCATCGGATGCCATAACGACCTAATTCTTTTGCCCATGTCTTTGTCATGCCGATAACGCCCCATTTAGAGGCCACATAATTCGTTTGCCCTACATTTCCGAACAAACCACACACAGAAGAAATATTGACAATGGCACCGGATTGATGCGTCTTCATATTTTCTGCCACCACTTTCCCCCAGTTAAAAACACCTTTTAGGTTGACATCGATGACAGAATCAAATTCAGACTCGGTCATTTTAAGAAGAAGATTGTCCCTCACAATGCCGGCATTGTTGACCAAACCATGGATTTGACCACACTCAGTCTCCATCTTCTTAAACGCTTCCTGAACACCCTGATGATCCGCTACATCCACTGGGTAAAAGGAGAAAGAATAGTTGTCTTGAAACTCTTTTAGGATGGGAGTCATTTTCTTTTCGTCTAAATCAACAAGGATAACATGCCAGCCTTTTTTGCCAAATAATCGAGCAGTTGCTAAACCAATGCCACTACAAGCACCGGTTATGATTATGTTTTTCATAGATACACCTCCTGCTAAATAACATGCAAGATCTAGGCCAAAATCCATTGAATGCACCAAAATTTGATTGGCAACTCTATTCATCTCACTTTGAAACTAAGAACACTAGTTCGAATCTATTGATATTTTTTGAGATTTCATTTATGATATTAGAGGATGAAAAAAACAAGGGGCGTGAAAAACAATGGATATTCTTTTGGAAGACGTATTAGATGCCATGGAGGATCCGATCTATATCCTGAACAAGGAAGCAGATTTTATCTTTGCCAACAAAGCCTTGATAGAACTGACAGGATACACGAGAAAAGAGGCCTTGACCTTTAATGCTCTTGAACTTGAAGAAAAAGGGACCATTGATCGATCAGTGACTCGGACGGTTTTAAGAACAAAACAAAAAACAACCGCCTGTCAACATGTGACTAAGAAAAACAAAGTAGTCAACAAACTGATGATCACACAAACGCCTATATTTGAGGCGGATGGAGAGATCAAGTATTTAATTGGTGTGTTAAAGAACGTTGGTGAAATCAACGAACAATATAGAGATGCCATGTTGAAGAATGAAGTGACAGTGTTGCATCGCAAGGAAGACGATGACAAAGAAATGGCTTTTAATAATATCATTGCAGAAAGCTCAGATATGAAAAAGTTGTTAGAATCAGTTTCGAAATTAGCGGCGTATGATACATCCATTCTTATTTCAGGAGATTCAGGAACAGGTAAAGAAGTCATCGCTAATTATATCCATAATATCAGTCCGAGATCAGAAAAGAATTTAGTGAAGATCAACTGTGCTTCACTACCGGCCACATTGCTGGAAGCAGAACTATTCGGTTACGAGAAAGGATCATTTACCGGTGCCTTGGAGACGGGCAAGATAGGGTTGATTGAATCGGCTCATAATGGCACCTTATTTTTAGATGAAATTGATTCACTGCCTTTGTTACTGCAAGGGAAATTGTTACGCGTTTTGGAAACCAAAATGATCAAAAAAATTGGGTCGGTTAAGGAAATACATTCAGATTTCAGGCTGATCACAGCCACCAACGCAGATTTGGACGAACTAGTTAAAAAGAAACAATTTCGTCAAGACCTTTATTTCAGGTTGAATGTGGTTCCGATCCGGATCCCGCCACTTCGAGAAAGGCCTTATGACATCATCCCTTTGGCGATTCATTTCATGAAAGATTATTGTAGGAAGTACAACAAAAACAAGTATTTTTCAAAAAACGTATTTGATATCATGCTCAATTATGATTGGCCGGGAAATGTAAGAGAATTGAAAAACTTTGTCGAACGAATGGTGGTGA
>CAZIKK010000036.1:0-2958 GCA_964539975.1 uncultured Clostridia bacterium
TAAAAAAACAAATAATCATAACGGCTTCGGCAAATAATTTGAGTATGGTACCACCTAATACTCCAATTAGCGTGCCGAAGCCTGTTTTTATGGATAAGGAAACATCTTTGCCTTTTAGGAGTTCTGCAATGGTGGCACCGGCAAAGGGACCAACGACAATGCCTAATGGACCAAAGAGAATCAAACCACCAATAATCCCTAATGCCCCACCAATTGCGGCTTGACGGCTACCATTGAAATGTCGTGCGCCAAGAGCGGATGCAACATAATCAACCAACAAGACCATGACGGTGGCAACACCTTGCAGGACAAAAAAGAAAACAGTCAGTGTTTCAAAATTGGATAGGATGCCATACACTACCATGCCTGAGAAAATAAGGATGACACCGGGTAGTACAGGAACAATGGTTCCTACTAGACCGACAATAAACATGATGATGGCAAGAATAAGTCCTACAGATGTCATGAGAGCCTCCTTGTATGTTATAATTCATTATAGCATAGATAATGTGACAGGCATAACAAATCCATCAAGAGGTGCTTTGACATTGTCTTTAGAACACTTTATAATATTTAAGGATATTTAAATGCAGGGGAATGAATAATGGAAAAAATTAAAGAACGATGGCGTGAGTTGCGACAAAAAGCAGGTTGGTTGTTTTACTTTTCAGGGGCGATGATTTATATGGAGATGATCTTGCGTTGGAGCGCAGATCAAATTACAATTAGCTCATCTGTGGTCTTTCCCATTTTAGTTGCTTTTGGTGTGGCCTCGGCCTTTTGCTTTTTAAGTTCGTTTTTAAGAGGAACTAGCCAAAACCTTTTAATGTTGCTAGGACTGTTTTTTGTAACATTTCTCTATGGTTCTCAGATCATATATTTTAGCTTGTTTAGAACATTTTATACGATTTATTCTGCAGGCAGAGCATCTCAGATTAGTAGTTTTATAAGCGATATCCTCTATGTCATTATCTCTAACTTGAATTGGATCATCTTGTTGGTGATCCCTTTCGTTCTAGGCATTCTCCTCCTTTGGAAAAAGAAAATTGCTTTGGAATCTACGAAACATGTGAGAACGATGTTAATCATGCTATTTTTCCTGGTGATGATCCTTAATAATACGTTGATGAAAGCATCGGGAGAGAATCAACAGTCACCTTATGATCTACTGGTAAGAAATGCACACCCGGTTGTTTCGGTAGATCAAATGGGATTGATTACCACTATGGGTTATGATTTTAGGAGAACGTTTTTCGGGGTGGAAGAATCACCACCACCTGTTGTGCCAATGCCAGAAAAAGATGTGCCTAAAGAGCCGAAACCTGTTGAGGATCAGGAAATAGTCCAAGAAACAGACCAAGAAGAAATAAGGGTGCCAATGTATCATAAAACAGAGATTGACTTTGACACGTTGATAGAAGAAGAAAGCAATGAAGTCATAAAAGGCATGCACGAATATTTTCGCGCAGTAACACCTAGTGAGCACAACGATCACACAGGCCTGTTTGAAGGATATAATTTAATCTTCATTACAGCAGAGGCGTATTCACATTATGCCGTTGATGAAGAGCTGACACCGACGCTTTACAAAATGGCTACAGAAGGGTATCAGTTCACAGATTTTTATAATCCACTATGGGGTGTGAGTACATTGGATGGAGAATATGTGGCCACCACAAGCCTTATACCCAAGACAGGAATTTGGAGCATGTATTATTCAGGCTACAATCATATGCCTTATGCCATGGGAAACAAGCTGAAAGGCGAAGGGTACAAAACCATGGCCTACCACAATCACACTTATAATTACTATGGAAGAGATGTCTCTCATCCGAATTTGGGATATGATTATCGAGGGTTAGGCAATGGATTGGAAGTTACACCTACGTGGCCAGCCTCTGATTTGGAAATGATGGAACTGTCAGTGGATGATTATATTCAAGATGAACCTTTTCATGCCTACTACATGACAGTAAGCGGACATTTGAGATATTCCTTCTCCGGGAATTACATTGCATTGAAAAATAGGGATCTAGTAACAGATCTGCCATTTAATGAGCCGGCAAGAGCATATTTGGCGACACAAATTGAACTGGATCGTGCGTTGGAGTATTTAATGACTCGTTTGGAAGAAGAGGGCATCGCAGAGAATACATTGATCGTTATGAGTGGAGATCATTATCCGTATGGGTTGGACATTGAGGATATCAACGAGTTGGCGGGATATGAAATAGATGAGAAGTTCGAATTATACCAGTCAAGCCTTATTATGTACGCTAAAGGCATGACGTCCGAAACTGTAGAAAAACCAACTTCCAGCCTTGATATTATTCCTACCATCATGAACTTGATGGGACTCGAGTTTGATTCAAGATTGTTGATGGGAACGGACATCTTTTCGACAGAAGAATCATTGGTCATATTTTCTGATAGGAGCTTTATCACCCATAAAGGGAAATACGATGCTCGCACAGACAGTTTTACGCCCAATGAGAATGTGGTGGTGAATGAAGAATATGTAAAAAGCATCCAGAACAGGGTGGATGAAAAGTTCTATTATTCAGCCAGAATACTAGATTATGATTATTACCAACTAGTTTTGCCAGAAAAAGAAGTTCATTGATAAGGCATTTCATTATTGCTATAATTGAATGAAACGGAGGTGAGCGCATTGGAAAGTATCATATATAGTTTTTTTGCAGGGATTTCTACATCAATAGGTGTTGTAATCGTCATCCTGATTGGCAAACCGAGCAAAAAGGTCTTGGCAGCTTTACTTGGCTTTGCTGGAGGGATCATGATTGGGATTTCTGTTTTTGAGCTAATGCCTGAGTCTGTAGAAGTTGGAAGTCTGGCTAGTTCCATCATAGGATTGGTTTTGGGGGCAGGTATGATGTACCTTCTAGATGAACTGGTACCCCATTCCCATATGTCAGGGAAAGAGGAGCTGGTTGTAGA
>CAZIKK010000036.1:3058-6311 GCA_964539975.1 uncultured Clostridia bacterium
TATATTGTTAACGATGAATTGATTCCTCAGGCAAATGAAATGAACAGTCATTTAGGAAATGCTGGGTTTATTATCGGGTTGTTATTAGCCTTTGTATTTCTATAAAACACATACTAGGAGGGGTTATGCTAGAAGAGATTTCTGGAAAATATTACGGTGAACGGTATCAATTTAATTGTGCTGAAGCCATGCTCAAAGCTGTGGATGAAGCATATGGACTTGATTTAGATCACCACCATATCAAAACAATGGCTCTATTTGGTGGCGGCATGGGAAAAGAAAGCGTATGCGGTGCGTTGACGGGAGGCTTGGCAGCGTTAGGTGTTTTATTTATAAAAAACAAAGCGAGAGATAGTGAGAATGGCAAGGAAATTGCGGCATCATTCTATGAAAGGTTCATTAATGAATTGTCATCAGATAACTGTGGGCAGTTAAAATCAATTTACAGAGATGACGAGAAAAAATGTGACCAAGTGGTTCGAAAAGCTGCGAGAGTATTAGAACAAGTCATTCATCAATATCAACAAAAGGAGTGATTATGGAAGGACATGTCTTAAAGGAAAAAGCTAAACGTGCATTGCGTGGCTACTGGGCACAAGCGATTATCGTAACGGTGATCGTCTGGTTGATGACAGATGCGTTCACCCAGCAACAAACGGTGGAGACGGCCAGGTCTAGTTTCCAGCTAAACTTCAACTTAGGAGATTTGTTGAATTTGCTTTTATCGGGACCTTTGGCTTTGGGAACGGTTTTCTTTTATATGAAAATTGAAAGAAGAGAAGCACCACGAATAGGAATTATTTTTGATGGATTTAAGTTTTTTAAAAAGTCCTTCATTTATCATTTGATCACAACAATGCTTATTTTACTGTGGACGCTTCTGCTGATTGTACCTGGCATTGTGGCAGCGCTTAGGTATTCAATGGGATACTATATCATGGCGGATAATCCTGAGATGTCAGCGATGGAGGCTTTAAGGGAATCTAGCGACTTGATGAAAGGGAACAAAATGGCCTACTTTTCATTGATTTTATCATTTGTTGGATGGTTTATTGTTTCATTGATAACACTAGGTCTTGGATTTTTGTATTTGATACCATACTTCAGAATGACGTCATTGAACTTTTATAGATCGATCACAGAAGATTATGAGGACAACTTTTATGTGGAACAAGAGATAGACTATTAAGACTGGAGGATACGATGAATCGTTTGAATCAATACGCAGAGTTACTAGTTAAAGTAGGTGTGAACATCCAAGATAATCAAATATTGGTTGTCAGCGCGCCAATTGAAACAGCGGATTTTGTGAGGGAGATCACTAAAAAAGCCTATGAATCAGGTGCAAGGGAAGTGGTAATTAGATGGCATGATGAGTTGTCAAACAAGATCAGATATGACATGGGACCCGATCAAATATTTGATGAAGTGCCAGAGTGGGTAAAGGTCTTTTTTACTGACTATTCCAATCAAAATGCTGCTTTTTTAAGCATTTCAGCATCGGATCCAGAGTTGATGAAAACGGTGGACCCGAAGAAGATTAGCCGTCAAAATAAAGCTATGAATCTAGGATTGTCCTATTGGCGCTCCAGAATGATGAGCAATCA
Organism: uncultured Clostridia bacterium; assembly: GCA_964539975.1. Taxonomy (GTDB): domain Bacteria; phylum Bacillota; class Clostridia; order Tissierellales; family Dethiosulfatibacteraceae; genus 38-11. Next base: position 4,666 of record CAZIKK010000036.1, read on the forward strand.
AAATGTTTGGTGTGTGGCCTCCATTCCAACGAAAGCTTGGGCAAAAAAAGTTTTCCCTAAAGAAACAGAGGAAAAGGCAGTTGAAAAATTGTGGGATTCAATTCTTCATTCTGTTCGAGCCGATGTTGAAGACCCTGTGGCTGCTTGGCAAAAGCATCAGGAAAACCTGGACACTCGGATCGCTTTTTTACATGATAAAAACTTTAAATATCTTAAATTGAGGAATGACCTTGGAACTAACTTGACCTTGGCTTTGCCAGACAACCATGTTTGGTATGGTGGCGGAGATAAAGGGCCAAATGGGCAGATATTTTTTGCGAATATGCCAACAGAAGAAGTTTTCACAGTACCCCATAGATTGGACGTGGAAGGGATAGTGCACAGTAGTATGCCACTCAACTATAACGGCAATTTGATTGACCGATTTTGGTTTGAGTTTAAATCAGGTGAAGTAGTTGATTTTGGAGCAGAGGAAGGATTAGATATTTTGAAGGAATTACTGGAGACAGATCCTGGAGCAAAAAGACTGGGTGAAATAGCATTGGTCCCATATGATTCACCAATATCTAACCAACAGATTTTGTTCTATAATACTTTGTATGATGAGAATGCATCTTGTCACTTGGCACTTGGAAGAGCCTACCCAACTTGCCTGAAAGATGGAAGTAAAATGTCAGAAGAGGAACTGGAAGCTGCAGGAGCTAATTTTTCTCTAACACATGTGGACTTTATGGTTGGAACCGAAGACTTATCCATCACGGGCGTTCAATCAGATGGAACGGAAGTGCCAGTCTTTGTGAAGGGAAATTTTGCTTTTGAAAATGACACAATGAGAAAGGAAAGGGTATGAGTCAAGTTAATTTTAAAGTATCTTTGACAGCAAGAAACGCATTGGAATTAATAAAGAGGGAACATACGGCAAGTTTGGTGTATGATGAATACATTGATATTGGAGAAGGAAAAGGGATTGGGACGTTAGTTTTTGAGAAATATTATATCAGAAATAGCAACCGAGCGGCTTTGACGGTAATTTGTGATGACATTAGAGGCAAGACGGAAGTTAGGTCTATCGCTACTGGAGCTTCACAACACATGTTTTTTAAGTTGGATTGGGGTGCTTCAAGCGAATTTGCCCACTCAGTCGAAAAAATATTGAGAGACTATATATGACATTAGATGATAATCTGGTTGATCAACGGAGGAGGGTTTAGAATGAACCAAAAGGAAACGATGAACAAGGCTAAACTATGGGCAGGACTGAACAAGCCAACTTTGAATTTAGAACATGTCGACGTTGCAGTTTTTGGAATTCCGTTTGATGGGAGCATCAGTTTTCGTTATGGTGCAAAAGAAGGACCAGATTCAGTGAGAGCTATTTCTCATGCCATTGCACCGACGACAGAATATTTTGAGGATTTATCCCATTTAAAAGTAAAAGACTTGGGAGACTGTGAGGGGGACAGCCGGGAAGAGATTTTTGACAAAGTGAGAAAACTGGTGGCCGATCTAGTGGCAGGAGATAGACGTTTTACAATGATAGGTGGTGATCATTCAACAACCATTCCAGTACTGCAAGGAATTGACGATGCCTTGGAAGAATCCTTTGGAATCATACACCTTGATGCTCATTTTGACTTATGTCATGA
>CAZIKK010000036.1:6411-11459 GCA_964539975.1 uncultured Clostridia bacterium
GTGGATATAGATTGTTTGGATCCTGCATATGCTGCAGGAACAGGAACACCTCAATTTGGAGGCATGTCAAGCAGACAATTACTGGATTTGCTCAAAGGTTTGTTTGACCTTCCGATTATAGGGTTTGATGTGGTTGAAGTAGCGCCTTCTTTAGATGGCGCATTGACGTCAGTATTCGCTGCTAGAAAAATCATCACAGAGTGCTGGGGACATTGGAAAAGAAAAGCTTGATTGGATCAATAGTTATTTGATGAAGACAAGCCTAGAAAAATACTCCCGTGGGAACTGTAAACAGATCGTAGAGTCTGTTGGGGTTACGGGAGTATTTTTAAATGAAAAGTAGTGGGTTTTTAAAAAAAGAGGTATAATTGTATGTGAAATGACTGCCAATTGGCAAACAAAACGAAGGAGGCACCATGGATAATAAAGAGTATGAAAATGATTTGAATTGGCCCCGGATAAAAGAATTTTCTGATCAAATTGACACCCCTTTTTTGGTGGTGGATTTGAGGAAAGTAAATGAAAACTATAAAGAAATGGCAAGAGAATTTCCTCAATCGGACATTTTTTATGCAGTAAAGGCCAATCCTGCTGTGGAAGTTTTGAATAGCATCAAAGATGAGGGGGCCTGTTTCGATATCGCTTCAGTTTATGAACTAGATAGAGTTTTGGAATTAGGAGTCAAGGCAGATAGAATTAGCTACGGAAATACGATTAAGAAAGTAAAAGATATACAATATGCCTATGAAAAAGGCGTAAAGCTTTTTGCAACAGACAGTGAGATGGATTTGTTAAATGTTATGCAGCATGCACCTGGAGCACGCATTTACATTCGATTGCTAGTGGAAGGTGCCCAGTCGGCAGATTGGCCTTTGGCAAGAAAGTTTGGATGTAGCATGGAAGAGGTTAAACGGTTGATTTCATTGGCGAAACAAAAAGGTGTTGACATCTATGGTATTTCTTTTCATGTGGGATCTCAGCAGCGCAATATATTAGTGTGGGAATATGCTTTGATTAAAGTGAAAGAAATATTTGAGTGGACTTATGAAAACGAAGGGTATCCGTTAGAAATGATAAACTTAGGTGGAGGATTGCCATCGGATTATTTAAACCCTGTTGAGGACTTGTCGGTTTATGCTGAGCATATTAGTCGTTTTGTCGAACAACATTTCAGCAATTGGCAACCAAGAATACTGATAGAACCTGGACGTTCTTTGGTGGGAAATACAGGTGTCTTAGTATCTGAAGTGGTGCTGGTTTCGAAGAAGAATCAATTTGAAAACTTTAGATGGGTCTATCTTGACACAGGAAAATTCAATGGATTGATTGAAACTTTGGAAGAATCAATCAAATATCCAATTCAAACAGATAAGAAAGGTGAAGTAGGCCCTGTTGTTTTGGCTGGACCGACTTGTGACGGCATGGATATCATGTATGAAGAATTTAAATACGAGCTGCCATTAAGTTTAGAACGAGGAGATCGTGTTTATTGGCTATCCACAGGTGCTTACACAAGCAGCTATTGTTCAGTGGAGTTTAATGGATTTCCGCCTATGAAAACTTATTTTATTGATAAATAAAGAATGCCTACGACATAAAGTATGACTTGACTTCTACTTTAAAAAACCATAAAATAGGAGCGAACGTAAGTTCTGAATTAACTTGAACTTAACAGGAATGGAGAGAACAGAATGAATGAATTCGAGATAAAATCTGATTATCAGCCAACGGGTGATCAACCTCATGCAGTAGAAAAACTATCAAATGGCATCATTCAGGGATTGAAGTATCAGACATTGATGGGTGTCACCGGCTCTGGAAAGACGTTCACCATGGCTAATATTATTCAGAAGGTACAAAAACCAACTCTGGTCATTGCTCATAACAAGACATTGGCCGCCCAACTATGCTCAGAATTTCAAGAGTTCTTCCCTGAAAATGCAGTAGAATATTTTGTGAGTTACTACGATTATTATCAACCAGAAGCCTATGTGCCTTCATCGGACACTTATATTGAGAAGGATTCGTCAATCAATGATGAAATTGATAAGTTAAGGCACTCAGCTACTGCAGCCTTGTTTGAACGTCGGGATGTAATCATTGTGGCATCGGTGTCTTGTATCTATGGACTGGGAAGTCCTATAGATTATGAAAATTTGGTGCTGTCTCTTCGGCCAGGGATGATCAAGGATCGAGATGAAATCATTGAAAAACTTATTAGCATACAATATAAACGTAACGACATAAGCTTTACAAGAGGTACTTTTCGGGTTAGAGGAGATGTTTTGGAAGTATTTCCTGCCTCCTCATCAGAACAAGCCATTAGAATTGAGTTCTTTGGAGATGAAGTAGAAAGATTAACAGAAGTAAATGCTATCACTGGAGAAATCATGGGTAGACGCAAACACATCGCTATCTATCCGGCATCTCACTATGCAACAACAGAGGAGAATATCAAGAGAGCTGTTCAAGACATTGAAAAAGAATTGGGAGAAAGACTAATTGAATTTCAAAAAGAGAATAAATTAGTGGAAGCTCAACGATTAGAACAGCGAACCAAATACGATATGGAAATGTTGTCAGAAATGGGATTTTGTTCAGGGATAGAGAACTACTCAAGACATATCAATCATTTGCCTCCTGGAACAAGACCGTATACATTAATAGACTATTTTCCGGAAGATTTTTTAATGATAATTGATGAATCCCATGCAACGGTCCCACAAATCAGAGGCATGTTTAATGGTGACCGAGCTAGAAAGCAAACATTGGTGGATTATGGATTTCGCCTACCCTCAGCTCTTGACAACCGACCTTTAAAGTTTGAGGAATTTGAGAAAAAGATTAACACAGTTGCGTTTGTTAGCGCAACTCCTGGACCTTATGAAAAAGAAAAATCAGAAAATGTAGTGGAACAAATCATTCGGCCTACCGGACTCATTGATCCCAGAATCTCCGTACGTCCAGTGGATGGGCAAGTGGATGATCTAATTAGAGAAATCAAAAAGGTTACAGCAAAAGAGCAGCGTGTTTTGGTTACCACATTGACTAAAAGAATGGCAGAGGACCTAACGTTCTATTTGAAAGATTTGGATATTCGAGTGGAGTACCTTCATTCTGACATTGACACCATCGAACGCATGCAGATTATTCGAGACCTGAGGGTTGGAAAATTCGACGTGTTGGTGGGCATTAATCTTTTGAGGGAAGGTCTAGACTTGCCAGAAGTTTCTATGGTGGCGATTCTTGATGCGGATAAGGAAGGATTTTTGAGGTCGGAGACATCCTTAATACAAACCATTGGACGTGCCGCACGTCATATTGATGGGCATGTTGTTATGTATGCAGATAAGATAACACGGTCCATGGCATTTGCAATAGAAGAAACAAACCGAAGAAGAAAGATACAAGAAAACTACAATATTCAACATAAAATCACACCTCAATCTATTGTGAAAGGGGTTAGAAAAGTCATTGAAGCAACAGTTGTGGCGGAGGAAGGTGGAAAGTACCTTTCAGAGCAACAGGTTGAAATCCATAGTGAAAAAGAAATGCTGCAACTCATCGACAATATGCAAAAGGAAATGATGGAAGCGGCGAAGAATTTAGAGTTTGAAAAAGCAGCTATGCTGCGAGATGAGATCAAACGTCTGAAAAAATTCAGCAATATACTTGTTTAGAGAGGAATCGATGGAGAATAATATTGTCATAAAAGGAGCAAAAGAACATAATTTAAAGAATATTGATGTGGTGCTACCTCGAAATCAACTCATTGTTTTTACAGGGTTGAGTGGATCTGGGAAATCATCTTTGGCATTTGACACCATTTATGCAGAAGGACAACGTAAATACGTGGAAAGCCTTTCGTCATATGCCCGTCAATTCCTGGGGCAAATGGAAAAGCCAGATGTAGAGCTGATTGAAGGCCTTTCTCCTGCCATAGCGATAGACCAAAAAACAACCAATAGAAACCCGAGATCCACTGTTGGAACGGTAACAGAAGTGTATGACTATTTAAGATTACTATATGCGAGAGTAGGGACTCCTCATTGTCCTGTTTGTGGTCAAGAAGTCACATCCCAAACGGTGGATCAAATCGTAGATATCATAACGGGGTTACCAGAAGGAACTAGAATTCAGCTGATGGCACCAGTAGTTCGAGGTCAGAAAGGAACACATTCTAAGTTACTGAACAACATCAAAAGAGAAGGGTTTGTGCGTGTCAGAGTAGATGGTCAAGCCCATGAACTGGAAGAAAAAATCGTATTGGATAAAAACATCAAGCATCAAATTGAGATCGTAGTAGACCGAATCATCGTACGAGAAGGAATGACTAAACGAATTGCGGATTCTGTGGAGAAAGCATTGGAATTGGCAGAAGGATTGATACTGGTAGATGTGATTGGAAAAGAGGAAATGCTACTTAGCACAGAGTTTTCATGTGTCCATTGTGGCATCAGTCTGGGAGAAATTTCTCCTCGATTGTTCTCTTTCAACAATCCTTATGGGATGTGTGAGGCATGCAACGGTCTTGGGGTCAATAAAGAAGTAGACGTGGACCTGATCATACCAGACTGGGAGTTATCTGTGCCTCAAAGAGCGATTGCTCCTTTTGGTGCTCAAGAGCTTGGCTACTATTTCCAAATTTTCAAAGGAATAGCAGATCATCACAAGTTTAACATTGATCTTCCGATCAAAGAAGCGCCGGATGCTTTCATTCAAGAAATCTTGCATGGTACCAATGGAAGAAAGGTAAAAGTTAGTTTTGAAAGTAAATATTCAGGTCAAAAAACTTATAACAAACCTTTTGAAGGGGTGGTCAACAACCTACGAAGACGGTATGGAGAAACGAACTCTGCGCCTATTCGTCAATGGATTGAAAGCTATATGACCGAAACACCTTGCCATGTTTGCAATGGAGCCAGACTCAATCCAACAGCCTTGGCGGTGAAAATCAGCGGGAAAAACATTTATGAGCTTTCGAATCTTCCTATTGATGTATTGTTGAGCTTTTGTCAGAACATGAAACTTGATTCTCGAAAAGCGTT
>CAZIKK010000037.1:0-9565 GCA_964539975.1 uncultured Clostridia bacterium
CAGATTATAAGGTATTTTCTCAAAAGCAATCGTTGGATTTTGTTTCACTATGTTTGTGATGGTTCTTTCAGTCTGTGACTGCAACCCTTGTTCAGTCACAACCTGTGCAAGAACGGTTGTATTGGCTGAGATCACAAAAGGATTTTCATAGATTGTCCATTCCTCATCATCAGACAATTTGTGCCTTGCCTCCGCATATTCTTCATTTGTGTGAATGGTTATCAATACATCTTCATTTGTCAGCTCATCTGTATGCGTTGCTATCTCCACTTCTACTTCCATAGATTTGTTCCAGGTTTCCTCACTCAAATTCCCAAAAAATCTCCCATTAACCTTGTAGCCATACGCTGTTCGTTTAATCCCATCTTCTTCGGATAAATAAAAAAAATCTACTTCTGAATTCTGATATTCCCTATCATGAAGATTGATTATGCTATGAATGCTTTTAGATTCATAAAATGCATGCTTTCCAACTGTGAATACCAATCTTGGAATTGTTATCACTTCTAGATTCTCAAGATGATAAAAGGCAAAGCCATCAATACGATTGGTTTGCTCATGCAGCCTATAGTATGTGGATTCCTTTCCCTTTGGATAAGTGATTAATGTCTGATAGTTTTTTGTATACAACACACCTTCATGAGTGACGTAATGGGTATTTATAGGATTCACTTGTATTTGTTCTAATTCACTGCAATTCGCAAAAGCTGTGTTTTGTACCACATAAACATTCTGAGGGATCTCTACTGACTCAATGCTTGTGTTGTAAAAAGCAAAACCATATATATGCGTTAAAGTTTTAGGCAAGATTATGCGATTAATGTTTGTTAAATCTTTAAACACTGAACGCCCAATAGTTGTAACCCCTTCTTTAACAAAAACTTCTGTAAATTCATTTTGAAACGCCGCCAGAGGAGACTCCTCTGAAACATAATTCCACATGGATCCAGTCCCTTTAATTAGGAGTGTTTGGTTCTCAATTTCTCCATATACATTATCTCCTAAAGCAATTTTTTCCTGTTCGGTTGCATACCCCTCTGAACTTCCTACCCATAATATCCAGAACAAAACGACACTTAATATCATAGCTGTTTTTACGCATCTTCTTTTGGCTTTAAACACCCTTTAATCTCCTTTTAATGTATTTGAATTCATTTAATGTCCAAAAAATAACGCCTGTCTCAACAGGCATTATTTCCCATTTAATTTCTCTTAGTCGCTACTCGAACTGACTTGCGACTTTTTTTAGATCTTCTATGATCGAAATATTCTGTGGACATTGAGGTTCACAGGCACCACAAGCTTGGCATGCGGTTGCTCTATTCTTTTCTTCTAATTTAAAATAATCCTCTCGTCCACCTTTCTCATCCTCATAAATGGCACTATTATTCCAGATTTTGAAATTGCCTGGGATGTTCACATCATAAGGGCAAGGCATACAATAGTTACAACCCGTGCAATCGTTCTGCTGACGACTTCGATAGATCTCTGTCACCTTCTTTACAGCTTCTTGTTCTTCTTGACTTAAAGGCTGAAATTCACCGTATGTTTTCAAATTGTCTTCCACTTGATCCATTGTTGACATACCAGACAATACAACCTTCACATTAGGTAAAGAAGCAATGTATCGAAAAGCCCATGAAGCAATGGATTGATTTGGAGCCAGATTCGTGAAGATTTGAGACATCTCATCCGGAAGTTTCGCCAAAGCGCCTCCCTTAACTGGTTCCATTATCACAATGGGGATGTTTAGCTTTTCAGCCAATTCATAGCCTTTTATCCCTTGTTGAATATTGGTATCCACATAATTGAGTTGGATTTGGCAAAAATCCCATTCCCTATCCCTTAATATTTTATCAAAAACAGGGTACTCGTCATGGAAGGAAAATCCCAAATACTTAATTCTTCCTTCAGCCTTTAATTCCTCTAATATCTCTACCATTCGATGTTCCTTAACTTTGTCCCATCTATCTTTATTTAATGAATGCAACAAGTAGAAATCAATATAATCTGTCTTTAGTTTTTCACATTGCTCTTCAAATAATTTGCGTACATCCTCAGGCTTTTCTACCAACCAAACGGGTAACTTGGTTGCTAGGTAATAACTTGATCTGTCATACTTTTCCAAAGCCTTCCCCACAAACGCTTCGCTTTGTTGATCATGATAAGGGTAAGCTGTGTCAATATACGTCACGCCTCCTGCAATCGCTCTATCAAGCAGAGCCGTCGCCTCTTGTTCATCGATGGATTTGTCTTCTCGTATTGGAAACCGCATGCAACCATAGCCTAATAAAGATGGTGCAATGCCTAGTTTGTCAAATTCCCTAAACTCCATATTGCCTCCTTGTAAGATTGTCTTTTATTCATTATATAAGGCTTTCATACGAATAACAACCCTTGCTTCATTTCGAATCTCTCATCTATTTTTTCCTGATATGTCTGCCTCTCAACAATCTTCGTCTTCCCAAATCTTTGACCAAATCCCTGCGGAAGGTCTTTTGCCCTTCTTCAAACAATAAATGGACCGTTCTTTTTAGGTTGGCTTTAGACGATTTGTCCATATGTTTTAACGCTCTTATGACCGATTCTGCTATGGCTCTTTTCTCTTTCGTTAAGTCTAGAATTGTGTTAGCACCCGTTTCTTGAATAACATGGAACAGCGATTCCACAAATTCCTCACGGTCTTCTTTAGAAAGTTGTTTCAACCAAGCTCTGATAGTATGGGCAATTTGCTTGCTTCTTTCTGACATGGTTTCACGATATACGAAGTCTTTTCCTTTGACTTCCCATAACAGTGGGTTATGTTGTTTGAGTGAAATAGCATGATTCCCTGCCACCCTAACAATTTTAAATTCACTATTGTTTTCAAGCAACATCCCTACAATTGCGGATTCTGGTAGCAAAGTAGTTATTCGGTTCAAAACATTTAAATACCCTTTTTCTTTCATCAATTCAGGGTGGAAGCCTGGTCCGTCGTTATTGTAGATTCTTATAATCCTATCTTGGTCAACTCGGTCTAAGCGGCTGGCTGCATAAACCGCAAGATTTCCTCCCTTTGAATGTCCTCCAAAAATAAATTGTCCTCCAAGTTTTTTCATAATGATTTTTGCATAGGCAATGGATTCTCTCTGAGCATGGGTTTCTCCAAAAAAACCCATTAAAACTTCTTCTTTCCATCCCACTATGGAGGAGTCTACCCCCCTAAAAGCTACATAATGCAACTTGGGGGAAATAGAAAAAACCATGGCCGAAAATTGTTTGGGCACTTCCTTCTCAAGCTGGTCTTCATATTGAGATAAACAAATGTCTCGAAACCGAGCTGTTTCTATCGTTTTTTCGAGTAACTTAGGTATCTCTCTATGATAAAAGATCCCTTCGAGATAACTAGTGTCTTTAATGTGAAAAAAAGTTTCTCCCGCTTGTCCCAACGAGATACTTTTGTTTTCTCCTATATTGGGAACGATACCGCTAAAATCGTTAAATGCCAAAATAGACAATATAGTATTGTCCACTACGCCAAACTTATCCTTATCAAAACTCAAATCTCCTCGCCAGTTCAAGTAGGCCATGATATTGTTCATATGTCTGGTCACTCCTTATTCAAACCCTCATGTGCGTTCTATCTTTACTCATGATATATTTCACTTTCAAAAGTAGAGCCATCACTAAATATCGCTTTAAGCACAAGTCTGTCGTAATTAAATTCTTCCGAAGCAGATTTGTAGAATTCAGTAGTATCTTCTCTTGCAGGTGTATCACCTTCGTACATTACGCTTGTTTTCTCTAACTCTTCCTTTTCGATTAACTGCCCATCCCTGTATTTTTTCACATGGACTTCATTTAAGTAACTCGACGTATTAGACGCTTTGACATTTATGACTGATAGGCTGTAATGATTATTCCTATCAATGTCTGTCGTCACTTCTATATAGCCATAGTAGCGCGCACCCATATCTTCAATGTGTACAGTATTGACTTCAGAGCTCTTCATCAAGTCACCATGATCAACTGAAACGAAATAATCGAGGCTCACTTGATTCACTCTTTCTTTTGACTCTATTCTTCCTTCAATAACTCGAATTGGCTCATTGGTTGAACGACTTCCTCTATCAAGTATGTATGCATTCCAAACAGGCTCTAGAGTTGCTTCAATTGGCATCACAACTCTAAATAATCCATTCCTTAAATCTTCTGCTTTTATAGAGTGATATCCTTCTTCTTCTGTTCTCTTATAGTTAAAAAATACTTCAGAGTTGTTTTGTAATTCTTTTACCTGCCACTCAAAAATCATCCTGATCTCTTTCTTATCAGCATCATTCATTTCTGTCTTAACACTAACAGCGCTTACCCAGCGTTGGTCCTCTTTGATTTGGTTGACCGTACTACTTATCTGACCAATTTGAGCATTAAATGCATTAATCATCTGATGTTGATAATTAGAAAGTGTATTCATTCGATTTTCAATATTATTAATTTTTGAAAACATAACCCCGTTAAATGCCAAACTCAAACATAATCCGCCCACCACTATTATCTTGAATACTCTCACTATTTGACCTCCAATGTTTTTATCAAACATAAAGTTTGACGGCTTCAATAACAATTTGTTCCCCTATATGAGTGCACTCATTGCAAGCATCTCATCTTCTTTCTCTAATCCTATTGCTTCGCGTGACGCTCTTTGTTTCACAAGTGACTTTTCAATTATGTTTGTCCATTCAAATCATGTGTCATCTCATTTACAATTCGATAAATAGGGTCACTGTTATTAAGATAAATAAAGTGATTTCCTTCAAGTATTTCGTGCTGTGCATGTTCTCCTATTCTTGCAAGATGTTGATGTTGATATTCTTGTGGTGTCAATTTCCATTGCTTGTTTGGAGTTTCATATGTTTGTTTAGAAATCACCTTAACATAAGGAATTGAATCCGGAAATGGCAAGTCGATTACATCCTTCACATACTCAGCTGATTTAGAAATTTGTTCTAACAAGTTCTCGTTTATTGAAAATCCTCCAAATGCAATCATATCCTGAATCTCTTGCTGGGTATACCCATAAGACATCAATCGATCCTTATTCGTAGTAACATTTGCAAGTATGGACATCGTGCCCGTGGCTTGCTGAAACTTCGCCAAAGGTAAAACATAGTTTACAATAGAAGGAGTGCCTTCATAATAGGCAGAGGATGTACCATCTAACGAAACAATAGCCTTAACTTCATCTGGATATTTTGAAGCATAATACTCGCTGTAAATACTTGAAAGTGAATGCGGCATTAGTATAAAAGGTGCTTGAAAACCTGCCTTATCAAGTGCCATCCTAACTTCTTCAACATAGTTTTCAGTCGTTCTTGACTGTATCGTAGTCGTACTGAATCCAACACCAAAATACTCTACTACAACAACCTTATATGAATTGGCAAGCGTTCGCATCAGGGGGGCAAAATCTGCTGAAGGGAGTCCAATGCCCAACCCTGGCAACAAAACGATGGTCTCTTCTCCTTCTCCCATTGAATATACATGCATCATGCCATCATTGACTTCTACAAAGATGCCATACGGCTCAATCTTATCAAGCTTGTTTTGAAAATAAGTTTTTTGAAGAATTGTGCCAATTCCCAAAAAAAGAACCGTTGCACTTAAGATAACGCCCACTACCATCATCACGTTTTTTCTCCATTTTTTTGATTTCATCATTTATTCTCCTAAGCTCTTCATGAAAAAGTCATTGATCTCACCCATCAAGCCTTCGTTTATGTCTTGAGCTAAAAATCTATCAATCTTCGAATAAAAATCTTGTTTGATTTCGTATGGAATGTTCTGATTGTGTGAGTCGTAAAGTTTTCGATACTCAATATTTATTTCATCAATATAGGTGATGCTTTTATCGGATCTAAATAAATTATTATGTCCATTTTTCCCAAGCTCACTTATGGATATGGCTTCTGTATTGGGATTGATGATTTTATCCATTTTTGAAATAATAGAGCTGCCCTTATAAGCAACCGCTTCATCTTCTGTCCCATGAATGATCAAAACCGGTATACTTGATCGATTAATGGCATCTACCGCATTTAATGAAGCTGTTTTCCCAAACAAGATACTTTGGTATAACCATAGAAATGGATGCTGTATATCGATAAAGGGACCCATCATGCTCCTTCCTTGTTCCATAATCATTTCCATCGCACTGTTGGCACCGGATACTGTAGCGACAGCTGCAATTTTGTGGTCGTAATGCAATATATTGGCTACCGCATATCCGCCCCAACTGTGCCCAAATAATAGAATCGGCAAATCATCGAATTCTCTCTGTAAATTAATATAGTCCAACGCCGCATCCAAGTCAATCAGCGCTTGGGGAAATCCTTTTGTGGTCTTGCCTTCACTATCAAAGCTTCCAGTTGCATCGTAGGCAAAAACACTCCACCCCTTATCAAGAAAATAGGTGATTTGAGACAAATAACTATCTGCCCCTCCTCCTAGTCCATGAGCTACTACCACCAGACCTTGATCTCGATTCGAACCATATATATACCCTTGCAAGGTATTGTTACCTGACCTGAAATCCACAAGACTTCTTGGATACTCCGCCTCAATGTCTTCATACCTTAAGCCAGCTGTAATCGTTGAATCATGTCTCTCCTGCCTTGGGAATTGCCCATTATAAACAATCGATACAATGATCATAGAAATGATAGAAAACAACAACACAAACCCTATAAAGCTTAAACTCAAAATTTTAACTTTTTCCTCTTTTTTCTCTAGTTGCACATCATATCTCCCATTGTTTCGTTTTGTCTGCACCATGTCTTTTCTTGCAGCATAATTCCACACTTATCTTATCATAAAAGAAATAACATTTAAGCCCTCTATAGATTGACATTCACTCCATCTTTAGACTGACTCTATGCTCTTGAATGATATGTATAAGTCCAAAATATGAGCATTCTCTTATATCCATCAGCATCAATGTGCTTCTCATCTATTTTAAGGTAACATTCGAAACTATTTTGACATCACTCAGAAATTATTGGATTCATTTTCACAAACTCCAAAAACCTTATATCCATGTCTTTTCAACACGAAATAATACCATCTACTGGTAGAAATCTTTTCTTACCAATAGATGGCATCATTATTAAGTGTCGTGTTCTGATGGTGCCTTATCTGTTTCATCCAGGTGACGAGAATATTCGTGCAATTCTCTCAAAGTAGGAGTTTTAACCCCTGCACGATCCGCCATTTCTAGGAATTCCTCACTAAGCTTTTGCATCTCAACTCGAGCATTTCTTGCATGTCTAGCTCCACCGATATCCATAATTTTCATTCCAAATACCCATTTAAACAGGTTCAAAAGTAGAAAATCAGGCATTGCTGCTAGTTGGCGCATTTTCTTTGGCTCGATGGGATAACCAAGAGTCTGAAGCACCTCAAAAGCTTCCCGAGTCCCTTTCACAAACTTTTCAAGGGCCTGTCGGTCTTTGGATAATTTGTAATTACAGCTTCCACTCATGTACATGGCGTTTGTCATTGGAACGCCTAGAGCCATGTGATAGCGCTTCCATGCATCCATATTCTGATTAAATTCCACCTTGATGCCTCCTGCTTTGAAAGCATTGGCAATCTCTTTGAGTCGATCACTCTTCTTGCCATCCAGCTCTCCCATGGTCATGCTTTGTGATATCATATAATACACCACATCATCTTTCCGTTCTCCTCCTGCATTAGCATGACCAATAAGGACTCTGTCCATCCCCAGAGCCTCAATCAAGGAATCAAATCCTGTAACGGTGTTATGCATGAAAAGGAAAGCCGGAATTTTTTGATTTTTTGCTAATATAGGCAGAGCCGCTTCCACATGAGTTCTTTGAAGCAAGACGACGCATACATCAAAAAATTCATCGACTGGCATTTCGTCCACCACCTCCACCTTTGTTATTGTCCGTCTCCCAGAGGAAAACTCTTCAAGAACAATCCCTTTTTCTCTAATATCTCTATATCTCTTGCCTCGAGCCACAACTGTCACATCCATTCCACCTTCATGTAGCCTGGCGGCATAAAGGCTTCCCAAAACACCTGCGCCAAAAAATAAAACTTTCTTGCTTTTCATTTATCATTCCTCCTTAAACCGATCTTGACTCCTCCCAGAAACGTCCCCCTGTCTTCTCTTTCACCTATTGTAAGTTTTCCACCACTCTAAACATTCTCCCAAGGGAATATTTGTGTTTGGATATACATTTCCTTTTGTTATTGTCCAATTGAGCGTAACCTAACTATTCATTTGTTTTGTAATCTCGAAATGCCTAATAATATCTTTCATAATTTCATCCATATTAGGGAATGGAAAAAGGTGACCCATGTCATTTATCCACAAACCCTTTGCGTTTGGCATTAATTCTACGAGCTTCATTCCATGTTCTATCGGCATAAATTGGTCGTCAGTTCCATGGATTACAAGGGTAGGAATATCTATCGTTTTTAGTTTCTCATATCGTGATGGTGTAATTTCCACGGCTTTGCGATGTTGTAAAATTCCCTTGAAGTTAAAACCCTTTCGCTTTCGAAGATCATATAGAACAACCTCAGCAATTTCTTTGATATCGACGTCATATCCTAATCCACTAATTGTTTTTGCAATCCGTCCCTTAATCAAATTTTTCTCACCGCCTGCTATACGATACTTTAACAATGGAATTCCCTTCACCATAGAACTAATAAAGTAACGCGAGGTTAGTCCTGGTAATTCAGGATCTATCGCATGACCCGTTGTCAACATCAGTATAAGCGTGGTAACCCTATCAGGATAATTGATCGCAATTTCTTGAGCTATCATTCCTCCCATAGATAGCCCAACCATATGTGCTTCATTTATTTCAAGCGCATCTAGTACCGCAACAGCATCTCCTGCCATATCTGCTAACGAATATGGATTTTTATTGTCCCAATCATCAACCCAATCAGACATCCCTGTTCCTCTTTGGTCGTAACGAATGACTTGATAGCCGGCGTCAACAAATTCCCGCACAAATTTCGGAGGCCAATCTAAAGCGCTCGCTCCCATCCCAATGTTAAGAAAAACCGTCCCTTTCGACTGACCTTCAGGGGAAATACTCTCATACCAAATGTCCAAACCGTCTGATGTAACAACACCTGTTTTACCAGTAAACAGTTCGGGCAACTCATTATTTAGTACCTCATCGATAATCGCATCCGTTTCTGCTGGGAGTTTTGGACCTGCTATTAAGATCCAGATTGTTAAGCTTGCTAATATCGTTAAAAAAATAATCCCAACTATCATCATATCTCTCCCTCTCCTTTTTGCTCTTTGTGATGAAAAGTTGTAGTTTCGGAAAGGATATTCAACTTGCATGAATAATGTCCTCATTCCATAGTGACATGGGCCAATGGGTTTTCGATTTGTTGTTCTCCTTTGCGGCTCCAAACCAAACTAAAAAGTTGCCACTTTCACAGACTTAAACTCATTATTATCCTGTATCGATCATACACAAAACTATTTTTTCGACTATAGCACTTCTTTTGATACTTCAACTTCTTTTTTTAG
>CAZIKK010000038.1:0-8632 GCA_964539975.1 uncultured Clostridia bacterium
ATCTGCACTTTATTTTAGATATTTAACCTGTCTACTTGACAGGGGGCATATCAAAATGAGCTGTTTTTAGCTTAACGAATGCTAATATAATCTACAAACTTTTTGTTTCGGCCTAATTTCCAGAAAGCCACCACACCCATAATCGAAACAACGACAAACTCACCTAATGCAACAAAGATGATTGAAGGAATGAGTGGTAGATTCAGTAAAATATTTAGCTGAATCCCAATAATTATTCCGTTGGACAGTACTGGCATAAGGCTTGCAAGGAATAGCGCCTTTCCACTCTGTCCGAAGATTTTTCTAATGTGAATAATACCAATTAATGCAATATAAGTTGCCATTGTTCCAAAAATAACATCCACCAGTCCAAAGGGACTGAAAAAATTGGCTATCGCACACCCAAGAGTCAACCCTATCAAGTAAGAAGGATCCAAGAACACAAATAACACAAAAACTTCTGAGATGCGAAACTGTACTTGACCATAGCCTATTGGCTGAAATGCAAGCGTTACAACTACGTACAAACCAGCAATGATAGCGCTTTTAACCAAATAATCTGTCGTAAATTTTCCCATAAAAAAACTCCTTTAACATTTTAAAAATGCTTCTGGAGTACCTACCTCAATTAAACCATTCGTTTAATCTTGTTTTTTAAAGTGGGTACCAAGAAAACACTTTGTTGATTTTAAATTGATGGCCAAGTATTTGGCCATCAATTCGTAAATTATCTCTTTGAGAATTGCGGTGATCTTCTTGCTTTTTTCAATCCTGGCTTCTTTCTTTCAACCATTCTGGAATCTCTCGTCAAGAATCCTGCCTTTTTAAGGATGGGTCTCAAATCAACGTCTGCATCCAATAAAGCTCTAGATATACCATGTCTTACAGCGCCAGCTTGTCCTGTAAAACCACCACCTTTAACTGTACATATCACATCATATTTATCACTTGTATCGGTGATCATCAATGGCTCTTTAACAATTACTTTAAGTGTTTCAAAATCAAAATAATTATCGATGTCACGGTCATTGATTGTTATTTTTCCACTTCCAGGTGTTAAAAACACTCTTGCTACTGCATTCTTTCGTCTGCCAGTTCCATAATATTGAGTCTTCATCATATCCTCCTTTCACTAAACCTCATAAACTTCAGGTTTTTGAGCTTGATGCTTGTGCTCGTTTCCTGCATACACTCTGAGTTTTTTGATCATTTGTCTTCCAAGTTTGTTTTTTGGAAGCATTCCTTTTACAGCCAAATACACTGCTTGATCTGGCGTTTTGCTCATAAACTCTCTATAGGTGATTTCTTTTAGTCCACCAGGATAGCCTGTATGATGTCTCCTCATCTTTTGATCAAGTTTTTTACCAGTTAACACTACTTTTTCACAGTTAATTACAACTACATGATCACCAGTATCTATATGAGGTGTATATATCGCTTTATGTTTCCCTGTTAAAAGCGTTGCAATTTCAGTGGAAAGTCTTCCTAAAGTTTTTCCTTCAGCATCAATGACATACCATTTTCTTTCTACTTCACTAGGCTTAGCCATGTAAGTTTTCATAGCTTTCCCTCCTTTTTTATCTATGTTTGAATCTATCTTCTATAAGAATACCGGGGCAGGAATTCTTATGGACATACACTAAATTAGTTTATAGTAGTGATACTATTGTGTCAAGTTGTTTTTTGTTTTTTTGCTCTTCAATTGATCGTTTCATCTCATCTTTATCGTAATAAACACTTAATAATGACAATCCTTTTGCTTTCGCTGTAGGGCCACCCTTCTCTCTATCTTTATGGGTGAGTAATTCCGAAATAATATCCGGTGGCAATTTTCCTCTGCCAACCTCCAATAGTGTACCTGCAATGGTTCTAACCATCTTATATAAAAAACCATTTCCTGTGGTGGTCATTACAATTATTTTTCCCGTTTTCATAAAAGTCAGTTCGTCAATTCGTCGAATATTTGACTCAGTCATTGAACCTTTCCCGCAGAAGGATGAAAAATCATGCTCACCAATCAGCAAATTACCTGCTTCCTGCATTCTTTTAAGATTGATCTCATAGGGTATTTGATAACTGTATTCATCTATCAATGCATTCCCTGTTCTGCTGTTATAAAAGCAATACATGTAAGTCTTTCCTACTGCATCAAATCTAGCATGAAAGCTCTTGTCCACAATTTCTGCATGCTTTACTCGTATATCTGATGGGAGTTTTGAGTTTAAGGCATTCATCAATTGTATAGAGGTTATGTTTCTAGTTAAACGGATATTTGCAACTTGTCCATTGGCGTGAGCACCTGCATCTGTTCTTCCTGATCCGACAACTCTAGCTTTCTCTCCAAAAATATCAAACACTGTTTTTTCGATCATTCCTTGTATCGTTTGCTTGTTGGGTTGGATTTGCCAGCCATTAAAGTGAGTCCCTTTGTATGAAATTAAGAGTTTAAAATTTGCCATAGGTTCTCTCCCAAGCCTACCAATAATCCACAAATCTCATCCCAATAATAATCGCCATATAAAACGCTGTGATCAGCATAGCAAGGTAATCAGACCTCCCTATCAGCAATTGTCGCATTCTAGTTCTATGCTCACCGCCTCTGTAACATCTTGCTTCCATTGCCATAGCCAACTCATCTGCTCGTCTAAAGGCACTCACAAACAGCGGAACCAATAATGGGACCAGGCTTTTTGCCCGATTAATAATATTCCCACTCTCAAAATCTGCGCCTCTAGCTTTTTGAGCCTTCATTATTTTTTCAGTCTCTTCCATAAGTGTAGGGATAAATCTCAAAGCTATTGTCATCATCATGGCTAACTCATGAGCTGGCAATCCGATTTTTTTGAAAGGATTCAACAAACTCTCAATCCCATCTGTCAAAAGAATTGGTGAGGTTGTCAATGTCAACATTGACGTGCCCGTAATCAACAAAATTAATCTTAGAGCCATAAAACCCGCTTGTCGTATACCTTCTCTTGTAACATCTAATGGACCCAGCGTATAGAGCACTTCTCCTGGTGTCATAAATAAATTTATAAAGAACGTAATCCCAATAATGATCAAAATAGGTTTAAGTCCTCTAATAACCATTTTGAAAGGAACTTTAGATGATGTTACAACTGTTCCTAGAAAAATGAGTACAGGTATATAAGTTAAAAACTGATTGATCAAAAAGAGTGAAACAATAAAGACCATGGTAATCACTATTTTCACTCTAGGGTCTAAGTCGTGGATTCGTGATTCGACAGGATAGTGCTGCCCAATTGTCAAATTCTTAAGCATTTTTATCTCTCCCCATCACGCTCAATATTTCTGCAGTCGCATCTTCTACTGTCAGTTTATCAACACTCACGTCCATTCCTCGTGCCTTTAAAGCCCTCATAATATCCACCACTTGTGGAACACCTAACCCAATTCTTTTTAGTTCTTCTGAGTCTCTATAAATCTCGTGTGGTGTGCCCGTCATGTGGATCCTGCCCTCATACATAACATAAATATAATCAACAAGACGTGCGATGTCTTCCATGCTATGCGATACAAGCACAATCGTTATATTGCTTTCATGGAGCTTGCCAATCTGATTTAATATTTCATTTCTCCCTGCTGGATCCAAACCTGCTGTAGGCTCATCCAAAATAAGATAGGCTGGTTTCATGGCCAAAACACCTGCTATGGCAACGCGCCTTTTCTGGCCTCCACTTAGATCAAATGGTGACTTATCCTTCACTTCATCCACATCAAATCCAACTAGTTCTAAGGCATACTGAACACGTTCGTTTATTTCTTTCTCATTAAGGCCTAGATTCATGGGCCCATAAGCAACATCTTTGTAAACCGTCTCCTCAAAGAGTTGGTACTCAGGATATTGAAAAACCAAACCAACTTTTTGTCTGATACTTTTAAGTTTGACCCCTTTGTCTTTAATGTTGATTCCATCAATAGACACGGTTCCTTCTTCTGGGAGTATTAATCCATTGAAATGTTGAATCAAAGTTGATTTTCCTGACCCTGTGTGTCCTATTATACCAACGAAATCGCCATCTTTAATCTCTAAAGCGATCTGATCTAACGCTTTTGTTTCAAAGGGTGTCCCCTGACTATATGAAAATGATAGCTTGTCTATCTTTATTGACATAACGCATCCACCAATTCCTCTATTTTGATAATGTCTTTTTGTATCACTATGCCTTTCTCAATCAGCCGATGTGCCAAATCTGTTACCTGAGGAACATCCAACCCAAACTTTTTTATTCTTTCAACGTTCGAGAATACCTCTTTTGGAGTCCCTTCTAGTTGAATTCGACCTTGGTCCATTACGATGACTCTGTCAGCCATTACTGCTTCATCCATAAAATGCGTGATCAGCACAACCGTTTTCTTTTCTTCTCGATTAAGTTTTGTAATTGTTTCCAATACTTCTTTTCTTCCTGAGGGATCCAACATAGCTGTCGGCTCATCCAGGACGATACAATCCGAGTGCAAAGCCAAGACTCCCGCTATTGCGATTCTCTGTTTTTGTCCTCCTGATAATAGATGTGGCGGTCTTTTTCTATAATCATACATGTCCACCGCTTTCAAAGCATCATCTACACGCTTTCTGATTTCTAAGGGCTCCACCCCTTGATTTTCAGGCCCAAATGCAACATCTTCTTCAACTATTGTCGCAACCAGCTGATTGTCTGGATTTTGAAAAACCATACCAGCCGTTTGTCTTATTGTCCACAAGTTGTCGTCGTCTTTTGTGTTCATTCCATTGACAATGACATCTCCTGAATCAGGAAGCAACAAAGCGTTGATGAGCTTCGCCATAGTAGATTTCCCAGAACCGTTATGTCCAAGTATGGCAACAAACTCTCCTTGTTTAATCTCAAGATTAACTTCTTCTAAAGCCCATATGTCTTCAAGAGCGTATCGGTAGTTAACATGCTTCATCTCAATTATTGGCTTCATCTTATCTCCATTTCATTGCTTTAGTCTGAGTCCTACGAAGTAAGGCACTCTTAACGCTTAATGCATTATTTCCTAATACTCAGTTTCTCATCCCTATTCTTAATAATATGAATAGGTAAAGGATTAAGCAGACGCGCGTGCTGCTTAATCCTCGCTGATTATACCAATTCGATTATCACCATTTCCGCACCGTCACCACGACGTGGGCCTAATTTTAGTATTCTTGTGTACCCACCGTTCCTGTCACTATATTTTGGTGCTATTTCTTCAAAAAGTTTCGCTACGACATTCTTGTCATATACATAAGATAGCGCTTGTCTTCTAGCGTGTAGATCGCCTCTTTTGCCGAGAGTAATCATCTTCTCAGCTGTTTTTCTTACTTCTTTTGCTCTTGTCTCGGTAGTTTCAATTCTACCTTTGTCTATTAGACTAGTTGTCATGTTTCTAAGCATTGCTACTCTGTGATCTGTTTGACGACCTAGTTTTCTATGCTTGCCCATACTTAAACCTCCTTTTCTGCAGATTTTATTCTGAAGCTTTTAAGGACTGTCCCAATTCAGCCAACTTCTTCTGAACTTCTTCTAATGATTTCTTACCTAGATTTCTAACCTTCATCATATCTTCTTCTGTCTTCTGAGTCAGCTCTTCTACAGAATTAATCCCTGCCCGTTTAAGACAGTTGTAAGATCTTACAGATAGATCTAATTCTTCTATTGTCATTTCCAGTACTTTTTCTTTATCATCTTCTTCTTTCTCCACCATTATCTCCACATTATTAATATGGTCTGTCAGAGAAATGAAAAGATTTAAATGTTCATTAAGTACCTTGGCTCCTAAGGAAACTGCTTCTTCTGGTTCAATTGTGCCATTTGTCCACACTTCAAGTGTCAATTTGTCGTAGTCAGTTCTATTCCCTACTCGTGTGTTCTCCACCAAGAAGTTAACTTTATTGACTGGCGTATAGATTGAGTCTATAGGAATAACACCAATTGAATGTGATTCTTTCTTGTTCTTATCAGCGCCTACATATCCTCTACCTTTTTCCATTTCCATCTCGACAATCAGCTCGGCACCTTCTTCTAAAGTAGCGATATGGAGATCTTTGTTGATAATCTCTACTTCACCACCTGTTATGATGTCTCCAGCTTTGAGCTCTCTTGGCCCTCTAACATCAATTAAGAGCTGCACAGGATTGTCTGATTCCATTACAGCAGCTATGTTTTTAATGTTAAGGATAATTTCTGTCACGTCTTCTCTGACTTTTGGTATCGTTGAAAATTCATGCAATACACCTTGAATGTTAATAGAGGTGATTGCTGCTCCGGGGAGTGATGATAACAGAATCCTTCGCAAAGAATTGCCCAATGTTGTTGCAAATCCTCTTTCGAGTGGTTCTAATACTATCTTCCCATATTTTTCGTCTTCACTTTTTTCGATCAACGTGATGTTCGGTTTTTCAATTTCTATCATCCTAGAAACCCTCCCTTTAATTTTTGTATGTTAAGGGTGGTCATATTACTTAGAATACCACTCTACGATTAAGTGCTCTTCTATTGGTAGCTCAATATCTTCTCTTACTGGTTCTGCAATAACTTTCCCCTGTAGGTTCTCCGGATCAACTGATAACCACTGTGGCACAGATGTCTTTTGAGCTTCAATAATTGCCTTGAATTTAACAGAGTTCCTGCTTTTTTCGATAACTTCTACTACATCACCAACATTCAATAGCATTGATGGTACATTTGCTCTTTTACCATTGACAGAAAAATGTCCATGGACAACAAGCTGTCTTGCTTCCGCCCTTGACGCTGCGTATCCCATTCTATAAACAACATTGTCAAATCTTCTTTCAAGAATCTTTAAGAAATTCTCGCCAGTCAGACCAGGTGTTTTTGCAGCCATTTCGTAATATGTGTTGAATTGTCCTTCTAATACACCATAATATCTTCTGACCTTCTGCTTTTCTCTTAACTGAATACCGTGGTTCGTCAGTTTTGATCTGCTTTGGCCATGTTGACCTGGTGCGTAGTTTCTTCTGCTTAAAGCACATTTATCAGTATAACATCTATCTCCTTTGAGATATAGTTTTGTTCCTTCTCTTCTGCATAATCTGCAAACGGGTCCCGTATATCTTGCCATTTTAACACCTCCTGTTCTTGTTAAACTCTTCTTCTTTTCGGTGGTCTACAACCATTATGTGGAATTGGTGTCACATCTTTAATTAAGTTGACTTCCAATCCTGTTGCCTGAAGTGATCTGATGGCAGCTTCTCTGCCTGCTCCAGGGCCTTTTACATATACTTCCACTGTTTTTAATCCATGTTCCATACCTTTTTTAGCCGCTTCTTCTGCAACCATTGACGCAGCAAAAGGAGTTGACTTTCTTGAACCCTTAAAGCCCATTTGTCCTGCACTGGACCATGAAATTGCATTACCGCGTACATCCGTTAAAGTGACAATCGTATTGTTGAAAGTGGAATGTATGTGTGCTTGTCCTCTTTCAATATTTTTACGTTCTCTTCTTTTAACTCTGGAAGCTTTTTTTTGTACTTTTTTAGCCACTTAAGTCCCTCCTTCTATTTCTTCTTACCTGAAATTCTTTTTGGACCTTTTCTTGTTCTAGAGTTGTTTTTTGTGTTCTGTCCTCTAACGGGCAGTCCTCTCTTATGTCTAAGTCCTCTGTAACAGTTGATTTCACGCAATCTTTTTATATTCATTGCGACATCTCTTCTAAGATCTCCCTCAACCGGAACTTTATCTATTTCAGCTCTCAATTTGCTTATTTCTTCTTCTGTTAAGTCCTTGATTCTAGTATCATAACTAATCCCAGCATCTGTTAAAATTTTCTGTGAAGTTGATTTGCCAATTCCGAAGATATAGGTCAATCCAATCTCCACTCTCTTATCTCTTGGTAGGTCAACACCAGCAATTCTGGCCATGTATCACAGCACCTCCTATAAAATATTTTTATGCGTTATACTAACCCTGTTTTTGTTTATGTCTAGGGTTTTCACAAATTACCATTACTTTGCCTTTTCTTCTAATGATTTTACATTTTTCGCAAATAGGTTTCACCGATGGTCTTACTTTCAATGTAATCACTCCTTACTACTTTTTTCTCCAGGTGATTCTGCCTTTTGTCAAGTCGTAAGGCGACAACTCAACTGTGACACGATCTCCCTGAAGAATTCTTATATAATTCATTCTCAGCTTTCCAGAAATGTGAGCCAAAATTTCGTGTCCGTTCTCCAACTTTACTCTAAACATAGCATTTGGCAGAACTTCCACAACTTTTCCTTCTAATTCAATTACATCTTTCTTGGACATTAATTTTTTAACCCCCATTCTGTGTTAGATTTGGATATTATAAGGTTCCAATAACCTTCGAATGTATGCGTTGTTAAGTTTTTCATTTTTTTCAATTCGAGCCTCGATTTCTTCAAACACTCTGTTATAAATGATCAAATGCTTGATTTTTTTTAACTTTGGTTTGCTTACTTTGCGCAACTCTCCGTCGCATAATTTCACATAAGTTTCATCAACAATTTCCACTATGATAAAAACGCGACCTTTGTCTCTTCCTGCTTTAGACTTTACAACCTGACCTATTCTTAAGTCGCTTGTAATTTCCATTTTATCACCTCTTATAGGGATGTCAATATTACCGGCTCTCCATCTGTTAT
>CAZIKK010000039.1:0-6945 GCA_964539975.1 uncultured Clostridia bacterium
TACTCCCACTCGATGGTTGATGGGGGTTTGCTAGTAATATCGTAAACCACCCGATTGACATTTTTTACCTCATTGACAATTCGATTAGACACTCTTTCCAAAACGTCAAAAGGAATTCTGGCCCAATCCGAGGTCATACCGTCTGTGCTTGTCACCGCTCTTAAGGCAATCGTATGGACATAGGTTCTCTCATCACCCATAACACCTACGCTGCGAATATTTGGCAGGCAGGCAAAGTATTGCCAAATATCATTTTGCAGACCGGCTTGGCCAATTTCTTCCCTGAAGATATGGTCCGCGTCTCTGACTAAATCCAACTTCTCTTTGGTCACTTCTCCCAAAACACGAATGCCTAGTCCAGGTCCTGGAAAAGGTTGTCTCTCAACAAGCTCATTAGCTATGCCTAACGCTCTTCCTACCTCTCTCACTTCATCCTTGAATAGTTGTCTTAATGGTTCCAATAATTCAAAATCCACATCTTCTGGCAATCCACCCACATTGTGGTGGCTTTTGATAACAGATGCCGTGTTGGTGCCACTCTCGATGACATCTGGATAGATGGTGCCTTGCACCAAATAATCGATATGTCCAAAGGTTTCTTTTAGCTTTTGTTTCTCTTCTTCAAATACCCGGATGAATTCTTCACCAATAATCTTTCTTTTCTTCTCGGGATCTGTCACCCCTTTTAGCTTTCCAAGAAATCGATCTTCTGCGTTGACACGAATCAAGTTCATATCAAAGGTTTCCTTGAAGACTTTTTCTACTTGATCTCCCTCGTCCTTCCTCATCAATCCATGATCCACGAATACGCATACCAAGTTCTTTCCGATTGCTTGATGAACTAATACAGCAGCAACCGAAGAATCCACGCCTCCCGACAAAGCGCACAAAGCTTTTTTATCTCCTACTGTAGCTTTGATTTGAGCGATGGTTTCTTCCGCGTAATCTCCCATGTTCCATTCAGGTTTTTCGTTGCAAATGCCAAACACAAAATTATTTAAAATATTTCTTCCATTTTCAGTATGCTCAACTTCTGGATGAAACTGAACAGCATATACCTTCTTCGCTTGGTTTTCCATAGCCGCTACAGGACAAGTTTCTGAGGTTGCCGTTATTTGAAATCCTTCAGGCGGCTCTTTAATAAGATCTGTATGGCTCATCCAACATTTTGAAGTGTCTGGCATCTCTTTAAAAAGGAGACTTTTACCGTCTAAGGAGAGATTTGTTCGTCCGTATTCTCTTGATTCTGCCGGTGATACACTTCCGCCAAAGGTTTGAGCAATAAGCTGTCCGCCATAACAAATGCCCAAAATAGGCACCCCGAGTTGAAACAAATCTGGATCTGCTTTAGGTGTTTTTTCAGAATAGACACTGGCTGGTCCTCCAGACAATATGATGCCTTTGGGCGCCATTTCTTTGATTTTATCTATTGATGTATCATAAGGTGCTATTTCGCAGTACACTTTTGATTCTCTGACTCTTCTAGCGATAAGTTGGCTATATTGAGCGCCAAAATCTAATACTAATATCATCTTTTTCTCCCGATTCTTAACTTCTAATACTATAGTTGGAGGATTCTTTGGTGATTTGGATGTCATGAGGATGACTTTCTTTCAGCCCAGATCCTGTGATAACCACAAATTGAGCATCTCGTTTCAACGCTACTATGTCTTTTGTGCCGCAATATCCCATTCCAGCTCTCAAGCCACCTACCATCTGATAGACTACCTCACTGATAGGCCCTTTAAAAGGAACTTGTCCTTCCACCCCTTCAGGGACGAATTTTTTCGCATCTTCTTGGAAATAACGATCATTGCTGCCTTGATTCATAGCACCTTCTGACCCCATTCCTCGATAAACCTTAAACCGTCTTCCTTGATATAGAACGGTTTCTCCGGGGCTTTCTTCTGTCCCGGCAAACAACGACCCAATCATCACTACATCCGCTCCAGATGCAATGGCTTTCGGTATGTCCCCTGTGTATTTGATCCCACCATCTGCAATAATGGAAATGCCATAGGCTTTTGCTGCCTCAGCACACTGATTCACTGCTGTTAACTGAGGAACGCCGACTCCCGCCACAACACGCGTTGTGCAAATAGATCCCGGTCCTATTCCAACTTTGACGCAATCTGCTCCTGCTTCTGCTAATTCCTTAACCGCAGCAGCTGTTGCCACATTTCCTGCCACAACTTGAAGTTCTGGAAATTTAGCTTTTATTGCTTTTACTGCATTAATAACGCCATTGGAGTGTCCGTGTGCTGTGTCCACAACCACGACATCCACTTTTGCTTGGACCAATGCTTCTACGCGTTCCATCATGTCTTTTGTCACACCCACTCCTGCACCTGCTAACAATCTACCATTGCTATCTTTTGCTGAATGAGGGTATTTGATGGTTTTTTCAATATCTTTGATGGTGATCAAACCAGCTAAAGTACCATCTTCTTTTACCAAAGGTAACTTTTCAATACGATGGGAAGACATGATTTTCAAGGCGTCATCCATTAAAATGCCTTCTTTAGCTGTTATTAGCCCTTCTTTTGTCATTGCAAATTTGATTTTTTTAGATAAGTCTTGCTCGAATCGAACGTCTCTATTTGTGATGATACCAATTAACACACGGTTGTCATCCACTATAGGCACACCCGATATTCGATATCTGCTCATCAACACCAATGCATCTTCCACCAAATGTTCTTCTGAGAGAAAAAAGGGATCTGTGATAACGCCATGCTCTGATCGCTTGACTTTATCCACTTCTAGCGCTTGTGCTTCGATGGACATATTTTTATGAATAATGCCGATGCCACCTTCTCTAGCCATGGCAATGGCCATCTTGGCTTCTGTTACGGTGTCCATGCTGGCAGACATCAAAGGTATATTCAGTTTGATTTTTTTTGTCAACCACGTTGAAACATCCACATCTTTGGGTAATACTTCTGATTTTGCTGGAAGCAAAAGTACGTCATCAAATGTGTAAGCTTTTGTTAAAAATTTTTCCATTGGCAACTCCTCTCTTACTTAAATATAAATCAATTTAATTAATATAAGTTATCAAAAAAAGCCAACCCTGTCAATATGGCTAGCTTTCTTTTGTCCAGCTTTTAGGGACAAACAAGGCAATAATGGTAAATAACTCTAATCTTCCTAATAACATCAACACACAGAATACACCTTTGCTAAATGAAGAGAAATGACTATAGGTAGCCGTTGGCCCCACAAGATTAAAGCCTGGTCCTATGTTATTCAATGTAGCCGCTGACGATGAAATAGCTGTGATCATATCTACTCGATCTAGAGAGATTAACAGCGTCCCCATGATAAACATCACTAAATGCAAACCCAAGAAACTATACACCCCTGCAACCGATTCATTGGATATGGCCCGATCTCCAAGTTTGATTGGAATCAATGCCCTTGGGTGGAATGTTTTGGATAACTCTCTCTTAATCAATTTAAAGATGATAAGAATCCGGATGACCTTCATGCCTCCTGCCGTGGATCCAGCACTTCCTCCAACAAACATCAACACCAAGAGTATGCTCCGGGTAAAGGTTGGCCACTCCTGAAAATCGACTGTTGAGTAACCGGTGGTGGTCATGATAGATGCCACTTGAAACAATGCGTCACGACCTGCAAAAAACACACTTTGATACCCTGTTACCACTAGGTCAACAGCTATCAACAAAGTCGCCACTAATACGAACTTGGTGTACAACCTAAGTTCATTGTCTTTCAAAATGTCTAAGTATTTTCTTTTGTACAGCAAGTAATGCAATGAAAAATTGACACCGGCCAGCAACATGAAAAAGCTCACAATAAAGTGAACTGAAGAGTTGAACCTGGTTAAACTGTCATTGTATGGTGCAAAACCTCCTGTACCCACTGTTCCAAATGTGATCAATGCGGAATCAAACAAACTCATGCCAGACAAGAGCAAGAAGACTATTTCCGTAAGCGTCAGGGTGAAATAGGTCACATAAAGCACCCTAGCGGTGTCTCGCATTCTCGGTGCAACTTTTCCTGCAAAAGGTCCTGGCGTTTCTGCTTTAAAAATCTGCATGCTGCCAATCCCCAAGGCAGGCAACAAGGCTAATGTGAAAACCAGAATTCCCATTCCTCCAATCCAGTGGGTAAACGATCGCCAAAAGAGAATACTTCTTGGCAATGATTCCACATCATCAAGAACCGATGCCCCTGTCGTCGTAAAACCGGAAATAGTTTCAAAGAGAGCATCTATGAATGAAGGCGCTCCTTGTGTCAAATATAAAGGCAATGAACCAAAAAAAGAAACCAAAACCCATCCAAAAGCAACAATCATAATGCCTTCTCTCGCCTTGATGGATTTTGAATGTGTCTTGACTCGTGTCAATAAACCGCCCACAATGAACGTCAGTCCCATTGTCAGCAAAAACTCTCGCCAAGCCGCTTCTTTATAAAAGAAGGCTACCAGTAAGGGTAAAGCCAGCAGTCCGGACTCAATGATTAGAATTGAACCGACTACCTTTGCTACGATTCCAGATTTCACCAAAGAAGCCTCCTTTGCTTGGTTTGAAAAATGTCTTAAGACTGTCAAAGTCTTCCGATAGAGAGAATACAATGATTCGGTCATAAGGTTTGATCCGATCATTTCCTTTTGGGATGATTACTTCTCCATCTTGAATAATGGCACCAATGATGACTCTTTCTGGAAGGTTTAGGCTGGAAATGGGTTTATCCACATAAGGCATATCTGGTGTAACAATGATTTCTGTCACCTCTCCCTGACCTCCTAATAGCAATGAGACTGCTAATATCTTGCCTCCCCTGATAAATTTCAATATATTGGCTGCCGTAATATTCATGGGATTAATAGCCGCATCTATATCTAGCTTATCAATTATTTTCGTGTAATTTGGTCGGCTGACTTTGGCTATGGATTTGCATATGCCATATTGTTTCGCCATCAAAGCCATTAAAAGGTTGTGCTCGTCGAATCCAGTCGCGCCTATGAAAGCGTCCATTTCATTGATGTTTTCTTCTTCAAGCAGACTGACATCTGTGCCATCTCCGTTGATGATGAGCACATGTTTTAGTTTCTCTGCCAACCGATTTGCCTTCGCCTTGTCCTGTTCAATGATGGTCACATCTACCTTGGCTTTCCTTAATTCTTTTGCAAGGTAATAA
Source organism: uncultured Clostridia bacterium (assembly GCA_964539975.1). Lineage (GTDB taxonomy): Bacteria > Bacillota > Clostridia > Tissierellales > Dethiosulfatibacteraceae > 38-11. The sequence goes on from CAZIKK010000039.1 coordinate 5,170, forward strand.
GATAGATTTCCACCTCCTAAAATCATGGCACTTTTAATTTCTCGCTCTTTGCCTCGGAGTTTGTATTTTTTGTTAAATCGAATGATATCCTCTTCTTTTCCAAGAACATGGATCACATCCCCTTCACTCAAAATAATAGATCCGTTAGGTATAATCAACTGGCCTTCTCTGGATATGGCGGTGATCAATACCCCTTCCAATCCTTGTATGTCCATGATTCGGTTGCCGACAAAATGTGGATCATGACCCACATTGAAGTTGATCATTTTTGCCCGTCCCCCTGCAAATTCACCAGAAAAGTAGACCACATGTCTTAATAGATATTTGGCGATGGCGTGAGCTGTTTCAAAATCTGGGTTGATGATAAAATCTATTCCCATCTCGCTTTTTACAAAATCCAGTTGTTCCGTATACTCTGGGTTTCTAATTCGAGCAATGGTTTTCATGCATCCCAGTTTTTTTGCAAACGCACAAATAACAGCGTTGGTGGCATCATTCTCTGTTGTGGCAATTAATAGATCAAAGGAGTTAATATTCAAATCTTTTAACATGCTAATATTGATGCCACTGTCCACAACCGTCAATACATCCAATTGTTGATTAACTCTTTCAATGACTTTCGCATTATCATCAATAAGCGTCACATCAATTTCTTCCAATATCATGGCTTCTGCCAGTTTGTAACCTAGCTTTCCTGCGCCGACGATCATAACTTTCATTTAAATCCTCCCTAATTGGGCCTTGACAACAAATTTATTACAATTATAACACTTGTCACGTCTCATTAAAAGGGACGGTTTCGTGCATTCAAGTGCTTAAGTCCTATTAAGTATGATATAAGATAATATAATTTTTTGAATAAGTCAAATTTTTTGATTTTCGCCGTTACTTCTTTTCCATAAACTGTTATAATAAGTTAATCACTTAATGAAAGGATTGAATACATGGAAAACAAATTAATTGTTGATAGTTGTACGGACATCAATGATGAAATCAAAGACATCTTTGAAACCATCCCTCTTAAAATCTTAATCGATGACGAAGAAATCGTCGACGAGGATCTTGACACTCGCTATTTGTTGGATAGAATCAAAAAAAGCAGACATTCCCTAAAAACAGCTTGTCCATCTCCAGGAGAGTACTACGAGGTTTTCAAGAAGTATAAGAACAGTTTTGTGGTTACTTTGTCTGATAGATTAAGCGGTTCTTATAGTAGTGCTATGGCTGCTTGCAAAATAATGAAGGAACAGATGCCGGAGTCTTTTGTTCATGTTTTTAACTCAAAATCCGCATCGGCTGCTCAGACCATGATTAGTCTGAAAATCAAAGAAATGATAGATGCCAACCATCCAAAAGAAGAAATCATTACCCAAACAACTCAATATATCGAAAAGCTCAAGACCATGTTTATCTTAAATTCTTATGAAAACTTGGCAAAAGCTGGACGGCTCAGTAAAATCAAGGCATCTTTCGCCACCTTCTTACATATCTCCCCCATTATGGGAGCTAGCAAAGCAGGTGAAATCGAAGTGCTTGACAAGGTTAGAGGTAAAAAGAAAGCCTTCAATCGTCTGGTCCAAATGATTGGTGACACAAAAGATGTGGATTATGCCAACACGGTTTTAGGGATTACTCACGTCAATGCCTTGGAAAAAGCCCAAGCACTTAAGCAAGACATCTTGGCCACCTATCCTTTCAAGGATGTGTTAATCTTTGAAGCCAGAGGGATCAGTACCGTTTATGCGGATGATGGCGGTATCGTCATTGCGTTCTAGA
>CAZIKK010000040.1:0-4396 GCA_964539975.1 uncultured Clostridia bacterium
GATTGGCCGGGAAATGTAAGAGAATTGAAAAACTTTGTCGAACGAATGGTGGTGATGAGCTCCACGTCGGTGATTGAATTGAAGGACATTCCAAAGGGTATTTTGAACGACTTTAGCTTAAAGGAAAACGATTTTTCCTTGCCAAACCGTAATATATTCCATGACTTGATGTCGGAAACAGATTACAACTCCTTGTTCGATTTAGAGAATAAATCTTACAAAGAGTTGATGGAACAATACGAAGAAGAATTAATCAAACAGGCGATCAAAAAATACAAAACAACCTATAAGGCAGCAGAGATTCTTGGTGTGAACCAGTCAACCATTGCTCGGAAAACAAAAAAATACGAGATTAAATAATGCATGCACGCATTATTCCAAGAAGAAAACGATGTCAATCTGCATTTAATGCAAATTGGCATTATTTTTTTGTGCATTTCAAAGGGTTTTGGCTTGGCATGCTACTTGCATCTTCAGTACATGGCAAAACTAAAAGAGGAGGCACGGCAAAGATGAAGGTAACTTGCATTGGATCAGGATTAATTGGAAGCGGATGGGCAACTTATTTTGCCTTAAAGGGCCTGGAAACGACTATGTTTGATATTGATGAGTCTAAACTGGAAGAGGCAGTCGAACGCATCAAATCAAATTTGAAGTTTCTCTATGAGGCTGAAGTAATAGACGAAAGGGCCTTTAATCAATGCATAGAAAGGATCACGGTCACAACTGACATGAAAAAGGCTGTCGAGGATGCAGAGGTTATTCAAGAAAATGGGCCTGAAAATTATGAGATCAAGCAAAAGATCATTCAGGACATTGAACTTTATGGGAAAAAGGATGCCATCATCGCATCTAGCACGTCTGGGTTGTTGATTACTGAAATAGCCAAAGGAGCCAATCATCCGGAACGTATTATAGGCGCACACCCATATAATCCGGTTCAATTGATTCCTTTGGTAGAAATTACAAAAGGCGAGGCGACAGAATCGGTATATATTGACAAGGCAGTCAGTTTTTATCAATCCATAGACAAAGAGCCAATTGTGCTAAAGAAAGAAGCGCTTGGTTTTATTTCAAATCGACTGGCTTTGGCATTGTACAGAGAAGCAGTGGAAATCGTTGAGAGAGGTATTTGCACGGTTGAGGAAGTGGACAAGGCCTGTTGTTTTGGGCCAGGATTAAGATATGCTTTGATGGGTCCAAATCTTATCTACCAATTAGGTGGAGGAAAGTATGGTATTCAAGGAGCATTGGCTCATATGGGACCATCTGTTGAAAAATGGTGGGAAGATATGGCGGACTGGAAGAAATGGCCAGAAGGCTATGGAGAAAGAGTTCAAAAAGGAGTGGATGAAGAAATGGAAAATAGAAGAGAGTCCCATGGCAAAACAAATGAAGACATTGCCATGTTTAGAGATAAAGGACTAATCATGTTACTGAAGTATCATGAAAAAATGTAGAGAGGAGGTGAAAAAATGTACAGCAACGAATACAATAGAAAAAGAATGCAACCTGAAGAAGCAGTGTCACTTATCCAATCAGGACAACATGTGGTATTGGGTGGAGGGCCAATCGAGCCGATGACATTCGTCGAAAAAATGACGGCTTTAAAAGGGAAGGTAAAGGATGTGAAGGTAACCAATATTCTATCCTTGAAGGCTCATGAGATTATGACAAGTCCAGCATATAAAGAGACATTTGACTTTGAATCCTCTTTTTATGGACCAGTTCAAAGAGCGACAGACAAGCTAGGAATGGGATCTTATGCACCAGCACATTTGAGAAACATTGGATCTAATATCTTGACGCATCACGGAGAGCCTGATGTGTATGTATGTACGGTAAGTCCAATGGACAAGAATGGTTTTTTTACGACAGGACCTGGTGTCATCTATGATTATGAAATGATCCATAACGCAAAAACGATCATATTTGAAGTGAATGCTCAACACCCAAGAACTTTCGGAGACACGGTATTTCATATTTCTCAAGTAGACCATTTATATGAAGTGGATATGGCCGTACCTACGATACCAGATGCCCCGATAACAGACACTGACAGAATGATTGGTCAATATGTGTCAGAACTAATCGAAGATGGGTCGACGATCCAATTAGGAATTGGAGCCATACCCAATGCGGCAGCGAAAGAATTGATAAACAAAAAGGACTTAGGAATTCATACAGAAATGTTGAATGATGCAATGGTAGATTTATATAATGCCGGTGTGATAACCGGAAGAAAAAAGACGCTTTTCCCCAACAAGATTGTTACGTCTTTTTCGTTGGGAACTAAAAAAGTGTATGATTTTATCGATGACAATCCAGTGGTCATGCATTATAGAACCAGCTATACCAATGATCCTTTCGTTGTGAGCCAGAATCACAAAATGGTATCGGTAAACACCACACTAATGGTGGATTTCACAGGACAATGTGCTTCAGAAGCCATTCGAAACACACAAATCAGCGGAACAGGTGGACAGGTTGAAACGGCTATAGGAGCGCAGATGGCTCGAGGTGGAAAATCCATCATCACCTTGCACTCGACCACAGAGATTAAAAAACCTGGTACTGATGAGAGAGAAAGAGTTTCAAAAATTGTGCCGTATTTTGATAGAGGCACATTGATAACCCTTGCAAGAACAGATGTTGAATATGTCGTGACAGAGTATGGCATTGCCCGTTTAAAAGGAGCCTCTGTTAAAGACAGAACCAAAATGTTAATCAAGATTGCACACCCCGACTATCGTGATGAGTTGACAGAAGAAGCAAAGAAACACAAATTTATTTAGATATTCTAGGAGGGTATTTATGTTAGGAGTTTTAGGTTTATTAATCGCCATCGCTTTATTGGTTGTTTTAGCATACAAAGGCATTGGGGCCATACCGGCTTCTCTTGTTTGCTCATTGGTGGTCATTCTGACTAACGGCATGCCGATTTGGGGTTCATTTTCCCAAGCTTACATGGGTGGGATCACAAGTTTTGTAGGCGCCTATTTTCTAGTGTTTATCAGTTCGGCTTTATTTGCCAAGGCAATGGCTGATTCAGGAGCGGCTCAAGCAGTAGCGTATAAGTTTTTGGAATGGTTCGGCGCTAAAAGAGCGGTCCTAGTATTAATTGTGACAGCTGCTGTTTTGACCTATGGTGGTGTCAGCTTGTTTGTGGTTGTGTTTGCTCTTTATCCAATTGCACTGGTTTTATTAAAAGAAGCAGATTTGCCAAAAAGTATTTTGCCAGGGATCTTGGCATTTGGAGCAGCAACATTCACCATGTCGGCGTTGCCAGCCTCGCCACAATTGACTAATGTGATTCCATCGCAGGTTTTAGGAACTTCTCTGACTGCCGCACCTTTCATTGGTATTTTTGCCTCTGTTTTGATGTTCATAGGAGGTTACGCCTACTTTGTACGCGTTGAGAAAAAAGTTCGAGCAGAAGGTATTGGTTTTGTGCCAGGACCGATGGACGATGTATCTACATTTGAAAATGTGGATAAATCAAAGTTGCCAAGTGCCACTTTGTCTTTCATTCCCATGATTCTAATTTTAGCGGCTATCATCTTTTTAAGGAACGCTTTCGGATCGATTGAATTGGTAGTGTATGCCATGTTGGCAGCAACTGCTTTAACTTTCATTTTCAATTGGCAAAAACTAACCAATAAGAAAAACACCATCAACCAAGGGTTGAAAGATGGAATGGCCATTATCAATGTGGCAGTTATCGTTGGATTTGGCGTGGTTGTTCAAAATGCGCCTGCTTTCCAAAGTTTTATCGCATTCGCTTTAGGCATTGATCTGCATCCTTACCTATCAGCCGTTATGGCCACAGAGATTGTAGCAGGGATCACGGGTTCATCTAGTGGTGGGTTGACGATTTTCCTAAATGCTTTAGGAGCTGAATACGTAGCATTAGGCGCTAACCCAGATGTATTACACCGATTGACCGCTATAGCCGCAGGAGGATTGGATACATTGCCTCACGCCGGAGGAATCTTCATTTTGATGGGTGTTGTAGGCGTTAATCATAAAGAAGGCTACAAGCATATTTTCTGGACAACAGTAGCCATACCGATTGTCGTTGCTTTTATATGTGCATTCCTTGCGATTGCCATATATTAGAATAAATTATTTTTATCCAAAAGGAGGAGTAACAAATGACAAAAAGAATTGTAAACTGTGCGATTACGGGATCTATTCATGTCCCAACCATGTCTCCGTATTTACCTATTACTCAAGATCAAATTGCTCAAAATGCGATTGATGCAGCCAACGCAGGAGCCACTACGGTGCATATCCATGCTAGAAATCCTGAAAACGGTATGCCGTCATCAGATCTTGGAATTTACGAAGAAATCATTGACAAGATCCGTGCAAAAAACAAAGACGTTATCATCTG
>CAZIKK010000040.1:4496-5831 GCA_964539975.1 uncultured Clostridia bacterium
GGCACAAAGCCTGAACTTGAGTGTTATGACGTTGGGCACATCTATAATGTCAAATTCATGAAAGACGTGGGATTGATTCAAGGAAAACCGTATCTACAATTTGTGCTAGGTATCAATGGTGCCTTAGGGTCTTCAGTAGAAGACTTGAACATGATGAAAGAAACGGCAGACAGACTGTTTGGCGTAGGCGGTTATGACTGGTCAGCGTTTGGTGCTGGTAAAGCTGAATACCCAATCTGTACACAAAACTTATTCTTAGGTGGTCATGTGAGAGTGGGAATGGAAGATAACCTTTACTTATCAAAAGGTGTCTTAGCGAAGAACAATGGTGAATTGGTTGAAAAAATGGTAAGAATCATGAAAGAGTTTGACTTCGAACCAGCAACACCAGATGAAGGAAGAGAATTACTTGGAATCAAAAAATAAAGGAGGCATGTAAATGAGACTGGCAATAATGGGCGCTGGGTCTTTAGGAACCATCCTAGGGGCACATATCGCCAAAGCGGGAATCGACATCGATTTAATCGATGCCAACGAAGAACATGTTAAAGCCTTAAACGAAAAAGGAGCCAAAGTTGTTGGCACAATGGAATTCACTCAACCGGTGAAAGCATTAACACCGGAAGAAATGGAAGGCACCTATGATATGGTGCTGTACTTGGTGAAGCAAACCTACAATGAAACAGCATTGAATCAGTTGTTGCCACATTTGGGCAAAGACAGTTGTGTGATTACTTTACAAAATGGTGTGCCAGAACCAGCTGTTGCGGATATTGTAGGCAAGGAAAGAACTTTGGGATGTACAGTTGGTTGGGGTGCCACTTGGAAGGAACCCGGTGTATCTGAACTGACTTCTGAGCCTGGAAATATGAGCTTTGAAATAGGTGAGATGGATGGTAAAATTACGGATCGATTGATGAAGGCGAAAGAAATTCTTGAAACCATGTGTCATGTTGAAGTAATGGAAAACCTTATGGGCATCCGTTGGACAAAACTTTTGGTAAACGCTACCTTTAGTGGGATGTCAGCTTGCTTGGGTTGTACGTTTGGAGACATTCTAGACGATCCAAAAGCGATGGACTGTGTCAAGCATATAGCCAATGAAGCCATTGTGTTGGCAAAAGTGGCAGATATTAAAATGGAGCCTATGCATGGATTTGATTTGGGAAGCTTGCTTGGATTTGAAACGAAAGAGGAAATGGACAGCAAAGATCCTATCTACAACAAAATGTGGGGACCTCATAGAAAACTCAAAGCTAGCATGTTGCAAGACCTTGAAAAAGGGAAAAGAACAGAGATTGGTGCCATCAATGGTGTAATCTGCGACTTTGGTGA
>CAZIKK010000041.1:0-4096 GCA_964539975.1 uncultured Clostridia bacterium
CTATTCTATTCAGCAACGATGCCTTTGGTCAACACTACGCTTGCGAAGGCATGTTTAATGACAAAGCCGACCAATCCGAACTTTATCAAGAAGCCTTGAAATACTATGCCAATATTTTGACGCCTTTTAGCCCTCAGGTTACACGCAAAATAAACGAAGTCTTAGCGATGAACCTTCCTTTGAACATGATTTGCCCTTCTCATGGCATCATTTGGCGCCAACAACCTGAACAAATCGTTCACCAATACTTGGAGTGGGCAGACAACTACCAAGAAAACCAGATAACCATCTTATATGACACCATGTGGGATGGAACAGGGAAAATGGCAGAATCCATCAAAAAAGGAATTAAGCAAACAAATGATGATGTGGTCATCAAGCTTTACAACGTCAGTCGTTCAGACATGAACGATGTGATCTCTGAAGTTTTTAAATCTAAATTTGTTTTAGCTGGTTCTCCAACCATCAATAGAGGTATCCTATCAGCAATGGCTGGAATCCTTGAGGTGATTCAAGGACTTAAATTCAAAAACAAGAAGGGAGCCGCCTTTGGCACTTATGGCTGGAGCGGTGAATCCCCAAGTCTTCTGAAAGAATCACTAGAAAAATGTGGCTTTGAAGTCATGGATGATGTGGTCAAATCTCTCTGGAATCCTAATGAAGAAGTCGTCGAAAACTGTATGGCTTTAGGTCGAAAAATTGGAGAAGACTGTCTCTAACATAACCAAAAGAATATCCTTGCTTTTGCAAGGATATTCTTTTATGTAACATCTGTAACTACCTACAACGCTCATAACCCATATAATCATCCTTAACAGATTTCTATTACTAAGGAGTAAATAATATGAGTCGATCAAAAAGAATGGTGAAATGGTTGTTCCTAGCGTTGTTTGTTTTCTTACTCATGAAAGGTCGAATTCAAGCGTGGATGGCTCTTTTCATCACCAGTTTGGCGTTGTCTTTTTTTATAGGGCGGTTTTATTGTGGCTATCTTTGTCCTATTCACACAGGAATGGATGGCATAGACTGGATAGTGAGCAAACTCCATTTGAAACGTAAAGAACCACCTAAATGGATAAATGAATCCATCGCCAGAATTCTGGTATTATTCATATTCGTCTCAACATTTTTAATTGTCCAAAAAACAGGTCAACCATTACCGGTACTGCCTATCCTATTTGTATTGGGACTGGTTCTATCTTTGATCTTTAAACCCATTTTCTTTCACAATTATCTATGCCCATATGGCGCCTTGTTGCGTTTTACTTCAAAAAAAACCAAACTGTCTTACCGGTTATTGCCAGAAAAATGCATCAAATGTGGCATTTGCAAAAATGCTTGTCCCGTGGATGCCATCGAAATGGAAACCGGAAAATCTACCCCAATCATCGATCATTCTGCTTGTATCCAATGTGATCGATGCACAAAGAATTGTCCCCAAAATGCTTTGTTACTGTCTATGCGCCCCATCATCAGCGCCTAATTAATCCCATTAACAACCGCGTCAATTGCTCCAAATCCTTGACAGAGATTTGCTCTTCAACTGCATGAGGGTATGCTACGCCTGTCCCAATATTCAAAGTGGTAATCCCTCTGCTGTTGTATATATTGGCGTCACTGCCACCACCGGTTGCAGCCAATTGAACCGGTATGCCCATCTCTCCACAAACGCGTTTGTATAGTTGGAGAAAAGGGTCCTCGACAGAAATCCGGTAACCATCGTACATTCTATCCACCTTTAACTCTACTTTGGCCCCTTTTTCCTCACATGCTTGATGGATGCATTTGATCATATGATCTGTCTGCTGTTCCAATTTCTTTTCATCAAGACTACGCACTTCCCCTTCAATCTCAACTCTCTCAGAAACGATGTTGGTTGGGCCTTTTCCTATAAAAGACCCAATATTAGCCGTCGTTTCCTCATCGATCCTCAATAATTTCATTTGGCTAATGGCTTGAGCGCCCACCTGTATGGCACTGATTCCGTTTTCTGGTGCGACTCCTGCATGAGCCGGTTTCCCCGTAATACTCGCATGCAACCGATTTTGAAAAGGAGCGGAAGTGATGACTTTTCCAATAGGTCCACTGCTATCTACCACAAAACAAGTTGTTCCCAACAACTTCGTCATATCCATATAACGCGATCCCTTCAGTCCTTTCTCCTCGGAGACAGTAAACACCAATTGAACCGGTCCATAATGTTCTCCTTTCTTATTCAGTTCCTCCATAGCCGTTACCAATGCCGCAATCCCCGCTTTGTCATCTCCTGAAAGAATGGTGTCCCCTGCGGATCGAACCACACCCTCTTCCACCACAGGATGAATCGGTTTGCCTTCCGATACCGTATCCATATGACAACTGAACAACATCACCTCTTGAGAATGATTTCCCGGGAAATAGACAAAAAGATTGTCCGTATTCGAGTTTGCCTTTTCCCCAGCCTTATCTCTAACGATTTCAGCTCCTAAATGAGACAAATCTTGAATCAATTTATCACTGAATGCCTTTTCATTTCCTGTCTCACTGCTTATTTCAACATACTCCAAGAATCGTTTCAAAACCTTTTCTTCTAGACTCATTTCATCTCTCCCTAATTCATGATTTGTCAAACAAGTTTTCGATGGATTTGTCAAATGGAGGATACAAGATGCCTTTTTCTGTGATGATTGCCGTCACGTCTTCAGCCTCCGTCACATCAAATGCCGGATTATAGGTTTTGATCCCTTCAGGCGCCATTGGTTTCTCATACCACATCCGATAAATCTCTTCTCCGTCACGTTCTTCAATCGTAATGTCTTCACCCCTCTTTGTCTGTCTATCGATGGTAGACATGGGAGCACACACATAAAAAGGAATGCCGTATCTCTTTGCCAGAATGGCAACGCCTGCTGTTCCAATTTTATTAGCCACATCTCCATTGGCAGCTACTCGATCTGTTCCTACCAAAATGGCATCTACCCAACCATTTTTCATGACTGTCGCCGCCATATTATCACAAATTAAAGTCACATCCACCCCTGCTTCGTTTAATTCCCAAGCCGTCAATCTTGCACCTTGTAGCAATGGTCTTGTTTCATCTGCAAACACTTTGAATCCATATCCTTTTTCATGTCCCACATAAATAGGAGCTAAGGCTGTTCCATACTTGGAAGTTGCGATGGTCCCCGCATTGCAATGGGTTAATATGCCCATTCCCGGTTTCAACAATGTTAATCCGTGCTCTCCAATCAAGCGACACACCCTCTCGTCCTCTTCACGAATTTCTTCAGATTCCTTCCTCAAAGCCTCAATGATCTCGTTTACTGGCTTGTGTCGATTAGTCACTAGGCACGCTTCCATGCGATCAAGCGCCCAAAACAAATTGACAGCCGTCGGCCTAGCTGTTGCCAAGTAGGTCTTCGCTTCTAAAAAATCACTCTTTAATGCTTCATAAGTATTGGCACGGCTATCCTTGATAGAAATATAGACCCCAAACGCCGCTGCTATTCCAATTGCTGGTGCTCCTCTCACTTCTAAACGATGGATCGCTTGCCAAATCGATTCTTTCGTTTTATGTCTCTTGTAAACCGTCTCGTTTGGCAAGGCTGTTTGATCTAAAATGATCACTTCTCCCTTTTCATCATCCAATCTAGATGCCATCACTTGGAAAATAGGTGCTTCCATCTTATAACCTCCTTTATTTATCGCCCTTAAGACGTTTCACTTCTTCTTCTTGAATCGACTGAGCCTGCCCTATGATGTATCTAGAATACAGCGTCATTTTTGCGTAGTGTTCCAACATGGTCATTCTATGAAAAGCTTCCACCAAGTCTTTCCCCCAAGTCACCGCACCATGACTGGCCAACAAAGCACCTTTGTACGCCTTTCCAAAAGCTGCTACTTTATGGGCCATTTCTTCCGTCCCCGGTGTAGCGTAAGGAACAACCGGTATATACCCAAGGCTCAATGCTGCTTCAATAGATAAGTCGGGTTCGATGGGCATGCCCGCAATCGCAAATGCAGTGGCTGCAGGTGGATGTGCATGAACAATACCTTTGATTGTTGGATTGCTTTGATAGAGCTTTACATGCATAGGTGCCTCTGAAGATGGGTTTCT
>CAZIKK010000042.1:0-3435 GCA_964539975.1 uncultured Clostridia bacterium
TAGGTGGCTTGCAACAATTTATCAAACCAGGAGATAAAGTGTTGCTGAAAGTAAACCTACTGATGAAACGAAAGCCAGAAGATGCCACAACAACGCATCCGGTTTTTGTTCGAGCGATGACGGATTTGGTCATGGCTGAAGGTGGGCAAGTTGTCATTGGAGATAGTCCCGGTGGACCCTTTTTGTCTACCAGAATGCGCAATATTTATAAAGCGACCGGCATGGAGGAAGTGTCAGAACTGACAGGAGCCACACTGAACAACAACCTGGAGACTTTTCAAGTGGAGGCTCAGAATGGGAAAATCATCAAGCATCTTCAGTTGACAGACATGATCAACGATGTGGATATAATTATCAATCTACCTAAATTAAAAACGCATGGTTTTACAGTTTATACGGGAGCGGTAAAGAATTTATTTGGCTGTGTACCAGGAACCATCAAAGCCGAATACCATGTTAAGATGCCAGACGTGAATGATTTTTCGAATGCATTGATCGATATTTGTGAGCAAGTGAAACCGGTTTTACATGTAATGGATGGAATTGTAGCCATGGAAGGGGCAGGACCTTCGTCAGGAACACCCAGATCTGCTAATTTCGTTCTTGCTTCAACTGACCCTCATCAACTAGATCAAACGGCATGTCGATTGATAGGCCTTGAGGAAGAGGAGGTGCCGACTCTAAGGTGTGCCATGGCAAGACAGTTGGTGAAAAAAGAGGCAAATCCACTTATAGTTGGTGATTTTCGATCGTTTGTGATTAAAGATTTCAAACGGGCTTCATCAACGAGTGGCAATTATCGAAAAATCCCAAAACCAGTCAGGGACTTCTTGGTTAGAACGTTGAAATCAACACCTGTGTTTGATCATGATAAATGTATTGGATGTGGAGATTGTGCCTACAATTGTCCTCCAAAAGCTATCGAAATGGTGGGAGTAAAACCTAAACTTAGTAAAAAAGAGTGTATTAGTTGCTTTTGTTGCCAGGAGTTATGCCCGGTCAAAGCGATTGAAATAAATAAACCAATGTTATCAAAAATAATTTTTAGATAAAGGAAGGACAAATATGAAAAATTTTGTAATCATTGATCGAGAAACCTGCATAGGATGTGGTGCGTGTGTAAAAGATTGCCTCTCAAAAATAATTCGAGTAGAAGAGGACGTGGCTGTAATAGAGGATTTCACAGATTGTATCAAGTGTGGCCATTGTGGGGCATCTTGCCCTGTGGACGCTATCAGATATGATGATCCTGAATACGACATGAATATAGAGTCTTTTTCAAAAGACCATGATTTGGTGACCTTTCGAGAATTGGACTATTTGATTAAAATGAAAAGAAGTTGCCGCCAGTATCACCAAAAAGAAGTTGAATCGGATAAATTAGAGTCATTGCTAAGGATTGGCCAGATTTCTCCAACGGGAGGAAATCGTCAACCCCTTAAATTTGTCGTGGTGAATGGATTTGAGAAAGTGGAAGCACTTAAGCTAATGGCAATGGAAACCTTGTATGATGTTGGGCAGAAATCTGAAGGGAGATATGCAAGGGTCTTCACCTCTATTTTGGACAATTATAAAAAGACTGGCTACGATCGTCTTTTCTATAATGCGCCACTGGTGATTGTCATTTATGGAGACCCATCCATTTCTCAAACAATGGCAGTGGACGGTGGAATTGCTGCAGGACAAATGACATTGATAGGAGAGACATTAGGACTGGGGTCTTGTTATATTGGGTATCTTAAAACAGCCGCAGACCATAATAGGGAGATATGCAATTATTTGGGAATTCCATCAAATGAGACAATCATCACCAACATTATTTTTGGATATCCTCAAACCAGATATTATCGCAGTGTTCCTAGAGAAAAATTGAAGGTCAAATACAAGTAAAAAAATTCTGTTAGGAGGCAATGAAGAACATGAAGGCAAATGGACTTAAAATCGTAACTTTGATTACATTTTTAATAATGGTGATGATGAACGGCCTAGCAAATGCCTTGCCCATTAATGGAATCACGACAGGAGAGGTATCTGATAGTTATCCAAACCTTTTTGCTCCTATTGGGTTAACATTTGCCATTTGGGGCGTGATCTATTTACTGTTGGCATTATACACGGGTTATCAAATGCTCGCTTTTAAGACATCCAGTTTCAGTGAAAAGTCAGACATGTTCAAGACTGTCAACGTTTGGTTTGTAGTGTCATCAATCGTCAACTCTATTTGGATTGTGGCTTGGCACTATCGGTGGATTGCTGTTACCATGTTTTTGATGGTGATCTTGCTAGTTTGCTTGATTATTGTAAACCAGTTCTTAAAGAATAGACGATTAACCACGGGAGAAAAAATCCTGGTTCGATTACCATTCAGTGTGTACTTTGGCTGGATCACGGTGGCGACAATTGCCAACATGACCACTTTGTTGGTAGCTATCAATTGGACGGGTTGGGGCTTAACAGATACGGTATGGACGAATGCCATCCTATTGGTGGGCGTATTGATTGGAGCTTTGACAATCATCCGAAACCATGATGTTGCATATGGGTTGGTTTTTATCTGGGCCTATGTAGGAATTTTGATGAAGCATTTATCGGAATCTGGATTTGATGGTGCTTATTTTTCGGTTATTGTTACAGTTGTAATTTCTCTGGCACTGTTCATAGCAACTGTGGTTCATATCTTGTTTTTTAAAAGAAAAGAGACAAGAAATAGAGTGAGCCTGTAGGTGGAACTCCAAAGATTTATTGAAAAAGCTGAGAAAAAAAGATATGATATAGCTAAGTGGAATCTATACTTCAGATGATGCGGAGGTGTTTGATGTGAAAACAACATATAATAAACTGGTAAGGGATAGAATTCCTACGTTGATTGAAGAGAGCGGAAGAAAGCAGAAATCAAGAACAATGACAGAAAAAGAATACCATAATGCATTGATAGACAAAGTCATAGAAGAAATGGAAGAGTTCCGAGAATTTGATAATGAAGAAGAAATTGCTGATGTGTATGAAGCTTTGGATTGCTTAGTCCGTTTAAAGGATTATGAACCTATGCGGATAGATTATTTGAGAATGAAAAAAAGAGAAAAACAAGGTTCTTACAATGATAGGATTCTATTAGAAGAAGTTGAAGAGTAATAGATGCCTAGGGAGGAAGTCGTATGGAAATAAAAATTTTGGGAACAGGCTGCAGCAAATGCAAAAAAATGGAGAAAAATGCACAGCAAGCCATTAATGAGCTAGGGATCGATTGCTTGATAGAAAAAGTGGAAAACATTCAAGACATTGTAGCTTATGGTGTAATGGGCACACCTGCTTTGGTAGTGGATGGAGTGGTTAAATCTTCAGGCAAGCTACTGACGGTGGAAGAGATTAAGAAATACTTATAAAAAAACAAATAATCATAACGGCTTCGGCAAATAATTTGAGTATGGTACCACC
>CAZIKK010000043.1:0-3037 GCA_964539975.1 uncultured Clostridia bacterium
TTTACTTTCAGCAACACTTTATCTCCTGGTTTGATAAATTGTTGCAAGCCACCTAATTGGTTCATCGCTTCATTGATAGCAGTTTTCACTTTCTCATAGTCATATTCTTCACAAATCGATAATGCTACAGCCATATTTTCTCCTATGTCTTGAAATGTTATATAAAAGCGTCAATTGCATCCATGATTTCCTCTCTGTATTCGAATATCATGGTATAATGATTGCTTTCAGATGTGATCATCTTCAAATCCTTGGCATTTTTAAAAACGTCTTCATACTCCGAGATTGAAAACAGCGTCCCCAAAGGACCTATCTCTCCCTTTGCGTAGACAAGCAGAATGGGGCATGCTATGCTCGAAAATACCTCTGAAGGCTTGAACGATGAAGCACTTTCCCAATCTTTTAAAATTTTTCCTTCTTCCGATTTGTTCTTCCAAATACTTTCTCGTTGTCCCAACTCATGCACCACCGAATCTTGGATGACCGTGTTCCAAGAAATGCCAAGACTGTCATATATTTTTCTCACTTCGTCAATATAAAGCTCTCGGGTTTCGTATTGTCTGCTGATTCTGCTCAGGGCTGGTTTAATCAGGTCGTCATGACGTTTTCTAATCTGAGCGCCACCATCGAGAAGAATCAATTTCTTTACATGATCGCTTTTTGAAGCTACCAATGAGGCGATGTATGCTCCCATAGAATGACCAATCAGTATGGTTTCTTGACTTCCAATTTCCTCAACCAAAGCAGTCATGTATTCCCCATGTTTCATCAGGTTTGTACCTTCGTCTACTGGGTCACTATCTCCTCTGCCCAATAGGTCTACTGACAAGACTTGGTACTCACCCTTGAGTTTGTTAGCGTAATGTTGCATGTTTTGATGATTGCCAGTTAATCCATGGATTAAAATCACAGGTCCTTTTTCACCTTCATGCTCGGCTATGAAGAATTCTTTGTCTAGTACTTTTCTTTTGTATGTTTTCATCAGTCCTCCACATTCCCATTATGTCTCATTTTACACTATCCACCTTGCTTTGTCATTACAGATCCATTAAAAAAACTCCCTGTTAAGGGAGTCTTCTGAGATTAAGAAAATTAAGCTTCTTTTTTGACAATGCTGTCGTCATTCTTGATAATGGCTTTTACAGGACATAATCTTATAACTTGATCCAACTTTCTTTCATGTTTAGATTCAATATAACTTTTTTTCGCATATGCTTTGCGATTGTCCATTCCAAACAACTCTGGAGCTTCTTTCGTGCAAATTCCACATCCCATGCAGTATTCCGTCACGTATATGGTCTTATTCACCGCTTCTTGATCAAAGTTATTCATAACAGTCGCTAGTTTCACTTTTTTTGACATAACTTTGGCAATTATGACAATAGCCACCACCGTGAGGATCCATCTTACGATCATAAAATCAACCCCTAAAAACTTTGCTTCATTTAACAACATCGGCACTTTAATGACAGCCCATGCACTCAGAATGACCACAATATTGCCCACTCCAGCACCTTTTTTCATCAGCAACTTTGCAATAGGAAAAGCCGCATATATGGGTCCTGCAGAAAAACTTCCAATCATTAAGGCGTAAAGAATCCCTTTTATGCCCGATTTTTCGCCTAAATTCTTAGCAATGACATCCTTAGGAATCCATATCTCTATCAATGCGGTCAATACAAGTATCAACGGCATAATTTCAACCATTTCTATTAAATAGAACGTGCTCTCATTAAATGAATCTAAAAAGAATGATCGGTTCGTTATCAATAAGAAACTATAGGTCATTAACATGACTGTCAGTAGCTTGTTGTTCTTTAGATATTTAACCAGCTTCATAGCACCACCCCCATAAGTAACGCAATTCCCACTGCGAAAATGAAACTTAATGCATTTCTATAGATCGTAAATTTTAATCCAAATTCCTTCTTTTCCATGGGAAAAGTAACTACACCCACCATCGTTAAAGTTGTCAGGAATGCCGCTGCCGGCACAACTCCTGTCCCCATTCTGACTAAGGAACCCACAAGTGGAAATGCTACAAATGCAGGTATCAGTGTGATACTTCCTAGAACTGCCGCAAAAACGGTTGTCACCAGTGTTCCCGATCTGTTTGCGATATTTGTCACCGTTTCAGGTGGCAGAAGATTCAGTATCAAGCCAATCAACAACAATATTCCAATAATTTGACCAATCATCCCTTGGATCATACCTTTTGCCATCTTAACCGCTACAACCGTTTTCTCTTTTCTCTTGATATAAGATATGATCAGTGCAAAGGCTGAAAATATCCATAAACCTATCGTCACAATATCCATGTTTAATGCCTCCTATATTTCTTGACTCTCAGCATCATACACGATATAATCTTTTCCAAGTGTTACCTAGGTAACACTTGGAGGGAAAAAATGTCATTATCTGTAGAAATAATCCGACAAAATCCATTGCTAAATGATCTTTCAAAAAAAGAAATTGAGGCCCATTTGGTACCTCAATCAACTTTTAAAAAATTTACCAAAGATCAAATCATCCATTTTGAGGGTGAAATTTGTGATCATTGGGATGTTATCTTTGAAGGAGAAGTCTCTGTGGATCGAATAGATAAGGAGGGAAATCTCCTTAATATCTCCACCTTCACCTATGGCGATGCCATTGGTGGCAATTTGCTATTTTCAAAAAGTCCTTTCTACCCCATGACCACAACCGCAGTTACTGATACAAAACTGCTTAGTATCAAAAAATCAGCCATTCTAAAACTCTGTCAAATTAATCAAGAGTTCCTCTCATTATTTCTGTTAAAACTCTCTGATAAATCTACTTTGCTTTCTGAGAAAATTAAATTTATCTCCCATAGAAGCATTCGAGATTCCATCATTCTGTTTCTTAAGCATGAGTCTGTCAAACAACAATCTTACTCCATCACCCTGCCTTTTACAAAGAAAACCTTATCCGAAAAATTTGGCGTGCAGAGGACTTCTCTTTCAAGAGAACTTCAAAAAATGAAACAAGAAGGTCTTATTGATTTTGATTCAACCCG
>CAZIKK010000044.1:0-2314 GCA_964539975.1 uncultured Clostridia bacterium
AATGATAATCCAACCACAGAGAACAACAATCTATAATAAAATCAAAAACAACACAAAGCTCAAAAGATAACGGCAATGGAGGAACTGAATAAAAAAGGAGAACACTATGGACCGGTTCAATTGGTGTTTACTGTCTCCGAGGAGAAAGGGCTGAAGGGATCGCGTTATATGGATATGACGAAGTTGTTGGGAACAACTTGCTTTGTGGTGGATAGCAGTGGGCCCATTGGAAAAGTCATTACTTCCGCTCCTTTTCAAAACCGATTGCATGTGAGCATTACGGGGAAACCGGCTCATGCAGGAGTCGCACCAGAAAATGGGATCAGTGCCATACAGGTGGGAGCTCAAGCCATTAGCCAAATGAAATTTTTGAGGATAGATGAGGAAACGACGGCTAATATTGGGTCTTTTATAGGAAAGGGGCCGACCAACATTGTTTCTGAGAAAGTTGAGATCGAAGGGGAAGTGCGTAGTCTTGATGAAAAGAAATTGGAAAAACAGACAGATCATATGATCAAATGCATCCATCAAGCATGTGAGGAAAAAGGGGCCAAAGTAGAGTTAAAGGTGGATAGAATGTACGATGGTTACCGGATTTCTGTCGAGGACCCTTTTCTCCAACTATACAAACGCGTTTGTGGAGAGATGGGCATACCGGTTCAATTGGCTGCAACCGGTGGTGGCAGTGACGCCAATATATACAACAGCAGAGGGATTACCACTTTGAATATTGGGACAGGCGTAGCATACCCTCATGCAGTTGAAGAGCAAATCTCTGTCAAGGATTTGGAGCAATTGACTCGGCTGTTAATGGGACTAATTAGGCGCTGATGATGGGGCATGCATAGACAGTAACAAAGCATCTTTTGGGCAATTTTTTGTGCAACGATCACATTGAATACAAGTGGCATGAGCAATAATTGGCATAGATTTTCCAATTTTCATTTCAATGGCATCCACGGGGCAAACATTTTTGCAGATACCACATTTGATGCATTTTTCAGGCAGTAGTCGGTAAGCTAGTTTGGGTTTTTTTGAAGTAAAGCGCAACAAAGCGCCATAAGGGCATAGAAAATTGTGAAAAAATATAGGCTCGTAGATCAAAGACAAAATAAGTCCCAATGCAAATAGAACGGGAAGCACTGGTAATGGCTGGCCTGTTTTCTGAACAACTATGAATGTGGCAGCGAAAACGAATAATACCAAGATTCTGGAGACAGATTCAGGGATCCATTTAGGTGGTTTTTTGCGTTTCAAATGGAGTTTGCTCACTATCCAGTCTATGCCATCCATTCCTGTGTGAATAGGACAAAGATAACCACAATAAAATCGTCCTATAAAAAAAGACAACGCTAAACTGATGACAAAAAGAACCATCCAGACTTGAATGCGACCTTTCATGAGCAAGAAAACAAACAATGCTAGGAACAACCATTTCACAATTCTTTTTGATCGACTCATATCATTTACTCCTTAGTAATAGAAATCTGTTAAGGATGATTATATGGGTTATGAGCGTGGTAGGTAGTTACAGATGTTACCACAATAAAATATCCTTGCAAAAGCAAGGATATTTTATTGAGTATTTGAGTATGTTAGAGGCAGTCTTCACCAATTTTTCGACCTAAAGCCATGCAGTTTTCGATGACTTCTTCATTGGGATTCCAGAGAGATTTGACCACGTCGTCCATGACTTCAAAGCCGCATTTTTCTAGCGCTTCTTTTAGAAGACCCGGTGATTCACCGCTCCAGCCATAAGTGCCAAAGGCGGCTCCCTTCTTGTTTTTAAACTTAAGACCTTGAATCACCTCAAGAATTCCAGCCATCGCTGATAGAATGCCCCTGTTGATGGTTGGAGAACCAGCTAAAACAAACTTTGATTTAAAAACTTCAGATATTACATCGTTCATGTCTGAACGACTTACATTGTAAAGCTTGATCACCACGTCGTCATTTGTTTGCTTAATTCCTTTTTTGATGGCCTCAGCCATTTTCCCAGTGCCATCCCACATGGTATCATATAAGAGGGTTATTTGGTTTTCTTGGTAGTTTCCTGCCCACTCCAAATATTGGTGAACGATTTGTTCGGGTTGTTGGCGCCAAATGATGCCATGAGAAGGACAAATCATGTTCAAAGGAAGATTCATTGCCAAGACTTCGTTTATCTTTCGGGTCACTTGAGGGCTAAAAGGGGTTAAAATATTGGCATAGTATTTTAAGGCCTCCTGGTAAAGCTCAGATTGGTCGGCTTTATCATTGAACATGCCTTCGCAAGCGTAGTGTTGACCAAAGGCATCGTTGCTGAATAGAATAG